>NZ_DCAO01000044.1:22147-23835 GCF_002311515.1 Thalassospira sp. UBA1131
CCGTCATCCCAGATGATTTCCAGAATGCGCTCATCACGCAGATAGTTGATTTCAACCGGGGTGAAAGCAGGCGTAAAACCGTCGCTGGACATAATGTCAGGCAACCTTTGCCTTAGTCTTCGATGGCACGGGCTTCGTCGGGCAGCATGATCGGAATGCCGTCGCGGATCGGATAGGCAAGACCGGCCTTCGGGCTGATTAGTTCGTTATTTTCACGATCATATTCCAACGCCTGTTTGGTCACCGGACAGACAAGGATTTCAAGAAGTTTCGGGTCTACCGGGCTATGGGTCGCGGTCATCAATTCAGCCTTCGGGTTGGATTTGCCGTGTGCGGCGGCAAGTATGTTCAGTTGGCATTGCTGTGTGCGTGCTTGGGATCGGCATGGACCGCCATTTCAAGCAACGACGTTAGCATATCGCCGCGATCATACAGCGTTGTGCATTCGAGCAAAGCCTGTTTTTCAAGCGGACTTAGGCGACAGCCCATGGAAATGGTGGTAATCAGCATTTCATCATCGCTGTCAGCCAGTGTGTCCCAGCATGATTGCAGCGAATGTTGCGCGAAATAGGCGTCAAGCGCCATGCGCAGGCGATCACGATTGATCGGCGTATCGTCATCCTTGGGTGTGGTCAGATCCTTTTTCCACGGTGCGAAATCGCCACGCACCCGGCGATATCCACCGGAATTTTCGGGCAATTCCTCGATCACGGTAAATCGGCAGACACCCGTGAGCGTGATCAGAAACCGTCCATCGTCGGTTTCGCTAAAGGCGGTAATGCGGCCCGCACATCCTGTCGAAAAGATCTCCGGGCGATCCGGGTCCATGAAATAGGCGTTACGCTGATCCGGTCGGGGTTGAATCATCCCGATCATCCGGTCCTGTCCAAGCGCATCCGTGATCATATTCATGTAGCGCGGCTCAAAGATATTGAGCGGCAAATGCCCGCGCGGCAGCAAAAGTGCACCGCTTAGCGGGAACACCGGCATGGTTTCCGGAAGGTCCGAAAGTTCAGGATCAAAGGGGCCGCATATGCTCATGAGAACAATACCGTCGATAATGCACGGCGTCCGGCGACGCTGGCAGGGTCCATCGGACCCCAGGCTTCAAAAAACTTCAGGAGCTGGGTGCGTCCTGCATCCTCGTTCCATTCGCGGTTGGTGCGAATGATGGTGATCATGGCATTGACCGCTTCTTCACGCTTGTTCTTGGCAAAACAGGCCATGCCGTAATCATACAACGCCTGCGGGTCGTTCGGGTTGGCTTCTGCCTTGGCGCGCGCAGCTTCAAGGTCTTCACCCGAAACCCCGGTCTCGGCCAGTTCAAGCGCGCTGATCGCGGCTGCAATAGGTGCCTTCAGGCGATCAACATCGGACATGTTGTCAACGAAGTGGCGGGCTTCTTCAACTTCATCCATGCCCACCATGCAACGGATCATGCCGCCAATTGCGGTTTCATTGTCTTGTTCGCGTTCAAGCACGCTGACATAAAGACCATGGGCTGCTTCAAAGTTTTCCTCTGCAAGTGCGGCACTCGCCTGTTCAAGCAGTCCCTCGATCGGGCTTTCAATCGGACCACCGGCGAGTTTTTCATAGAATGCGCGCACTTCGCTTTCGGGCTGCGCACCCTGAAAACCATCAACCGGGCGGCCGCCCTTGAATGCGTACACGGTCGGTACCGACTGGAT
>NZ_DCAO01000044.1:23925-41607 GCF_002311515.1 Thalassospira sp. UBA1131
CGCCCGCCAGCCTCACGGGTGACTTTTTCGATCACCGGTGTCAGGCTTTTGCACGGACCGCACCATGGCGCCCAGAAATCGACAACCACCGGCACTTCCATCGATGGTTCGATAACGTCCTGGACGAAGGTTTCGACACTGCTGTCCTTGATCAGGTCAGAATCCTGATTTTGGGTGGTGGCGCCATCCGGCGCATTCGCATCAAGAATGATCGACATTATTGTTCACTCGCTAATTCTGAATTCTAGATGATACCGCCATGCCCGGACGACAAGAGGCAGCCATGTGATATTGCGTGTCACTTATACTTGAATATAAGAAGATTTAAGGGCTTACCTCAGATGTCCGTGGTTCATTTATCATCAGCCGCGGCGGGTTCGGCATCAAAATCAATGATCATCGCCTCATAACCAAGTGAGCCGATGAAGGTTAACAGGTCTGCCGAGGAAATTGTCGTGGTGCGGTCATTTCGCAAGGGGTGAAAGTTCAACAGATCCCCGTTGGCAAGCTTGGCATCAAGGGCCAAGTTGACCTTGCGGTCCCGATCATTGAGCAATGCAAAGGGGGTGACGGACCCCGGTTTTATGCCAAGCGTTTCGATCAGAAGCTCCGGCTTGCCAAACGACAGGCGCGCGCATCCCAGCCGCTTGTGCAGGTGGTTCATGCGGATTTCAGTCTCTTCCTCGGCAACCACCAGCCACAACGCGCCCTTCTTGTCTTTGACAAACAGGTTCTTGGAATGAAGCCCCGGCAGGTCACCACGCAGTGCCTGCGAATCCTCAACCGTAAACAACGGTTCGTGTTCATGTGTTTTCGTTTCGATACCCAATTTGGCCAGATGATCGAAAAGCAGGGTTGATGGATCACTCATGCTCTTTCCCTTGTGGCTGTGCGCCAAAAGATAACCAAGTTCAAAACCGGACGCAAATTTGCATAAATTGGGTCGGATTTCGACAATTGGGACGCTTAAAGTCAAGGAAAACCGCCAAAATTCCTGATGTCGCGATTTCAAAGAAAAAAGGGTTGCAATCGCTCTTTGTTGGGCTATTATCCGCGCCGCTCCACAGGGGCAGAAACAATCTGATGAACGCGGGCGTAGCTCAGGGGTAGAGCATAACCTTGCCAAGGTTAGGGTCGAGAGTTCGAATCTCTTCGCCCGCTCCATCAGACCGGTTTCACATATCATCGCTTTCATGATGATGCGGGCGTAGCTCAGGGGTAGAGCATAACCTTGCCAAGGTTAGGGTCGAGAGTTCGAATCTCTTCGCCCGCTCCATGATGAAAGTTTTAAAAGGCCGTCCTTCGGGGCGGTCTTTTTGCATTGGGGCCAAGGCTGTCGACTGTTTCGCGCTTGCAAGCAAATGCGAATTGTCGTGTGCTTCTGTGATGTCTGATCCGAATAATGCAAAATCCACGTCATCAGGGCGCCTGATCTACACAGTCGGCTATGCGGGCCATGACCGTGAAAGCCTGCTTGCGCTTTTCAAGGCCCACGGCATCACGGCGGTCGCCGATATTCGGACCTTCAAACGATCAAGTTATTGGACGGCATTCGACTCTGACAGCTTCGGGCCGTTCCTTCGGGAAAATGGTATTGCCTATGTGTTCATGGGTGATGTGATGGGCGGGAAACCGCAAGTTCCTGAACTTTATCCTGATGGACAACTTGATTATGGCCTGATGGCAGATCGGCCTGATTTCAAATCGGGGATCGAACGGCTGGTTTCGGGGGCGGAAAAATATCGCATCTGTCTGATGTGTGCCGAAAAGGACCCGCTGGACTGTCATCGCACGCTTCTGATTACACCGGCCCTGAAAGATGCCGGGTTCGATCTTTGCCATCTGGTCGATGGCCGTGTTGAAAGTCAGGCGGAAACCGATGCCCGCATGATCGCAATCAATGGTGGGGATGTCCCCGATCTTTTTGCCGCTGTCGCACCCGACCCGGATGCCGAAGCCAAACTTGCGTTGGCGCGCCAGATCAAGCGCGTCGCCCCCAAGGCCGAGGATGCGATCAAGCGACGCTAGCCTGCGTTGCTAACCCGTGGCTCAGCCCATGATGTTGTAGCCACCATCAATATGCACCACATCACCGGTCAACGATTTTGCCCGGTCACTGGCTAAAAACGCAGCCAATTCGCCAATTTCATCAATTGTCACCAGGCGACGGGACGGCGCGCGATCAGTAGCCTGGTCCATCAGATGTTGAAATTCGGCAATCCCGGATGCTGCGCGGGTTAAAAGCGGCCCGGGTGAAATTGCATGGCAGCGAATGCCTTTCGGGCCCAGTTCGGCCGCCATATAGCGAGTCGTGCTTTCAAGGGCTGCCTTGACCGGCCCCATGACCCCATAGTGATCAATCACGCGCTCCGATCCCATATAAGTCACGGTCAAAAGCGCACCGCCATCGCGCATCAATGGCTCTGCCCGTTTGGCAAGCCTCGCAAACGAATGGCACGATATATCCATCGCCGCCAGAAACCCGTCGCGTGAACAATCGGTTACCCGCCCGTGCAGGTCATCTGCCGGGGCAAAGGCGATCGAATGCAGCACGAAATCAAGTTTTCCCCACTTTTGTTCGATCTCGGCAAACAGCGCGTCTGCCTGTGCCTCATTGCGGACATCAAGTGGTACGAAGATCGGGGCATTGATTTGGTTGGCCAATGGTTCGACAAAGCGTTTTGCCTTGTCGTTCAAATAGGTCACCGCGATGTCGGCACCTTCGCGCTTGAAAACGCGCGCGCAGCCCCAGGCGATGGACATTTCATTGGCAATTCCGACGATTAGCCCTTTTTTGCCTTCAAGCATGCCGTGGTTCCTTTCGGATCATGTGCGAGTGCGAAGAAATTCTCAAATCGGGGCGTATTTCAAAGTGTAGCGGGTTTTGCGCCGCAAAAAAGTGCAAAATTCTGTGACAGTTGATGTCCACCGACGATCTGGCGACCAAAGGCTAGCTTATTGGTTAAATGAATTTTTTTTGTGCAGAAGCATAGTTTTTAGGCAGATGATCCGTTATGTGTAAGCGTGAAGGGACACAGGGGATTTCCAGGTGGGTCTATGGTGGAAATTCCTGCTTTCCTTCCCAAATAATGAAAGGGTCTGACCCCAACTAAATGTTTGAAATGGCATCAGAACAAGCAAGGCGTGCTAGGAAGGCTCCGCAGCGCAGGGTTCTTCCTGGGCAAGGAGGTTGACGACGCAGGTCGCAGGTTGTCCCGATGTCACTCGGATCGGAAGCATTTGCACGGGCTATCGCGTCGTTTCACCTTGAAAGGCAGCAAGCCTTTCTTCGGTAAAGCTCCTTATATCCGCACAAATGCTTCGCGACCATTTTAAGCATTTAATTGGGTTCAGACCCTGAATCAGTGGTGTGTGACACCGGTCGCAAAGATCGGTGTTTCGGTTCTGGTAAACAGAGCCGGGAAAAAGGGAAATTGGTCATGAAAGCCCGAAACGGCGACCCAAAGCGGGAAGTCATCGACAAGGTTGTCGAAAAGATCCATCAACGAATGTCTGGTGAAACGGCGAAGGGTGCAGAAGCATTCGTTCGCCTTTTTTATAAGGATGTTCCGCCTGACGACATGGCGGGTCGCTCGGTCGACTCGCTTTATGGCGCGGCACTTACACTTTACAAATTCGCGCAAAAGCGCCCCTCGGCTGATACGGCCAAAATCCGGGTCTATAACCCCGATCTCGAAGAACATGGCTGGACGTCTGATCACACGGTGATCGAAATCAACAATACCGATATGCCGTTCCTGGTGGACTCGGTGACAGCCGCCCTGCATGAACTTGATCTGACCGTTCATCTTGTCATCCACCCGATCATGCGCATTGCCCGTGATGACAAGGGTGAATTGCAAAGCGTTGCCAGCGTTGAAGAAACCAATGATCCGCGTGAATCGGTCATGCATGTCGAAATCGACGAGCAGACCGACAAGGACGTTCTGGCCAAGGTCCATGACGCACTTGAAAACAGTCTGACCGACGTCGCACTTGCTGTGCGCGACTGGCAGCCGATGCTTAAAAAGGTCACCGAAGTTCTTGATGAGATTGGCGACGTCAAGGCAGGCGCGCCAGACGAGGACCGTCGCGAAGTGCAGGACTTCCTTGGATGGCTGCACAATGACCACTTCACCTTCCTGGGTTACCGGGAATACAGCTTTAAAAATGCTGGCAAAAAGGGCCCGGTGGATGTCGAGGTCAAAAATCAGCTCGGCATTTTGTCGCGCGAAGGAACCCATGTCTTTGATGAGTTGCGCCAGATTGGCAACCTTTCAGCCGAGGTCCAGGATTTCGTCGCCAAGCCGAACCTGCTGATGGTGACCAAGGCCAACAAGCAGTCGACGGTTCACCGTCCTGTGCATCTTGATACGATTGTCGTCAAACAGTTCGATGCCAAGGGCAAGGTCGTTGGTCAGCATCTGTTCGTCGGCCTGTTTACTTCGGTCGCCTATAACCTGTCCCCGCGTCTGATCCCGCTTCTGCGTATGAAGCTTGCCGAAACCGTCAAACGTGCCGGTTTCCCGCCAGCAAGTCACGATGGCAAGGCACTGGTCAACATTCTGGAAACCTATCCGCGTGACGAGCTGTTCCAGGTCGATCTGGACGATCTGTATCATACGTGCATGGGCATCCTGCATCTGCAGGAACGTCAACGCATTGCGTTGTTCGTGCGCCGCGATGCGTTTGAACGGTTCGTCTCCTGTCAGCTGTTCTGCCCGCGCGATCGCTTTACAACCAAGCTGCGCCTGAAGTTCCAGACCGTGATTGAAAACGCCTTTGATGGCAAGGTCACGGCGCACTACACCCTGATCGGCGACAGCCCGCTTGCGCGCTTGCACCTGTTGGTCAAAACCAACCCGGGCGAGCTTCCCGAATACAGTGTGGCTGATATCGAGCGCCAGCTGGTCGAGGTGGCCCGTGACTGGTCCGATACCCTGCGTCAGGTCCTTGTGCGTGAACTGGGTGAGGAACGCGGCCTGGCGCTGCACCGTCGTTATGGCGAAAGCTTCTCGACGGAATATCGTGAACGCTTCACGGTCGAAAGTGCCGAGCTTGATATTGAACGCATCGAGGAGGTCATTAATGCCAATGACCTGCGGGTAAACCTTTATCGCCCGATCGAAGCTGCCGAAAATGAACTGCGCTTCAAGATCTATAATCCCGGTGCGCCGGTGCCGCTTTCGGATGTCCTGCCTATGTTGGAGAATATGGGGCTTAAGGTCATTACCGAAAATCCCTTCACGGTCAGTCCGCGTGACGTCGGGATTGATGTTCGCATCCATGATTTCGGGGTCGAGGTTGACGGCGAGTTCAGCCTCCATGATGTGCGCAACAAGTTCCAGGAACTGTTTGTCCGCATTTGGCATGGCGAAGTTGAAAATGATGCGTTTAACCGCCTTGTGCTGCTGGGCAATCTGAACTGGCGCGAAGTGGTGATTCTGCGCGCCTATGCCCGCTATACCCGCCAGACCGGATCGGCTTTCTCGCAGGCTTATATGGCCAAGACGCTCGCCAACAATCCGGCGCTGGCGTCCGCCCTGGTGTCGCTGTTTATTGCGCGCTTTGATCCGGATCGCGATTCGGCCAAGGGCGACGAGGTCGCAGCGATTGAGGCTGATATCATCAGCCGCCTCGAAGACGTGATGAACCCGGATGAAGACCGCATCTTGCGCGCCTTCCTCAATCTGGTGCAGTCGACCCTTCGCACCAACTTCTTCCAGCATGATGCGGATGGAAATCCGAAATCCTATCTTTCGGTCAAATTCAACTCGGCCGTGATCGAAGATTTGCCGCTGCCGCGTCCGTGGCGTGAAATATTTGTCTATTCCCCACGGGTTGAGGCCGTCCATTTGCGTGGTGGTCCGGTGGCCCGCGGCGGCATTCGCTGGTCGGACCGTCAGGAAGATTTCCGTACCGAAATCCTCGGTCTGGTCAAAGCCCAGATGGTCAAGAATGCGGTTATTGTCCCGGTCGGCTCCAAGGGCGGCTTTGTCGTTAAACGTCCGCCGGTCGATGGCACGCGTGAAGCGTTCCTTGAGGAAGGCATTGCCTGCTACAAGACACTGATGAGCGGGATGCTTGATATAACCGACAATATCGTTGCCGGTGAAATCGTGCCGCCAAAACGCGTTGTGCGTCTGGATGATGATGATCCCTATCTGGTTGTTGCCGCTGATAAGGGCACGGCGACCTTCTCGGACATCGCCAATGGCGTTGCCCGTGATTATGGCTTCTGGCTTGATGATGCATTCGCATCGGGCGGCTCACAGGGCTATGACCACAAGAAAATGGGCATTACCGCCCGGGGTGCGTGGGAGTCGGTCAAGCGCCACTTCCGCGAAATGGGCAAGAATATCCAGACCACGCCGTTTACCGTTGCCGGTGTCGGCGATATGTCGGGTGACGTGTTTGGTAACGGCATGCTGCTGTCAGAGCAGATCAAACTCGTTGCTGCCTTCAACCACATGCACATCTTCGTCGATCCTGACCCGGACCCGGCCAAAAGCTTTGCTGAGCGCAAACGCCTGTTTGACATGCCGCGTTCAAGCTGGACCGATTATGACAAGAAGGTCCTGTCCAAGGGTGGCGACATCTTTGATCGCAAGGCCAAGACCCTTGATCCGTCACCCGAAGTTCGCAAAGTCCTCGGACTGGATAGTGGCAAGGTCACCCCGGCTGATATGATGAAGGCCATCCTGAAGTCCGATGTCGAACTTTTGTGGTTTGGCGGGATCGGGACCTATATCAAATCCAGTCTTGAAACCAACGCCGATGCCGGTGACCGTGCCAACGATGCCATCCGCATCAATGGTCGCGAAGTCCACGCAAAGGTTATTGGCGAGGGGGCAAATCTTGGTGCGACCCAGCGGGGCCGTATCGAATATGCCCATGCCGGTGGTCGCCTGAATACCGATGCAATTGACAACGCGGCGGGTGTTAACTGCTCGGACCACGAGGTTAATATCAAGATCCTCGTGGGCGAAGTGGTTGCGGCTGGCGACATGACCGAAAAGCAACGCAACAAGTTGCTTGTCGACATGACCGACGAGGTCGGTGAACTGGTGCTGCGCGATAACTATCTGCAAAGCCAGGCCATCTCGAATGCTGATGCGGAAAAGGCCGATATTCTTGATGCACAGGTCCGTTTGATCCGCATGCTCGAACGCGAAGGGCGCCTGAACCGGGAAATTGAATACCTTCCCGATGACGAGGAACTCACCCGTCGTGCCAACGCGCATGAAGGCCTGACTCGTCCGGAAGTCTCGGTTCTGATGCCCTATGCAAAGCTGTGGCTCTATGACGAAATTCTTGAGTCCGATTTGCCCGATGATCCGGTTCTGGTCGAGGAACTGGTGCGCTACTTCCCGACACCGCTTCGCAAGAAATACGCAAGCGCAATTTCAAATCATCGTCTGAGACGCGAAATCATTGCGACCGTGGCCACCAACAGTCTGGTCAACCGGGTTGGTGGCACGTTTGTCCATGACATGATGGAAGCCACCGGCATGTCGGCAGTTGATGTGTCGCGCGGTTATCTGATCACGCGGTCTGTCTTTGGGCTGCGCGAAATGTGGGAAGGCATCGAAGCGCTTGATAACGTCGTGCTGGCGAAACTTCAGACCAGCATGTTCCGCGAAATCAATCGCATGGTGAACGATGTTACCCAGTGGTTCCTGCGCAATTGCGAGGAGCTTAATGTCGGCGCAAAGATCGAGATGTTCCGCCCGGCGGTTTCCAAGGTGATTGAAAGCTTTGATGAAATCGTCCCCGAGGACGCTGCTGCACGCAAGGCGCTGGAACAAAAGGCCAAATCGCTGGTCGCCCAAGGTGTTCCCGACGACCTCGCCTGGCGTGTGGCGTCTGCAACCCAGTTGGTGGCGATCTGTGACGTGGTTCGTATCGCCGAGGCAACCGGTCGCGATGTTATCGAAGTGTCGGCCACCTATTTCGCAGTCGGCGCACGTTTCCAGTTGGGCTTGATGCGCTCTGCCGCCGAGTCGATCGAAGCCGATACCCATTGGCAGAAACTGGCACGTGCTGCAGTGATCGACGATCTGTTCGGGCATCAGCGCGAACTGACCCGTTCGGTTCTGGCTGCGGGCAAAAAAGGCTCGTCCGGTTCCGACCTTGTCGATATCTGGGTGCAAGATCGTCAGCGTGGTTGCGCACGCTGTGATGATCTGATCAATGAACTGCGTTCAGCCGGTCAAATCGATCTTGCCATGATCACGGTGGCCAACCGTCAGATCCGCGCCTTGATCGGGGCCTGATGTGACGGGTCGAAAGACCTGGTTTTAAAAACTGGAAGGGCGCCTGCAACGGGCGCCCTTCTTTTATTTTCAATCAATGGCCTGTGCTCATAGTGTCGTTGAGAAAACATACCGCCTTAACGGCAAAAAAGGCGATGCAGCGCGATTTGCGCTAGATCACGGAAATTAATGGGAAATCCTGTCATTCTGCTGCCATTATTATATGATGGGATCAAAATATTGCCGGTGTATTCCTTGAAAAGTACCAACCGGTATGTATATCTGAGACATATAAACAAAACAGGTTAATGTTATGAGGAACGCCACAGAAACCCGGATCAAGCTGCTTGAAACGGCGATGGAGCTATTGGCAACACGCAGTTACCACGACGTTGGCGTCAGTGATGTATGCAAGCATGCCGGGGTAACAAAGGGTGCGTTCTATCATCACTTTGACAGCAAGGCAGAGCTGTTTGCTGCAGCCGCCCGCCATCACTGGGAAAAGGGCAAGGACGAGCTTCGCGCCATCTTTTCCCCGGATGTCCCGCCGCTTGAACAGCTTAACAGCTATATCGAGCTCATTTGCAACAAGCAGGAACGCTATGCCGTCCCTGGGGAAAACGAAGTTTGTGTCTGCCCGATTTTCACCGCCGGTGGTCAGGTCGGCCCGGAAGATGAGCCGATCCAGGCCTGTTCGCGCGAACTTGCCGAAGAACAGATCAAATATCTGGCGTCCATGGTGCGCGGCCTGAAAGGCGAGGGCATGCTGGGTGAAGATGGTGATGCCACAACTTTGGCGCGATTGATTTTCCAGTATGTTCACGGTTTGCTGACCTATGGCCAGGTTTTCAATGATCTTGATACCGTTCGGTCTGACATTCGTAACGGCATCTGCCGAATCCTTAATTTGCAGTGCAAATACAGGGATGTAGACGCGGAAACAGCCGCGTAAATCCTCTGTAAATTTCGTTGTCCAGAGAAAATAGTTCACTTTTTTCTCTAAATTCACTTGCAAACATACCGATCGGTATCCATTTTTCTTCCAAACGTGCTGCCTGTGCGCGGCGTAACCTATTTGGAAGATGGAATGATGCAGTCTCGATCAAAACGCAAAATTTTGCTGCCAGCTGCTGCCTTGGCGCTGGTTGCTGCCGCCGGTGGATATGGTCTGCATATCACCGGATCCGCCGCTGATGAGGTCGCGGTTCAAACCGAACAAGCAGCCCCTCCGGCAACCCCGGTCACCGTATCGGGTGTCAAAACGCAATCTGTCCGCCTCTGGAGCAACTTTTCCGGCCGTCTGAGTGCGGTCGAGGAAGTCCAGCTGCGCCCGCAGGTCAGTGGTGCGATTGTCGAAATCCTTTTTGAAGACGGTGAGTTGGTCAACGAGGGTGACATCCTTGCCGTGATTGACCCGCGCAGTTATCAGGCCGCGGTCGACGAAGCCCGCGCCGAACTGGCCGCTGCCCAGCAGAACCTGTCGCTGGCGAAAAAGGAAAAGGAACGCGCCGAGAAGCTCGTTTCCAACGGCACGGTTTCCAAGCGCGTCTATGACGAACGTCTCAGCACCCATCAGGTTGCTCAAAGTGACGTCAGCCGCGCCAGGGCGAAACTTGAACTGGCCGAAATCCAGCTTGATCACGCTTATGTCAAAGCACCAATCAATGGCCGTGTCAGCCGGGTTGAGCTGACCGTCGGCAACCAGGTCAATGCCGGCCCCAATGCCCCGGTCCTGACCACGATTGTCTCAACCGGTAAAATCTATGCCGACTTCGACCTGGATGAGCAGACCTTCTTTGCAAGTCTTGGCGACAGCGGCAAAGTCGATGCTGCGGCCCAAACCATTCCGGTCAATATGACGTTGTCGAATGGTCGTCATGTGTCCGGTCACGTGCACAGCTTTGACAACCGTATTGATCCGCGGACCGGCACCATCCGGACCCGTGCGCTGTTTGATAACCTTGATGGCAGTCTTCTGCCCGGCACCTTTGCCAGCCTTGAGGTTGGTACATTGGCCAAAAGCAACGTCATCCTGGTCTCGCCAGAAGCTGTCAGCACCGACCAGGACCGCAAGTTTGTCTATGTTGTCGAACCCGACAATACGGTTGCCTATCGTCAGGTAACGCTGGGGTCTGAGATCAATGGCATGCGCATTGTGACGTCGGGTCTGAACGAAGGTGATCTGGTGATCGTCAATGGCATCATGAAGGTTCGGCCGGGTATGCCTGTCGCGCCGGAAATTCTGCAGGCCTCCGCATCGTAATCGATGTGTGACTGCGCTTTAAAGCAAGGCTGAAAAACATGCAGAATCTTTCCCGCTTTTTTGTGGATCGCCCGATCTTTGCTGGCGTCCTGTCCGTCCTGATCTTGTTGGCGGGCCTGATTGCCATGTGGCGTTTGCCGATTTCCGAATATCCGGAAGTCGTGCCGCCCTCGATCGTGGTCGAAGCCAAATTCCCCGGTGCAAACCCGGCCGAGATTTCCGAAACCGTTGCCTCCCCGCTTGAAGAGCAGATCAACGGGGTTGAGGGGATGCTTTATATCAACTCACTGGCCACCACCGACGGCAATCTGTCCCTGACGGTGACGTTTGAAATCGGCACCGACCCGGATCTGGCCCAGCAAAAAGTCCAGAACCGCGTTTCACAGGCCGAACCGCGCCTGCCTGATATCGTGCGCCAACTTGGCGTGACGGTGTCCAAACGTTCGCCTGATCTGACGATGGTCGTGCATTTGCGTTCGCCCAATGAACGCTATGACATGCTGTATTTGCGGAACTACGCGACGCTGAATGTCCGTGACCGTCTGGCGCGTATCACCGGTGTCGGACAGGTCGGGCTGTTTGGCTCGGGCGATTATGCCATGCGTGTCTGGCTCAACCCCGACAAGGTTGCCGAACGTAACCTGACCGCGGGCGAGGTGGTTTCAGCCATCCAAAGCCAGAACGTACAGGTCGCAGCCGGCATCATTGGTGGTGCGCCTTATGACACTGGCGTGCAGTTCCAGTTGCCGATCAATATCAGCGGTCGTCTGGAAAGCCCCGAAGAGTTCGAAAACATCATCATCAAACGCGAAACTGACGGCACGATTACGCGTTTGGGCGATGTTGCGCGCATCGAAATGGAAGCCCAGCAATATGCGCTGCGCTCACTGCTTGATAACAAGCCGGCGGTGGCAATCCCGATCTTTGCATCGCCGGGCTCGAACGCACTTGATATTTCAAGCAACGTCCGCGCCACCATGGAAGAACTCAAACAGAACTTCCCGGACGATCTCGATTACTCGATTGTCTATGACCCGACCGTGTTTGTCCGTGGTTCGATCAAGTCGGTCATCATGACATTGCTTGAGGCGGTCGCCCTTGTGGTTGTCGTGGTGACAGTGTTCTTGCAGACATGGCGTGCCTCGATCATTCCGTTGCTGGCCGTGCCGGTATCGATCATCGGTACCTTTGCGCTGATGCTTCTGATGGGCTTTTCGATCAACGTGCTGTCGCTGTTTGGCTTGATCCTGGCCATCGGGATCGTGGTCGATGATGCGATTGTCGTCGTCGAAAACGTTGAACGTAACATCGAACGTGGTCTTTCACCGCGTGATGCAACGGTTGCTGCCATGCGCGAAGTCACCGGGCCGATCATTGCGACCTCGCTTGTCATCACCGGTGTATTTGTGCCGATTGCCTTTATTTCCGGCCTGACCGGCCAGTTCTATCAGCAATTTGCCCTGACCATCGCGATTGCCACGATCATTTCCACTGTCAACTCACTGACGCTGAGCCCGGCCTTGTCAGCAGTCCTTTTGCGCAGTCACGACGGGCCAAAAGATTGGCTGACACGCGGGATGGACTTTGTCTTTGGCTGGTTCTTCCGCGCCTTCAACCGCTTCTTTAACCGCAGCACCGATCTTTACGCCGGTGGTGTGAAACGCCTGCTGGGTGTAAAGGCCATCATGATGGTGCTTTATGTCGGTCTTCTGGCCCTGACCTATCAGGGCTTCCAGATCCTGCCGACAGGCTTCGTACCGCTTCAGGACAAGCAATATCTTGTCAGCTTCGCCCAGTTGCCGCAGGGCGCGACGCTGGACCGGACCGAAGACGTCATTCGTGAAATGTCTGACATCGCGCTTCGCGAACCTGGTGTTGAAAGTGCTGTGGCCTTCCCGGGGCTTTCAATCAACGGCTTTGTGAACAGCTCAAGTGCCGGCATCGTCTTTGTCACGCTGACGGACTTTGCCGAACGCAAAAGCGATGATCTGTCGGGTCTTGCCATCGCCGGCAAGCTCCAGCAGAAATTTGGCGCGATTGACGAGGCCTTTGTCGCCATCTTCCCGGCACCGCCGGTACAGGGGCTTGGCACTGTCGGTGGTTTCAAGCTTCAGGTACAGGATCGTTCCGATCAGGGGTATCGCGCGCTTGATGATGCGATGAAACAGGTCCTTGCCAAGGCATGGGCCGCACCGGAACTGACCGGTGTGTTTTCAAGCTATAACATCAACGTACCACAGCTTCAGGCAACGCTTGACCGTACCAAGGTCCAGCAACTTGGCATCCCGGTTGATGAGATCTTCCGGACCATGCAGGTTTATCTCGGGTCGATGTATGTCAATGACTTCAATGCCTTTGGCCGCACCTATCAGGTGATCGCACAGGCAGACAAGCCATACCGTTCAAGCCCCGATGACATCCTGCGTCTGCAAACGCGTAACGCAGATGGTGATATGGTGCCGCTTGGTTCTGTGCTGTCGGTTTCCGAAACATTCGGGCCGGATACGGCAATGCGCTATAACGCGTTCCGTTCTGCCGATCTGAATGGCAACGCGGCACCGGGATACTCCAGTGGCGATGCACAGGCGGCGATCACCAAGATCCTTGATGAAACCTTGCCGCCGGGCATGTCCTATGAATGGACGGAGCTGACCTATCAGCAGATCCTGGCCGGCAATACAGCGATCTTTGTCTTCCCGATCTGTATCCTGCTCGTGTTCCTGGTGTTGGCGGCGCAATATGAAAGCCTGACCATGCCATTGGCGGTGATCCTGATCGTCCCGATGAGCATCCTGTCTGCCATCTTTGGTGTCTATCTGTTCGGGGGTGATAATAACATCTTCACCCAAATCAGCTTGTTTGTGCTGGCCGGATTGGCATCAAAGAACGCCATCCTGATTGTCGAGTTCGCCCGCGAACTTGAACATCAGGGCCGCAGCACCGTTCAGGCCGCAATCGAGGCCAGCCGCCTTCGTCTGCGCCCGATCCTGATGACTTCACTGGCCTTCATCATGGGTGTCGTCCCGCTGGTTCTGTCCAGTGGTGCCGGTGCCGAGATGCGCCACGCGATTGGTATTGCCGTGTTCTCGGGCATGCTGGGCGTGACGATATTTGGCCTGATCCTGACCCCGGTCTTTTATGTTCTTGTACGCATGATTGGCCGGCGCAACGACGTTCGTTCACTTGATGAGGCTGAAACACACCAGCCTGCGGAGTGACCGATATCGTTGCATAAACAGCCGGACCGTCTTTTTCCCCCGACCCCGCCGGTCCGGCTGTTTTAAATTCCCGAACGGGGCTGACGCAAGTCGGCCCCGTTTTGGTTTTCTGATGTGAGCCATATCTCAGTTTGGTCTGATGGCCCTTGCCTTGGCCGGACTTCGCCTTATCTTTCGGTCGGAATGTTTGTCGATAAGGGTTTTCGACCATGAACTATGTGCGTACAGGTTTGTTGCTGGCCGGATTGACGGCGCTGTTTGGCGCGGTCGGCATGATGATTGGCGGCCAACAGGGCATGATTATCGCGCTGCTGTTTGCAGCCGCCATGAATGTGTTCGCCTATTGGAATTCGGACGCGATGCTGCTGCGTATGCGCAGTGCCCGGCAGGTCGATGACAAAACAGCCCCCGAACTGGTGGCGATGGTGCGTGACCTTGCGCGCAATGCCGACCTGCCGATGCCCAAAGTCTATGTGATTGAAAACCCGCAGCCCAATGCCTTTGCCACGGGGCGAAACCCGGAAAACGCGGCGGTGGCGGCGACCACAGGGTTGCTCAAACTGCTTGATCGCAACGAAATCGCTGGCGTCATGGCCCATGAACTGGCCCACGTCAAAAACCGCGATACCCTGACCATGACCATCACCGCGACCATCGCCGGGGCGATTTCCGCATTGGCCAACTTCGCAATGTTTGCCGGCATGTTTGGCGGCAACCGCGACAACAATAACCCGCTGGGCGGGATCGGCATGATCCTGATTGCCATTCTCGCACCCTTGGGGGCGATGATCGTGCAAATGGCAATTTCGCGCACCCGTGAATATGAAGCCGACAAGATCGGGGCAGAAATCTGTGGCCATCCGATGTGGCTGGCCAGTGCGCTGAACAAGCTGGATAAGGGTGTTCACGCCATCCCGAACATGGAAGCCGAACGCAACCCGGCGATGGCCCATATGTACATTGCCAACCCGCTGTCGGGCAAAGGTGTTGATAACCTGTTTTCAACCCACCCCAACATGGCCAACCGTATTGCGCGCCTGACGGAAATGTCAGGTAAGTCTGCAAGTAATGCACCGGGCCGTCCGGCAGGGCAGGGTGCCGGTGTTGCCAAGGCGGCCCCATCCCTCGGCCCTTGGGGTCGAAATTCATCAAAAACCGCTTCTTCCACGCCCAACGCATCGCGACAGCGCAAACGGCCTTGGGAGTCCTGAACCCGGTAAAACACTGTTTTGTTGGATGTCATTTCACCCTTTTTGGGATCGTGCACCCTATTCTTCGGTATGAGTGAAATGACAACCCACGCCATTGACCAACCTGATTTGTAAGACGAAAATGTTCCTACTAAAGTCTTGAGATCCCTGCTGTTCAGGCTCCGAGAAGCAGGGAACAGATAAGGACAACAATGGCTGGTTTCTGGTCAATGGTTGGCCTTGTGTTCAAATCCTTGATCACAGGTGCCGATACTGTCGATGATACGGGGGGTGCTCCCAGAGATATTCTGGCGACAGATGATGTCCTGTGCCGATATGCCATCGCCCGCTTCACGCCTGCTGAACCCAACGCCCATATCGGTGCAAGTTCCGTTGATGATATTTCAGATATCGTGACAGCCGCTGTCTCGTCCGTCCCCGAAAGCGAAGGGATCCGGATTGATCAGTTCTTTACACCAAATCCTGATGCAGCCGATCCGTTTCAGGCCATACGCGAAGCGCAACTAAGCGTTCTTAATATGGCGCACCGCAAGGATGCCGATACGGTCTTCTGGGGGCGTCAGGATGCCAGCACCGGGTATCTTAACCTTTATCTGGTCAGCGACGCCCTGACATCGTCGCTTTATGACCTGATGCTGCCCCAGACCTATATCTTCCGTCAGCCGACCCATTCCGACGTTGCCGAGGCATTGCGGGTGCTGTTGAACGCGCAGCTTGTCCTGACATCCCGGGGCGGCGAACAGCGCGCCCTTCAGATTGCGCGTCTGGCGGCGATCATGGAAGACCTTCAGGACCGCGTTCTGGGCGGAGAAGTCTTTTCGCACGCTGGCGCCGGTGCGGCGCTGGCCTATGGGTTCGGGGCGTTTGTCCTGTCGGAAACCGGTGATCGTTCCTATTGCGCAAGTGCGCTTCGCGTCATGGAACCCTATATCCGCCAGATGGTGGCCGATATTGCCGAAAAACCGGTGGCCGCCACCGGAAAAACCGCCGCACCAACCGGGCTCAAGGGCGAAGCTCTGGCGGAAAATGATCCGGCCGCACCAACCAACCAGCTTTCGGAATTGCTTGATCGCGTAACGGATTTTTCCAAGGTCGATCCCCGCACCACGGCCGCACTCGCCCTTTATGGATCACTTGTGAACTGGTCACTGATTGCAAACCTCAAGGCGCGCTCTGGCGAGTTGTCGATTGCGATCTGGCGCATGCTGGAACGCAGGATCGAACTTTCGATGGGCTCGCCGGTGGATCGTGCCCTTTCGATCTGCAAACTTGGCGAGGCCATGGTCCTGACCGGCAAGGACAAGGAAAATGCCCAGATCGTGGACAAGGGTGCTGGGCATTACCGCCGGGCGCTTGGCATGATCAATGCACGCGTTCACGGCCCGCTTTATGCGTTGATCGCCTATGGTCTGGCGGATGCGATTGTATCGTCTGCCACCATTCGCGATGTGACCATTCCCGATACGCAGGTTGTCCCGGTTTTTCAGGCGGCCCTTAAAGTCTGCACGCGGCGCGATCATCCCTATATCTGGGGTCGGATCATGTTTGCGCTTGCCACCGTCTATCTGACCAATGGCAATCTGCACAAGGATATCGAAATGCTCACCCACGCCCGGATGAGCTATTCACAGGCCTACGAGGCATTTAACGAAGCCGGTGCAAAGGGGGCTGCGCGTGCTGCGTCGGGCGGCTTTACCCGCTCGGAAAACTTTCTGTCGCAGCTTGGACATCGCAAGACGCTTATGGACGCAACCGGTGGCCTTGGCAAAGACACGGCAAACGCGTCCTGAGCCCATCCTGAGCAAAGACAAGACAAAAAGAAACCCCCGCAGCGGATGCTGCGGGGGTTTTGACTGCGACTGCCGGGCAACTTCTATTCGCGATTGCCAAAGAAGTGCAGCAGCATGATGAACAGGTTCACGAAATCAAGGTACAGACGCAGCGCACCGAACAGGGCTTTTTTGCCTGCGGTCGTTGCATCGTCATGCTCGTGATATTCTTCCTTGATGCGCTGGGTGTCATAGGCGGTAAGGCCCGTGAAGATCAGAACACCAGCCGCCGAAATGACGAACTGCAGCATCGTGCTGGCAAGGAAGATGTTCACCACCATTGCGATGATGATACCGATCAGGCCCATGAACAGGAAGCTGCCCCAGCCCGAAAGGTCTTTCTTGGTGGTATAGCCAAACAGGCTCATCGCACCAAAGGTACCCGCGGTGATGAAGAACGTGCGCGCGATCGACTCACCGGTATAAACCAGGAAGATCGACGCAAGGGACAGACCCATCATTGCGGCGTAGATCCAGAATGTCGCCTGTGCGGCACCAAAGCTCATCTTGTGGATGCGCGCGCTCAGGAAGAACACAAGCCCGATCGGGGCCAGCATGACAATCCAGTGCAGTCCGGTGCCGAAAATAGCCTGCATCAGGGTCGGGCTGGTCGACACAGCCATTGCCACGATACCGGTCAGGGCAAGTGCGGATGCCATGTAGTTATAGACACGCAGCATATAGGCGCGGAGACCTTCATCGATCTCGGCCGCCGACCGGCCAACCGAGACGTCATAGCCGCGTTGACGCGTTTCAAAAGCCATTGAAATCCCTCTTTGATCCAATTGTGAGCAGAACATAGGTATACAATTCTGCGATGATCAAAATATGGCAGGATTTCCGGGAAAAGCAACGTTTTGACAGATTGTGCAACTCCGGGCCGCCGTCAGATGTGAACTTGTTCAC
>NZ_DCAO01000044.1:41854-53942 GCF_002311515.1 Thalassospira sp. UBA1131
GCGCAAAATGCCAGTCTGAAACGTGCGGCCGGTGATGGCGATATTCCGGTTTTTACCGACACCTATGACAATGCAGAATTTTGTGCCGATGGCAGTGAGACGGGGCCGTGTGTTATTGCGCCGGTCGATGTGCCGGAATTCGATGCCAGCTTCGTTTATCGTTTCCTTGCCTATCACGCCCAGCGCCCGTTTGACCGGTTCTCCTGGCAGGCATTCACATCGCTGATGGCGCCACTCGATCATCCCGGTCAGGCAGCCTTATGGGAAAGTTTCCCGACCCGGCGCGACCTGTTTTCCGAGGTGACCTATCCGAATCCGGCCTGTGGCGATGATCTTCCCGACGGGCATTTGCTGCTGGCAAGTTATCTGCAATCTACCGGTGATGTCCTGATTGATCAGGCGGGCAATTTCGTTCTTTTCGAAACCCGCATTAATCCGGTCGCTGCCGATTATATCATCGCAAACAACCTGCAAACGCCAGCCGGGCGTGCGGCCTTTGCCACGTCCGGGCAAAACATCGATTTCCCCACCGGCCATCTGCAGGCCGATGTCGCAACGAAGGTAAAACTCGCTTCTGCCGATGCGACTGCCAATGATGCTGCAAACCCGCCCAGCCCTGCCATTCCAGCCTCTGCGCCCGGTATGATGGGGGCACAACTTCTGAAGTTTTCCTGGCGTGTTCTGCCAACTGCGGATGCGACAAGTCGGGATCGTTATTTTACCCGCCCGGCGCGAATATCGCTTGCGGGCGATCAGACAATTGATGGCCGGGCCAAATGTCTTGATGTCACGGTCGGGTTGGTTGGCATGCATCTTGTCCAGCGGGTCGCCAGTGGCAATGGGGATCGCTGGATCTGGTCGAGTTTCGAACATATCGACAATGTGCCCTTGGCCGCCAATGCCCGGCGCCCCAACAGCATCATCACCAAGCAACCGTTTGAAAACGGCTGTCTCGTGCCCGAAGCGGTCGAAGGCGAATTCGCCTTTTATGGCGGACAACTGCCAGTCGGCAGCCCGGCCAATCAACCGATATCCGGGATTTTGAAATGGTCAGACAACCCGCCCTATGCCCGCCTTGCGTCCGGGGATCATCCGACCCCGCCCGATATTGTGCGTTGCTGGCGACTGTTTTCCGGTACGGCTGAAAGCAACTTTGTCTGGCAGACCAAACTGAATGGCAGCGTCCTTGCAAATTATATGCTGCTCGGCACGCAATGGATCGGCAATCCCGGTGGTGAACCGTTCGGTATTGGCGAAGTGCCACGCTTTTTGACCAACAGCACGCTTGAAAGCTTCATGCAGGATCAGTCCGATGCTACCTGCCTTGGCTGTCATGCCCGTGCAACGACTGATGTCGGACAGAACGCCAACTTCACCTTCCTGCTTGATCCGGGCAGCTAAATACCAGCCATCAGTGCCACGCAGACAGACCTTCCAATTTCCACCGATTGCCACTAGCATGCTCCGCAACATTTGCCGCACCCAAAAACAAAGAACAGCGGCGAATTCAGGGAGGAAACATGCTGGGCAGTCGTTCAGACTATGCGGCGGTACGTTCACGCTTTGCCTGGAACGTGCCAACCCACTTTAATATAGGTGTCGATGTTTGCGACAAATGGGCGGATGACCCGGATCGTCTGGCATTGATGCATCGCCGGCGCGATGGGTCGCGCCGCGACTACACATTTGCACAGATCAAACGCCTGTCGAACCGCTTTGCCAATGTCATGCGCCGTCATGGCATAAGGCGTGGTGACCGGGTCGGGATTCTTTTGCCACAAAGCCCGGAAACGGCGATTGCCCACGTTGCGACCTACAAGATGGGCGGCATTGCTGTGCCGCTCTTTATGTTGTTTGGGGTCGATGCGCTGGAATACCGGCTGGGCAACTGTGCGGCCAAGGCCTTGGTGACAGACCGCGAAGGGGCCGCCAAGATTGCCGAAATCCGCGATCTTCTGCCCGCGCTTGAATATGTCTATGTGATTGATGGCGCGCCCGATCAATGTTTTGATTTCAAGGCCCTGTCATCAGAAGCCAGTGACGAATTCGAACCGGTCAATACCCGTGCCGATGAACCAGCCCTGATCATTTATACATCCGGCACCACCGGTCAGCCAAAAGGAGCGCTGCATGCGCACCGGGTGTTGCTTGGCCATTTGCCCGGTGTTGAAATGTCGCATGATTTCTTCCCCGAAGATGGTGATGTCATGTGGACCCCCGCCGACTGGGCCTGGATTGGCGGGCTTCTTGATGTCCTGTTGCCTGCCTGGCATCACGGCGTACCTGTCGTTGCCCACCGGTTTGAAAAATTCACACCCGAGGATGCCTTTCGCCTGATGGCCGAATATGGCGTGCGCAATACTTTCCTGCCGCCAACCGCGCTTAAGATGATGCGCGCGGCTGGCGATGATATGGCGCAAAGGTTCAATTTTAAACTCCGCTCCATTGCAAGCGGTGGCGAAACATTGGGTGCGGAACTTCTTGATTGGGGACGTCGGGTGTTCGGCCTCACCATCAACGAGTTCTATGGCCAGACCGAATGCAACATGGTGGTCAGTTCCTGTCAGTCGATCATGGAACCCAAACCCGGTGTGATGGGCCGTCCGGTGCCCGGCCACGATGTCGCGGTGATTGATCTGAGCGGCAAGGTGCTTGAACCCGGTGAAATGGGCCGCATTGCTGTGCGTGCACCCGATCCGGTGATGTTCCTGGAATACTGGCGCAATCCCGAGGCCACCCGTGACAAGTTTGTCGGCGAATGGCTTTTGACCGGCGATATGGGCTGTGTCGATGCCGATGGCTATATCCGCTTTGTCGGGCGTGACGATGATCTGATCAGCTCGGCGGGCTATCGCATCGGTCCGGGCGAGATTGAGGATTGCCTGATTGGTCATCCGGCTGTGCGCATGGCCGGTGTGATTGGCAAACCCGATGAACAGCGCGGCCAGATCGTAAAGGCCTTTGTCGTGCTGGCCGATGGCTTTGCCCAAAGCCCGGCGCTTGAAAGTGAAATCAAGGACTTCGTTAAAACCCGTCTGGCCGCACACGAATACCCGCGCGAAATCGCCTTCCTTGATCAATTGCCCATGACAACCACCGGCAAGGTCGTTCGGCGGGCACTGCGCGACATCGCCTGATCCTCAATCAGTCAATTCGGATCGTTTTCGAAACGGTTTTTGCAAAAAACAAGGCCGGGTCCATCAGGATCCGGCCTTGTCTGTTTCAAGTTTTGGAGTTGTGGGCTTATTCGTTGCGCAACAACGGTGCTGCCGGGCTGCGTAATGCCTGCCAGGTGCCGACAAAGCCCGCCGCCAGCGTGGCAAACAGGCCAATCGCAATCGGACCCAGAATGGTCATCGGCAACAGCACCCAGTTGGCTTCCATGATCAGCACCAGCACTGACCAGGCGGCAACCGATCCAACCACGGCCGCAATCACCCCGGTGGCAAGGCCAAGGATCCCGTATTCCAGCGCATAGGCATAAAGGATGTTTGCCCTTGTTGCGCCAAGGGTCTTGAGTACCACGGCATCATAGATGCGCTTGCGCCGACCGGCCGCAACCGCCCCGCCAAGGACAAGCACGCCTGCGACAATCGCAATCATGCTGGTCGCATTAAGCGCCGTTCCGATCCCCGCCAGAATGGCATTGGCGGCTTCAAGTGCTTCACGCACCCGGATGGCCGAGACATTCGGGAAGTCCATGCCGATCATCCGATCAACCGGTTCCTCCATTTCGCGCGGCATATGGGCGGTGGCGATCAGGCTGTAGGGTGCCTTGTCGATCAGGCCCGGTGAAAACACCATCGCGAAATTCATGCGAAGGCTTTGCCATTCGATCTCCCGCCAATTGGCGATCTCGGCCGTGATATCACGGCCCAGCACATTGACGGTCAATGTATCGCCCGGCTCCAGATCAAAGGCATTTCCGATATCGGCACTGATCGACACCAGTGGCTTGGACGCGTCGTTGTAATCGGCTGGCCACCATTCGCCGCGGACCAGTTTGGTTTCCGGCGGCGGAGTGGCGGCAAAGGTCAGGCCACGGTCCCCGCGCAGGAACCAGCGATCATCGCCCGGCCCGACATCGTTGGAATTAACGCCATCAACCGCCGTTACCCGACCACGCAGCATCGGTGTTTGTTCGATATCCGAAACGTTGTCCTGCGCCAGAAGCTGGCCTCGGAACTGCTCGATCTGATCAGGGCGAATATCAAGGAAGAAAAATGCCGGGGCAGAGTCCGGCAGGTTCTCGTTAATCTCGTTATCAAGGTTGCCCTCGATCCCGGAAATCGTCACCAGCAACGTCAATCCCAAGCCAAGCGACAACGCAACCGGCACCGTACTTGCGCCCGGACGGTGCAGGTTGGCCAGCGCCAGTCTGGAAAAGGCACTGCGGCCCGTAATCAACCGTTTCGAAAGGGATACGATACCTTGTCCTGCAAAGGTGAAAATCACCACAGCTGCCGCCGACCCGCCAATAAAGCCAAGTGCAATCGCCTTGTCGGTCGCGGTCAACACCGTCAGGATCAGCAACAGCACCAGCGGCACCCCGATATAGGGCAGGTCACGCTTGCGCACCGGACTGCCGCTAAACAGACCGGCACTGGCACGGAACAATCGTGCCGCCGGGATTTCACGTGCGCGCAGCAAGGACGGCAGTGCAAAGACCAGAGTGGTCAAAACGCCGAAGCTTGTTGCAATGATCAGCGACGGCAATGCCGGGCCAAGCGTCACATCAATCGGCAACCGCCCGGACAAAAGTGGCGCAATCAACGCCGGTGTCACCGCACCGATCAGAAGCCCGATGGCAATCCCGATCAGGGCCAGCACAAGGATCTGCAGGAAGTAAATCCGAAGCACCAAGCCATGCGACGCCCCGATGGATTTAAGCGTGGCAATGACGGATGTTTTGCTTTCGATATGGCTGCGCACGGCATTGGCCACACCAATGCCGCCAACCAGAAGCGCCGAAAGACCAACAAGCGTCAGGAACAGGGTCAGGCGCTCGATAAACCTCTTCAGGCCAGGGTTGGCATTGGCCGTATCCCGAATACGCCAGCCGGCATCTTCAAACTGCTCTTCAAGCCGTTCGCGAAACGCGGTCGGGGTTTCATTATCATTGATATCCAATGCGTAATAATAGCGGATCAGACTGCCCGGCTGCACCAACCCGGTCTCCATCAACCCATCCATCGACACCATCAGGCGCGGGCCAAAGTTGAAAAAGCCAACTGCCTTGTCAGGCTCGGTCGCAATCACACCACGGATCTGAACATCAATATCACCAAGGGCAACCGTATCCCCGACATTGATGCGAAGCCTCTCAAGCAAGCCAGCCTCGGTCACAGCCCCCCAGACGCCATCCTTCTGATCAAGGATCCCGTCAAACGGCACCCCATCGGCAAGCTCCATCTCGCCAAACAGCGGATAGGCATCATCAACCGCCTTAAGCTCCACCAACCGGCGCTGGTCCGGGCCATAGGCCGTGGTGCGCATGGTCGCCAGTTCGGCCACGCGTTCGGTGTTCGCGATTAGCCATTCGATCTGATCGCCTGTGGCTTCCTGATGGGTCAGGCGCAGTTCAACATCACCACCCAAAAGCTTCCGCCCGTCACGCTCAAGTGCCGAAAGAACGGATTCCGAAACGTTTCCGACAGCGGCAATCGACCCGACGCCAAGCGCCAGACACGCCAGAAAAATACGAAAGCCCGATAGCCCGCCGCGCAACTCGCGCCGGCAGACCCGCCAGGCAATGGACCACAGGCGGTCCGCACCATCGGTGGGGGAAACAGATGTGCTCATGACTGCGATTCCAGATGCGAAACGATTTCGCCGTCGCGCAGCATCACCGTGCGGTCGCACCGCTTGGCAAGGGCGGGATCATGGGTAATCAAAAGCAGGGTCGAGCCGCGCCGTTTGGTCAGATCAAACAACAATTCGATAATCGTTTCACCGGTCGTGCCATCAAGGTTGCCGGTCGGCTCATCGGCCAGCAAAAGCTCCGGATCGGTCGCAAGCGCACGTGCAAGCGCAACACGCTGTTGCTCCCCGCCTGATAGCTGGCCGGGATAGTGATCGGTGCGATGACCCAGCCCGACAAGTTCCAATTCTTCGCGTGCCTTTTCAAAGGCATCTGCACGCCCGGCGAATTCCATCGGAAGCGCAACGTTTTCCAACGCGCTCATGGTCGGGATCAGGTGGAAGTCCTGAAACACGATGCCGACATGATGGCGGCGATAAAGCGCCAAGCCATCTTCATCAAGGGCGCGAAGGTCCTTGCCGCACACCTTCACCACACCTTCCTGGGCTTGTTCCAGTCCGGCGATCACCATCAAAAGCGATGTCTTGCCGGACCCGGAAGGACCGACCAGCGAGACGCGCTCGCCCGCACCAATCGCAAGATCGACCCCCTTAAGGATCTCGACAATCCCGGCCGGACCCTGCAGCCGCAGCTTCAGGTTTTGCACATCAATTGTCTGTTTTGGCGCTTCACCAGACGCGGCGACATTTTGTTCCGGTATCGTGGTGGTTTCGGTCACACTCATTTCGGGTCCTATCGGGTTGTCCGTTGCAAGATCAACAAAGCAGGCTACATAAGCTTACGGATCAGGACGTTTCTGGTTCAGACTTCTTTTGATCTGAATAACTTCTTTAAGGGTAAACGGTCGGAAACCGCTCCGGCAAGTTCGCAGCATGTAAAGGTGAGATTTGTAATGAATTTGGCGTTTGGGCAAGGTCGCACTGTAATCAAGTTCACGCATAAGTTGGTATCACGCCTTCGCAAATCCGCCGGTTTGGCCCTTGCCACGCTTGCCCTTGCGACCCTCGGGATGACCGGGTTTGCTTATGAAACCAAGGCACAGGATGGCGACCAAACGCCAAAAACCCTTGTTTTGTTTGGCGATAGCCTGATGGCGGGCTATGGCCTTGATCATGAAAACGGCTTTGCGCCCAAACTTGAAGCGGCCCTTAAGGAAGCAGGCCATGATGTCCGGGTGATCAATAGCTCCGTCTCGGGCGATACCACGGCGGCAGGACTTGCGCGTCTCGACTGGGCGCTGGTTGAAAAACCCGATGCGGTGTTGCTCGAACTCGGTGCTAATGATGCGCTTCGCGGGATGGAGCCATCCCAGACCCGTGAAAACCTGGCAGAAATCCTTGAAAAGCTGCGCGGCATGGATGTCGATGTTCTGCTGGCCGGTATGATGGCCCCGCCCAATATGGGGACGGCCTACGGGGATGAATTCAACAGCATCTATCCCGATCTCGCCAGCCGCTATCAGGTTGATCTCTATCCATTTTTCCTTGAAGGCGTCGCCGCCGAGCCGGAGCTCAATCAGGATGACGGGATGCATCCCAATGCCGATGGCGTGGACGTGATCGTCAAGCGCATCCTGCCTGATGTCGTCGACCTGCTGCAAACCTCTGACGCCAGCTAAGCGCGAAGCACCTGCCAGGGTATATGCCGGACGCTTCATGATCTGATGCGCAAAACCGTCGGTTTTCCAAGGGCTTGTGCGCGTCCCGACAGGTTATAAAATTTCACAACGACACAAATTGACGCAATTTCGACGCTTGTGAACTGCAAAAAACTACGTATGTAGATAGAAAACGTCAACAACCCGAAATGATTAAGTCGCCGGATCTTCAGAAGGCGAAGTCAACGCGACAAAAAGATCAAAATATAACAAAAATCAATAAGTTAAGTTAGTTTCGAGTGTCTTGCGAACACCGTGATTTTCGCCTGAAAACCCTCATTTGAGGACCAAAACACGCTGTTTGGTGTAAAATTAACACCTCATTTACTTTCGGTTCTGTTTCGAACAGCGTTTCTGCTACTGCGTATGTTGTTTTTCAAAACACCTCTTCCAAGGCTGTTATCCAATTATCGGGTTTCTGATCCTTTTTGCCTTTCCGGCAGGGGTGGGGCATCGCAAGTGCACAATGTGATAAATCACATAATATCAATAACTTAATCCAATTTCCCGAAATCAGGCGACCCTTATGGTCTGTGGATAACTCTTGGGAAACCAAACAGGTGTCCTGGGTGCCTGAAATGCACGCCTTCAAACAAATATCCCGTCATATCAATATGTTGGCGTTGTTCTGGGGACTCCGTGGATTCCCAACGAGTCGCCGATAGGCCTGTGAATGAATCGGAAGCGATTCAATTTTGACTGCAAATGCAGTTGCAGGGGGTCAAATCCGTCGATACACTTCTTATTATCGGGTGCAAAGGCGCGTTTGATCTGCGCTTTCGGTGTCCGGAGATTTTGGATTTAAGTTAAATACGTCAATGCCTTAAAGGGATTGTTCAGTGTCGTCTTCTTCCACCGTCAAACAGTCCTACACCATTCCCTGTTCTTCGATCTTTCGCGATGCTGTGCTGCAACTGGCAGAACGGCGCGGGGTGAATGCCGCCGATCTGGCGCGCTCGGTGATGCTGATTGTGCCCGAAAAGGCGATTGAGGATTATCAGGACCCCGGCGACCCGCCCAAGGGGGATCGCGAAACCATTGTCTTGAAGTCCGGCCCGGCCGAAGGGCGCCCCTGGCGGCGCAAACCCCGCCTGCAATTGCGCCTGCCACCGGGATTTTCGGTGATCACCGTGCGCAAGGCGCTTCAGATGGCGATCGATTTCGATGCGGGTGATGTCAATATGCGGGTTGAGAAATCCGACGTTCTCGCCGCCGAACGTGCCGCCCTTGAAGAAGCCCGCGCGCTTAAAAAACGTCAGGCAGAGCCACCTGTCGAGCTTCTGCAATCGCGTGAAGAACTCGAACGTCTGCGCCAGATTGTTGATAACCTTGCCTTTGATCCTCTGGACCGCGGGGTGACCACCTTTAACGAGGCCCTGCATGTCATGGGCTTTGCACCAAGTGCACGGCCTGATTTGCGCGCCATCCGCGCCAAATACCGCGTTCTCGCCGCCATCCACCACCCCGACAGTAATTATGGCTCCCATCAGCGCATGACGCAGCTTAATGCCGCGATGGAGATCCTGCGCAAACACGTTTCCTGATTGGTTGTTTCGATCCGGATCACGAACCGCCGCCCAAGCCCTTGTCGAAGGGGTAGCCCAATGCTTAGATGTAACTGGGCTTAGAGTTAACTGGGCTTGGATGTAAGCATCAGACTTCTGGTTATCGACCGGGCACAAGACCCGGGTATCCTGACCAGTCAGCAACGGGAGACAGCATGACGGCGGAATTTCGGGCGGCACATGCCAGCGGCGAAAACTGGGCTTCGGTCGCATCCGAGCTTGCAGAACTTCTCGAAAAAGAACCACTGCCAAAACAGGCGCTGGCTTTTTTGTATGTCTCCGAACCGCTGGCCGATGATCTTGGCAGTATCCTGACCTTCCTGCGTTCCCGTCTGTCGATTGAACACTGGATCGGAACATCCGGCGTTGGTGTCTGCGGATCGGGCCGGGCCTATTTCGGTGTTCCGGCGGCCTCTGTCATGGTGGCCCCCTTTGCCCGTGATGAATTCCACATCTTTGAGCCGCTCAAGACCGAGGCCGATCTGGATGCGCGCGATCTGCAAAGCGCGATTGATCGCCTGCAGCCGATCTTTGGCCTGGTGCATGGCGATCCCGCCGCCCCCGAAAGCCTCGCTCAACTGGCCGAACTGGCGCGATTGGGCTCGACCTATCTGGTTGGCGGCATCGCATCGGGAGAACGCGGCGCGCCGCAGATTGCCGACCGGGTGGTTAATGGTGGCCTCTCGGGCGTTTTGTTTGATGGCAAAACCAGTGTTCAGGTCGGCATCAGTCAGGCCTGCACGCCAATCGGCCCGGTCCACCGCGTGACCGAGGGACGCGAAGGCATCATCTCCACCCTTGATGATCGCCCCGCCCTTGATGTGCTTAAGCAAGAACTCGAAGCAGATGGCGGCGAACAATCGATGGCATCCGGGCGCTATCACGCGGCCCTGATGGTGCCCGGGTCAGATACCGGCGACTTTGTCGTGCGCAATCTGATGGGGATTGATCCCCATAACAACATGATCGCGATCAGTGGCGATGTGCAGGCGGGGGACGCCATTCGTTTTGTCCGCCGTGACGGCGCCGCCGCCGAACAGGATTTGCGCCGCATGCTAAGCGATTTGCAAAAACGTCTGCCGGGCAAACCGCGCGGGGCGCTTTATTGCAGTTGTGTCGCCCGTGGCCCGCATCTGTTTGGCACTGAAAGCCGCGAAATGATGATCATCCGTGATGAATTGGGTGATTTGCCACTGACCGGTTTTTACGGCAATGGCGAAATCTGCAATGACCGGTTCTATGGCTATACCGGGGTTTTGACCCTGTTTATCTGAGGCCGCGAATTTTCAAATCATAAGAAATTTGCCCGCAAACGGTTTCATCGCGCGGCCGAGCGGATATATTCATACCATTGCAAAATCATGTGCCGCCCCGATCCAACAGTGCGGGCGGCATAAGACAGGGGAATTTCATATGGAATATCGTCGACTGGGGCGTACAGACATTGATGTCAGCGTCATCTGCCTTGGCACCATGACTTGGGGCCAGCAGAACACCCAGGAAGAAGCTTTTGAACAGCTTGATTACGCCACTGCCAACGAAGTCAATTTCATCGACACTGCCGAAATGTATCCGGTCCCGGCGATGGAAGAGACCTTTACCGCGACCGAAACCATCATCGGCAACTGGCTTGAAAAACGCGGGCGTCGCGATGATCTGGTGATCGCCACCAAGATTGTCGGTCCGGCTGATCGTTTCCCGTATGTGCGTGGCGGGCCGCGTCTGACCCGCGGGCAGATCTTTGAGGCAATCGACGCTTCACTTGGTCGTCTGAAAACCGATTATGTCGATCTTTATCAGCTCCATTGGCCGGATCGGAATTCCAACTTCTTCTCCAAGCTCGGCTACACCCACGAGCCGGACGAGGAGTTCACCCCGATCGAGGAAAGCCTCGAAGCGCTTGATGAGCTGGTCAAGGCCGGCAAGGTCCGCCATATCGGCCTTTCGAATGAAAGCCCATGGGGCCTGATGAAGTTCCTTGAGCTGGCCGAAAAGAATGGCTGGCCGCGCGTTGTCTCGGTTCAGAACCCCTATAGCCTTCTGACCCGGCAATATGAAGTTGGTCTGGCAGAATGTTCGATCCGCGAAGATGCCGGTCTTCTGGCTTATTCGCCGCTGGGCGGCGGGGCGCTGTCGGGCAAATATTTGGGCGGTGCGCGTCCCGAAGGTGCGCGTTCCTCAGTCTGGCCCCAATATTTCGGGCGTTATCTGACCGAAAACGGGGTCAAGGCAACCGAAGCCTATGTGAAACTTGCCAGGGACAATGGCCTTGATCCGGCCCAGATGGCGTTGGCCTATGTCAATTCGCGTCCGTTCCTGACGTCCAACATCATTGGCGCGACCAGCATGGAACAGCTGAAATCCAATATCGGCTCGGCCAACATCACCCTGTCGGACAGCGTTCTCGAAGAAATCGAAAACATCCATCAGGTCTACACCTATCCCTGCCCGTAAGGTCACAGGATGGTCAGATTTTGCTCTCAGAATTTGACCAGCGACTTAAGAAAGGCGGCGGTTTATCCCGCCGCTTTTCCCACCACCGGAACGGAGGCGACATATGGTTAAGCTGATCTTTGGCAAGGAATCCGATCTGGGGGGTATTTCTGTCCGTCGCGTTTTACCCCATCGCGATGTGCGTTCCGTCGGTCCGTTCGTGTTTTTCGATCATATGGGGCCGGTCGAATTCCAACCCGGTCAGGGCATTGATGTGCCGCCGCATCCTCATACGTGCTTGGCGACCGTGACCTATCTGTTCAAGGGCGCGATCCTGCATCGTGACAGTCTGGGCAGTGACCTTGAAATCACGCCGGGCGACCTCAATTGGATGAGTGCCGGGCGCGGCATTACCCATTCCGAACGCGAAACCGATGCGGTCCGCAATTCCGTTCATGAACTCGATGGCCTGCAGCTTTGGGTCGCGCTGCCCGATGAGGCAGAGGAATCCGATCCCGCCTTTTATCACGTTGCCAAAAATGACCTGCCCGTGATCGAGGATGCCGGGCTTCACATGCGCCTGATCGCCGGTGAGGCCTTTGGCAAAACCGC
>NZ_DCAO01000044.1:54090-63319 GCF_002311515.1 Thalassospira sp. UBA1131
GAAAGCTTTATCTATGTCGCACCCGAAGAAATCCCCGATATCGTTGCCAAAACCGGTTGCCGGGTGATGTTGCTGGGCGGCCTGCCGGTTGGCCGGCGCTATATCTGGTGGAACTTTGTCGCCAGCACCAAGGAACGGATCGAGGCCGCCAAAGCCGACTGGGCGGCGGGCAAGTTCCCGCAGATCGATGGCGAAGACGATGCTTTGCCACTGCCTGAACGTTCGACCGGCTAATTACCGCATCAGAATTGGATTGAAGACATGCGTTTGTTTGTTGGTGTGGAAATTCCCCACGATATTGCGACCGACCTTTATCCGCTGGGGCGTGCGATCAAGGGGCTTGATGCCCAGACCCCGGAAAACATGCACATCACCCTGAAATTCATCGGCAATGTCGATCCCGGCCTTGCCAGCGAAATCGATCAGGCCCTGTCACAAGTGGCGTTCGAACCCTTTGATCTGCAGGTATCGGGCCTTGATATGTTCGCATCCAACCGCAAGGTCCGCATTTTCTGGGCCGGGGTAAATGATCAACCAGCTTTGCGCACTCTTGCCAATCGGGTTGAAAACGCGCTTCTTGCGCTTGATGAATGCCCCGAAATGGATATGCGCAAATTCACCCCGCACATCACGCTGGGGCGTAACCGCGATGCGGCGCGTGCGTCCATCGAACAGGCGATTGTCGATCATGGCGATCTGTCATCACGGGTGTTCACCGTTGATCGTTTCTGTTTGTATGAAAGCCACGCAACGGCGGATGGTCCCGAATTTCGCGTGATCGCCGCCTATGATGGCAAGGACGGCCCGATCAAGGAGCCGGACCTGACTGACGCCTTTGTCACAGAGGATTTTCAATGAAACTTGGCTTTATCGGAACCGGTGCGATCAGCGATGCGGTCATTCGTGGTCTTTTGACATCTGACTATCGCGTAGATGAAATCATCGTGTCACGCCGAAGCGCGCATATCTCGGCAAAGCTCGTCGCCGACTTTGACCGGGTGCGGGTCGAAGACGACAATCAGGCGATTATTGATCAATCCGATATGATCTTTCTCGCTGTTCTGCCGCAGATTGCCGGTGATGTGCTGTCCGCCCTTCGCGTGCCTGATGACAAACAGATTGTTAGCCTGATCGCCACCATCCCGATTTCTGATCTCAAAGTCTGGCTCGGCACCAACGCGCAATGTGATCGCGCCATTCCCTTGCCACCTGTCGAACATCATGCCTGTGTCACGGCGGTCTATCCTGGCTCACCCGATGTCATGGCTCTGTTTGAAAAACTCGGCGGGGCGGTGGCGGCTGAAACCATCGATGCCTTTGATGGCTATGCCACTGGCAGCGCCCTGATGGCGACCTATTTCACCGTGCTTGAAAGTGCCGCACAATGGATGGTTAAACAGGGTTCGGATTACGGTGATGCCAGGCGTTACCTTGCCGCTCTGTTTTCCGGGCTTGCCGGGAACACCGACAAATCCCCCGATCAAAGCTTCGCCGATCTTTATGAAGGCCACGTCACCGCCGGTGGCCTGAACGAACAGGTCGCGCAAACCTTCATCCGCGAAAAGGGCACAGATGCGCTTCATACCGCCCTTGATGAAGTCTTCGCCCGGATCAAGGCATCTGCGTAATCCCCATTGGGCAACGCAAAACGGGCGACCAACAAGGCCGCCCGTTTTTCTGTTCCTTATATAATGCGTGCTGAGCTCTCAGGCCGCCGCCCTGTTCTGATACCCCACCGTCAGGCGTTGCTGTCCGCCATTGCCCGTTTCGATCAGATCAACCATGGCATAGCCGAAATCGGCATAGGAAATCCGGGCAACCCCATCGTGATCGGGGATCAGCGTATCAGTGCCGCGCACATATTGACCGGTCAGCGGCCCCTCGATCAGCATTGCGGGCGGTCGCTGGCAGGTCCATTGCACATCGTCATATTGATCAAACAACGCATCCTGCTTCGCACAGGCCTCGGCAATCGGGCGCACAGCATCGGGCAGGAAGTCCGGCGCACTCAGGACAGTATGCCCGCTGTCATCGGCCAGTTTCAGGGTCGCGGCCCCGCCAGTCAGGTAAATCGGGGCTTTGGTTTTACGCGCCGCATCCAGCAACACCCGGCTCATCTCAACCAGCAAACTTTCTGATCCGCTGATCGGGCGAAGTGCGCTGATCGCCACGTCATGGCTTGCCATCAGCTCTGCAACGCGGTCCGGCTTGGCCAGCACATCAACGCTTTCGCGCGCGACGCTGTTTGGCACATCAGCCAGTTTATGGATATTGCGCGCAATCGCGGTGACGCTATGGCCGCGTTTTAGGGCTTCATGCAGGGTGGCGGTACCGACATCACCGGTGGCACCAAACAGGACAATTTTCATCGGACGTTTCCTTATATATGTGGGGCGGTTTGTTTTTATGTGGTGCGAGGGGCGGGTTCGTTGATCGCGGCTGGTGCTGGTTCCGCCAATGGCGCAGGCGCGGGACGCGCTGCCCGCTGACCCAGCCAGATGCTGGCCAGCACAACAATCACGCCTGCGATCTGAAGCGGGCTCAGGGCCTCGCCCAGAATAATCCAGCCCAGCAAAACCGCACTGGTCGGGCTCAAAAAGCCAAAGCTTGTCACCGTCGTCGGGCCAAGCCGCGCAATGCCTCTGAACCACAGGTAATAGGTCAGGGCCGCACCGATCATGCCAAGCCACACCAGACCGGCCAGATTGGTTGCGGTCGGCACCGGAAAGCCGGGCTCAAGGATCAGGGCCACCGGGATCATCAGGATCCCGCCCGCGGTTAATTGCCAGGCGGTAAAGGTCAACGGTGATACCGGCGGCTGCCACTTGCGGGTCATCACCGTGCCGGCGGCCATGGATGCGGCACCGAAAAGGGCGGCGGCAATGCCAATCGGATCAAGGCTGCTGGTCGGGCCAAGGACCAGCATCGCTACCCCGATCAAGCCGGAAATGGCGGCAATAATACCCAGCATCGTAATCCCGGATCCCAGCGCAAAGCGCGCCAAAAACAGCACCAGCAAAGGCTGGATCGCGCCAAGCGTTGCCGCCACCCCGCCCGGCAGGCGATAGGCCGCGACAAACAGCATCGACCAGAAAACGGCAAAGTTCAGCGCGCCAAGAATAAACACCCGGGCGCGCCAGCCAGCAGGCGGCAATTGCCGCACAACAAGCAACAGGATCAATCCGGCGGGCAGAGCACGCAGAAGGGCCACGGTAAGCGGAAAACCATCAGGCAGCATTTCCGTGGTGACGATATAGCTGCTGCCCCAGATGATCGGGGCAAGAGCAGTCAGGCATAAATCGGTTGTTCGGTTCATGGTGGCATCTCCATTTATCTTGACATCAAGATATATTCAGAAATCTTGACGTCAAGATAAAATTCTGAAAAGAATCCGAGCCATGGATAAAGTTGATCGCATTCTTGCGCAGTGGCGCCGTGAAAGACCTGACCTTGATGTTACCCAAATGGGCGTCATTGGCCGGATAGGACGACTGCGCAGCCATCTGAGTGCTGCACATGAACGTGTTTTCAAAAAATACGATCTGTCGCTGGCAAGTTTTGACGTTCTGGCGACACTGCGCCGGTCCGGCCCGCCCTATGCGCTGAGCCCGTCGGAGCTCATTGACTGGACCATGGTGACATCGGGCACCATGACCAACCGTCTTGATCGGTTGGAAAAGGCCGGGCTGATCACCCGCCAACGCAACCCGGAAGACGGGCGCAGCTTTGTCATCGCCCTGACGGATAAGGGGTTTGAGCTGATTGATGCTGCCGTTACCGAGCATGTCGCCAACCAGCATCAGATGCTCGAAGCACTAAGCGCAGAGGAACTCGAACAGCTTGATGGCCTGCTGCGCAAATGGCTGGCGGCAATGAATTCTGCCGAGAATTCAGAAGACAGCTAGGTCAGTCATAAACGATCCCTGGGCTTAAAAGCTCAAAGCCTGCGATTTCAAACTCATACATGCCCGATCCGTCCGCCTTCTCGGCGCGGGCGATCAGCTTGCCATCCGCATTGCGAAAGACTGCGTGTGCTGTATGCAGGACCCGGTAACAGTGGCTGCCGTCTGGATAAAGGTATTTGATCATCACGCTTCCTTGCAAAAGGACATAATGATCGAGACGCCCTGACAACCTGTTGTCAGGAGCCGAGCAAAACGCGCGACAAATCAGGACCTGACACGAGGGTATGTGCCGGTTGATCTTGCCTCTATGTCTTGGATAAATGCTTTTTGTGTCAGTGGCAGAGAGGAGGGGATTCGAACCCCTGAGGGGCTTACACCCCAACACGCTTTCCAGGCGTGCGCCTTAAACCACTCGGCCACCTCTCCACATGCGATCTTTGATATATCGCGAAAGCGGGCGGACATTAGCCGAGACGCCCGCGCTTGACAAGGCCCAATCAGCCTCTTTTTTCACTTTGCTTAAATCCCACTGATTGGCCTGTAAATGGCCTGTGTTTCTGACATTTAATCGCCGCAAACCCTTGGTAAACGGGGCGTTGTCGGCATCTTTACTTCTTGTTGATGTCTGATCCGTAAGGTTTGGTGTCAGGTGTTTGCAACTCATGGGTAATGTTTTGTTATACAAATGCATCCCTTTACCCTTTATCTGCAAACCATTAGGCTTATTGTTGTTTTTCTAATATACCGACCCTGACAGGTCGCTTGGAGCGGATAATGTGGTTTTTCCGGGCGTTGGGATGGTTACTGCTTTTTGCCAGCATTGCTGTGCTGGTCGATGATTCCATTACCGCGCTTCAAACAGGAAGTTTTCGTCTGGTCGCCGCCGGCGAGCTCTGGTATCGCCTTGATACCGGCAGCCTGAACCTGTTGCAGTCCGTCATCCAGCGCTACATTTCCGTTTGGGCATGGGACACCATCTTTGTGCCGATCCTTCTGGCACCGGCCCTGGTTGTCTTGTTTGTGCCGTCCGCCATCCTTCTTCTGCTGACCCGCAAGCGCAAGCGTCAGCGCATTTTCTGATCTTCCATTCGCCAGAGCTCTTCACTTAACAGGGTGGTGCCCGGTTTAGCCCTTTGTCGCCTTGTCTGCACGCGGTGCAGTCGGCACACTGCCAGAAATCAAATGGCACAAGGCAGGAAAACCGGAATGAAGGCATGGGTGTGCAACGCATTTGGCGAAGTACCGCAATGGGTGGATGCTCCGGACCCGGTCGTCCAGCCCCGTCAGGTCCTGATTGATGTTGCCGCCTGCGGGGTCAATTTCGCCGATACCCTGATCCTGCAAGGCAAATATCAAAAACGTCCCGAAGGTCCCTTTTCCCCCGGCTTTGAAGTTAGCGGCACGGTGCGCGCGGTTGGCGATGGTGTCAGCCATGTCAAACCCGGTGATGCTGTCATGGCCATGCCCGATTGGGGCGGTTACGCCGAACAGGTCGTGGCCGATGGTAGCCTTGTGATGCCGCTTCCGAATGGTGTTGATTTCAACATCGCAGCAGCCTTTCAAATCGCCTATGGCACAAGCTGGTTTGCGTTGAAGTATCGCGCCGATGTCAAACCGAGCGAGATCGTTCTGGTGCATGGGGCGGCTGGTGGGGTTGGTCTGACGGCGGTGGAATGTGCCAAGCTTTTGGGCGCAACCGTCATTGCCACGGCCGGTGGGGCGGATAAATGCCAGATCGCGCGCGACCATGGTGCGGATCATGTCATTGACTATAAATCCGAAAACATCCGCGACCGGGTACGCGAAATCACCGCAAGCCTTGGCCAGCCCAAAGGCGTCGATGTTGTTTATGATCCGGTTGGCGGTGATGTCTTTGATCAGAGCCTGCGCTGCGTTGCGCCCGGCGCGCGCATGCTTCTGATCGGCTTTGCCAGCGGCACGGTGCCACAAATCCCGGCCAATATCCTGCTGGTCAAGAATGTCACCGCAATCGGTTTTTATTTCGGTGCCTATCTCGAACAAAATCCCGATATCGCGCAGGCCGGCATGGCAGAGCTTCTGGAACGCCTGAAATCCGGGGCGATCCGGCCGATGATCTCGGCGGTTTATCGTCTTGAAGATGCGATGGATGCCCTGACGGCCATTCGCGAACGCACGGCGACCGGCAAGCTGGTGATTGATTGCCGCCCAAACAGGTAAATAGGCGGATTTCAATACGCACATTGCTGGTATAGGATGAGCCCGTCCCAACCACTTCTCTGCCGGAAATCGCCGAATGCCCGACGACAAAAACAGGCCCGATCACGTCCAGTCTTCTGCGAAGACCCGTGATCAGTATGAAACCTATCCCTATCCGGCCCGCAATCCCGAGGATGAGGACAAGCGTCTGATTACCGGATCACCGGGCAACTGGGACGAGGTCGTGCATTTTGTCTTCGGCGGGCGCGATCCATCGGCACAGACCAAAAACGGCAAAATCAGAATCCTTGTCGCGGGTGGCGGCACCGGCGATGCGTTGGTCATGCTGGCCCAGCAGGCCCGTGACCGCAAGGCCAAGGCCGAGATCGTCTATATCGATCTGTCCGAAAGCTCGCGCGCCATTGCCGAGGCGCGTATCAAACGCCGCAGTCTGGAAAAGAATGTCACCTTCGTCACCGGATCCTTTGTCGATCTGGCATCTGAATATGGCCCGTTTGACTATATTGATTGCTGCGGGGTGCTTCATCACCTGCCTGATCCCGATGCCGGGCTCAAGGCACTTGCCGATGCACTGAAGCCCAATGGCGGCATGGGCCTGATGGTCTATGGCGAGTTGGGCCGCCAGGGCGTCTATCACATGCAGGAAATGATGGAACGCCTCAATGCCGAGGCCGGCGGGGCCAAGCGCCTGAATTTCGGCAAGGCGCTGTTTAACTCACTGCCCGGGACCAACTGGCTCAAACGCAACCCGTTTGTCGGGGATCATATCCATGGCGGCGATGCCGGGTTCTATGACCTGTTATTGCACCAACAGGACCGCGCCTATCGCGTCGACGAGGTGTTTGATTTTGTCGAGGCCGCTGGCCTTAGGCTGCAAAACTTTATCGAGCCGATGCGTTATGACCCGACCACCTATTGTTCACGCCATGATGTGCTTGATAAGGCAATGCACGTACCATTTCGCGAACGCGCGGCCCTGGCCGAACTGATGGCGGGCAACATTACCAAGCACACCTTTTATGTCGTCAAGGCAAAGAACAAGATCAAACCACCGGTCCCGTCGCCGGAACTGATCCCGACCTTCACCCGTGTTGATGGTGCGGCACTCGCCCGATCCGTCGCCAAGACCGGCAATATCAAGATCACCTTTACCGGCCTTTCAGTGACCCGCACCATGCCCTCGGCATCGCCTGCGATCCTGTCGCGGATTGATGGCAAACGCTCGATCGGTGAAATCTACGAACTGTTTGATCCCAAACCGGAAAAGTTCGAATTCAATGCCCAGTTTGCCGTGATGTATTCGGTACTCAATGCCGCAAACCTGATGTATCTGCGCCACCCCGAAAAGAAATAGCCCAAAGCAAAAAAAAATGTCGGTCACAGGGGGTGCGACCGACATTTAAATACGCACTTTCCAGCGGGGGGAGCTGGAATTGCGCTCAGGGATCTTGGGTGCAACGCCTTATTTAAGGCTGATGCCTTTCCACGCGTCCATCAGGGCTTCAATCAGAACCTGAAGCGGGAAGGTAATTGCGCTGTGAAGCGGCGATACATTGTTCTGCATGACAGAATACTCAGTTGGTGCGCTGTTGCGCGGGTTAAGCTTTCCAGAACGGCTTGGCGGCTTCGCGTTTTGCGTCATAGACGGTCCAGCCGATATCGCGCAGCATGTGTGCGTCCATGTCGGCCAGCTTCTGGCGCAGGTCGTGGCGTTTAAGCCAAGTGCGCGCCAAGTCCAGAAGGCTGGTGGCAGTGTGGTTACGGCGGGTGGCGACAAATGCGCCTGCTTCTTTGGTGATAGCAACCATGATTCTAATCCTCTTTAAATCAGGCCTGCTCTCAGCGATTCAGCGGCCCGCGCATCCACGATGCGTCTGTACTAATCTCGTTAAACCCAGAGTTACCCGAAAAAATACTTGCGCTCAAACCACCTTTTGTCATCATTACATGAGTTTTCATCATGCAAAGTCACTGTCATGAAACGCCGTCCATTGCCGCTAAATGCGCTCCGTGCCTTCGAAGTGGCCGGACGTCTCGAAAGTTTCACCAAAGCGTCACATGAGCTTAACGTGACCCAAGGGGCCGTCAGTCGACAGGTGCAGCATCTTGAAGAAGTTCTGGGTCGCCAGCTTTTTGAACGCCACCACAGAAGCCTGCGGTTGACGCGCGCCGGTCGCAACCTTCTTGAAGCCCTCACGCCAGCTTTTGACGCCATCGAAGACGCGGTTTCCAAGGTCGAAGACCGTGCTGATGACACCCACCTGTCTGTTTCGGCACCGCTGACATTTTCCATGCGCTGGATCGTGCCGCGGCTCGGGCGGTTTCAGATGGAGTATCCCGATTTTCAGGTCCAGTTGGGCACCTATAACGATGATCTGGCATCGGTTGACTTCAACGAGGTCGATATCGCCATCCGCTTTGCCGATCACGGCAACGAACAGCTTGTGCACGAATTTCTAACCGGTGAGCGGCTATTGCCGGTCTGTCATCCCGATCTGGCCAAGCAACTCAAAACCCCCGAAGACCTGGCGGGTGTGACGCTTCTGCACTGCTCGGCCCAGCGCGAAGATTGGCGCATCTGGCTTGAAGGAACCGGTATCAAGGGGGTGGATGGTACCAAGGGGCCGGTTTTTGCCACCCTTGATATGGCCATGGAGGCCGCGGCAAGTGGCTTTGGTGTTGTGGTGTCCGATCCGGCCATGATCGGGGAATATGTTGTGACCAATCGATTGACCGTGCCGTTTGATCTGCCGGTCGACAGTCCTTATGCCTATTCGCTGTGTTATCCGCGCGGGCGTCTGGAACGGCGCAAGGTCAAGGCGTTCCGTGACTGGTTGATGTCCGAGATCAAGCTTGAAACTGCGCGGCGAAAACTGACGCAAAAAGATGCGCGATAAACCAAACTCACGTGATGGTGCCTTGAAATTGAACGATTTAACGGTGACTATCAGGTGGTTCTAGTGTGGCATCATTCACAGACAACGTGGGCAGGGGGCATCGCGAAGTGACCGTTGATTGCGCCACATGGATTAAGTCCACATAATAGAACAGTGATCAGCTTGCATCAGGGAAAGACGACAATCACATGATTTCGTATGCAGCCAGCATGACAATGCCGGGCAGGA
>NZ_DCAO01000044.1:63483-69739 GCF_002311515.1 Thalassospira sp. UBA1131
TGGCGCCGCTGACCACCCGCTCACACGGAATTTCGCTGTATGGCGATCTGAAATACGGTCCGGATTTCCACCATTTCGATTATGTGAACCCCGATGCGCCGAAGGGCGGCACGCTGGTGCAATCCTCCATCGTTGCCTTTGATACGCTGAACCCCTTTACACTCAGGGGGCTGCCAGCCGCCGGGATCAGCCTGATTTATGACAGCCTGATGGCTGCAAGTGCAGATGAACCTTCCTCAATGTATGGTTTGATTGCGCACAGCATTGAGGTCCCCGAAGACCGGTCCTTCGCCATCTTCCATCTTGATCCGCGTGCACGCTTTCAGGATGGCACTGACATCACCGCCGAAGATGTCGTGTTTTCCTATGATGTCCTGATCGAAAAAGGCAGTCCGGTTTATCGGCAGTATTTTTCGCAAGTCGAAAAAGCCGAGGCGATTGATGAGCTGACCGTCAAATTCACCTTCAAGCCTGGCAATAATCGCGAAACCCCGATGAATGTTGCTGGCATTTCAATTATGCCCAGGAAGTTCTGGGAAGGTAAGGATTTCTCCAAAACCACCTTCGAATTCCCGGTCGGCAGTGGCGCCTATATGATCGACAGCATCGAAGCCGGACGCCGGATCACCTATAAACGCAATCCTGACTACTGGGCAGCAGATCTTCCGGTCAATCGCGGTCAGAACAATTTCGATACCATTCGCTATGATGTCTATCTCGACCCGGAAGTGCAGCGTCAGGCTTTTCTGGCTGGCGAATATATGGTGCGGTCCGAACATTCATCACGTGACTGGAGCACCGCTTACAATACCCCTGCGGTCGAACGTGGTGACATCAAAAAGGAATTTCTGCCTGATCACCTGCCTGTCGGCATGCAGGCCTATGTGATGAACAACCGCCTGCCGCTGTTTGCCGATTGGCGGGTGCGCAAGGCGCTGCAATACGGTTTTGATTTCCAATGGCTAAGCCAGGCAATGTTCTATGGCGCCTACAAGCGGACTGACAGTTATTTTGTCAATTCCGATCTTGCTTCAAGTGGCATCCCGACCGGCGATGAACTGGCCTTGCTGGAACCCTACCGCGATCAATTGCCGCCCGAACTGTTCAGCCAGCCTTTCACACTGCCGAATTTTGACGAAGCTGACGGGCGTCGCAAGGCGCTGCGTGACTCCATGACGCTTCTGAATGAAGCGGGCTGGGAATTGCGTGACAAAGTTCTGGTGAATAAGGAAACCGGCCAACCCTTCCGGTTCGAACTGATCATTCGCCAGCCCGGTCTGGAAAAGATCGCATTGGTCATGAAGGCCCGCCTCAAACAACTTGGCGTGACCATGGATATCCGTTTGATCGATACCGGACAATGGATCAACCGTATTCAGGCTTTCGATTTCGAAGTAACAACCCATTGGTGGCAGCAATCACTGACACCGGGCAACGAGCAACGCGTATTCTGGAGCTCGCCGGCCGCCGACCAACCCGGATCGCAAAACTTTGCCGGCATCAAAAATCCCGTGGTCGATGCCATGATTGACAAGGTCGCATCGGCCAATAGCTGGCACGAACTGGTCACGGCCACCCGGGCGCTCGATCGGGTTTTGTTGTGGGGATATTACGTCATCCCGCAATATTATCTTGGGGGCGAACGTCTGGCTTGGTGGGATGTTTTCGGCCGTCCCGAGGATGTCCCGCTTAAAGGGGCATCGGTCATGCGCTGGTGGATCAATCCGGAAAAATCAGCCAAGCTCAAAATGGGGGGATTTTAGGCCATGCTGAACTATATTCTGCGGCGTTTGCTTCTGATCCCGGTCACATTGTTTGGCATCATGGTGCTGAATTTCGCGATCATTCAGTTTGCACCGGGCGGTCCGGTTGAACAGGTGATCGCCCAGCTTCAGGGAACGGCTGTTTCATCAACCGCGCGCATTACCAATCAGGGTGGCGACAGTGGCGGGGGCAGCGGGTCAGGCGCATCGGGCAACAACTTTTCCTCAAACTCGAATTATCGCGGCGCGCAAGGCCTTGATCCCGAAGTCATCAAACAGCTGGAAGTACAGTTCGGTTTTGACAAGCCGGCCCATGAACGCTTCTGGATGATGATGAAGAACTATCTGACCTTCGATTTCGGCCAAAGCTATTTTCAGGACCGTGACGTGGTCGATCTTGTGATCGACAAGATGCCGGTTTCGATCTCGCTGGGCATCTGGTCAACGCTGATCATTTACATCATCTCGATCCCGCTTGGCATTACCAAGGCGGTGCGTGATGGGTCGAACTTCGATATCTGGTCGTCGGCCGCGATCATTGTCGGCTTTGCCATTCCGGGGTTCCTGTTTGCCGTCATGCTGATCGTGGTGTTTGCCGGTGGGGCCTATCTTGACTGGTTCCCGTTACGCGGGCTGACATCGTCAAACTGGGAACAACTGTCCTTGTGGGGCAAGGTCGTTGATTATTTCTGGCATCTGACCCTGCCGATCATTGCACTCACGATTTCGGGCTTTGCCACCCTGACCATGCTGACCAAGAACTCGTTCCTTGATGAGATTAACAAGCAATATGTCGTGACCGCCCGTGCCAAGGGCCTGACGGAAAAGCGCGTGCTCTATGGTCACGTTTTCCGTAACGCCATGCTTCTGATCATTGCCGGGTTCCCCAGCGCACTGGTTGGTATGCTGTTTACCGGTTCGGTCCTGATCGAGGTGATCTTCTCGCTTGATGGTCTGGGCCTGCTTGGTTTTAACGCGGTAATGACGCGTGACTATCCGGTGATGTTTGCAACCCTTTATTTCTTCACGCTGTTTGGCCTGATCATGAACCTGATCAGCGACCTCAGCTATCATCTGGTGGATCCACGGATTGACTTCGAAGGGCGGGAGAATTGATCATGTTCAATGCTGTTCTCTCTCCGCTCAACCGTCGCCGCCTGTCGAACTTCAAATCCAACAAGCGCGGCTATTGGTCGCTTGTGATCTTTACCATTCTGTTTGTCATTTGTCTCGTGGCCGAACTGGTCGCCAATGACAGACCGATCTTCGTCAAATATGGCGATGACTGGTATGTGCCGATCGTATCGGACCATCCCGAAACGGCCTATGGCGGCGATTTCGATGTCGAGACGGATTTCTATGATCCCTATATTCAGGGCAAGATCGCCGAAAACGGCTTTGCCATCTGGCCTTTGATCCCGTTTTCCTATGACACCATCGATTTTGAAATGCGTGAACCGCAACCAGCCCCGCCCTCAACGCGCCATTTGCTGGGCACGGATGAACTGGGCCGCGATGTTCTCGCACGCCTGATTTACGGTTTCCGGATTTCCATTCTGTTTGGTCTGGCACTGACCGCAGTCAGTTCCGTGATCGGCATTGCGGCTGGTGCGGTGCAGGGCTATTTCGGTGGCTGGGTCGATCTTGGCTTCCAGCGCGTGATTGAAATCTGGTCGGGCCTGCCGCAACTCTTCATCCTGATCATTCTGGCCAGCCTGTTTGCGCCGGGTTTCTGGACGTTGCTGTTTATCCTGGTGTTGTTTAGCTGGATGAGTTTGACGGGGCTCGTCCGTGCCGAATTCCTGCGGGCACGTAATTTTGAATATGTCCGGGCTGCGCGCGCACTTGGCATGACCGACACCCGGATCATGTATCGCCATGTTTTGCCCAATGCGATGGTGGCAACCATCACCTTCCTGCCGTTCGTGTTGAATGGCTCGATTGTCGCACTCACATCCCTCGACTTCCTGTCGCTTGGCATGCCGCCCGGCTCGCCGTCCTTGGGCGAACTGCTGTCACAGGGCAAGAACAACCTTCAGGCGCCCTGGCTTGGCTTTACCGCCTTCTTTGCCATCGCAACCATGCTCAGCCTTCTGATCTTTATTGGCGAAGCAGTGCGTGATGCCTTTGATCCCCGTAAAACGTTTTAAGGAGTAGGACCATGACAGCGCAATCCGCCCATCAGCCGCTCCTTGCCATTCGCGACCTCGCGGTCAAGTTCGCCGACGTCACGGCGGTAAAGGATGTGTCCTTTACCCTTGATCGCGGTGAAACCATGGCCCTTGTCGGGGAAAGTGGTTCTGGCAAATCGGTCACAGCCCTGTCGATTTTGCAATTGCTGCCCTATCCGCGCGCCAGCCACCCGTCAGGATCGATCATCTTTGACGGGCAGGAAATGGTCGGGGCCAAGGAACGCACCCTTCGCAAAATCCGCGGCAACCGGATTTCCATGATTTTTCAGGAACCGATGACATCGCTGAACCCGCTGCACAATATCGAAAAGCAGGTCGGCGAGGTGTTGTTGCTCCATAAAGGCCTGCGCGGTGCCAAGGCGCGTGCCCGCATCCTTGAATTGCTTGAACTTGTCGGTATTCCCGATCCGGCGTCACGGCTGAAAGCCCTGCCGCATGAACTTTCCGGTGGTCAGCGCCAGCGCGTGATGATCGCCATGGCGCTTGCCAACGAACCGGAACTCCTGATCGCCGATGAACCGACCACGGCCCTTGATGTCACCATTCAGGCGCAAATTCTTGAACTGCTCAAGGATCTGCAAAGCAAGCTTGGCATGGCGCTGCTCTTGATCACCCACGATCTGCAGATCGTTCAGAAAATGGCGCAGACCGTCTGTGTGATGAAAGACGGCGAAATCGTCGAGGCCGGGCAGGCGCGCGCCCTGTTTGACGATCCCAAACACGATTACACCAAAAAGCTGCTGTCGGCCGTGCCCAGTGGCGAAGCCCCGGCATTGCCCGAAAACGCCACCGAGCTGCTTGAAACCAGCAACATCCATGTCCAGTTCCCGATTGGCCGCAAGGGTATCCTTGGGCGGCCCGATCATTATCTCAATGCCGTTGATCAGATTTCGCTGACCCTTAAGCAGGGCGAAACGCTTGGCATTGTTGGCGAAAGCGGATCGGGTAAAACCACGCTCGCCATGGCGATCCTCAGGCTTCTGAAATCAACCGGGGACATCCGCTTTGCCGGCCAGGACATTCGCGATTTTTCCGGTGCTGATTTGCGCAAGCTCCGCCGCGATATGCAGGTGGTGTTTCAGGATCCGTTCGGCTCGCTCAGTCCGCGCATGTCCATTGCCCAGATCGTTGGCGAGGGCCTTGAAATCCACGCGCCCGACCTGTCCCAGGCCGAACGGGAAGCCCGCATTGCCGAGGCGCTTGACGAAGTCGACCTGCCGCAAAATGCCATGGATCGTTATCCGCACGAATTTTCCGGCGGGCAGCGTCAACGCATTTCGATTGCCCGTGCATTGGTCTTAAAACCCCGCTTTATCGTACTCGATGAACCGACATCGGCCCTTGATATGTCGGTACAGGCCCAGATCGTCGAACTGCTGCGTGATTTGCAGGCGCGCCATAAGATGGCATACTTGTTCATCAGTCATGACCTGCGCGTTGTGCGTGCATTGTCGCACCGTGTCATGGTCATGAAGAACGGCAAACTGGTCGAAAGCGGGGCGGCTGCCGATGTGTTTGATAACCCGCAACAGCCCTATACCAAGGCGCTGCTGGCCGCTGCCCTTGATCTCAAAGCAGCCGGTAAGGAATTTGTCAGAAACTAGGGGCAGCATTCCGGGTCAAGATCGGGTACAACATATGAAAAGGCAATAATAACAGGACTATAAAGGCAGGTTTAAGGTTGAATATGTTGTCACGTGCGATCAAAAATCGAACCGGACATCGTCTTTGCGACCATGTGCTGATCATGGCTTTGTGCTTTGCTGTATTTTCAATGGCGATCCCCGCGGCCCGTGCCAGCACCGCCTCTGCGGACAAAGCCAGCACCGAAGAACCCAAAGAACCAGCCGTTCCTAAAATACCCGATACGGTTGTTGTCCCTGATCCGGTGTCGCTGACGATTGTCTTGCGCAACAGCGGCACCATTCGTCAGATCGTGTTCAACATCTGGCTGGAAGCCACCAACAGGCAGGCTGTGGACGTCATTGAGCAACGCCTGCCCAAGGTCATCAATGCCTTTCTGGTCGATCTGCAACGCCTGATGTATCGCGATACCGAGCAACGCTTTGAAAACCGCGAACCGGGCAAACGTGGCTTTAAATACACCGCCCCCGGCCTTCTGCCGCCACCGCCCCCCAAGACCGAGGAAGAACTCGCCGCCGAGGCCGAAGCCGCCAAGCTGGCCGAAGAAAATGGCGAGGAAATTGCCAAGGAACCACCCTTCAGCCCGTTCCAGCCGGTTTCAAACCGCTATTTCGCGGCCCTGCAAAACAAGCTTCTGCGCACCGGTCAGGGCGTCCT
>NZ_DCAO01000044.1:69867-94769 GCF_002311515.1 Thalassospira sp. UBA1131
GCGCATGGGCCATTGTCAAACGGGCACTTGTCGAACCTTGCTGCTGTGATATCCGGGGCCAACGTCACCAGAGTTGTCACCAGACTTGTCATCAGAGTTGCCCCACCCATGTCGTTTGAAATCTGGCTCAGTTTCACCCTGCTTGTCTTCCTCGTCGTGATGTCGCCCGGCCCCAGCATCCTGATCGGCATGTCGCATGCGCTGCGTTATGGCGCGCGCCCGACCTTGATGACGGCCTTGGGGGATGTCACTGCCAACATGATCCAGATGCTGATTGCGGCCCTTGGTTTGGGCGCTGTCCTGGCGACATCGGCAACCGCCTTTGCCATTGTCAAATGGTGCGGTGTTGGCTTTCTACTCGTCATCGGTTTGATGTCATTCCTTCGCAAGCCCAGGGAAATCAATATCAAGACCGGTATCGAAACGAATAATCAGGCACGGTTTGAACCGGCAAACGGACTACGCCTGTTCCGCGAAGGCTTTCTGGTCGCGGCGGGAAATCCCAAGGCGATTGCCTTTTTCGGGGCGCTGTTTCCGCAATTCATTGATCCCGGCCAGCCCCTCACACCACAGCTCCTGATCCTTGGCGTCACCTTCGTGACACTTGATTACAGTTTCGTAATGATTTACGCGATGGGGGCGGCAAAACTGATGCCGTGGCTGGTGCGCCGCGGCGGCAATAACGTCATCGCGCGGCTGTCAGGTGGCGTTTTGATCGTTGCTGCGGGGCTTTTGGCGCTGATTGAGGTGCCCGAAACCATGGCGGACACCCACCAGGTCCCGGCACAGGCGATAACCCAGCCAGCGGCACCATAACGTCGTTTTGCGCGGTCTTTTGTATTAGAATGTCTGATAAGCCATTGATATAAGAAAGTAAAATCGCACGCGCATAACACGCAGATTGGCGCGAATACAAACCAACTGGTCTGTATATAGCAATTTTTTGCCATATCAGATTTGCTGCATTTAAAATGGGGAAGTTTTGCTGCCCTAATTGGCCGATTTTGCGAAACGTGGCCTAGGAAACGGGCTTTGGGCGTCAGTTGCGGTCTGACTTCAGACGCTTGTCGATTTGATCTTGGTTGTTTCTGGGGCCGGATTATTCGCTCTCGAGACCGGCACCGACGATGATATCGCCAAATTCACGCAGGAAGACCGATCCCTTGACCGTTCGCTGAACCAGAACCGAACGGCGATCTTCTTCATCGACCTTGCGTTTGACCATGCCAAGCGAGCTCAGGCGATCAAGCGCACGGGTAATGGCAGGTTTGGAGATATTAAGCGCCTCGGAAAGGCCACGCACCGTATGCGGCGCCGGGGTCAGGTAAACGCTCAGCAACAAGGCCATCTGTCGGGCCGACAGGTCGGGGGAGTCCCGACGCACACTCTCAACAATCGCGATACGCCAAAGGTCAAGCGCCTGAGACGCTTTGATCTCGATCGACATGTTCGTGCCCAACAATTTATTTGTTACGAATACGTAATCTCTACCTGACCCCTGCCATGATGTCAAAGGCCTAATTACCAAAAAATTGAATTTACGGTTAGTTTACTTACCGTAACGATCCTTGATCAGCTTGAAGGCGGCCCGGATGCCCTGTGCTTCGCCGCCGGTCGGGCGACCGGGACGATCCGACGGGTTCCAGGCCATCAGATCGATATGCGCCCAGCTTTTGGCCCCCTCGGCAAAGCGATCGAGGAACAGGGCGGCAATGATCGCCCCGCCAAACGGGCTGCCGGAAATGTTGTTCATGTCAGCTGCCTTGCTATCAAGCTGGCTGCGATAATCATCCCACAGCGGCAAACGCCACAGCGGATCATTTTCCGCCATCCCCGTTTCCATCAACCCGTTGGCCAGATCATCATCATTGGAAAACAGGGCCGGCAGACCCAGACCAAGGGCAACACGTGCCGCCCCGGTCAGGGTCGCGAAATCAAGCAGCATGTCCGGGTCTTCCGATGCCGCCTCGGTCAGGGCATCGGAAAGAACGATGCGTCCTTCGGCATCGGTATTGCCGACCTCAACCGTGATGCCCTTGCGGGTTTGCAAAATATCACTCGGGCGATAGGCCCGACCCGACACCATGTTTTCAACCGCCGGGATCAGAACGCGCAATCGTACCGGAAGGTCGGCCGCCATGATCATCCGCGCCAGGCCAAGAACCTGTGCCGAGCCGCCCATGTCCTTTTTCATCAAAAGCATGTTGCTCGATGGCTTCAGGTCATAGCCGCCGGTGTCAAAACAGACCCCCTTACCCACCAGCGTGATTTTCGGCGCACTTTCATCGCCCCATGTAAGGTCGATCAGGCGCGGGTCGCGATCACTGCCATGGCCGACCGTGTGAATGGCCGGGTAGTTCTGGGCCAAAAGATCCATGCCGACAATCGCACTGACATTGGCACCAAATTCCGCACCAAGGCCTCTGGCGGCTTCTTCAAGCTCGGCCGGGCCCATGTCATTGGCCGGCACATTGATCAGATCGCGCGCAAGGCCGATGCCGCGTGCAATGTTTTCGGCCCGCTTGGCGGCCTCGATGTCATGCAGGGCAATTTTGGCGCGCTTGTCCTTTTTGCCATCATCCTTGCGATAGCGATCAAAACGGTAGCCCCCCAGGTAAAGTCCAAGGGCGGCCTTTTCATAAAGGTCTTCCTTGTCCGTCAAATCATCAGAAAGCGCATAGGTCCCAGCCGGAAGGGCATTTGGCAAACCAGCAAAATCCCAGATCGCCTTGGCATCATCAACGTAGCCCACCAGAACGCTGCCAACCGCGCCGTCTGCCCCGGGAAGCAAAAGCTGCGTGCCGCGCTTGCCCTCAAAGCTGTTGGCGGCAATCCACGACTTGGTCGCGTCCGGCTGCTGGGCAAGCCAGCTTTCAAAACCGCTTTCGGCAATCGGGGTGATGGGGGTCGGATTGGCAGAAGGATCGTTGGCGATGATATGGTCGTACAATTTAAGGCATCCCTGCTGGTGACGGGTGACGGGTGACGAGTGATTGGTAACACGTGACGGTTGACTGAAAGGGCAGCGGCCAAGACCAACTGCCCAAGCAAAACGAACCGGCAATATGTGTTCACAAGATATGTGACCCGATCTTACGGCTGCCATCCCCCGCGGTCAAAACTCATTCACATCATCGAACATTGCTTTGTGCTTTAAGCCACGCTTGAACGTCTGGCTTGAACGACTGGCTTGAACACAGCACCCAAAGGCCAGATAGTATTCGCCGCTGTCATCAAATGTGCCAATCGCGCCAACCGCCAAAGGTCCCAGCATGCAAAACCTTCCAGTGCTTTATATCGGCAATAAAAACTATTCCTCCTGGTCGCTGCGCGCCTGGCTTGGCCTGCGCGTTGCCGGTGTGGCGTTCGAGGAAAAACTCGTCCCGCTCCGCTCCGAAGAATGGCACGCCAAGGCGCCGGTCTTTTCGCCCACGGCCAAGGTCCCAGCCTACTTTGATGGCAGCAAAACCATCTGGGAGGCGCTTGGCATTCTGGAATACATCGCCGACAGCCAGCCTGACACCATGCTCTGGCCGCTTGATATCGATGTGCGGGCGATTGCGCGCGCCGTCTCGCTTGAAATGCATGGCGGGTTTGGGTCTTTGCGAAGCTCCATGCCGATGAATTGCCGCAAAAGCCTGCCCGGTCTTGGCCGCAATGAAGGCGTGGACAAGGACATCACCCGCATCACTGAAATCTTCAAGATGTGCCGCACCCAATTCGGGCAGGGCGGTGATTTCCTGTTTGGCCATTTCTCGATTGCGGACGCCATGTATGCCCCGGTGGTAACACGGTTCAAGACCTATGGCGTAAGCCTTGATCCGATTGGCAATGCCTATATGGAAACCATCCTTGCCCTGCCGGAGATGAAGGAATGGTACGCCGATGCCGCGACCGAGGAATGGGTGATTGACGACGCTGAGGTAAAATAACCCATGCCGGGTTTGACCGGAAAGCTGCCTGAAATTGATCCGAAGGGCGGGGACGCGGCCCTTGATCGGTTGCTGTCTGAGGTCCGGGCGTGTCGGATTTGTGCCGAACACTTGCCACTTGGGCCGCGCCCGGTGGTGCGCATGGCAAAATCGGCGCGTATCCTTGTGATCGGGCAGGCACCGGGCACACGCGTGCATGAAACCGGTCTGCCCTGGAATGATGCATCAGGGGATCGCTTGCGCGATTGGCTGGGACTTTCGGTCGATGATTTCTACGATCCGGCGAAACTTGCCATCATGCCGATGGGCTTTTGCTATCCCGGCCGGTTTGATCGTGGTGGGGATTTGCCGCCCCGTCCGGAATGTGCGCCGACATGGCATGATGCCTTGCGCCAACACTTACCCGATATCGGTCTGACCCTTCTGATCGGGCAATATGCGCAAGAACGCTATCTCGGTCCGCGCCGGGCCAAAACCATGACCGAAACCGTGCATCACTTTGCCGATTTCCTGCCCGACGGCATCCTGCCCATGCCCCATCCAAGCTGGCGCAACACCGCCTGGATGAAAAAGAACCCGTGGTTTGAGGCTGATCTTTTGCCGGTGCTGCAATCACGTGTGCAAGGCTTGCTGACATAGACCGATTTGGGTTGCGCTGGTTTTTATGTTCCAATGCGCCCAGACGACCGCGCCCAGAAGACAAGTGGCCAACATTAAGGAGGCACAAGATATGAGCAAACTTGAAAAATCCACCATCGAAAAGGCGCTGACCTATCTTTCGGGATGGGCGCTTGCCGATGACGGGCTTTCGATCAAGCGCGTCTACAAGTTTGGCGATTTCAATGCCGCGTTTGGCTTCATGACGCGGGTGGCGCTCATGGCCGACAAGATGGATCACCATCCCGAATGGTTCAATGTCTATAACAAGGTCGAAATGACGCTGACCACCCACGATGCCGGTGGTGTGACGCAAAAGGACATCGATCTGGCAACCTTCTGCCAAACGGCTTCTGGTCAATAAGCCGTGCCAAATGGATTGCGCCCTGCCGCTGGGGGACGACAGGGCGCGTTGGCTGCGGGATAAAGAATCGAAATCGTGTGGGACTATTTCGGTTCCAGCCGGACCGCGCCATCTATGCGAATGGTCTCGCCATTGATCATTTCATTTTCACAGATATGCATCGCCAGACGGCCATATTCATACGGATCGCCAAGGCGTTTCGGGAACGGCGTATTGGCAGCCAGGCTTTCCTGAACCTCATCCGGCAGGCCCTTTAACATCGGCGTGCCAAACAGGCCCGGTGCAATTGACACCACCCGAATGCCATGGCGTGCAAGCTCACGTGCAGCCGGCAGGGTAAGGGATGCCACCCCGCCCTTGGACGCGGCATAGGCCGCCTGTCCGATCTGCCCTTCGAAGGCCGCGATCGATGCGGTGTTGATAATCACCCCGCGTTCGCCGGCATCATTCGGGTCGTTCTGGCTCATCGCATTGGCGGCAACCCGCATCATGTTAAATGTGCCGATCAGATTGACCGTAATCACCTTGGAAAAGGCCGCAAGATCGGCCGGGCCGTCGCGCCCGACAATCCGTTCGCCATGCACGATCCCGGCACAGTTCACAAGGATCGATGGCGTGCCGAGATCCGCCTGCACCTTTGCAACCGCCTGCTCGACACTTTCGGCGTTCGAAACATCAACGCCATAGCCAACACCACCCAATTTCTCGGCTGTTGCCTTGGCACCCTCTTCATTCAGATCAAATGCCGCAATCCGTGCCCCGGCACTCGCCAGTGTCTCGGCGGTTGCCGCGCCAAGACCGGATGCAGCCCCGGTAACAATGGCAATCGAACCCTTGATTTGCATGACGTGAAGCCTCCCGACGCGCGCTCTTCTGATTAATTTGGTATTTGTATACCAAATTATATCTTTAACGGGCAAGCGCCGATTTAACCTTGTCGGCTGTGCGAAATTGACACCTCAGATCAGGGTTAACGGCGCTGGGCGATCTCGCGATAAAGCGCTTCGGGACTGACACCGATTTCAAGGGCAATCACCCGCCAATTGCCCTTTTCGGGCAACACCCCGTCATGCCAGGCGATCCAGGCATCAAGCCGTTCAGCCACTGTCCGAAGCCGCAAAATCTCCGCCCGCTGGCGCGTTGCCTGCACCTCGCGCGCCAGATGGGCGGCAAGCGATAGTGCCATCTGATTATTATCGGCAAGATGGGCTTCGACATCATGTTTGCGGATCATTTTGACCTGCGCATCCTGATGGCAGACAGCATCGCAATGGTAGTAATGCGAAAACAACGATGCCTCTGCCAAAACACTGTTTGGCCCGGCACGTTGCAAAACAATCTCGTCACCGTTTTCCAAAAACCGCGCCAGTCGCACTTCCCCGCTGAGAACAAGGAAGAGATGCTCGACCGGGTCGCCCTTGCGAAACAGGACCTTGGGCGGGCTGTAATCATACAGCCTGCCATGAAAACGGTTGAGAAGATCAAAGATTGATACCGACATGATATCTATCATGTGGCAATTGGCTGACCTGTTTCAAGCTTGGCGTCCATTTAACCCAAAAGGTGTTGCCATGCTTATGCTCTCCCGCCTGCCGAAAACGCTGTTCCTGACCGCATTTGCCCCGTTGATCCTGCTTGGACTAACCATCCCGTTAACCGCCCATGCACAGGGAAATGCCCACATGCATGGCACCGACAATGCTCAGCACGGCAGTAACATGGCCAGCGACGCAAGCACGCCATCCCCCTATGTCGGCCAACAACATCGCCCGGTCAAAAGCCTGTCGGCCAAGGATATGGCGGAACTGCAAAAGGGTGGTGGCTGGGGGTTGGCCAAGGCCGCCGAACTGAATGGCGTGCCGGGGCCGGCCCATTTGCTCGAGCTTTCTGATCAGATCCCGCTATCCACAGACCAGCATGCCGCCATCACAGCCCTTTATGCCGACATGAAAGAAAACGCGATCATTGCCGGCAACAGATTGATCGACGCTGAAATTGCCTTGGACGCGGCATTCAGGGCCGGTGGCCTGACCGCAGAAGAACTCGAAGGGCTGATAAACACCATCACCCAAAGTCTCGGCCGGTTGCGCTTTGTCCATCTGTCGACCCACCTCAAGACCCCGGAAATCCTGAGCCCCGATCAAATCGCACGCTATAACAGTTTGCGGGGTTATGACGGGTGATGGGTGACGCGCCGTCGACCTTTATCTGGCCTTGGCAAGCTTGCGCTCACGAAGTGCGACATAGATCGCAGCCCCGATAATCATCGCCCCGCCGGGCAATATCCAGATATCGGGCACTTCGCCAAACAGAATCAGCGCCAGCACGGCAATGATCGGCAAACGCAAATAGGAAAACCCGACAAAGAAACTGTAATCGGCCAGTTGCAGGGCTTTGACGTTGCAAACCTGCATCACATTCATCATCAGGGCGGCAACCGCCATCAGGCCAAGTGCAGACCAGCTTGGCGTCTGCCAGACGAACAATGCCGGGATCAGGGAAACCGGTGTGGTGATGATCATCAGATAAAACAAAAGCGATGTGGTGGACTCGGTTGCCACCAACCGCTTTGTAATCAACCCGGCACTGGCCATGCAGATCGCCGCCGCAATCGGTAAAATGCTGGCCGCTTGCATGGTGTCTGTCCCGGGCTGAATGATCAGCGCCACACCAACAAACCCGATAACAATCGCAAGCCAGCGGTGAATGCGCACCTGTTCGCGCAAAATAACCGCGGCCAAAATGGTGCCAAACAGGGGCACTGTGAAATTAAGCGTCGTCGCCTCGGCCAGTGGCAAATACAACACCGCCATAAACCACAAACACATCTCTGCTGCCGACAACACGCCGCGCAAGCCAAACAAAGGCAGGCGCTTGGTGGCAAGGCTACCAATCCCGCGCTTCATCACCATTGGCAAAATCAGGATCAAGCCAAAGGCAAAGCGCAAAAACACCGCCTGATAGGGATGCAGTTCCTCAGTGGCATAGCGGATCGTGAGCGTAAAACACGCCGCCAGAATGGCTGCAAACAGTGCGAAAAAGCTTGCCCGCATCACATCGGACTGGCTGTTGAACCATGTCCGCATGCTGTCACGACTTCCTGTTGGACGGCGGCGGGTCAAGATCGCTTGCCGTGGCCGAAAGCCCGCGCTTTATCCGGTTGGCTTCGCGGTTCAATTTCGCCTCGCGCCGCGCGATATAAAGTGCGGATCCGATGATCAGGGCCGCACCCGGCACCAGCCAGATTTCCGGAACCTCGCCAAACATCACCAGTGCGATACCGACGACAAAGGGCAGGCGCAGGTAATTAAACCCGATCACAAAGCTGTAATCATAAACCCGAAAGGCGTTGGTATTACAAAGCTGGGTGATGTTGGCCATGAATGCGCCCGCCACCATCAGGCCAAGCACCTCAAGGCTCGGTGTCTCCCAGACAAACAATGCCGGGATCAGGGTCAGCGGCGTGGTCAGCATCATCATGTAAAGGATGATGGCGGTCGGGTTTTCCGTCCGCGACAGTGACTTGATCGTCAATCCCGCACTGGCCATGCAAATTGCGGCGGCAATCGGAAACAGGCTTGCCAGTTGCACGGTTTCGCTGCCCGGCCGTATGATCACCAGCACCCCGCCAAAACCGACCAACAAGGCGGCAATCCGGTATTTGCGAACTTTCTCACCCAAAAAGATCGCGGCAAGGATGGTGCCAAACAGCGGCACAGTGAAATTAAGTGCCGTCGCCTCGGCCAGCGGCATATAGGCAATCGCCGAAAACCAGAAACTCATCGCCCCCATCGACAGAACCGCACGCAGGCAGAACATCGGGAAACGCTTGGTCTTAAGCGGCGTTAATCCCGCCCGCAACGCAATCGGTGCGATGAACAAAAGCCCAAAGAAATTGCGCAAAAACACTGCCTGCAACGGATCGATATGCTCGGTCGCAAGGCGGACAAACACCGAAAAGATCGCCGCACTGATCGATGCCATCAGGCCAAAGGCGGTTGCCTGCAAATAGGGCGGAAGTCCGTTAAACCATTCACGCATCGGGCTTGTCCTGTGCGGGGGCATTCCGATCAACGCGGGTCACCGGGATGGCTTGCGGATCGGCGGGGGCCGTGGTCGGCATGCTGGCTTCCCTCTTGGCCCGTTTGGCCAGAACCGCCTCACGCCGCGCGATATAAAGCGCTGATCCAATGATCAAGGCCGCCCCCGCCCAAGTCCAGAAATCAACCACTTCGCCAAACATCACATAGGCCAAGGCCGCAACAAATGGCAGGCGCAGGAAATCAAAAATCATGACATAGGACTGGTCCGCCGTGCGATAGGCGCGCACCAGCAATTGCTGCCCCGCGGTTCCGGTCACGGCAATGATCAACAGGATGAACAATTGCCACGTGGTCGGCCCCTGCCAGTATATCAGGGCCGGGATCAGCGACAGCGGCGTCATGATCAGGCCCATCCAGGTTACGATGGCATTGGCACTTTCGGTCCGTGACAGCATTTTAACCGTGGTCATCGCGCACGCCATGAAAACCGTCGCGCCAAGTGCCAGGATCGCACCGGTCTCAAAACTTTGGCCAAACGGACGGATCACGATCATCGCCCCGACAAAGCCAATCGCAATCGCGCTCCAGCGGCGCGCGCGCACGGTTTCGCGCACCACTACGGCGGCCAGAACCGTGGTCAGGATCGGCAGGGTAAAGTTGATCGCAATCACCTGTGCCGCGGGCGACAGCGACAGGGCGGTAAAAATGCACGACATCGCCCCGAAACCAAGCACCCCGCGCAGAAAATGCAGCTTGAACCGCTCGGTCTTTAATCCGCTTGCGCCGTGGCGCACCATCCACGGCACCATTGGCAGCAATCCGAACAGGTTACGGAAAAACGATGCCTCGAACGGATGCAGGTCGGCGGTGACATAACGGATAAAAACCGCCATTACCGCAAAACACATTGCAGCACTGATCATAAGAAGGGCGCCCATCAGGGCTGCATTGTCAGAGGCGGGGCGATGTAAAATCATTACAAGTAAAGGTTTACGCAGCTATCCGGAAAAAATCCAGTCTTGCGAACGGGGTATCGCATGGCAACGGCGCATGGCAGACCCGGAAAATTTGGCGAACAGTTCGCGCACACCCGTTTTTCGTGTAAGATCAAGGCAATCAGCAAAATCCATTCAGGGGGAAGATAAATGGATGCAATTGATCGCAAACTGATCGACATCCTGCAGGAAGACGCATCACTGTCCTATTCGGTTCTGGGAACAAAGGTCGGACTGTCTGTTTCTGCGGTGAATGATCGTGTGCGCAAACTGCGCGAACAGGGGATTATTCAGGCCTATCGCATTTCTGTTGATCCAAACGCCATTGGTCGTGCCTTGACCGCGATGGTCTGGCTGCGCACCGATCCGGCCAAGGGCAACAAGAAACTGGTCAAATCCCTGATCAAGGCCGATGAAGTGCTGGAATGCCATCACATGACAGGACGCTTTGATTTTCTGGTCAAATTGCGCCTGCGCGATACCGGCCATCTGGAATCGTTTATTTCCGACACGATCAAGGAAATGCCCGGCGTCGTCGAAGTTCTGCCGGAAATTGCCTTGTCGACAGCCAAGGAAACACTATTTGTTCCGGCGCAGGCCGACCACGAATAGGGGGCCGTGCCTGACTTTACAGTTTCAGGATAATTTTGATCAGTCATCGGGGGGAGATGGCATTGCCGGTCATCATTTCCTAAGTATCACTATGTGATAGTACTGCGCACTTAACCCGCCAAACCCATTCTGATGTCCCGACATAGGAGCCCCCGAAATGATTGAATCGATGAATCTGGTGATCCTGATTGCATCGATTCTGGTGGTGGTGGCTGTTTTCACCAGTCTGGTCAGCTTCCGGGTTGGCGCTCCCTTGCTTCTGGTGTTTCTGTTTGTCGGTCTGGCGGCGGGCGAGGACGGCATTGGCGGCATCATGTTCGACAATGCGCCGCTCGCCTATTTCATCGGCTCCATCGCGCTCGCCCTGATCCTGTTTGACAGTGGCTTTGAAACCCAGCTCCGAACGTTAAAAATCGCCGCCGGGCCATCGCTTGTTCTGGCAACTTTCGGGGTTCTAATTACCACCGGGGTGATTGGCGGGGTAACCTGGCTGGTGCTCGATGTGCCTTGGCTGGTCGCGCTCTTGTTTGGGGCGATTGTCAGTTCGACCGATGCGGCGGCGGTGTTTTTCCTTTTGCGCGTGGGCGGGATCAATCTGCGTGATCGTACGCGCAGTACGCTTGAAGTTGAATCGGGTTCGAACGATCCGATGGCGGTGTTTCTGACCATCTCGCTGGTCGAACTGATCATTCTCGGCGGTGGCGAAAACATCGCGCTTGAACTCCTGCAACGCTTCATCCTTCAGATCGGTCTTGGCGCGATCTTCGGCCTTGCCGGTGGCTATGCGCTGGTCTGGATGATCAACCGGGTGAAACTTGAACCGGGACTGGTGCCGATCATTACCATGGCACTTGCCCTCAGTTTGTTTGGCGCGACCAGTATTCTCGGTGGCAGTGGCTTTTTGGCGGTGTATGTCGCGGGTCTTTATGCCGGCAACAGCAACATGAAAATGAGCGTCGGCGTCCGGCGTTTTCAGCATGTCACCACCTGGCTTGCCCAGATCGCGATGTTTGTCACCTTGGGTCTGCTGGCCACCCCGTCCGAATTTGGCACGGTTGTCCTTCCGGGCGTCATTCTGGCGCTGGTTCTGGTGTTTGTCGCCCGTCCGGTCGCGGTCTGGCTGTGCCTGATGTTCTTTAACTTCTCGCGCAATGACACCGCCTTTATTTCATGGGTCGGCTTGCGCGGGGCGGTGTCCATCCTGCTTGCCATTGTGCCGATGGTCGAAGGCGTGCCCGAAGGGCAGCTCTTGTTTAACACCGCCTTCATCGTCGTGATTACATCGCTGCTGTTGCAGGGCTGGACGATCCGGCGCATGGCGCATTGGCTGGGCATCATTGTGCCGGCCCGCCATGGTCCGGTGGATCGTATTGATCTTGAACTGCCCGGTAATGCCAATCAGGAAATCGTTGTCTATCGCGTCCACGAAGCCAGTGCGGTTGCCACCGGCCATCGTATTCCGCGCTGGGCACGGCCAAGTCTGATCTTGCGTGATGGCGCGTCATTGCGTCCGCATTCTGCCGGACCGGTTCAGGGTGGTGATCAGGTCTATATCATCACCCCGCCCAAGCATGTCGACCTGCTCGACCAACTCTTTGCCGGTCCAGCCGAGGGGGCCAATGACGTCGAACTGTTTGGCGATTTCAGCTTCCCGGCCGATACCCGAATTGCCGATATTGGTCGTCTGTATGGCTTTGCCGTCGACGCTGATGACACCGAACTCACCGTGGCCGAAATCCTCGAACGCGATCTGCCCGGCGATCTCGAACTCGGTGATCGCATGCCCTATGGCACGGTGGAACTGATCGTGCGCCGCACCGATGATGAGCACGACGTGCTCGAGGTCGGCTTGGCGGTTGAACAACAAAAAGCCAAACCCAAACGCCGCATTCCGATCTTCCAGTCGCGCAGCGAATTGCTGGCAATCTGGAAAGACTGGCAAAAACGCAAACGCGCCGAAAAGAACGCGGCGCTGAGCGATCAGACATCATCAACGGCCAAGCAGCTTGATGATGGCTCAGACGAGGCCGATGTGACTGAGACACCTGACGTGCCGGGCGTATCCGATGACACGGTCGACGATGTGGCTGACGACGCGGTTAACGACACGGTTGGTGACACCCTCGAAGATGGCGACGAAACCACCGATCAAGAGGACAGCGGCAAAAAGCCCGGCAAAGCAGGCCGGTCGAAAAAATCCTGATCGGCTATGCATTAGATTTCCGGCCTTTGGATTAGTTTGCCTAATGGCTGGATCAAAAAAGCTGGTTTGGCGTCGGTTCTGAACTGCCCTAAATTGTGGCTTCAATTCTTTTGGAGTCCTTGGGCCATGTTCGGTCTTTACGCAGCAGTTGTCTTGATCTGGGGATCGACCTGGATCGCCATTCAGTATCAGCTTTCGGTCGCCCCCGAAGTCGCTGTGGCCTATCGCTTTGCCTTGGCAACGCTGATCTTGATGGGCTGGTGTGGCCTGCGCCGGTTGCCAATGCGCTTTACGTTGCGTGATCATTTCTTCATGGCGGTTCTGGGCGTCTGCCTGTTTTCGCTGAACTATGTCCTGATCTATGTCGCCAGTATCCATCTGACATCCGGGCTTCTGGCGGTGGTGTTTTCAACCATCGTCATCATGAATATGATTAATGGCGTGATCTTTTTCCGCCGCCGTCCTGAAACCCGCACTTTGATCGGGGCCGGGATTGGCCTTACCGGCATCGCCATGGTCTTTGCCAATGATCTGGCCGCCTTCGATCTGACCACGGGCGGCAGCATCGGGCTTCTGGTCTCCCTTGCAGGCAGTTACATCGCATCGCTTGGCAATATGGCGTCCGCACGCAACCATGCGCGCGGGGTTCCGGTCATGCAGGCCAATGCTTATGGCATGCTCTATGGCACGCTGTTGCTGTTTGGCTATATCGCGCTTGCCGGGATCCCGGTGACCTTTGATACCAGTGCCAGCTTCTTGGCCGCTTTGGTCTATCTCGCCCTGTTCGGATCGGTTCTGGGCTTTGGCTTCTATCTGACACTTTTGGGCAAGATCGGGCCGGATCGGGCGGCCTATAGCTCGGTGATGTTCCCGATTGTCGCGCTGTTGCTGTCGACCTGGTTTGAAGATTTCCACTGGTCTGGCAATATTATCTGGGGTGTTGCGCTGACATTGGTGGGCAACGTGGTTATTCTGACCAAACGGGTTCCCAAACCGGCGACCAAGGTGCTCGAACAGGTCGCACCGGTGCAGCCAACTTGCGCAACAAACCCGACAGCGAAGCCCTGATCGTGATGCCTGAAGACGGAGCAACAAGATGAACGGTGCGGCCTATTTCGAACGCATGGCGCAATATAATCTCTGGGCCAACACGCGTGCCTATGGGCTTTGCGCGAAATTGCCAGCCGCCGAACTGGATGCCCCGCGCACGGCCTTCTTCCCGTCGATCCTGCGCACGCTTAATCATATCCTGGTGGCTGACCGCATCTGGATGAGCCGCCTGCTCGGCAGTCCCGTGGCCATGCCGCTCAACACCGTGCTTTATGAAAACTTCGATGAACTCCGCCACGCCCGCGCGGCCGAAGATCAGGCGATCATTGAGTTCACCAACGGCCTGACCGACGCCGAGGTAACCGCCGATCTGACCTATAACACAGTCGCGGGGGATGCCTATACCATGCCGCGCGATCTGGTTTTGGCGCATATGTTCAATCATCAGACCCATCACCGTGGACAGCTGTCCAACATGCTGATCGAGGCCGGATTGGGCCCGCTTGAGATTGATCTGGTCTTTTTCGCCCGGGATCAGTTGCGATGATCGAGCTTCTCGTTGCCTATACGCCGTTTCTGATCGCGGCCCTGTTGCTCAACATCTCTCCGGGGCCGGATATGGCCTATATCATCGGCCAAACCGCCGTGCATGGCCGCAAGATCGGACTGTTTTCAACCATCGGCGTGATTTCCGGCTCGTTCGTGCATGTGTTGGCCGCTGCCCTTGGTCTGTCGGCGATCCTTGCGACCTCGGCGCTCGCCTTTGCCATTGTCAAATGGATCGGGGTTGCCTATCTCGTCTGGCTTGGGATTTCAGCCCTGCGCAGCAGCTTCGCCAAATCAAATGATACAAATCCCGACGAGCCATCTGCGCCGATTTCATCCAAACCAATGACCGCCTTTGCTGCCTGGCGTCAGGGGGTGATGATTGATGTGCTCAATCCCAAGGTCGCGATTTTCTTTATGGCCTTCCTGCCGCAATTCGTTGATCCGGCGATGGGCAATGCCGCGACCCAGTTCTTTGTACTGGGCATGGTCGTGCATCTGATCGCGCTTGTCGTGGAAAGTTCGATTGTCCTCATGGTGGCAGCTGCTGCCGTGCGCATTCGCGGTCATCATGGCCTTGGTGTCTGGCTCAAACGCGTTCTGGGCGGCATGTTCATCGCCCTTGGCGTGCGGCTTGCCATCACCCAGCAATAAACAGAACCGGCCAAGTAGGTGTAGGGCAGGGTGGCTTGCTAGCAGTCCCGCCCGGCGTTTTGGTATCAGGATTTCCGCCCAAGATAACGCACCAGTGCGCGCGATGCCGGGGCGGCCGAAATGCCGTGGGCGACGATGCTGATGCAAATGATCATGGTGCCTGCGGCAAACAGCGGTCTGAACTCGCCCGGATCAATCATCGTCGCCATGATCAGCATGTAAATCACCGAGGCAATCCCGCGCGGCCCGAACCAGCCGATATAAAGCTTCTCGCCCAGGCTATAGGGACTGCCAATCATGCAGATCCACACACAAAGCGGTCGCAGCACCGCAAGGCTCGCAATCGAAAACAGCAGCATCGTCCAGGTCCAGGCATCATAAAGCGCTGGCACGACAATCAAGCCAAAAACAAAGAAGGTCAGCATGGTCAGAAGCTCTGACTCGGCCTCGCCAAAGCTTTCAATCGCGTCCTTGACCGCATCGCTTGAGATATTAAGCGCAAGTCCGCCGGCAAAGGCGGCAACAAAGCCATTACCACCCAATTCCTCGGCCAGAAGGAAAATGAAAAGGGCGGCCAGAACACCCAGCAACCTTTCAAACCGGGCCACCATGGTGCGGTGCTTGACGGCGTGATTAACCACCTGACCAATCACATAGCCACAGACAACCCCGATGACAGCACCCACTGAAATCTCAAGCACCGCTTCTGCAATCCAGCCCTGACGCCCGTCACTGAGCAGATTGGCTTCAAGCAACACGGCCGTGGTGAAAACCGGAAGAACCAGGCCGTCATTAAGCCCGCTTTCAATATTGATGCCCTGTCGCACCGGATCGGGCACGCCCTTGTTCTCCAGCACCGGTCGGCCAAGCGCCGCATCGGTCGGGCTGACGATAAGCGCCAATATCAGGGCCGGCACCAGCCCGATGGATGGATCAAGCCCGACGATAAACGCCCAGGTCACCCCGATGGTCAGCGGCAATCCGAGGAGTAACAGCCGGATCGCCACATTGCGCGCCGCACTTTCCTTGCGGTAATCAAGCACCGCAGCATCAAGGAACAGAATGATCGCAAGCGTCATCTCGGCAAAGCCGGTGGCAAAATGAACGCTGCCCGAAAGCGCATTCATCGGCGCGCCCTGCCAGATACCCAGCGGTACGGCCACCAGCATCCCGGTCAGAACCATCATCATTGGCGAGGAAATATTACGGCGTTGCAGGCGGCGCGATTGCAGCCCGTAGACCAGCCCGGAGCCGAGAAAAAGAATGATCACCCATTCAAACATGGCACTGCCCAACCTGTTGCCTGATCCAGAGATCTAGGCCAAGTGTGCCCGAAAGGTGCCAGATCGCCAAATGGTTAAGGCATCAAGGGCCTTACGCGACGGCCTTTTGCAAAACCACCAGCCCCTCGGCATGCGCACGCTTATCGCCACTGGCAATCACTAGATCACCGCTGTTGATGGTCAGGCTTTTGCCCTCCCAGTCGGTAATCACGCCACCGGCCCCCTCGATCACCGGCACGGCAGCACAGAAATCATAGGGCTGCAGGTTTGATTCGACCAACACATCGCCAAACCCCATGGCAATCAGGCCATAACCATAGGAATCGATGCCGTAAATCGGCTGCTTGGCGGCACCAAAGATCGCCTCATATCCGGCAATTGCCTTTTCCTCGACGAAAAGATCCGGCCCTGTGGTGAAAATGGTGGCATCTTTCAGGTGCGCGCATTCGCGTGCACTGACCGGCTTGCCATTTAGCGTCGTCGGTTGTCCTTCCACCCCGATCCAGCGTTCATCCAAAATCGCCTGATCAATCACGCCCAGCACCGGCTTGCCATTGCGGCACAGCGCAATCAGGGTGTTGAAGCTGGGTTTGCCGGTAATGAACGACTTGGTGCCGTCAATCGGATCAAGGATCCAGACATACTCGGCATCAAGGTTTTCCGGCCCGTATTCCTCGCCCAGAATGCCATGATCAGGCAGTTCCGCATTGATCAGATCGCGCATGGTGCGCTCGATCGCCCGGTCGGCATCGGTCACAAGGCTGGCATCGCCCTTTTCATCGATATCAAGCGGCTTGCGGTAATAGCTTTGCAGCACAGGGCGCGCAGCATCGGCAAGCTTGTGGGCCATGGCAAGAAACGGGTGGCTGTTGGTCATCGGATTTCCTGTGTCGGGCAAGAATATTGGTCGTGGGGAAGGCGGCGTAAGGTTACGCCATCGCCGCCTTGATGGTCGCCAGAACATCCTGATGGCAGCGCGCATCGCCACTGGCGACAACATCCCCGGCACTGTCGATACCAAGCGGCTTGCCCGCCCAATCGGTCATCACCCCGCCGGCACCCTCAACCACCGGCACCAGCGCACAGAAATCATAAGCCTGCAGCCCGATCTCAACCACCGTATCGGCCAGACCAAGGGCGGTCAGGCCATAGGCATAGGCATCAACACCATACATCGGCACCCGGCAGCCTTTTGAAACCGCGTCATAGGCCTTCTTGGCGTCACCCTTGAACAGTTCCGGTGCGGTGGTAAAGAAGGTCGCGCTCTTAAGGTCTTCGCATTCGCGTGCGCTGATTTCAGTACCATTCATCGTGCTGGCCTGGCCCATCACACCGACCCAGCGTTCATCGGTAATCGCCTGATCGATAATGCCCAGAACCGGGGTGCCCTTGTGGCAAAGCGCAATCAATGTCGCAAAGCTCGGCTTGCCGGAAATGAACGATTTGGTGCCGTCAATCGGATCAAGCACCCAGACATATTCCGCATCAACATTTTCCCGGCCATGTTCCTCGCCCAGAATGCCGTGATCGGGCAGCTCGGCATTGAGGATATCGCGCATGGTGCGTTCGACCTCGCGATCAGCAATCGTGACCGGGCTGTCATCGGCCTTCACATCAACCGCGACCGGGGTGCGGTAATATTTGCGCACGACCGGGCGTGCGGCATCGGCCAGCTTGTGGGCGATTTCCAAAAACGGATCGAGATTTTCCATAAAGGCATTCCTGCAGGCGGTTGAAGTCAGGCGGGATATGGCCGGTACTATTTCCGCTTTGCGCCCAGAACGCAAGGATGCCCTTTGCACCTGCCCTGATCACATCTCCAAACGCAAACAGGGGACAGTTTCCTGTCCCCTGCGAAATCGGTGCTGACCTTAAATATCGGGTCAGGCGGAAGCTTTACTGCGCGGTGGCTGCGTCAACTGCTTCGCCGGCTTCTTCAACCGCGCCTTCAACAGCAGCAGCTGCTTCGTCGACGGCTTCCTCAACAGCTTCGGCTGCTGCCGGATCCGGGAACGGAAGCGGGTTGTCAGACTTGCTGTTCAGCCAGGCAATAACTGCGGCACGGTCTTCGGCCTTTTTCAGACCGCCAAAGCTCATTTTGGTGCCATCGATGTAATCGCGCGGCTTGTAAAGGAACTCGTTCAGCTCTGCAAAGCCCCAGTTGCCGCCATGGTTGGCCATACCGTCAGAGTAGGAGAAGTCACCCTTGTGGGCAAAGGCCGCACCAACGATGCCATAAAGGTTCGGGCCGGTTTTGTTCGGACCGCCTTTTTCGACGTCATGGCAGGATGCGCATTTTTTGAAGACTTTCTCGCCTTCACCCATGTCGGCAGATGCCAGCATGGCAAGAATCGGTTCCGGGCCTGCCGGTTCTGCCGGAGCGGCGGTCGGGGCACTGGCACCCGCCATCACATCTTCGGAGAACGGATATACCGGTGCTTCCAGTTCCTCGGGACTGACCAGTGCGCTGCCGACCTTGCCGACAACCACTACCAGAAGCACAGCACAAATAACGCCGGCGACGATCTTGTTGATTTCCATCGTGTTCATGACGGGACCCCGTTACAGCCTAATCACTCTCAGGTTTTATCTTTATGTTCTACCCATGCGTCCCCGGCAATCCTCGATCAAGAGAAACACACGTGTAACCGCAGGCAAAACTGGTCGGTGGGAAACTATACGTTTCAGCGATTTGCATCAACCTTTCTTAAACACCAAGGCGAATATCCATGCTTTAGAACTTTCGTCTAGTGTCGTTTGAAAAACGATTCCGCCTTTCGCCTCCCCACCAAAACCGGCTAATGTCGCGCCGATTCATACCTGTGTTCTGCCATCGCTTGTTCTCGTCACGCTTTGCGCAAGATCAAAAAACGGGTGATTTGTGCCTTATTGGAGCGAAGAAATGTCGACCCCGCGCAATCCTGTTGTTGTAATTCCTGCCCGAATGGCCTCCACGCGTTTGCCCAATAAACCGCTGGCCGATATCTGTGGCGAACCCATGATCGTTCAGGTCTGGCGTCGCGCGACGGAGGCCGGAATCGGTCCGGTTCTGGTTGCCTGCGCCGAACAGGAAATTGCCGATGCGGTTACGGCTGCCGGGGGTATTGCCGTTCTGACCGATCCTGATTTGCCCAGCGGATCGGACCGTGTCCATCAAGCGCTCCAGACATTCGACCCCGAAGGCAAGTTTGACGCGGTGGTCAATGTGCAGGGGGATCTGCCGACCATTGACGCCGCTGACATCCGCGCGGTGTTTGATCCGCTTGCGGATCCGAATGTCGATATCGCGACTTTGGCCGCAGAAATCAAACGCGACGAAGAACGCACCAACCCCAATGTGGTCAAGGCGGTCGCGGCCTTTGGCACCGGGCGTGTCGCACGCGCGCTTTATTTCACCCGGGCAACCGCACCCTATGGTGACGGGCCGCTTTATCATCACATCGGTCTTTATACCTATCGCCGTGCCGCCCTTGACCGTTTCGTTTCCCTGCCCCCGGCAGAACTCGAACAACGCGAAAAGCTTGAACAACTGCGCGCGCTTGAAAACGGCATGGTGATTGCGGTTGCCCTTGTTGATGGCGTACCGCTCGGTGTTGATACACAAGAAGACCTTGAACGCGCGCGCGAAGTGCTGGGTGCATAGTTGCGGTTCTTGGCATCAAGTGCTTTAAGTTCTTAACGACAACAATTTGACCATTCAGGAAACAGCCAGATGACTGCGCAACAAAGGATCGCTTTTCAGGGAATGCACGGTGCCTATTCAGATCAGGCAGCCCGTCGCGCCTTTCCGGGTGCAACGACAGTACCGTACAGGACCTTTGAAGGCGCCTTTAGCGCACTCGAAGATGGCGATGTCGATCTGGCCGTGATCCCGATTGATAATACGCTGGCAGGGCGTGTCGCCGACGTGCACCACATCCTGCCTGAATCCGGTGTGCATATCATCGGTGAAACCTTCCTGCGCATTAACCATGCGCTGGTTGGCGTACCGGGCACGAAGATCGAAGACATCAAGGAAATCCACAGCCACGTTCACGCGCTTGGCCAATGCCGCAAACTGCGCAAGGAACTCGGTGTCAATGCCGTGGTCGGCCCGGATACCGCGGGCTGTGCCAAGGAAGTCGCTGATCGCGGCGATAAATCGATTGCCGCCATCGCACCGGTTTTGGCCGCCGAGATTTATGGTCTTGATGTGCTCCGGACCGAGGTCGAAGACGCCGAACACAACACCACGCGCTTTATCATTCTGGCGCGTGAACCGCTCGACATTCCCAATGACGGCACCCCGGTGGTGACAAGCTTTGTCTTCCGCGTGCGCAACGTCGCGGCAGCCCTCTATAAGGCGCTCGGTGGTTTTGCCACCAACGGGATTAACATGACCAAGCTTGAAAGCTACATGGTCGAAGGCCACTTCACCGCGACCCAGTTCTTCGCCGAGGTCGAAGCCCACCCCGAACAGCTCGGCCTGCGCCACGCGCTGGAAGAACTGCAATTCTTCTCGCACGAAGTTCGCATCCTGGGTGTTTATCCGGCGCATAGCTTCCGCAAGGAAAACAACCTTCCGGCGGAATAAACGGAAAAAAGAATTCGCAAAACAAAAAGGGCCGGACAAATCAATGTCCGGCCCTTTTTTCAAATCAGGTTCTTACGACCCGGCTTGGTTCTTCAGGTCGGTCGAGAAACGATGAATGATCTGGCTCAGTTCAGCCGAGCGATCAGAAAGCTCGGCCGAGGCTGATTTCAGTTCATCGGCATCGTTGGTCGTGCCCTGGGCATTCTTCATGGTTTCGTCAACGCTCTGGGAAATCTGTTTCACGCCATCCGCACTGCGGTTGGCATTGCCCGAGATTTCCTGCGTTGCCGCACCCTGTTCTTCAATGGCCGCCGCAATTGCGGTTGATGCGCTTCGGACCTGTTCGATGGTTTCCGAAACCCGCGAAATGCCGGTGACCGCACGTTCGGTGCCATCAACAATGTCATTGATCTGGGCGGCGATTTCATCGGTCGCCTTGGCCGTCTGGGTGGCAAGGTTTTTGACCTCGTTTGCCACAACCGCAAAGCCTTTGCCCGCTTCACCGGCACGCGCAGCCTCAATGGTGGCGTTTAGCGCCAGAAGGTTGGTCTGACCGGCAATATCGTTGATCAGTCCAATGATCTCTTTGATCTTCTCAACGGTCTCGGACAGGCCGGCAACGTCATTTGACGCGCTCTGGCTTTCATCGGTTGCCCGTTCCACCGTGTTCGACATCTGCGAAATCTGAACGTTGATCTCGGTGATCGACGATGAAAGTTCCTCGGTCGCGGCGGCAACCGCATCGACGTTCTGGGAAACTTCACCGGCGGCGGATGCCACCTGCTGGCTCTGGCCCAGAATGCCATCCGCACTCTGTGACATGCTCACCGCAAGATCGGCACTGCGTTGAACCGAACGATCAACGGCCTTGGCGATACCACCGACTTCGCTTTCAAGCTTTTCGGCGATGGCGCGGATATTGCTGCGGCGTTCTTCTTCGGCTTTCTGTTTCTGAACCGCGGCATCGGCTTCAAGCTGCTGGGCCTGTGCCGACTTGTCACGCAGTGCCAGAACACCGGCTGCCATGTCGCCGATTTCAACGAACCGGGAATCGGTTTCGACCGGTGCCTTGTAATCGCCATCGGCAATCGTGCGAATGCTGCTGTTCAGGCCGACGATGCTGCGCGTGATCCGCGTCCCGACAAGCCAGGACAAAACACCGGCAATAATGATCGCGATGACCGAAATGATCGCAATGCGCTGCATGACAGAAATGAATTCTGCCTGAACATCGTCCATATAGACGCCAGCGCCAAGCGCCCAGTTCCATTCCTTGATCGGGCGCACATAGGCGGCCTTCTCGATCAGTTTGTCACCTTCGCCCGGCTTCTTGGTTTCATACAGGATCACATCGCCGCCCGCCTTGGCTGCGGCAACAATCATGTTGCGCACCTTGCTGTCGGGATTGCACTTGCCAACATCTTCCGGGCTCAGCGGATCAAGCTGCATGCAGTAATTATAATCGGTGGCATAGATATAGTTCTGCCCGTCAAACCGGTATGCATTGAGCACATCGAGGGCCGCAGCCTTGGCTTCGTCTTCGGTCATCTCGCCGCTTTTGGCTTTGGCGATATAATTATTGACGATCGTGACCGCACCCTCGGTCAAATTCGAAATCTGTTCAAATTTCGCATTTCGAAGACTGGTTTGATAGTTCAGGGCGACCGTGGCGATAATTGCCAGCAGCACCAAAAGGCAGATGGCGGGAATGGAAAATATCCCCGTGACGACCCGAAATCGCATGATTATCCCCTTCCAAGCGATTGTAGTGATCGCACTATATGCACATGATTTGAGAACCAAATGATTAATATTGCGTGCGATATTTGTTACATGGTTATGACGGTCACAAACCCCAATAACCGGGGGAATGCGTTTTTGCATGGCTGATCGGCGCGGGGATTGATTGACTTATGGTCAAATGCCCTGTATCACCCGGCTCATTCCTTCGCTTGCAAAGACAGAATGAGCTGTCAGGAACTGTATGAAAAGGCGAGGGCGGGTTCGGCGTGATGACGTCGATGCCTCACATCAATTGCCTCTCATGCAGGGTCCGACGCAGTGGCTGCTCTTTGCCGCGCACCGGTCATGACTTCGTTTGGGCAGGCACCCACAGGCGTTAACATGGCGCCGACCGGATAAACGAAGGACTTCCCTTTATGACGAATTTTAATGGGCTCAACCTGATCGAGCCCCTGCTGCGCAATGTTGAAGCTGCCGGTTTCTCCGCGCCGACCGAAATTCAGGCCGCGACGATTCCTGCACTTCTCGAAGGCAAGGACCTGATGGGTATTTCCCATACGGGTGGCGGTAAAACCGCTGCATTCTGCCTGCCGTTGCTGCAGCGTCTTGCCGAAAACCCGCAGCGCCCGAAACCGGGTCAGCCGCGTGCGGTTATTCTGGCACCGACCCGCGAACTGGCGACCCAGATCGGCCAGTGCCTGCGTGATTTCAAAAAAGGCATCCGCCTGTTTTCCTCCGTTGTCTTTGGTGGCTCCCCGATGGGCCCGCAGATTCAGGAACTGCGCCGTGGCGTTGATATCCTGGTTGCGACCCCGGGTCGTCTGCTGGATCATATGTCGCGCAACACGGTTCGTTTCGACGATGTCGAAGTCTTCATCCTTGATGAAGCCGACCGTATGCTTGACATGGGCTTCTCCGAAGACGTTCTGACTGTTGCTGAACTGCTTCCGAATGCGCATCAGACCGTGATGTTCTCGGCAACCATGCCGCCGGAAGTCAAACACCTGACCGACCGTCTTCTTAAAGACCCGGTCAAGGTTGAAACCGCACCGCAGTCCAGCGTGACCGAGCGCGTGACCCAGGTTGGCATGTTCGTGAAACGTCACGACAAGACCAAGCTTCTGGTTCAGCTGCTTAAACGTGACGAATCCGAACGCGTTCTGGTGTTTACCAAAACCAAGGCAGATGCCGACGAACTGTCGTTCCAGCTGCGCGATGAAGGCATCGACAGCGATGCCATCCATGGCGACAAACAGCAGCGTATCCGTCAGAAAATCCTGCGGAACTTCCGTAATGGCAGTTTCCCGGTTCTGATTGCGACCGATGTTGCGGCCCGTGGTATCGACGTTCCGGGCATTACCCACGTTGTGAACTATGATCTGCCGCAAGATGCCGAAAGCTATGTCCACCGTATCGGTCGTACCGGTCGTGGCAGTGCCGAAGGTATTGCGATTTCATTCTGTGAGCCGCGCGACATTCGCCTGCTTCGCAACATCGAACGCCTGATCAAACAGGACGTTAATATCGACGAAGATCACGAATTCCATGCTGCTCCGCCGCCCCGTTCGTTCGGTGCCGGTGCGGGTGCTGGCGGTCGTGGTGGTCGCGGTGGCCGTGACGGTGGTCGTGGCTTTGGCGGCGGCGGTCGCGGTGGTTTCGGCGGCCGTGATGGTGGCCGGGGCCGTGGTGGCTTCGGCGGTGGTCGTGATGGCGGTCGCGATGGTGCCCGTGGTGACAATCGTGACGGTGGTCGCGGTCGTGGTTTCGGCGGCCCGCGTGACGGTGCCCGTGATGGTGCCCGCGCAGCCCGCGGTTTCGGTGGTCGTGATGAGGCACGCGATGGTGGCCGTGATGGCGCACGTCGTGACTTCAATGATCGTCCGCGTCGTGATGGCGGTGATTTCCGCAATGACCGCAAGCCGCGCTTTGACAACGATGACCGTGCACCGCGCGGCGATCGGGAAGAGCGCAGTGGCGGCCGCGGTGGCAACTTCCGCCCTCGTGGTGAAGGTCGGGGCGAAGGCGGCAACCGTGACGAACGTCGCTTTGCCGACAAGCCGCGTGGTGATCGTGGTGGTAACTTCCGCGGTCGCGATGGTGCCCGTGATGGTGCTGGTGCACGCGACGGTGCACGTCGTGACTTCAACGACCGTCCGCGTCGTGCCGAAGGTGGTCGCAGCGAAGGTCGCGGCGGGAACCAGGGCATGAAACGCCGTTCGGCATAATTCTGCCCCGCTGTATTGCGGG
>NZ_DCAO01000044.1:94945-105020 GCF_002311515.1 Thalassospira sp. UBA1131
AAAGCGGATCTGTTTCCGATGCCGACGGGCAGCGCGATTGTTCGCGTCTGGTTGCGTCGGGCAATCCGGATTACCCGCCCTATCTCTGGGTGGCCAAGGATGGCCATACCCTGCAAGGTGCTGCTGCCGACTTCATCAAACGGGCCGGCGAACTGGCCGGTGTTGAAGTCGATGTCGTCTATTCGGGCAACTGGGGCCGTGTGCAGCAACATATGCGCGACGGAACGATCGATCTGATCGCCGGTGCCTTTCTGACCCTGCCGCGTCTCGAATATATGGATTATTTCTATCCCGCTTTTCAGGGCACGCGCACCATGATCTGGACGCGCGACAATCTTGATCTGCGCTACAGCCAGTGGTCCGATCTGGTCGGGATCGATGGTCTGACCGTGATCAATAACAGTTTCGGGCAGGCGTTCGATACCTATGCCCGCCACAACCTGACCATCAGCGAAGTGCCAAGCCTCGAACAAGGCTTGCAGATGCTCTCGCTTGGTCGGGCGGAATACCTGATTTACGAAGAATTCCCCGGCAAGGCCGTGGCCGCCCACGAAAACATCACCAATATCCGCAGCTACGACACCCCGGTCAGCACCGAAAATCTCTATCTGACCATGTCGCACAAATCGGAATGCAACACCGGCGAACTGCGCGGCCGCCTGTCGCGTGCCGTCTTCGATCTCGTCTCCCGTAATGTGATGACCGAAATGCTCGAAGCCAGCATCCAGGAATGGGGCGACCAGACCAACTGAGCCCAAACCAACTAAGGGCAGACCAGCTAGGGGTCCAACCAATTGGGGTCAAACCAACTTGGGTCAGACCAATTAGGGTCAGACCAATTAGGGTCAGACAAACCGGGGTCAAACCAACTCGGGTCAGGCAAACTGGGGTCAGACCAACCAGGGTCAAACCAACTGGGGCCAGACTAACTGCAGTCAGGCTAGCCAAGGTCAGGCCGACTGCGGATTGTTGCCGCGCCATACGCGGGATATCTCTGTCGACCCGTGGACGAACAGTCCGGATTATTGCGGCACCGACAATGTGAGGATTCCTCACATTTAATCTATACCTCTGAAATCATGGGGCGTTTCCGCGGCCAGCGCGCGAACTGCAATCCGAACCCGTTGAATATCGACGGCTTCACGCCGATTTTGTCTCTATGCTGCCCGCCGCATCAAAAAACCGGTATAGCTATGCGGATTTAATTTGACGTTAACGTTAACGTCAACTACAACAGAGTCGCATCATATCCCGGTGTGTTTGATCCTCATCGCGCCGGTTTCACCACAGGATCGCGACATGGCCTCGTTTGAACCGCAAAATCCCGATTACGTCGCCGAAGTGCGCCGGCGTTTCGCCCAGCAGCCCTACAATCTGTCGATCGGGGCCGAGGTTTCTGATGTCAAACCGGGCCGGGTCGAGGTGATTGTGCCAACGCGGCCTGATTTGTTGCAGCATAACGGCTATTTCCATGGCGGTCTGATCGCCGGGCTCGCCGATATCGCCGGTGGTTTTGCCGGCTGGAGTTTGGTCGAGGCCGATCAGGGCATGCTGACGATTGAATACAAACTCAACATCGTCGCACCGGGCATGGGCGATCAGTTGCGCGCGGTTGGCGAGGTGGTTTCACGGGGTCGGTCGATCATTGTCACCCGCATCGATGTCTTTGGTATGAGGAATACCGAAAAGGTCCTCTGTGCGACGTCGCTTCAGACGCTCAAGGTGATGAAGCTTCCGCCGGAATTACTCACCAGCGCCGCATAATCGGGCTGATTATTCACTTTTATCAAATAACCAAATTGCGCAGGGCAGGAACAGTAACATGGCATTTTTCGACTTCCCCGGACTGAAATTCGATCTTGGCGAAACCGCGGACGCCATCCGCGAAACCGTCTCGTCATTTGCCGAGGCCGAAATCGCCCCACGCGCGGCCGAGATTGATGCCAGCAACCACTTCCCCAATGATCTGTGGCGCAAATTCGGTGATCTTGGCCTGCTCGGTATGACCGTGTCCGAAGAAGACGGCGGTACAGGCCTTGGATACCTTGAACATGTCATCGCCATGGAAGAAATCAGCCGTGCTTCGGCCTCGGTGGCTCTTTCATACGGTGCGCATTCCAACCTGTGCGTCAACCAGATCAAACGCAATGCCACGGCCGAGCAAAAGGCCAAATACCTGCCCAAACTGATCAGCGGCGAGCATATCGGCGCGCTGGCGATGAGCGAGCCGGGCGCAGGCTCGGACGTTGTGTCGATGAAGCTTAAGGCCGAGAAAAAGGGCGATCGCTTTATCCTTAATGGCAACAAGATGTGGATCACCAACGGCCCGGATGCCCATACGCTGGTCGTCTATGCCAAAACCGATCCCGATGCCGGGCCCAAGGGCATTACCGCCTTTATCATTGAAAAGACGTTCAAGGGGTTCTCGACGGCGCAAAAACTCGACAAACTGGGGATGCGTGGGTCGAACACCTGCGAACTCGTATTCCAGGATTGCGAAGTACCCGAGGAAAACATTCTGGGGCAGCTCAATGGCGGTGTGCGGGTTTTGATGAGCGGCCTTGATTACGAACGCGCGGTTCTGGCCGCGGGTCCCACGGGGATCATGCGCGCCTGCATGGATGTCGTCGTGCCTTATATTCACGAACGCAAACAGTTCGGTAAGGCGATTGGCGAGTTCCAGCTGATGCAGGGCAAGATCGCCGATATGTACACCACGATGAATGCGTGTCGTGCCTATGTTTACGAAGTCGCCAAGGCGTGTGATCGCGGGGAAACCTCGCGCAAGGATGCGGCCGGTGTGATCCTCTATGCTGCCGAAAAGGCAACCTGGATGGCGCTGGAAGCCATTCAGACGCTGGGCGGCAATGGCTATATCAATGAATATCCGACCGGCCGGTTGCTGCGCGATGCCAAGCTTTACGAAATTGGCGCCGGCACCAGCGAAATCCGCCGCATGCTGATTGGCCGCGAACTGTTTGGCGAAACCGCCTGAGTTCTGAGCTGAAACCCGAAACTTCGTCCCACGAACAAACGGACCCATACCATGAGCACTTCTGATCCGATCGTCATTGTTTCCTGTGCCCGCACCGCGATGGGCGGATTGCAGGGGGATTTTGCCAGCGTGACTGCCGCCGAGCTGGGCGGTGTTGCCATCAAGGCAGCGCTTGAGCGCGGCGGTATGAGCGCCGATGATATTGATGAAGTCATCATGGGTAATGTTCTGCCCGCCGGTCAGGGGCAGGCGCCCGCCCGTCAGGCCGCCTGGCATGCAGGCATCCCGCGTGCGGCGGGCGCGACCACGATCAACAAGATGTGTGGATCGGGCATGAAAGCGGTGATGTTTGCCCATGATACGCTGGTCGCCGGTGGCGCCAATGTCATGGTGGTCGGTGGCATGGAAAGCATGACCAATGCGCCGTTCCTGCTTCCGAAAATGCGGTCGGGCCACAAATACGGTCATGACATGGTCTATGACCACATGGCACTTGATGGGCTGGAAGATGCCTATGACAAGGGTCGTTCAATGGGCACCTTTGCCGAGGCGACCGCCGAGAAATACGGCTTCACCCGCAAAGAGCAGGATGACTACGCCATTACCTCGCTGACGCGGGCGCAAAATGCCGCCACGTCCGGCCATTTTGCCGATGAAATTACCCCGGTGACCTTTAACACCCGCAAGGGCGAGGTCACGATTGATGCCGATGAACAGCCGCCCAAGGCCAAACCTGAAAAAATCCCGACCCTGCGCCCGGCCTTCGCCAAGGACGGTACGGTCACTGCCGCCCATTCGGCATCAATTTCCGATGGCGCTGCGGCCCTTGTGATGATGCGCGCGTCGGAAGCCGAAAAGCGCGGGCTTAAGCCGCTTGCCAAGATCGTCGGTCAGTCGACTCACGCCCAGGAACCCTGCTGGTTCACGACGGCCCCGATTGATGCGATCAAAAAGGTGCTGGGCAAAACCGGCTGGTCCAAAGACGATGTCGATCTTTGGGAAATCAACGAAGCCTTTGCCGTGGTCGCCATGGCCGCGATCCGTGATCTGGAACTTGATCACGGCAAGGTCAATGTCCATGGGGGTGCCTGTGCACTCGGCCATCCGATTGGTGCGACTGGTGCGCGGTTACTCGTAACCCTGATCCATGCGCTTAAAACTCATGGCGGGACCAAGGGTGTGGCGTCGCTTTGCATTGGTGGCGGTGAGGCCACGGCGGTTGCCATCGAGCTGCTTTAAGTTTTTGGTAAATTATGTGAACGAAGTTACGCCCCTGTGATCAGGCCGTTCGGCTTTCTGATGACAGAAAACCGTGATCCTGCTATCGGAATTGCGGTTTTGGCGCAGGGGCGCGGCTGCTTGCGCGACACCAACACCGGGGTATCATAGTCAAGGGACAGCCATGCAAGATGTGTTGAGCCTGGCGGCGCAAAATCTTCTGTCGCCCATCGTTCTTTTCTTTGTTCTGGGGGTGGGGGCTGCCCTTGCGCGATCGGATCTGACGATCCCGGAAGCCGTCGCCAAAGGCATTTCGCTTTATCTTCTGTTTGCCATTGGCTTCAAGGGCGGGGTGGCGGTCTCAAATAACGGGATCGACCTGACACTTGGCATGACCCTGATGGCGGGCGTGATCCTGTCCTTTGTCTTGCCCTTCATTGCCTTTGCGCTTTTGCGCTGGATATCGCAACTGAGCAGAACAGATGCTGCTGCGGTCGCAGGGCATTATGGCTCGATCTCGATCGTGACCTTTGTCGCGGCAACCTCGGTCCTGCAAAGTTCGGGCATTGTTGCCGAGGGTTACATGGTTGCGGTTGCTGCCGCGATGGAGGCACCTGCGATCTTTTCGGCCCTGTTGCTGGTGTCATCGGGCGGCAAGGGCCGGATGGATGGCGCGCTGATCCGTGAAATCCTGCTGAATGGTTCCATTGTCCTGCTAGTTGGCAGTTTCTTTATCGGTTGGATCACCGGTGCCGAGGGCATGGCCAAGATCGAAGCCCTGATTGTTTCGCCCTTCCAGGGGGTTCTTTGCCTGTTCCTGCTGGATATGGGGCTGGTTGCAGGGCGCGGCCTTAAACAGGGGCGTGCTGTGTTGCGTCCGGGGCCGCTTGTTTTCGGGATGTTGATGCCGGTGATCGGTTCGTGCCTTGGATTGGCGTTTGCGCTGATGATCGGGCTGTCGCTTGGTGGTGCGGTGCTGTTGATGGTGCTGGCCGCCTCGGCAAGTTATATCGCGGTGCCTGCGGCCATGCGTGTTGCCCTGCCAGAGGCCAATCCGTCGGTCTATCTTACGCTGTCGCTTGGCGTGACGTTCCCCTTCAACCTGACGCTTGGCATTCCGCTTTATCTTGCGATGGCCAGCGCCGTTCACGGAGGTTAATCCCATGGAAAAGCATGATGCCAAACGCGTGGCGATCATTATCGAAGCCATTATGGAAAGCCGCCTGCATCAGGCGCTTGAGGGTGCGGGGGTTACGGGCTTTTCCGTGCTGCCAGTACTTGGCGGATCGGGGCGGTCAGGCAGTTGGAGCCGCGATGATACCGTATCGCGTGGCGGCGGCATGGTTCAGGTGATCTGTATCATCCGCCCGGAGAAGCTTGACCGGATGCTTGAGGCCGCGTTCGAGGTGGTGGATCGTCACATCGGTGTTGTCACGATCAGTGACTGTCAGGTGCTGCGCGCGGATCGTTTCTAGGAACGTCAGGGTTTGGTTGTCTGCAAAACAAAGGAGATCGCACGTTTAGAACGGTTCGAAAGGTTGGAATGGGGGCTATCAACTTGGGCAATTTGGTCCTATTTTGTCGACAGCGTTATGACAGAATAGGGGACTTCGCGAGATGTCAAAGCCAACCGTTGATCGGATGCTTGCCGGGTTCAAGAGCTTTAAGGCGATGTATTATGATCAGCGCCCGGAACGCGTCGAGGACCTGGTCAATATGGGCCAGCGACCGGAAGTTCTTCTGATTGCCTGTTCTGATTCCCGCGTTGATCCCGCCATCCTGACCAATGCCGAACCGGGCGAGATGTTTGTCATCCGTAACGTGGCAAACCTTGTCCCGCCCTATGAGCCCGATGAGAATTACCACGGGACGTCGTCGGCGATCGAATTTGCGGTGCGTGACCTGAAGGTCAGGGACATCGTCATTCTGGGCCATTCGGCGTGCGGTGGCATGGAGGCTCTGGTCGAGCACGGCGAAGCGGGCAAGGTGCCGGACCGTGACTTTATCGGCGAGTGGGTCAGCATTTCGAAATGCTGTCTCGAACATGGCCCGGATGTCGACAAGGTATCGCGTCATTCGATCCGTAACTCGCTGCAAAACCTGATGTCGTTCCCGTTCATCAAGGAACGGGTCGAGGCCGGTGACCTCAAGCTGCATGGCTGGTGGTACGGCATGAAAGAAGGGATCCTGTGGCGCTTTGATGCCGCGCAGGACAAATTTGTTCAGGGCGAAGAGTAAGCCCGGTCTGATGACAACGATCTTCTGATCGCAGGACCGGACATCGCCTGTAAGTGGGAGGATGGCCGTCATGCGGTTGGAAGAACATCAGATCATGGTGCGCGATACCGCGCGCGAGTTCGCCGAAAACGAACTCAAACCCAATGCCGCAAAATGGGACATCCACCATACCTTCCCGGCCGAGGCGATTGCAGGACTCGGCGAGCTCGGCTTTTTGGGCATGCTGGTGCCTGACGAGTATGGCGGGGCGGGCATGGATCATGTCGCCTATGCCTTGGCACTTGAAGAAATTGCCGCTGGTGACGGCGCGACATCGACCATCATGTCGGTGCATAACTCTGTTGGCTGCATGCCGATCCTGAAATTCGGGACAGAGGCCCAAAAGCAGGAATTTCTGATCCCGATGGCGCGCGGTGAAAAGATCGGGGCGTTCTGCCTGACCGAACCGCAGGCCGGATCGGATGCCAGTGCGCTGCGTACCCGGGCGGTTCGCGATGGCGATCACTGGGTTTTAAATGGCGCCAAGCAATTCATCACATCGGGGTCCGAGGGCGATGTCGCCATCGTCTTTGCCGTGACCGATCCGGAAGCCGGAAAGCGCGGCATATCTGCCTTTATCGTGCCGACCGATACGCCGGGTTATGTTGTTTCGCGGGTCGAGGAAAAGTTGGGGCAGAATGCCTCGGACACCTGCCAGATCACCTTTGTTGAATGCCGGGTGCCAGCCGAGAACATGCTGGGCGAGGAAGGGCAGGGCTACAAGATTGCGCTTGCCAACTTGGAAGGCGGGCGCATCGGCATTGCCGCCCAGTCCGTCGGCATGGCGCGCGCGGCGTTCGAGGCCGCAAAGGATTACGCCAATGAACGCGAAACATTCGGCAAGAAGATCATTGATCATCAGGCGGTGGCGTTTCGTCTGGCCGATATGGCCACCAAGATCGATGCCGCCCGGTTGCTGGTCCATCGCGCCGCTGCCTTGCGCGATGATCACAAGCCGTGTCTGACCGAGGCCTGCATGGCCAAGATGTTTGCATCCGAAATCGCCGAAGAAGTGTGCTCAAGCGCGATCCAGATCCATGGTGGATACGGCTACCTCAAGGACTTCCCGGTCGAGCGCATCTATCGCGATGTCCGGGTTTGTCAGATCTATGAAGGCACGTCTGATATCCAGCGGATGGTGATTGCACGCGCACTGGCAGATTGACGAGGCTGCGCGTCGGCTGATTGTTAGCTCGGTGGCGGGGCGAAGCGTTCGAGGAAGCGTTCCGCGCGCGGCAGGGCGTCATGCAGGAACTGTGTGGGTTCGCGAAGCCATAATCCATCGATCTGGCGCGACTTGGGTTCGGAAATCAAAACGTCGTGCGGGATTTCTTTGATTTCGACATCCCAGTCCGGCCAACGCTGTCTGGCCCGGCGGATGCAATGGCTGATGAATGCCGTCCGCTTGCTGTAGCCATGATAATCAAACACCCAGTCATCGTGGGCGACGACAATGTGATTGCCCGGATGATCTTTTTTCGGGTGAAGCCAAAGTGCCGTGAGCTCCCCAATCGCGCTGTATCGCTTGATAAAGGCGTGAGCGAGGATGTGGCAGGCACCACAGGCAAAGAACACACGGTCCGGCAGGTTCCAGCGCATCACCGGATCGCTTTTGCGATAGTTCGGTGTTCTTGGCTGATACATCGACCTTAATCCTGACGCCCGGGCAGAAGTCCGTGCTTTTCAAGTAACCTGCGGAACTGGTGATAGTTCAGATCAAGCGCCTTGGCAGCTTCGGTCTGGTTGTTGGCGTTTTGGCGCAGGGCCTGTTCAAGCAGCTTGATTTCGAAATTGGCGACTTGTGTTTTGAAGTCGATATTTGTGTCTGGTTCCGGAGCGTCGACTTCTGGCGCAGGTGTCGGCGTGTCACGGTCGGTCTCTGACCAGATGTCCTCGAACGGATCGATGGTGATGTGGGCCAGCGGGGTTTCGTCGTCCTCAGCAAGGTAGATGCTGCGTTCAACCGCGTTGCGCAGTTCGCGGATGTTGCCGGGCCAAGGGTAGCGGAGCAATTGTTCGGCGGCATTGCGCGAGAAGCCCGGAAAGACGCTGCGTCCAAGGCGTTTTGTCATCTCAAGCGCGAATTGTTCGGCGAGCAACAGGATATCATCAGACCTTTGGCGGAGCGGTGGTACGGCGATGACGTCAAAGGCGAGGCGATCAAGCAGATCGGCGCGGAACCTGTTGGTTTTGGCCAGTTCGCGCAGGTTTTCATTTGTCACACCAATGACGCGGGTGTCGACTTCGATGACTTCGGAGCCGCCTACACGTTCGATCTCGCCATACTCCACAACACGCAGAAGCTTTTCCTGCACCACCGGGCTGGCGGTGGCGATTTCGTCCAGGATGATGGTGCCACCATGCGCACGTTCGAACCGTCCAATATGGCGTTTGGTGGCCCCGGTAAACGCCCCGGCCTCGTGCCCGAACAGTTCGGTATCAAGCAGGGTTTCAGACAAGGCGGCGCAATTGACCTTGACCAGTGGCCCGCCCCAGCGGCGCGAAAGATAGTGCAGGCGGGCGGCAATCAGTTCCTTGCCCGAGCCGCGTTCGCCAATCACCAGACACGGGCGTTCAATCGGCGCCAAGCGTGAAACATGTTCAAGGGCGGCGAGAAAAACGGGGTCTTCGCCCAATATCGGTTGCAAGCTATCCATTTCGCGAAAAACGTTATCGAAAAACGTCAATATTGTCGCGATAAAAGTTAAACAAAAAGTCTGATGATTAATTAAGTCATTGATTTTAGGGAGTTTCAAAACTGGCACGGCATTTGAAATACAGAGTGCAGAATTTGTAGCGTCCCCCGATTAATTAAGGAGATCAGACAATGGGCGTGTTTTCGCGTTTGTCCGATATCGTAAATGCCAACATCAACTCGCTTCTGGATCGTGCCGAAGATCCGGAGAAAATGGTGCGGTTGATGATCCAGGAAATGGAAGACACCCTGGTTGAGGTGCGTTCCGCCGCCGTCAAGGCGATTGCCGACAAGAAAGAAGTCGAGCGCAAGCTCAAGAAACTTCATGACGGTCAGGTCGAATGGGACACCAAGGCAGAGTTTGCAGTTTCCAAGGGCCGTGATGATCTGGCCAAGGGCGCACTGATGGCGCGCCGTCGTCTGGCCGATCAGAGCCTTGTGCTTGAGCGGGAACTGGAAGTGATCGAGGAAACCCTTGGCAAGTATGACGAGGACCTCAATAAACTTCAAAACAAGCTGAATGAAGCCAAGGCGAAACAGCGTACGGTTGAAATCCGCATGCAGACGGCTGAAAAGCGTGTCAAAATGAAAGAAAAGCTGCATTCCGGTCAGATCGACGAGGCACTTCTGCGTTATGAGCAGATGGAGCGCCGGATTGACGAACTTGAAGCGAGTGCGGACTCCTGGGACCTTGGTCGCGGACAGAGCCTTGAGGAACAGTTCGAAGACCTTGAGGCCGAGCTCGGGATCGAGGATGATCTTAAGGAACTGAAAGCACGCGTAAAAAGCGACGCGAAAAAAGACAAATAAGTAACGGGTTTTCGTGTTTCGATACGTGGATCCAAGGGTCAGAACTCATTCACATGACCGGCCCGGCAACTGATATGAGA
>NZ_DCAO01000044.1:105172-105485 GCF_002311515.1 Thalassospira sp. UBA1131
ATCGTTTTGATCACCGTTGTTGGCCCGGTTTGGGTGGTGTTTCATTACATCACGGTTTGGAAACGCATGAAGGCCGAGCAACGCCCGCAAAGCCCGGAACAGACAGCCCGCGAAAAGGAAGCGGTGGCGGGTCTGAAACAGCGGGCAAAGCGACTCGAAACGCGTGTCGAAACACTTGAACGCCTGTTAGATGCCGAGGTTGCCGAATGGAGGAACAGGATATGACTGCTCAGCAAGCTACTGCCGGAGACGGTTTTGGGCGCAGTCACAAAAGACGCTCGCGCTGTGGATGTGGCTCACGGCACAACCCGGA
>NZ_DCAO01000044.1:105559-117085 GCF_002311515.1 Thalassospira sp. UBA1131
GGTTCCAGGCGTCATGGTGTGATCGGCCGTACCACGCGCGGCATTTCAGAAGCCTTTGGCATTCCGCGCAAAGGGGTGCTGATTGCCTTTATTCTGGTCCTGATCTTCAGCTTCCCGGTTGGCGTGATGCTGTTTGGTCTGGCATGGGCCTATGTCCATCATCCGCACTGGTTTGATGCTCTGCGCGGTAAAGTACGCGGTGCCGGCCAAAGCACATCGGCCGGACGTGCAGCCCGCCAGAACAACAGCACGGCAGATGCCGCAAACGAGCGCCCGACGGTTGGCGTTGATTATGAAGAAAGCTGGATGGAAGACCTGCGCGAGCAGTTTGACGATCTGGAACGGCGCACCGGTTCGATGGAAGGTTTTGTCGCATCTGGCGATTACCGTATGGCATCCGAATTCAAAAAGATGAAAGAGGATGACGAAGCCGGTAAGGCCGATAATGACAGCAAGCCGGACGATACCAAAACGGATGGGCCGAAGGCCTAAGCACGAGCAGAGTATTTTGAAGAGATTGACGGCGGTTTTAACAGCTACCCCAAATCCCCCCTCGCGTTAGTAATGTGAGATCGTCGTCAAACACATAAACCGGACCTTTCCCAAGGTCCGGTTTTGTTTTGTCTGGTTATTGGGGGCGGATCAAGCGATGCATTTTTGCGCCGTGCTCATGGCCGGGGCAAAGGCGTCGCGGATGACGTTTTTCAGCGCGGTTGTGGGTTCGCCGTGGGCCTGACGAGATGTCCGGATCACGGTCGTGACCATTGGCGGGGATGGGAAGGCATCGGAAATGACCTGAATATCAGGTGTCAGGCAGTGATCGCCGATCAGGGCAACGCCAAGCCCGGATGCAACGGCAGACACAATGGCGTTGCTGCTGGCACAGGTCAGGATCGTTTCAAATCCTGATGCGTGGGTCAGGCCGGTTTCCATCGCCCATTTCTGATAAAAACAATCCGGATCAAACGCCAGAAACGGGATCGGTTTTGACCCGTCGAGTTCGAAATCAGGAGCCTTGACCCAGTGCAGCGGTGTCTGGCGGAGGGCGATATCGGTCGGGCGTTTGAGATGATCAAACAGATCAAAGACGCCAAGATCAATTTCGCGGTTTTCAAGCTGATGCGCGATATGCAGGCTTTGGGCAGTGGTGGTGCTGACCGCGACGTCGGGATAGAGCTTTTTGAAATGACCCAGAATGCCGGGCAGGCCGTTATTGGCCATGTCCTCGGTCATGCCAAGGCGCAGGCGACCTTTCAGCGGTTTGCGCGCCAGGCTGATCAGGGCTTCTTCGTGAATGGCAAGAATACGCCGGCCATAGACGAGTAATTGTTGACCTTCGCGGGTGAATTTGGCCCCGCCGGCGCGGCGATCGAGAATGGCGTAGCCCAGCCCGTCCTCGAGCCGTTTGATCTTGTGCGAGATTGCTGATTGCGACAGGGCAAGGTGATCGGCCGCGCGGGTGATACCGCCATGATCGGCAATGGCGCAAAGCGCTTCGAGGCTTGCGATATCAAGACGGGGCATGGCGAGGGTCTTTCCTGACGGGCGTGCTGCATGACAATTTCAGATGATAAAATGATATCTATTCATTTGTGTCATGGCAAGGCGCAGCCCATCATCGGGGTATCAACAGATTTCCCGAGATAAGGAGAACCCGATGAAGCCGGTCGCAACCGATCATGTTCTGATGAATAACACACGTATTGCCCATGGGATGTATGGCGATGGGGTACCTGTCATTTTACTGCATGGTACGCCGTCATCATCCCTGATCTGGCGCGATAGCATCGAGCCGCTGGTGACTGCGGGATACAAGGTGCATTTGTTTGATTTGCTGGGATACGGGCTGTCGGAACGGCCATGGGATCCGGAAATCGATACATCTATCAGTGGGCAGCTGCCGATTCTGGAAGGGTTGATGGATCACTGGGGCCTGACATCGGCCCATATCGTCGGTCATGACTTTGGCGGGGCGATTGCCCAGCAGGTCGGCGTGTTTCGCCCGGATGTTGCACGGACCATCACCCTGATTGATGCGGTCAGTTATGACAGCTATCCGTCCAAACGCACACGCCAGCAGATGGAGGCCGGGCTTGATGTTCTGGCCAAGGCGCCGGATGCAGAACACCGGGCGCATTTCCGTGACTGGGTGAAATCAGCCGTGGTTGATCAGAAGCGGTTCGAGGGCACAGCGCTTGAAACCTATGTCGATTACATTTCCGGCCCGATTGGTCAGGCGAGCCTGTTTCAACATCAAATCCGCCAATATGACCCGATCCATACAATGAAGGTGGCGGACCGGTTGGGCGAGCTTGGCACCAAGCCGGTCAAGCTGATCTGGGGCGCGCAGGATGCCTGGCAGACGCCCGATTGGGCGAAACGTCTGCATGGCGATATTCCGGGATCGGAGTTGAGCCTTGTGGAAGGGGCGGCGCATTTTGCGCTTGAAGACAAACCTGATGAAATCAACGCGCTGATCCTTGATTTCCTCAGCCGGCATCGCGACGCCTGAGCGGATATCGGCCCGACATTCATGGAACCGGACTTTGCCACTGTGGGTGGGGTCCGGTTTTTCTTTTGTTTGCAGTTCCTTGCGGCAAAACCCCCAAATAGCGTTTATCACTATACCTAATTTAAAGGTTTTTCCGGCAAAGTCGGAAAAATTGCCCATATAGTGCGCTATAGGGCAGGCAGCTTTTGGGGAGCACCATATGACGACCATGATCGAGCATCCCGGCGAACAGGATTTTCTGCATCGTTTGATGCTTGATAACCCGTGGTGGGATGGCGTCACCGATGATCAGGTGCAAGGCCTGCCGCAGCGGGCGTTTTTCAAGCGGTTCTGGGCGGCAATTGAAAAGAATGACGGGCAGAAGGCGGTTGTTCTGACGGGCCCACGCGGGGTGGGCAAGACCGTGATGATGCGTCAGGCCGTGGCGGAGCTTTTGAATGCCGACACGCCCAGACGCCATGTTTGCTATATCTCGCTTGAACATCCGCTGTTTCTTGAGGTCGACCTGCCGCGTTTGCCGAAGCTGCTGCGCTCCATGCGCGGTATTTCGGCCGATCATCCGCTTTGGCTGTTTATCGACGAGGTGTCCTATCAGCGCGACTGGGAGGCCAGCCTGATCAAACTGCTGGCGGCCGATCCGATGTTACGCGTGGTCGCGGTCAGTGCGCTGGCGCCAGCCGGGGATAATGCCGAATATATCCAGAGCCTGTTTTTACCGCCCTTCAGCTTTGCCGAGTATCTTGAGCAAAAGGGCATAGCACCCAGTGATGTCTTGCCCGAAACGCCAAATGTCGGGCGCTATACCGCCGATGTACCGGACGGTTTGGTGGCGCTCAACGACCTGTTTGAGGATTACATCAACGAAGGCGGCTTTCATGCCGCCAATGGCGAGGCCGGGGCGATTCACCGGTCATTGCATTCCGATTTGCCGGGCCTGCATGGCATTTCAAGCCCGTCGGATTTGCATCGGTTGTTTGCGCTTCTGGCCTATAACACCGGGTCGGAATTTTCGATCGAGGGGCTGGCGCGCGAGCTTGATATCGCCAAGAATACGCTTCGGCGGTATCTCGAATATCTTGAAAGTGCCTGGCTGGTGCGCCGTCTTGAACGTGTCGATCAGGATGCCAAACCGTTTCAGCGCGCGGTGGCGTTTAAGGTGCACCTCATTCATCCGGGCTTGCGCACCGGTTTGATTGGCGTTCGGGCGTCTGATAGTGCGACCATCACACGGTTGGCGGAAACCGCGATCCAGACTCAGTTCCTGACATCAAGTGTCGGGATGGAAAGCCTTTATTACGCGCGCTGGGGGCAATATGAGGTGCCGTTTGTGTTCCTTGATCGCCGTTCCGGCACGCCGCTTTTTGCCTATCACTGCTTGTGGCGCGATGAGGCGATCCGCAAGCCCAAGGAAATCCGCGCCCTGGTTAATTTCCGGGGCAGTCATGCCTTGCCACTTGGGGCGTTTGTCCTGACCAAGGCGCAATGGCATGGCGGGAAGCTTGGCGGGGTGCCGATGCGTTTTGAACCGGCCAGTGTGCTGGCCCTTCGTATCGGGCTTGAATTTTCGCAGCTTTGATGTGTGCGCGCGGGAAAGGAGGTCTTTGATGACTGGGTTTTTACGGTTTTGCCTCTGCTTTTTTGCCGGGATGGTCTTGCCGGGGATTGCGTTTGCGCAGGCACAGGTTGCCTGCCCCGCCGAGCCGCATTGGAGTAACACCACACCGCCGATCAATATCGAGCATGTCTTTTGCGGTGAGGTCGATGGCAATCGGGCCAAGGGATTTCATTCCCGCCCGGACGGTATCAATCCGGCAAGCGTTGCGGATGTGAAGATCACGCAAGAACCCAATGCCAGTGGCGTTTACGGCGCGACCATCACACTGGTGAACCCCGATGGACCCAACCCATCCAAATTTTCGACCATGTACCCCGACACATGCAGTCAGGCGGAGGTGGAGAAATCCATTATCTATGCCTATGACCATCAGGTGACCTGCCCAACCGGCGCGCCGCATTGGGCATCTTGCGGGTTCAATCGACCTGAAGGCGGATCGAGTAATGGGTATTGCGTTGGTCCATCGGAAGATGTGCTGTTTTACATCGCCTTTGCCACACTCAGTCACGGGGCAAATGCGGGCAATATCAACACGGCCTTTCCGCTGTATTGATCAAGGGTGGCAAACGGCAGGTGATGAAAGACATTTATAATGACAGCCGGTGATTTTCCGCTGCCCGACTGGCCGGGCAAGGTTGACAATGATCCGGGGCATGACCGGATTGCGGCTTGCCTTGTGATGGATATCGGGCGTGCGGACCAATGGGCGGCTGAGGTGCTTTTGCGCGTTGGCAAGGTACGCCAAGGTCTTGAAGCCTCTTGGGAAATGGCGATGAATGCCTACATTCTGAAGGTCGGGCCGGACACAACCGAGATCGCGCCGGTTTATGACGAAGCGGGTGAAAGCCCGGTAACGGTCCGCACCAATGATCTTGAGGCGGGGCTGCGGGCCTGGATATCAAAGCTCTCGGAAAGTCCGGATTAACCGGGCGGAAAGCAATTTGCCCGAAGCTGGGCGTGGTTGGACAGGATGAGTAAAGCGATTTGAACCCGGCATTCTGGCGTATTCCCGCATGTGCGATGGCGATATTGGCGGTGGCATTTGTCATGTCCGCGAGCCATCCCGCATGGGCGCAAAGCGCAAGCACCAAGGAAGCGCCATCTGACCCGCTGGAAAAATTCCTGCATCAATATGTTGAGCATGCTGGTCTTCCCGGCGCCGTAGTGGCGATTGGGTATGGCGAGGGCAATGTGCGCTATGCCGCGACCGGTTATGCCAGTGTCCGACCCGAAACCGGCATGACGCGGGATCGGCAGTTTTATATCGGATCACTGACCAAAATGATGACGGCGGTTGTGACCCTGCAACTGGCATCCGAAAAGCGGATTGATCTGGCCGATCCGATTGGCAAATACCTGCCCGAGGCCTTCCGTGATCGCATTGCCAATGCCGATCGCGCGACCATTCGTGATTTGCTGCGCAACAGTTCGGGCATTCCCGATTATCTTGATGGCGAGTTCTTTTTTGAGCTGGTCGGGCGTGACCCGCAGCATGGCTGGCGCAATGTCGAACTGTTGCCGCTGATTGCCGATCGGGAAGCCTATTTCGCGCCGGGAACAAACTATGCGCCATCCAACAGCAACTTTATCTTGCTTGGCGTCATGATCGAGGCGGTTGAGGGTGACCATATCGAGGCAGTGTTTAACCGGCGGATTTTCGAACCGGCCGAGATGATCAATACATCCTTTGGCCGGTATCCCCGGCCTGCATCGCTGGCACGGGGCTTTGATGATGGCAATGGCGACGGGCAACTTGAAGACGTCACCGATTACGATGTCGGCGATCAACTGGCCGATGGCGGGGTGATTTCAACGACTGAAGATCTGGTCAAATTCGCCCGTGCGCTTTTTGTTGAGGGTGTGCTTCTGGGCCCGAACGCGATCGAACGGGCAACGACCGATACGGTTTTTGCCGGTGACGGGTCTTATGGCTATGGGCTTATGATCGGTTCAAGCGACTGGGGCCCGGTCTGGGGCCATGACGGCATCTATTTTGGCTATTCCGCCGAGTTTTCCTGGTTCCCGGAGCAGGACACGGTGGTGGTGTTTCTGGCCAATGGCCGGGCGCTCAATGAAGTACCATCCGTAACCAGCATGCTGATGACCGGTTTGTTCGGCAAGCCGGAATAGGTTTATCTCCCTGTTTTATCGATGTTTTTCTATCAAGCTTATGCAGATATGCATAAGGCAAGGGCGCACCTATGCATGCAGGTCACAACTGATAGGATTATAATAGTTAGAATTCTAACGAATTTCTCTGTTATGGTTCGGACATGGAAAATATTGATCAAAACACCCCTTATTTGACCCTTGGAAGTGCCCTGATGCGCGTAGCGCGTTGTTGGCAGCGCGAGGTCAATCGCACCCTTCAGGCGCATGGCCTTTCGCAGACCATGGTCATGCCGCTGATCGTTTTGCATCGCCATGGCGGTGCGGTACGCCAAGGCTTGATCGCCGAGGAAATCGGTGTCGAGGGCCCGTCACTGGTCCGCGTCATCGATCAGCTTGAACGAGACGGTTTGGTTACGCGTGTCTCTGATCCCAGTGATCGCCGTGCCAAGATGGTTGCCCTGACCGATGCGGGCCGTGAAAAGGCCGTCGAGATAGAAGCTTTGTTGGGCAATTTGCGCGGAGAACTGACCGCAAATGTTTCTGAAGAGCATCTGAACATCACCCTTGATGTCATGCGCGAGTTGCTGACCCAACTGGATGCGCGTGACCGGTCACAATAGGCAGGAGGACCCGGCATGTTACAAAACATCCTGTCTTTCCGGCCGAAACCAGTCGACTGGATTTTCTCGGTCAAGACGTTCGCTGCCTCGATGCTGGCACTTTATATCGCCATGGCGTTCGATCTTGATCGCCCGGTCTGGTCGATGGCGACGGTTTATATTGTTGCCCACCCACTTTCCGGGGTTCTGGCATCCAAGGCGGTTTATCGTGTTTTGGGCACCCTGCTTGGTGCCGTGGTCGCGGTCATCCTGATCCCCAATCTGGTTAATGCGCCGGTGGTGCTGAGCGCTGTTTTGGCACTTTGGGTTGGCGTGTGCCTGTTCTTTGCCCGCCTTGATCGCACCCCGCGCAGTTATGTCCTGATGCTGGCCGGGTATACGGTTGCCCTGATCGGTTTTCCGTCGGTGACCGACCCAATCGGTGTGTTTCCAACCGCGATTGCCCGTTTTCAGGAAATCACCCTTGGTATTCTGTGCGCGACGTTGGTAGGCCACATCATCCTGCCGCGCCATCTCGGTCCGGTTATTGCCGCGCAGATTGATGGCTGGATGGGCGATGTTGCCAAACTGGTGACCGAAAGTTTTGATGCTGATATGGACCCCGACCAGCTTGACCGCGACCGGGCGCGGATTGCGAGCGACCTTGGCGAGTTGCGCGGCATGGCGTTGCATCTGGGTTATGAAAAATCCCGCTTTGCCGGGCAAACCCGGGAATTGCAGGCCTTGCAAAGTGCTATGGCGTCTCTGCTGCCGGTTTGCTTTGCAGTGCATGATCGCCTGACGGCCCTTAAGGCGGCCGATGTGAGGGTGCCAGAAGAACTGCGTCGTCTGTGCGATGACATTATCAAGCACGTCAATCAAGAGAGCCATGATCCGGCTTTGGTCGCTGATTTGCATCACGGCGTGACAGCATTCCGCGATCAAATCCGCCTGGCAGATGATTGGGGCGGGCTTTTGATGATCAATCTGTGTGACCGGTTGCACCGGTTGTTGGATTTCCATCATGACTGCCGCGTTTTGTGGGACGGTATTCGTGCGGGCAAAGCCCCGTCTGACCTGCTTGGCCGCTGGTACGGAGCTGCAGGTGCCGAGGGCATGGACCGCGATGCCAATGGGGCCGTGCGCAGCGGTATTGCCGCAATGGTGGCGGTCATTGCGGTTTGTGCCTTTTGGATCGCCACTGGCTGGAATGCCGGTGGGACCGCAGCGATGATGGCGGCGGTTGGCAGTTCGATCATGTCGTTTCTGGATAATCCTGTTCCGGCGCTTAAAGGCTTTATGCGCTACACCACGATCGCGGTTGGCGGGGTTGTTTTTTACAATCTGATGATCCTGCCGGGTATTGATGGCTTTCCGCTGTTGGTTCTGTCGTTCGCGCCTTACTGCATTGTGCTTGGTGTGTTCATGACATCGCAGGTGACCTATGGGTTCGGACTGGCGATGGTGGTCAACCTTGTCATGATCCTGAACCTTGATACGACCTTTAGTAGCGATATCGAGAGCATTCTGGGCGGTGGCGTCGCATCCCTGATCGGCTTTGCCGCGGCGGCTGTTGCCATTGCCCTGATCCGGGTCGTGCCGGCAGACCAGTCGATCATGCGTCTGGTTCGCGCCAACTGGCGTGACATCGCAGCGGTTGCACGTGGATCGTTCGCGCATGGGCGTTTGATCCTTGTGCGACGGTTGCTGGATCGGCAGGGCTTGATCCTACCGAGGTTGGCAATGGCACCGCAGCGTCGCGACACCCTGATTCGGGTGATGCCGGAAGTCTCCATCGCCTCCGCACTTTATGATCTGCGTATGGCGACTTTGTTTGCCAACAAGCCGGTTTCAGATCGCATCAAGGTGCTGTTGCGGTCGATTGCGCGCCATTTCGAGGCACGCCTGACCGATCCGGACCGGTTGCCCGATCCATGGATTGTCGAGGAGGTCGACAACCTTCTTCGCATGGCGGTCAGTGATTTGGCAGCGGCAGAGCGCGAACGGCTTGTTTTGCCGTTGGTTGCCTTGCGTCGCACGCTTTCAAAAGCAGGCGTACCACGCCTGCGCAAACATTCCGGCGGCGGCATGTTGCCAGCCCAGCCGACGATCATGGGAGAAACAGCATGATCAATCCGACACTCAATCTTTACGGCCTGTATGTTCCGACCGTTCTGGCTTTGGCCATTGCTGCATGGGGGTGCCTGAAGGTCACCCGATTTGGTCTGGCGCAGATCGGTTTTTACAAAATCACCGTTCATCCGGCGCTGACTGACCTTGCGCTTTATGTGCTGATCCTGACCGGGCTTTCGGCCGTCTTTCTGAAATAGGTACTGTTATGAAAAACACTCTTTTGAAAAGCCTGCGCATCGGGTTTACGGCATTGCTGGTGCTAATTGCCTGTGTTGGCGGATGGCATCTGTATGATTATTACATGAACGAACCCTGGACCCGGGATGGTCGCGTGAGTGCCGATGTGATTTCAATCGCGCCTGATATTGGCGGACTGGTCTCAGAGGTGATGGTGAAGGATAACCAGCCGGTCAAGGCAGGTGACGTTCTGTTTGCCATTGATCCGGCGCGCTATCAGGTGGCAGTCAATCAGGCGCAGGCCAAACTTGAAAATGCGATTGCCGCGCGCGATCAGGCCAAACGCGAAGTTTCACGCTATAGCGAGCTTGATCGCGATGTTGTCAGTGATCAGAAAAAAGAACAGGTAAAAACCGGCCTTGCGACTGCGCAGGCCGATGTTGATCTGGCGCGTGCGGACTTGTCGCTTGCGCAATTGAACCTTGCGCGTACCCGGGTGGTCGCGCCGGTTGATGGGGTTGTTACCAACTTCTCGCTCAGGCGCGGGGCATATGTTGGTGCGGGCAGCCCGATAGCAGCGCTTGTCGATAGCAACTCGTTCTATGTCGCGGGCTATTTTGAAGAAAACAAATTGCCGCGCATTGCGATTGGCGATCGGGTCAACGTGATGCTGATGGGCGAAGACCAGCCTTTGCATGGCCATGTCGTCAGCATCGCAAGGGGCATTCAGGATAGCGAGCGTTCCGGCAGCTCTGCCGGACTGGCACAGGTCAAACCGACCTTTAGCTGGGTAAGATTGGCGCAGCGCGTTCCGGTCCGGGTCGAACTTGAAGACGTGCCTGGGGATGTGCGCCTTGTTGCCGGGCGCAGTGCAATCGTGACAGTCGAGGATGAAAATGCGCAAAGTAGTTTTGCCGGGCTGAGCCCGAAGCTATTGTTCTAGGAGAAGAGCGCGACATCATCATGCCGCACCGCAAAAAGTGGCTTGCAGTGAAAAGCGAGTTTGGGTAATTTTCGTAAAAATAAATATCAAATATTGTACGAATATTATCAAACGGGAGATTCCTGATGGCTGCTGCCCCACGTCCGCGCCGTTCTGTTTTGTATATGCCGGGATCAAATGCGCGTGCCCTTGAAAAGGGCAGAAGCCTTCCGGCCGACGGGCTTATTCTGGATCTTGAGGATGCGGTGGCACCCGATGCCAAGGATACCGCGCGGGATCAGATTGTAAGCGCGCTTTCCGAGGGCGGCTATGGCAAACGCGAAATCCAGATCCGCACCAATGGCCTGAACACGCCGTGGGGCTATGCCGATATTGTCGCGGCCGCCAAAACATCGGCGGATGCCATTCTGCTGCCCAAGGTCGAAAGTGCCGATACGGTGCGACAGGTTGCCAATATCATGGAGGCCGAAGGCGCGCATGCGGGCATGACCATCTGGTGCATGATGGAAACGCCGCTTGCGATGCTCAATGCCAAGGAAATTGCCGGGGCCCATCCGCGTCTTGGCGGGTTTGTCATGGGGACGTCCGATCTTGCCAAGGATTTGAACTGTGCGCATACCCCGGACCGTTTGCCGATGGTGACCAGCCTTGGTCTGTGTCTGTTGGCGGCACGCGCCTATGGGCTTGCGATCCTTGATGGTGTGCATCTTGATCTGTCCGACGATGCCGGGTTTGCCGCATCCTGCAAGCAGGGGCGCGAGTTTGGCTTTGATGGCAAGACGCTTATTCATCCCAAAACCATTGCAGCGGCCAACGAAGCCTTTGCCCCGGCAGAGGCCGAGATCGAATGGGCGCGTAAAATCATTGCTGCGCACGAAGACGCCAGTGCGGCGGGCAAGGGTGTGGTCGTGGTCGATGGCAAGCTGATTGAAAATCTGCATGTGGTGTCGGCCAAGAAACTGGTCGCGATGGCCGATTTGATCGCGGAAATGGACGCCGCCTAAGCGCAGCAACAGCATCAGACAAAACGGGTCGCGCCGAGTAACGAAAATGGCTGCATTCAAGACAGCCAAACTGGCGCGCACCGGTGTTTTACAGAAAATCCGGCCTTTCAGGGAGGCAATCGAATGTCAAAGACCAACGCGGGCAATTATTTTGAGGATTTCCAGATCGGACAGGAAATCCGCCATGCCACGCCGCGCACAATCACAAGCGGGGATGTCGCGCTTTATACCGGGCTTTATGGCCCGCGCTTTGCCGTGCAGTCGTCTGACGAGTTTGCCCAAAGCATCGGTTATAAGGCCGCACCCGTCGATGATTTGCTGGCGTTTCACATGGTGTTTGGCAAGACGGTGCCCGATGTGTCTTTGAATGCAGTGGCCAATCTCGGTTATGCCGGGGGCGTGTTTGGTGTTCCGGTCTATCCCGGCGATAC
>NZ_DCAO01000044.1:117201-126297 GCF_002311515.1 Thalassospira sp. UBA1131
ACCGGTGTGGTGTATGTCAATTCCGTCGGGCGCAATCAGCGCGGCGAGATGGTGCTTGATTACAATCGCTGGGTCATGGTGCGCAAACGTGATGAAAGTGCCCCGGCCCCGGAAACGGTCCTGCCGGAATTGCCTGGCGTTGTCGCGCCCGAGGCATTTCAGATCCCGGTCGGGCTTGATGTATCGGGCTATTCGACCGAGCTTTCCGGCTCTCCGCATCGTTGGGATGATTATTATGTCGGCGAGAAGATCGATCATGTCGATGGCATGACCCTGGAAGAAGCCGAACATCAGATCGCAACAAGGCTTTATCAAAACACCGCCAAGGTGCATTTCGATCAGGTCGCGGCCAATGGCGGTCGATTTGGCAAGCGGTTGATCTATGGCGGGCATATCATTTCGCTGTGCCGTGCCCTTTCATTCAATGGCCTTGGCAATGCGTTCCGGATTGCCGCAATCAATGCCGGGGCGCACGCCAATCCGGCCTTTGCGGGGGATACGATTTTTGCCTGGTCGGAAGTTCTGGGCAAGTTCGAGGTGCCCGGTCGTCGTGATTTGGGCGCGCTTCGCCTGCGTCTGGTGGCGGTCCGCGATCGTCAGGCCAGTGACTTCCCGCTGAAAGACGCGGATGGCAAATATCAGTCTGATGTGTTGCTTGATTTCGACTACACGGTGCTGATCGCGCGCTGACTCGTCATAAATCCTGGGGTGGCTTAACTTTTCGTTTGGCCGCGCCAGGGTAATTTCGCCGCGCGCCTGGACCCGGTCTTGATCGGGTGAGGGCGCATTCATATGTGTTTGCAATAAATAAGACCCGATCCGCTGGCAGTTTCCTTGCGTAAGAAGGTCTAATTGTGCGATTGCTAAAAGCACGTTACGCCGTAAGTGAATGACCCGTGTCCTTCGCAGCGCCCTTCCCGCAGGGTGTTTACGGTGTCTGAGAGGTCAACCTACGTAGTTTAACGGAGGCAGTTGAGGCGTTTTGTCACTGATTTCTTTGGTTTACAAAGGGGTTCAGATTGACTCAAACCCGCTGCATGGGTAAATAAACCCTGCTTTCCCGCCAGCTACTTTGAGAAGAGGCAATTCCGCTATGAGCAAAGCCAATCGGCCGCTGTCTCCGCACTTGCAGGTGTACCGGCTTCCGATGACGGCAAAGATGTCCATCTCCTTCCGCGTGATGGGTGTCGGCCTTGCCATTGGTTTCGTATTTTTGGCGTCCTGGCTGATTGGTGCCGGCGCTGGTCGTGAAGCCTTTAACGGCTATCACGGATTTTTCACCTCGTGGTTTGGTCTGCTGCTGCTGTTCGGTTGGACGGCGGCGTTTTATTACCACGCCTGCAACGGGATCCGTCACCTTGTCTGGGATACCGGTCGCGGCCTGACGAATGAGGGTGCTGCCAAAGGCAACCCGATCGTCCTTGGCGCGGCAGTCGTGCTGACCATTCTCACCTGGATCATCGGTCTGGCCTAAGGCCGGGCAAGAGGGGACAACTTGTCATGAAGATGCAATCCGATCTGGGCCGTGTCCGCGGTCTCGGTTCTGCCAAAAGTGGCTCTTCGCACTGGTGGACCCAGCGCGTTACGGCTGCTGCAAACCTTCCGCTCGGCATCTGGTTCATTGTTTCTATACTTGCCGGGCACACGGCGAATTACGATGCCGTTCACGCTTGGTTGAGCTCGTATTTCCATTCAACCATGATGATCCTGATGATCGTCAGTGTTGCCGTGCATTTCACGCACGGCCTGCAGGTTGTGATCGAAGATTATGTGCATAACCGTAAAGCAGAAGTGATCTCGCTGATGCTGATCAAGGCGGTCGCAGCGTTCTTGTCTGTGGCGGCCATCGTATCAGTCCTGCGTATCGTTTTTGCCGGAGCCTGAGCCAATGAGTGAATCTTATAAAATTATCGACCATAACTACGACGTCGTTGTTATGGGTGCGGGTGGCGCGGGTTTGCGCGCGACACTGGGTACGGTTGAAGCCGGCCTTAAAACCGCATGTATCACCAAGGTCTTCCCGACCCGTTCGCACACCGTTGCTGCCCAGGGCGGTATCGGTGCATCGCTTGGCAACATGTCCGAGGATCACTGGCAGTGGCATATGTATGACACCGTCAAGGGTTCGGACTGGCTCGGTGACCAGGACGCGATCGAATATATGTGCCGAAATGCTGTTCCGGCGGTTCATGAACTTGAACATTACGGCATGCCGTTCTCGCGGACCGAAGATGGCAAAATCTATCAGCGTCCGTTCGGTGGCCACACCCGTGACCACGGCAAGGCGCCGGTTGAACGTGCATGTGCCGCAGCCGACCGTACCGGTCACGCCATGCTGCACACCCTCTATCAGCAGTGCCTGAAGCACAAAGCCGAATTCTTTGTCGAATATATCGCCCTTGATCTGATCATGGACGAAGACGGTTCGTGCAAAGGTCTGGTCGCCTGGGATCTCGATACCGGCGAGCTGCATCGCTTTAACGCCAAGATGGTCATTCTGGCATCTGGCGGTTATGGCCGTGCGTTCTTTAGCTGCACCTCGGCCCATACCTGTACCGGTGACGGTCATGGCATGGTGGCCCGTGCGGGTCTTGGCCTGCAGGATATGGAATTCGTTCAGTTCCACCCGACCGGCATTTACGGTTCAGGCTGCCTGATTACCGAGGGTGCCCGTGGTGAAGGTGGTTATCTGACCAACTCCGAAGGCGAGCGTTTCATGGAACGTTATGCGCCGACCGTTAAGGACCTTGCATCGCGTGACGTTGTGTCGCGTGGTATGGCACAGGAAATCCGTGATGGTCGTGGTGTTGGCGAACACGGCGAATACATCCACCTGCACCTTGAACATCTTGGTTCGGAAGTGCTGTGGGAACGTCTGCCGGGTATTACCGAAACCGCGAAAATCTTTGCCGGTGTTGATGCGACCAAGGAACCGATCCCGGTCCTGCCGACGGTCCATTACAACATGGGCGGTATCCCGACCAACTATAAGGGCGAGGTCCTGCGCCCGACCGCCAAAGACCCGAACGCAATCGTTCCGGGCCTGATGGCGGCTGGTGAAGCAGCCTGCGTTTCGGTCCACGGTGCGAACCGTCTGGGTACGAACTCGCTGCTTGACCTTGTTGTGTTTGGCCGTGCATGTGGCATGCATGCCGCCGAAGTGGTCGATTCCAAGGCATCCTTCAAGGAGCTTAAAACCACCGATGGCGACGAGGCGATTGCACGCTTTGACCGTCTGCGTTGGGCAAAAGGTTCGCGTCCGACGGCTGATATCCGTCTGGAAATGCAGCGCGTCATGCAGGGTAACTGCGGCGTATTCCGGACCTCGGAAATCCTTAAAGAAGGCAAGGACAAGCTTTCTGAAACCGCCAAGACGCTTCCCGACGTCGGTGTTTCGGATCGATCCCTCATCTGGAACTCGGACCTGGTCGAGACTCTCGAGCTTGAGAACCTGATGACCTGTGCCGCTGCAACCATGAATTCGGCAGAAGCGCGTCATGAATCGCGTGGTGCACATGCCCACGAAGATTTCCCAAAGCGTGATGACGAAGTCTGGATGAAGCACACGATTGCGACCGTGAACACCGAGAAGGGCTATGGCGTTGATCTGACCTATCGTCCGGTCAACAACTTCACGCTCACCGATGAAGTGTCGTATATCGAGCCGAAAGAGCGCGTCTATTAAGGCGCGGCAAGAGAGGATTTGAGAGATGGTAGAATTCAATCTTCCCGCCAATTCGGTCGTCAAAGAGGGCAAAACGTTCTCTGCGCCGGCTGACGCGAAGAATGTCCGTGCCTTCAAGATTTACCGTTTTGATCCGGACAGTGGCGATAACCCGCGTACCGACACCTATGACATCGACCTCGACAAATGCGGGCCGATGGTTTTGGACGCGCTGATCAAGATCAAGAACGAGATCGACGCGACACTGACTTTCCGTCGTTCTTGCCGTGAGGGCATTTGCGGTTCGTGCGCGATGAATATCGATGGCCGTAACACGCTTGCGTGTCTCAAGCCGATCGAAGACATCAAGGGCGAAGTAAAGATCTATCCGCTGCCGCATATGCCAGTCGTCAAGGATCTGGTGCCGGATCTGTCCCAGCCTTATGCGCAGCTCGCATCCATCGAGCCGTGGCTTAAGGCCGACAGCCCGACCCCGCCGGATGGCGAACGTCTGCAGTCGCGTGAAGAGCGTGCCAAGCTTGATGGTCTTTGGGAATGCATTCTGTGCTTCTCCTGCTCGACCGCGTGCCCGTCTTACTGGTGGAACTCCGACCGTTACCTCGGCCCGGCTGTTCTGCTGCAGGCGTATCGCTGGTTGGCAGACTCGCGTGACGAATATACCGGTGAACGTCTTGATGCACTCGAAGATCCGTTCCGCCTGTATCGTTGCCACACGATCATGAACTGCACCAACACCTGCCCGAAAGGCCTGAACCCGGCGCTTGCGATCACCGAAATCAAAAAGATGATCGCCGAACGCCGCGCGTAAAGCCGCAGGCTTGTTGCCCTGATATTGGCGTTTAACGCCAGCTTGTTAAAGCCGCCGAGGATCCTTGATCCCGGCGGCTTTTTCTTTTGAAATGTGACTATTGTAACAGTCTGGCAAGCATATGGCGTACGTGATCCTGACCGCCAAAGAAGATGGCGAGGACGCGGACTGTCTGTGCGTCCTCAAGGATATCAAACCAGACAATGGCGCGGCCGAGTGTTACGTGACGAAGTCCGGGTAATATTGCGTCATGCAAGGTGCCGCAAAAAGGGGTGTTGCCGAGTTTTTCGATGTCGCTGTGAATATCAAGAAGGCGCTGCTGAGCGTGGGAAATGGCACTGTCGGGGTTTTCACCAAAGCCGACATAGCTTTGAAACAGAAAGTCGAAAATCAGTTCAAAGTCACGTTCGGCATCTGCCGAATAGATGACCTCATAGGTCATGCGATGCACGTTTCTTGGTCGCGATTGCTGAAATCTGGTTTTTCATTTCTGTGTTTGAGACGAACTTACCTTCGCGCCGCGCTGTAATGATCTGTCTAAGCGCCTCGGTCTCAAGAGACTCGGTTTCGGATTTATCGCGAAGCAACTCAAGGCCTTGCTGAAGCACGGCGCTGACACTGGGATATTTACCCTGTGCGACCAGCTCGCGGGCAAAGGCGTTTTGGCTATCTGTCAGAGAAATAGACGACTTCACGGTCATTGATGCGCTCCTTTGGTGGATAGATGGTGCTACCCAGTAGTATTCATGTCAAGTTCCGGCTGTGAATTTGTCGCGCTTTGTTAATATCTGTCTTACGCAAAACCGCTAAGGTTCTGGTCTGGTTTTCATCAAGCAGGGAACGTTCGCCTTGTCCCATCGCGTTATTTCATCTGTTCGTGCTTTTGCGCCTTTTCTTGGTTTGGGTTTGCTTTTGGGTCTTGCCGCCTGTGGGGAAACTGCGCCGAAGTGGGAAGCACAGGATATGTTTGCTGCCCCGACTGAGCAAAAGGTTGACGACCGTTATCGGGCGATGATCGATTTCAAGGCCATGGCGCGCGATGCGGCGGGCAAGGAATATGCCGCCGGGCCGAATGCCACGGTGATTGGCGCGGTCGAGGAAGCGGTCGCCATGTGCCAGCAGGCCAATGCACAAGGCTGCAAGGCTGTGCGGGTCGGGCTGACCTGGGTGGATGGGCTTGATCAAAATGCCATTGAAAGCGTGATTACATCTTACCGCGATACCATGACGGCCGAGGCCTATCAGGCGGCAGGACGGGGCAATATGATAGCAGCCAACTGGCTGGCCTATCATTATGCGGTGCGCGGCGAAAACCTGCAGGAGGCCGAGCGCCTGTCAAAGCAGGCCTTGCAGGTGGCCCCGGATGATCCCGGTGCGCTCGATACCTATGGATTGATCCTGTATCGCCAAGGCCGCTATCAGGAAGCCGAAGAAGTGTTTATCCGTGCCAACAAGGCAATGCCAACGGCCGAGCATATCGCGCATTTCGCCGACAATGCGCTGGCGATGGGCAAGACTGAAATGGCACGGGCAGCCTATCAGCGCGCACTGGAGGCGGGGGCTGGTCCGGTACTGTCCCAGACCATTCAGAAGCGCTTGCTAGCTTTGGACCTGAACGGTGGGGCGGCTGCACCGGCTCAGTGATAAGTATCCGCAACAGGAAAAGAAAAAGGCCGGGAATTCCCGGCCTTTGTTATTTCGTCACTTTGCTGCGTTACGCCCAATCAAGCGTGATGACTTCGCCGTCGACCAGGGGCAGGTCGACTTCATTGAGGTTGTTGCCCGGGCCTGCGCGATCCACGATCAAAAAGTCGCTGTCTTCTTCAAGGACGAGCAACGGGTGATGCCAGACGTTTTTGGCGTAGGTAACACCTTGTGTGCCATCAGAAAGAAACGCGCGCAGGTCTTCGGGCTTTGGCGTTTCAGCGCCCGACGCGACGACAATCAGGAACTTCTGACCCGCAAGCGGGATGAAGGCCTGCGAGCCCAGCGGGTGGCGTTCCATCATCTTGATTTCAATCGGCTTGGGCCGGGGTGTGCCGCGAAAGATGCTGATGATCGGGGCGCCGCCTTCGTCACTGACATCGACGCGCGAGATATCATGGAACCGGGTCGTGGTGCCCTGATTGATCTTGTAGGTATCGCGTGCGGTGGCGGTCGAGATCACCTCGCCAAACGGGGCGAAAGCATCCGGGGTCAGATATTCGATGGGAAGCTGCATGACCCTGCCCCGTTACTTGGTTGGTTTGCCAAGAATGCGCAAACGGCTGATGCCGCCATCGGGGATCGAGTTGACCCGAAGATGGGTGACCGGACCATTGACGGTAAGTGCGGACGCATCGAATTCGTGGATATGGTCTGCCTGCATTTTGCTTTCAGGCAGGATGGTCGACCAGAACATAGAACGTGCGCGCAGCGACTTGTCCTTTTCACCATCGACAAACGCACCCTGAATCGAAACGCGGTCGGGATAGTTGCCCTTGAAGTGGCAGGTATCGACGATGATTTTTTCAATCTCGCCCGGGTGACCCAGTTCAACAATCAGCCATTCATTGCCCGGTTCGCGGCGACGACGGGTTTCCCAGCCATCGCCCATATTGACCCCGCGACCCGGTGCCAGAATGGCATTCGGGTTGCCGTAATGGGCATCCGACCAGCCAACAACCACACCGCCATTGATCATTGCGGCGAGATCGACCTGTTCGCCCTTGGCGGCCATTTCTGTCCAGTCGCGGTTCGGGCGACCATAGACGCGCAGGCGTGCGACACCGCCATCGGGATAGATGTGCAGGCGGACATGGGTATAGATCGCCTCGGACGTGACGTCGGCATAGTGATGCGCACTGGCACCAAGGCCCAATGGGGCAACGATTTCATGCCATTTGGTATCGTCGGTCGGATCGCCACTTGGGCAATAGCAGCCTTCAAGTGATGCGGCCGGCGGGAAGTTGCCGGTGAAGTGGCTGGTATCGATATCAACACCGTAAATGCGGCCGGATGTTGCCAGACGGACGACACAGTAATCATGGCCTTCGACACGTTTGCGGCGGCTTTCCCAGCCATCCATCCATTTGCCGTGATCGTCATAGCGGTCAGGATAAAACACCGCATCGGCGGTTTGCAGCATGCGCTGCTTGTCGGCGAAGAAATCGTCGGTCGCAAAGATTGCTTCTGCGCCCAGACGTTCGTCGGCCAGATTGACAAAGCGCCGTGCAAATTCCGGTGCGTCGGTGTTTTCCTGATGGCTCATGGTCTTTTTATCCTGAAATGGTCGTTTATTATCTGGCGGTCACAGGTGATTGCTGCTCGTGGTGCTGTGGTTAACCCTACAGCGCTTCGAGCCGCAATTTGGCAATGCGGTGAACCTGTGTGATCGCCTCATTGAATTCGGTTTCCGGGTCGTTTTTCACGCGCCGCTCGAACGCTTCGAGAATATCGGTGCGATGGAAACCCTTGACGGCAAAGATGAACGGAAAGCCGAACTTCTGTTTATAGAGATCATTAAGTTCGGTAAAGCGGGCAAGTTCACCCGGTGTGCATTGATCAAGCCCGGCACCCTTTTGTTCGCTTTGTGATGACTCGGTCAAATCAGCCAGCGCAAGCTTGCCCGCAAGATCGGGGTGGGCGCGCAGAAGTGACAGTTTGTCATCATCAACCGCGCCATTGACGATGGCCGCCATGGCATCGGCAAGCGCCGCAGGGGTGTCGAGGTTTTTGGCGATGCCGCGTTCATAAAGCTGATGGGCAACCCACGGGGAATGTTCGTAAACCCAGCCATAAAGCGACACGAACGCGCTTTCGGCGAGTGTGCTGGGTGGGCGGGTTTCAAACGGGGATTGGGTGGTTTCTGTCATTGGGACCTTGTGTTTCTTTATTCGCCGCCAAACGGGTGATTTTCGCGCCAGTGACGGGCGATATCGATACGGCGGGCAAACCAGACATTATCGTGGCTCTGGACATAATCGACAAAGCGCTTGAGCGCTGCGAACCGGCCCGGACGCCCGACCAGACGGCAATGCAGGCCGATCGACATCATGCGCGGGGTTTCGGTCCCTTCTTCGTAAAGGGTGTCGAAGCTGTCCTTGAGATACTGGAAATACTGTTCGCCGGAATTGAAACCCTGCATGGCGGCAAAGCGCATGTCGTTGGCATCAAGGGTGTAGGGCACAATCAGGTGCGGGGTGTCGGTCTGGGTGCTCCAGAACGGGAGTTCGTCGCTGTAATCATCGGCGTCATAGAGGAAGCCACCTTCCTCAGCCACCAGACGGCGGGTGTTGGGGCTGGTGCGGCCGGTATACCAACCCAGCGGACGTTCGCCGGTGACGTTTTTGATGATCTCGATCGCCTTATGCAGGTGTTCGCGTTCCTGATCTTCTGGCATGTATTGGTAATCAATCCAGCGATACCCGTGCGAGCAGATCTCGTGACCATCCTTCATCGCGACTTCGCCGACCCTGGGATGGCGGGCCAGCGCCATGGCGACGGCAAAGATGGTGATCGGGATCTGGCGTTCACGAAACAGGTTCAGAATACGCCAGACACCCACGCGCGATCCATATTCATAGATCGACTCCATGCTCATATGGCGGACACCTTCGCGCAT
>NZ_DCAO01000044.1:126489-135615 GCF_002311515.1 Thalassospira sp. UBA1131
ATCAAATCACGCGCATATGTCTGGTCGTTCATGCGAACCTTCTCCTGAATTCTGTGGGATTGATCCCGTACGCCCGGCTTTGTTGTCGGGCCTGTTTGGTGTAGCATTAACCATCGGCCGCAGCGCAGCAAGAAAGAAACCTGCGGATGCTGGGCCAAGGACGTGCCGCACTATCAAGGCTGTTTTGATAATGTTCCTGGACGGGATCAGATCGGGGCCACGTTTTTCGCGGTCTTTCACAGCTTTTTGCCTGTGTTTCGGTTCATAATGCCTGAAACGGTTCTATTCGTTTTTCAAAGATTTGTTGATATAGTTTCACGTTATCGCCTCTTTCCCCCGGACGGGGTGTAATGCGACGATTTTAGATCGCTTAAAAATGGTTCGGCACAAAACTACATAAACAGAATGCCGTTCCCGGGGAAAAGCGACCGCTCATAAAATTAAAGAACGAGAGAGGAGGCCCGGCATGGGACGACTGACCACCCATGTACTGGATACGGCAAAAGGCTGCCCTGCCGCCGGAATCCGCATTGAGCTGCATCGCTTTGGCAACGGCCATGATGACTTGGTTGCCGAAGCCGTGACCAATGCCGATGGCCGCACCGAAGGCCCGATGCTTGAGGGGGCCTCTTTCAAACCCGGCCAGTATCAGCTTGTTTTCCATGCCGGTGATTATTTTGATGCCAGCGGTACGGAGCTTCCCGATCCGAAATTCCTGGATCAGGTCGTGATCCGGTTCGGTATTTCTGATGGGCAGGCGCATTACCATGTGCCGCTGTTGCTGTCGCCGTTCGGCTATTCCACCTATCGCGGTAGCTGAGGACAGACATGGCAAGTGCGACCGGATCCTTCCGTTCTGATATCCGTTTTTTGCTCGGCGACGAGGAACGCAGCCTGCGCGATATTGATCCGCAGATGACGGTTCTTGAATATCTGCGCCTTTCTGAGCGCAAGTCCGGAACCAAGGAAGGCTGTGCCGAGGGTGATTGCGGGGCCTGCACGGTTGTGCTGGGCGAACCCGATGGCAAGGGCGGAATGGCGTATCGCACGGTCAATGCCTGCATCCAGTTTGTGCCAACCCTTGATGGCAAGCAGCTTTTGACCGTGGAGCATCTTAAATCCACGGACGGTACCCTGCACCCAGTGCAGCAGGCGATGGTCGATACCCACGGATCGCAATGCGGTTTCTGTACGCCGGGCTTTGTCATGAGCCTTTATCAGCTGTGGCTGGATGGTGGCGAAGATGACCGCGGTGCGATCAATGATGCGCTGGCCGGGAACCTTTGCCGTTGCACCGGCTATGGCCCGATTATCGAGGCTGCGCGCAAGGCCGGTGGTGTTGCCGCCAATGACAGCGTGGAGCAAAAACGCCGGGCTGATATTGCCGCCAAATTGACTGCGATGGTCGAAGGCGAAGGTACGCTTGCGCTTGAGCATCCGGCCGGGCGTTATTTCGCACCGCGCACGTCTGATGAGCTGGCCGCTCTTTTGGTGGCGCACCCGGATGCCACGGTTCTGGCCGGGGGGACGGATGTCGGGCTTTGGGTGACCAAGATGCTGAAGCGTCTGGATCCGATCATTTACATTGGCGATGTCGCCGATATCCAATCGGTTTATGAAACCCAAGATGCGCTGATTATCGGGGCTGGTGTGACCTATAGCCGGGCGCATGAGGCGCTGGGCCGGGTGGCCGCCGATGTCGGTGAACTGGTACGCCGGATTGGCTCAAGACAAATCCGCAATGCCGGGACTGTCGGCGGTAATATCGCCAACGGATCGCCGATTGGCGATACGCCGCCGGCCTTGATTGCGCTGGGGGCCAAGATCGTGCTGCGCATGGGCGATGTGCGTCGTGAAGTCCCGCTCGAAGAATTCTTTATCAGCTATGGCAAGCAGGATCGGGTTGCGGGCGAGTTTGTCGAAAGCGTGATTGTGCCCAAACCGCACAGCGGATTGGTGTTCAAGGCTTACAAAATCTCCAAACGGTTTGATCAGGATATCACGGCCGTTCTCGGGGCCTTTGCGATCAAAACTGATGACGGCAAGGTTTCTGAATTCCGGGCGGCCTTTGGTGGCATGGCAGGTACCCCGATGCGGGCCAAGAAGTGCGAAGCAGCCCTGATCGGCAAGGATTGGAATGAAGCCAACCTCAATGCGGCGCAAATGGCACTTGCCAGCGAGTTTGAACCGATGACCGACATGCGGGCATCGAAGGAATATCGCATGCTGGTCGCACAGAACCTTTTGACCAAGCTGTTCATCGAAACCAATGCGCCGGACGTTGCCACCCGCCTTGTTGGCAAGGAGGCGGCCCATGTCTGATCAAGCTTTGAAAGCCGATATGGACGAGGTGATTGCACCGACCGCGGGACTGAGCGGTGGTGTTCGATCCAGCTCCAAACATGATAGCGGCCCGAAACATGTGGCGGGCGAGGCGGTCTATATTGATGACATCAATGAGCCGTTTGGAACGCTTCATCTGGCACCGGGTGCATCAAACATTGCGCATGGCAAGATTACCAAACTGGACCTGTCCAAGGTCCGCTCGGCCCCCGGTGTGGTTTGCGTTCTGACCGCCGATGATATCCCCGGCGTCAATGACGTTTCGCCAGCCCACACCCATGATGAGCCGGTTCTGCCCGATGGCATCGTGCAATTTTATGGCCAGCCGGTCTTTTGCGTGGCGGCGGAAACCCGGGCGCAGGCGCGTGCGGCAGCCCAACTGGCCGAGATTGAATATGAAGAACTGCCAGCGGTTCTGGATGTGGCCGAGGCCCTGGAAAAGCAGCTTTTCGTCGCACCGCCGCATGTGATGAAGCAGGGCGATGCCAAATCGGCATTGGCCCGCGCCAAGCATCGCCAAACTGGTCGGATGGAGATTGGCGGGCAGGATCATTTCTACCTTGAAGGCCATATCAGCTTTGCCATTCCGGGTGAGGATGGTGATGTGTTGCTGCATTGCTCCACCCAGCATCCATCGGAAGTGCAGCATAATATTGCCAATGTGCTGGGGCGCCCGGCCAATGCGGTGACGGTTGAGGTGCGCCGAATGGGTGGCGGGTTTGGCGGCAAGGAAACGCAGGCGATGCAATGGGCGGCACTGGCCGCCATCGTTGCAACCAAAACAGGGCGTCCAGCCAAGTTCCGTCTGGATCGCGATGACGACATGGTCATGACCGGCAAGCGCCATGATTTCATTGTTGATTATGATGTCGGCTTTGATGATGACGGGCGGATTTGCGGCCTTGATCTTCAATACGCGGCCAATTGCGGTTTTTCGGCCGATTTGTCCGCCGCGATTGCCGACCGGGCGATGTTCCATACCGACAATGCCTATTACCTTGGCGATGTCGAAATCCGGTCGTACCGCTGCAAAACCAATCTTGTGTCCAACACGGCGTTTCGTGGTTTTGGCGGGCCGCAGGGCATGGTCGCGATTGAACGCATCATTGATGAAATCGCAATGACCATCGGGCGTGATCCTTTGGATGTGCGCATTGCCAACTATTACGACACCAAGGATCGCAACACGACGCCATACCACATGGTGGTCGAAGACAATGTCCTTTCGGAGCTGACCGACGATATCCTGAAAGCCAGCGACTATCGCAAACGCCGCGAAGAGATTACGGCGTTCAATGCCGAAAGCCCGGTTTTGAAAAAGGGCCTGTCGCTGACACCCGTCAAGTTCGGGATTTCCTTTACCACGACCTTCCTGAACCAGGCGGGTGCGCTGATCCATGTCTATCAGGATGGGTCTGTGCATCTGAACCATGGCGGGACCGAGATGGGGCAGGGCCTGTTTATCAAGGTTGCACAGGTCGTGGCCGAGGAATTCCAGATCGATCTCGATCAGATCAAGATCACCCCGACCAATACTGGCAAGGTCCCCAATACATCGGCAACCGCGGCCTCCAGCGGGGCGGATATGAACGGCATGGCGGCACGCGATGCGGCGATGACGATCAAGAACCGCCTGATTGCCTTTGCCGCCGAGAAATACGGTGTTGCGGAAAGTGCCGTACGCTTTGTGCCGGGCAAGGTCATTGTCGGCGACAAGGATGAGCTCGCCTTTGCCGATCTGATCAAGCAGGCCTATCTGGCGCGTGTGTCGCTGTCGGCCACGGGCTATTACGCCACACCGAAAATCCATTATGACCGCGAAAGCGCATCGGGTCGGCCGTTTTATTACTTTGCCTATGGCATGGCGTGCTCGGAAGTTTTGATTGATACCCTGACCGGTGAGTACAAGGTGACGCGGGTTGATATCATTCATGATGTCGGCCGGTCGTTGAACCCGGCGATTGACCTTGGCCAGATCGAAGGCGGTTTCATTCAGGGGATGGGCTGGCTGACGTCCGAGGAACTGTGGTGGGATGACAAGGGCAGCCTGCGCACCCATGCGCCGTCGACCTATAAAATCCCGGCATGTTCGGATCGACCGGAAGATTTCCGTATGGAGCTGTGGTTGTCAGGACGAAACGTTGAAAAAACCATTCACCGGTCCAAGGCGGTTGGCGAGCCGCCCTTGATGCTGGCAATTTCGGTGCATCGTGCGATTGCCGATGCGGTGGCCTCGGTCGCCAATCACAAGGTTGTCCCGGCACTTGATACCCCGGCAACGCCCGAGGCGGTTTTGCATGCCGTGGCCGATTGCGCCAAGCGCATGATCGAGAACGCGCATTCGGCCGATGTAGCCCATTCAATGGCGGGGGAATAGGACATGACTCTGTCGCGGCGCGATCATATCAGGCTGTTGTCCGAACCCGGTCCGGTGATGCTGGTCAGTGTTGCGGCCATTCGCGGATCGACCCCGCGTGAGGTTGGGGCCTTCATGCTGATTACGCCGGATGCGATTTCGGGCACGATTGGTGGCGGCAACCTTGAACATCAGGTCACACGCCGGGTGCGTGAAGGTTTTGACGCGGGTGCCGACAAGATGGCCGTTGCCGAGATCGTCCGGTTCCCGCTGGGGCCGGGACTTGGGCAATGTTGTGGTGGCTCCGTCGAGGTTGGTTTTCATCTGTTGCACGGGGTTGCCAAAGAAACGCTGCGCACGGTTTTGCAAGAAATCGAAACCGCACCGATCCGTGCGGCTGGCCATTGGGTGACTGTGCCGACCGATTGCAGCGACATCGGGCGCGTAAGTGGGGCGCATGCCAAGATGTTATCAGGCAGTTTTGGGAGCGCGCGTGGCGGGATTGTTACGTTAAACGGGGTGGAAACGCTTTGTTTGCGCCTTGATGACGCGCGAACGCCGATGTGGATTTTTGGTGCCGGGCATGTTGGCAAGGCGGTTGTGCAGGCCTTGGCACCGCTTCCGTTTGATATTCACCTGATCGATTCGCGTGAAGAGTTTCTGGCGGGTATCGAGGGCGAAAACGTTCAGGTTTGTCAAAGTGATAAGCCCGAGTCTGATGTCGCCGATATCCCGGCCGGGGCGCATGTTTTGATCTTAACCCACAACCATGCGCTTGATTTCGAGATCTGCCGGGCGGCTTTGGTGCGCGATGATCTTGGTTTTGTTGGCATGATCGGCAGCCAAACCAAGCGCGCACGCTTTATCCGACGTCTTTCTGATCGGGGGTTGAGCCCGGTTGAAATCGATCGTTTGACCACTCCGATTGGAATTCAAGGCATTACCGGCAAACAGCCGGTGGTGATCGCGGCATCGGTTGCCGCACAGGTGTTATCGGTGCGTGAAGCACAGATGACGCAAACGCAAATGCCAAAATCCGCATCAGACGGGTTGGGCGACGCTTAAGGCCTTCTTTGAGGGCAATATTAATGATAAAGGGCCGCGCAATGACGGCCTGTCAGGCGGTTCGGGCAACCGGACCAGAGGTTTCGTAGAGGAGAGTTTGGCTGTGTGTGACGCCAAGGGCCATATGCGCCATGCCGTGGATTTGTCGCGGCAAAAGATGGATGAGGGATGCGGTGGTCCGTTCGGGGCAATCATCGTTCGCAATGGCGAAGTGATTGCGGAAGGATGGAACAATGTGACATCCCAGAACGACCCGACCGCCCATGCCGAGGTTAGCGCCATTCGCGCGGCCTGTGCCAAGCTTGGCACGTTCAATCTGTCGGGTTGTGAAATCTATACCAGTTGCGAACCTTGCCCGATGTGCCTGTCTGCGATCTATTGGGCCCGCCTTGACAAGATCTATTACGCCAATGGCCGCGAAGATGCTGCTGCCATCGGATTTGATGATCAGTTTCTGTATGATGAGGTGGCAAAGCCGATCGAAGATCGTTCGTTGCCAATTGTGCATGTCGATTTGCCCGAAGCGCGCGAAGTGTTTGCCGCCTGGGATGCCAAAGCCGACAAGATCGAATATTGAGACCGTTTGACTGCAATGCGTTATGCGGTAAAACCGCGTGCTGGATGCAAGACATATCGCTAAATGGGGGTGGCAACAGTGACGTCAACGACCGGTGAAGCCGGGGCAAATACCGTGAAGGGGGCTGGTGGGCCTGCGCAATTGGAAGTGCGCGGCGTGACCAAGGCCTTTCCGGGCTGTCTGGCCAATGACGATATCAGTTTCCGTATCGAGCCTGGTGAAATCCATGCGCTGTTGGGGGAAAACGGCGCTGGCAAAAGTACGCTTGTGAAAATCATCTATGGCGTGCTGCAGGCCGATGAGGGCGAGCTGATCTGGGAAGGCAAGCCGGTCACGATCGCAAGCCCGCATGATGCGCGCGAAATGGGGATCGGTCTGGTGTTCCAGCATTTCTCGCTGTTTGAAACCATGACGGTGCTTGAAAACATTGCGCTGGCGATGAATGACGTGCGCGATATGGATGCGCTGCGCAAGCAGGTGCTTGAGGTTGAAAAAACCTATGGCCTGCCGCTTGATCCGGATCGTCATGTTTACACGCTGTCGGTTGGGGAGCGTCAGCGCATCGAGATTGTGCGTTGTCTGTTGCAGAACCCGAAACTTCTGATCCTGGACGAGCCGACCTCGGTCCTGACCCCGCAAGAAGTCGAAAAGCTGTTTGAGACGCTGCGTCGTTTGGCCGATGAAGGCTGTGCAATCCTTTATATCAGCCACAAACTGCATGAAGTGAAGGCCCTGTGCCAGAAGGCAACCGTGCTGCGCGGTGGCAAGGTTGTTGGCGGTTGTGACCCGCGCGAAGAAACCGCAAAATCGATGGCCGAAATGATGATCGGCCAGAAACTGACCGCGCCGGATCGGGGTAAATCCCGTGAGTTTGGCGATGTGCGGCTTGCGGTTTCCAATCTGTCGCTTGAAAGTGATGAACAGTTCGGTACCGACCTTAAGGGGATTAATCTTGAGGTGCGCGGTGGTGAAATCATGGGCGTTGCCGGGGTTGCCGGCAACGGTCAGAACGAATTGTTCCGCGCCCTTGCCGGTGAAACCGAACAGCAAGCAGCACCGGACAGCATCAAGATCGATGGCAAATCGGTTGCGCATTTCGGCCCGCGCCGCCGTCGTCGACTGGGCGCGACGTTTGTTCCCGAAGAACGCAACGGCCATGGGGCTGTGCCCGATATGAGCCTGTCGGAAAACGGGTTTTTGACTGCATTCCGGCGGATGGCGCTTTCGGCCCGTGGGTTGATCCGCGAAGTCCCGACCAAGTCGTTTGCCGATAACATCATCAAGACTTTTGATGTGCGTACCACCGGTTCGGGGGCAGAGGCCGGATCGCTTTCGGGTGGCAACCTTCAGAAATTTATCGTCGGGCGCGAGATTTTGCAGGACCCGGGTGTTCTGGTGATTTCCCAGCCGACCTGGGGTGTCGATGCCGGGGCGGCCAGTGCTATTCATCAGGCATTGCTGGATCTGGCGGCGAAGGGCACGGCGGTTCTGGTGATTTCGCAGGATCTGGACGAGATTTATGCGATCTGTGATTCGGTGGTGGTGATGGCGGAGGGCAAAATGTCCAAACCGCGTCCGATGGCCGATGTCAGCATCGAGGAAATCGGTCTGTTGATGGGGGGACTTCATGATCTTGAAGGCAACGCGACCCCGGCGAACAACACGCAATTAGAGGGAGGTCGCGTTGGTCAGGCTTGAACCCCGTCGCCAGCATTCACAGGCGATGGTTTATCTGTCGCCGGTTCTGGCAATCCTTATGACGCTTGTCGTCGGCGGGATCATCTTTGCCTTTATGGGTAAGAACCCGTTTGACGCGCTTTATACGTTCTTCATTCTGCCGATCAATAACAGCTATGGCATTTCCGAGCTGTTCGTGAAGGCGACCCCGCTTGTCATCATTGCGGTCGGTCTTGCCATGGGGTTCCGGGCCAATGTCTGGAACATCGGGGCTGAAGGCCAGTTGACCATGGGGGCGATTTTCGGGGGTGGTCTGGCGCTTTATTTCCATGACAGCGAAAGCGTGCTTTTGCTGCCGGCCATGTTTGTGCTGGGCGCGTTGGGCGGGGCGTTTTGGGGGGCAATCCCGGCGTTGCTGCGCACGCGCTTCAATGCCAATGAAATTCTGACCAGCCTGATGCTGACCTATGTCGCGACGCTGTTTCTAAGCTTTCTGGTGCATGGTCCTTGGCGGAACCCGGAAGGCTTCAACTTCCCGGAATCCCGTCCGTTCCCGGATGCCGGTTTGCTTCCGATCATCTTTGAAGGATCGCGTGTTCATCTTGGTACGGCCGTCGCGGTGTTTGTCGTGATTGCCGGTTGGTTGTTGCTGTCGAAATCGGTGATCGGGTTCCAGCTGCGCGTTGTCGGCAAGGCCCCGCAGGCCGCCCGCCATGTCGGGTTCCGTCAAAAACGCATGGTCTGGTTTACGCTTCTTCTGGGTGGTGCGCTGGCCGGTCTGGCCGGTTTGTTTGAGGTGTCAGGCCCAATTGGGCAGCTTCAGCCATCGATCTCGCCCGGCTATGGCTTTACCGCGATTATCGTGGCCTTCCTTGGGCGTTTGCATCCGGTGGGCATTTTGTTTGGCGGTTTGATCATGGCACTGACCTATTTGGGTGGTGAACTGGCGCAGATTACACTCGGCCTGCCCAATGCTGTGACCGGGCTTTTTCAGGGGATCTTGTTGTTCTTCCTGCTGGCCAGTGATGTCTTGACCAAATACCGCATTCGTTTCGGCTCCATCGCGGCAAAAGGGAGAACCGCATAATGGAATGGATTGTTCCCTTTA
>NZ_DCAO01000044.1:135903-136896 GCF_002311515.1 Thalassospira sp. UBA1131
GCCCTCGTCGGATCGGGCTTTGTCGGCTTTGCGATTGATCCACTGCCAGCCCTTTCGATCCCGGGCATCAGTGCCATTCCGATCATCGGCCCGATCCTGTTCGGGCAGGATTTTCTGGTATACCTATCAATCGCGGCTGTGATTGGCATCGCGTGGTTCCTGTCCAAATCGCGTGCGGGTCTCATTCTTAAGGCCGTTGGGGATTCCCATCATTCGGCGCATGCGATTGGCTATTCGGTGATCAAGATTCGCTATCTGGCCACCATGTTTGGTGGGGCGATGGCAGGCCTTGGTGGCGCGTATCTGTCGCTTTCATACACGCCGATGTGGGCAGAAAACATGACGGCCGGTCGCGGCTGGATCGCGCTGGCGCTTGTGGTGTTTGCCACGTGGCGTCCGGGACGTCTGGTTGCCGGGGCCTATATGTTTGGCCTGATTTCAGTGATGCAACTGCATGCCCAGGGTGCGGGTGTTCATGTGCCCAGCCAGTTCATGTCGATGTTGCCGTATCTGGCGACCGTGATCGTGCTGGTGATTATTTCAAGCGACCGTGCGAAAATCAGACTGAATGCGCCGGCCTGTATTGGTCAGGCGTTCAGGGCCGCCCAATAGGGTTTCGGCGGCCTTAACTGCGGGACCGGAACACGTTAAATGATGTTTCGGCCCGACGACGGGAGGAAGACTGTACTTGCCAAACCTCACACAAGCCGGGCAGGGCTTGGCCGGTTTGTCTGAGATTTGGTTTGTGCAGGAACGCGTCATTGATTGCGATCAGGAATTACGTATAAATCCTGATTGAGTGTCTAACAGGGAGACTGAAACTATGAATGCAAGCCTCGTGAAGCGCACACTTGCCGCCGTTGCGGCTGTTGGTGCCCTCGCAACCGGCATGGGTGCAGCCCAGGCCGAAGATGTTAAGGCCGGTTTTATCTATGTCGGCCCGATTGGTGACCATGGCTGGTCTTACCGTCATGACATTGGCCGTCAGGCCAT
>NZ_DCAO01000044.1:137161-138332 GCF_002311515.1 Thalassospira sp. UBA1131
TCGACCTATGCCGCACGTTTCTATGAAGGCCGTTATGTTGCTGGTGTGATCGCCGGTAAAATGACCAAGTCGAACATCGTTGGCTATGTCGGTTCCTTCCCGATCCCGGAAGTTGTCCGTGGTATCAACTCCTTCATGATGGGCGCATGGTCGGTTAACCCGGACGTGCAGGTCAAAATCGTTTGGGCCAACACCTGGTATGATCCGGGCAAGGAAGGCGATGCTGCCAAGGCCCTGATTGACCAGGGTGCAGACATCATGGTTCAGCACACCGACAGCCCGGCACCGCTTCAGGTTGCTGAAAACCGTGGCGTTCTTGGTTTCGGTCAGGCTTCTGACATGATCAAGTTCGCACCGAAGGCACAGCTGACCGCGATCGTTGATAACTGGGACAGCTACTATGTTGCCCGCGCCAAGGCCGTTGCCGATGGCACCTGGGAATCCAAAGACACCTGGGGTGGTATCAACACCGGTATGGTCGAAATGGCACCGTACACCAACATGCCTGACGACGTGAAAGCCCTGGCAGAAGAAACTGCTGCCAAGATTGCTTCGGGTGAATTCCACCCGTTCACCGGCCCGATCTATGATCAGGCAGGCGAACTGCGCGTTGCAGAAGGCGAAGTTGCTGATGACGGCATGCTGCTTGGCATGGACTGGTACATCAAAGGCATCGATGCCGAACTGCCGAAATAAGTCGGATTTCCGATCCATCCGGATCGGTTAAATGACGAAGCCCCGTGCATTAGGTTGCGCGGGGCTTTTCTTGTGACGGTTTGTCAGGATGGCTTCTTGGGATTGGGTCGATTTGGTTCGTCTGACTTTTCATAGGCGATCATTTCGGTTTTTGGATGCCGCAGGGCATAGAGTGCTGCGCGCCAGCCATGCAGCTTGACCTTGTGTTCGCGGGTTTTACCGGCCCACTTGTCGCGGAAGCGTTCCATATCTTCACGGCGATTGAAATAGATCACCATATCGACAATCGGGGCATTCTGGTCGCCACGCGGGAGTTCGATGTTCCGAATGCCCATCGTCCAGTTCTTGCTCATGACATTGATGTCGAGCCAGTCCAGCACAGCTTGGGCGGAATGTTTCTCGTGAATAACGACACGATATGGAAAATTCCGAAGATCTTTCGACATCGGTGTGTCCCTGACGGTTCCCGTTTGCA
>NZ_DCAO01000044.1:138512-146696 GCF_002311515.1 Thalassospira sp. UBA1131
CGGATAATACTTTATCCAATAATAATTCCAGATTACTGTGTTAGGTATTGAGAATGAAACGTGTGGAAAAATAATATTTAGCTTCGCACGATCATTTTCACATGATAATCGAGTAATTCATCCTGCCCGCAGTCCGAAATTGCGGGCATGTTTGGAAATAAAAATAAAGTATCGGGGTCTTAAAGGTGAGTGAAAAGCCTTCAGGCATTCAGCCTTCTGGGCGGGAACGTCATTTCAAACCGGAAGAATTGATCGTCAGCAAGACGGATCTCAAAGGGCATATTACCTACGCCAATGAGGTGTTTTTGCGCCTTTCTGATTATTCGGAAGGTGAGGTTTTGGGGAAGCCGCATGCGCTGATCCGACATCCGGATATGCCGCGCAGCGTTTTCAAGCTTATGTGGGACCGGATTTCATCCGGTCACGAGATTTTTGCCTATGTCGTGAATATGGCCAGCAACGGGGATCATTATTGGGTCTATGCCCATGTGACGCCGACCTTTGATGCCAGTCACAAGGTGATTGGATACCATTCCAACCGCCGGGTGCCCGATCCAAAGGTTCTGAGCGAAACGATCATTCCTCTCTATGCGGAACTCCGCAAGATCGAGGACAGTCTGCCCAATCGCAAGGACGGCATGAATGCCGCATCCGAGGCCTTGTCACAGAAGCTTTCTGATATGGGCATGTCGTACGACGAGTTTATCCAAAGTCTCTAGAGGATCGCAAAGCGGTTCCCGAAAATGCAAGGTTTGAGGTTCTAATGTCTCTGTTCGGTGGTTCAAAATCGGGTATCAAAAAGGCACTGGATGTGGTTCTGGCCGCAGCGGACGGTGATTACGAAGCCCGCATTACCAATGTCGACAGTCATCCTGACATGCGCGAACTGTTTATTGCGATCAACCGGCTGATTGACCGCAATGATGCGTTCCTGCGCGAAAGTGCGGCATCCATGGGGGCGGTTTCCGAAAACCGTTATTACCGGCGCATTGTCGAAACCGGGCTGGTCGGGGATTACCTGTCTTCGGCCAAGCGGATTAATGCCGCAAGTGCCTCCATCGAAAAGAAACTGTCCGGGTTTGCCGACATTCTTGATGAATTCAAAAGCGGTTCCTTTGCCGCGGTTGATGACATTGCCAATGCCGCGTCCGCCCTTTCCGAGGCATCCGGCGATGCCAACTCCATCGCGCACGAAACCAGTTCACGTTCAACCAACGTTGCCGCGGCGGCGCGCCAGACGGCGGCCAATGTCAGCGAACTTTCGGCCGCATCCGAAGAGCTGAACGAGGCGATCCGCAATGTGTCCGAACAGGCGCGTGAATCGGTTGAAATTGCCAACCGCGCAAATGGCCTTGCCCAGGAAACCGATGGTCGTATCGGACAGCTGGAAGCGGCTGCTGGCGAGATTGTCGAAGTGGTCAGCTTTATCCGCGACATTGCGGCTCAGACCAACCTTCTGGCATTGAATGCCACCATCGAGGCTGCGCGCGCCGGTGAAGCCGGCAAGGGCTTTGCCGTGGTTGCCAACGAGGTCAAGGGACTTGCCAACCAGACCAGCAAGGCGACCGAAAGCATCGAAGAAAAGGTTCAGGACATTCAGACCGCGATTGAACAGTCCGTCGGTTCGATCCGCGAAATTGCAGGCGTGATCGATGATCTGGCGGCACGTTCGGACACGATTTCGGGCAATGTCGAAACCCAGGCGAACTTGTCTACCAACATCACGCGCAATGTCGAACAGGCATCAAGCGGCGCACAGGAAGTCACCGACAATATCACCGTGGTTTCCGATATGGCCGGGCGTACCGGGGAGGCTGCCGATACCACACGCGACATGGCCAGTCGTCTTGCCGATCAGTCGGAAAGCCTGCGCAATCAGTTGGGTGTGTTCCTCGATACCATCGAAAAGCTGCTTTATACCGCCAAGAAATAGCCGCTTTCTGCGTGCAACAGGATGCGTCGGGCGTCATGATGGTACCCGGTCAGGATTTTCAGTCAGGAGAGCGGTGCCATGCGGGTTTTCTTCAATTCGCGCCACGATGCCCATGACGGGGCAGGCGAAATGCATCACGGACGCATGGTGCCGTGTTTTGAAAACGCCCGGCGTATTCCGATCATTCGTGATGCCGTCGCGCACGCGATCAAGGCACAGCTGTTTGATCCCAAGGATCACGGCATGGACCCGATCCGCGCGATCCACGATCCGGATTATCTCGATTTTCTTGAAACCGCGTGGGATGGCTGGACCAAGGCCGGGAATAGCGGCGATGCCTTTCCCTATGTCTGGCCGACGGCGGGTTTTTCAGGCGGCAAGCCCGAACATATCAGTGCGCGCCTTGGTCAGTACGCCATCTCATCTGATACACCGATCACGCAAGGGACCTGGAAGGCAGCCTATTGGGGGGCGCAGACCGTCATATCGGCTGCCGAGGCAACCTGGAGCGAAGGCGAAGCATCCTTTGCCCTGACCCGTCCGCCGGGACACCATGCCCATGCTAACCGTTATGGTGGATATTGCTTCTTGAACAATGCCGCCATCGCCGCCCAGCACATGATTTCCAAGGGGGCGAAAAAGGTCGCCATCCTTGATATCGACTACCACCACGGCAATGGTGCGCAGGATATTTTCTATGAGCGTGGCGACGTTCTGACGATTTCCATCCATGCCGATCCAACCCATCAGTTCCCGTTCTTCATGGGTTATGCCAATGAAACCGGGCGCAATGACGGGCAGGGTGCCAACCTGAATATCCCGCTGCCGGGTGGCAGTGATTTCGCGGGTTGGGGGGCTGGCTTTGCCAAGGCGATGCAGAAACTTCTGACCTGGCAGGCCGATGCGCTGGTGGTGGCCCTTGGTGTTGACGCCCACGAGGCGGAACCGATTTGCGACTTCAAACTCCAGACCGACGATTTCAACCGCATCGGGCAAATGATCGGGCGTATGGGGCTTAAAACCATGTTCACCATGGAAGGCGGCTATGCCCATGATGTGATTGGGCAAAACGTTGCCGCGGTTCTGAGCGGGTATCTGGCGCTTGCCAAAAACTAGACCGGCCTAAATCGAATACTAAAAAACGCCCCGGCATCTGTTCGGGGCGTTTTTTTTGTTTAGCGTTCTATTGGTTTAACGTTCCCATGGCGGTGTACCGCCAAATTCCGCCACCAGAAAATCGACAAAGGCGCGGACACGCGTCGGCAGATAACGGTTTTCCGGATAGAGTGTATAGACCGCATGCGAAGGTGGCTGGTAATCGGGCAGGACGCGTTGAAGGCGTCCGTCGCGCAGATATTCGTCGACTTCCCAGTTCGATTTCAGTGAAATGCCATGCCCGTCAAGGCACCAGCGGGTCAGGACTTCGCTGTTATCGGAATCCATCGAACCAGCGACAGCCAACGTGACCGGGGGCTCATCATTCGGCCCTTGCAGGGTCCATTGATATTGCTGCGATCCCGGGAAGCGCAGCAGCAGACAATTGTGGTTCAAAAGGTCTGCGGGCACCTTGGGCGCGCCGTTCTTTTTGAGATAATCCGGGCTTGCGACCAGCATGCGTTTATTGGTGGCCAGCTTGCGGACAATCAACGAGCTTTCCTTAAGCTCGGCGATGCGGATGGCAAGATCGACCTTGTCTTGCAACAGATCCAGCAACCGATCAGACAGATGCAGGCGGATTTGCACATCCGGGTTCTGTTCGACGAATTTCGGAATGATCGGGGCAACGAATTTGTTGCCGAATGCCACCGGGCAGGTCAGCGTGACCGGGCCGCGGGTGGTGTTTTTCTGGTTGGCGATGGCGTTTTCGGCTTCCTGCATTTCCGAAAGAATGCGCAGGCAGTGCCGATAATAAACATCCCCCTCGGTCGTCAGGTTGACCCGGCGCGTTGTGCGGTTCAGCAAACGCACCCCAAGCCGTTCTTCAAGGCGGGCAATCCGGTTTGACACCACAGCCGCCGAATGGCGCAATTCACGCCCGGCAGCAGAAAGGTTGCCAAGTTCGGCAACACGGACAAAAATCTGGATGTCCTCAAAGTCGGACATGGTGCGGGAAGCTCCTGATGTCTGAGGGCTGTTTCTTGATTTCTGGTGGGCGTTTTAAATCATTATATGTGCAGATTAGCGGCCACACTCTGCCATTTTAAAGATTATTTTGAAAGTCATTTCGATTATGCTCAACCCCTAAATAATAGAGGCGGTCGGGGGACTGTGTTACAGATCGACTGAATTAAACCCGGGCAAAATGCTGCCATCAGAGCCATTCATGCGTCCCGGGGCATCATCAAGGCAGGGCTGCCAGCGCGCCGGAAACCGCGCACAGGCGAGACGGAGGTTTCAAGCACCGTGGATATTCTGTTTCAGGACTGGATCAATCTGATCCTGCGCTGGGCGCATTTGATTACGGGCATCGCCTGGATCGGGTCTTCGTTCTATTTCGTCTGGCTTGACCTTAGTTTGCGCAAGCGCCCGGACATGGATGAAGGTGTCTATGGCGAAGCCTGGATGGTGCATGGTGGTGGTTTTTATCATGTGAACAAATGGATGGTAGCACCCAGTTCCATGCCGCCCGAACTGCACTGGTTCAAATACGAGGCCTACTTCACCTGGATTACCGGCTTCGCACTTTTGGTCACCATGTATTACTGGAGTGCCGAAAGCTATCTGATCGACCCAAGCGTGCTGGCGCTGACCAAGATGGATGCGATCCTGATTGGGCTTGGCAGCCTGTTTGCCGGTTGGGTGATCTATGACATCATTTGCAAAAGCGCGATTGGCAAACGCACCGATACGCTGGCGGTCGCGCTGTTCATCCTGATCTTGGCGGCGAGCTATCTGTTTACCCATGTGTTCAGCGGGCGGGGGGCGTTTATTCATGTCGGTGCGATGATTGGCACGATCATGGCCGCCAACGTGTTTCGCATCATCATCCCGAACCAGAAAAAGGTCGTCGCCAGCCTGATGGCCGGGGAAAAGCCCGATCCGAAACTGGGGCTGCAGGCCAAGCAGCGTTCAACGCACAACAACTACCTGACGCTTCCGGTGTTGCTGATGATGATCAGCAACCACTATTCGATGCTGTTTTCCCATGATCAGTCCTGGCTGATTGTCGGTCTGATCCTGATCATCGGTGGGTTGGTGCGCCACTTCTTTAACACGCGCAATGCAGGCGGCACCGGCAAGGCGATTGCATGGCAGCTTCCGTCGGCGGTGGTCGGGATGGCGATCCTTGCGATGTTTGCATCCTATGATCCGAACGCGGTCAAGCTTGCCGATGAAGACGTGATTACCGCCAATCATGCCTTGGCCATCGTTCAGACCCGCTGTTCGACCTGCCATTCGGCGAACCCGAGTGACGAGGGCTTTGACGAAGCCCCGGCAGGCGTGATGTTTGATGATCTGGCCCAGATCGAAGCAAATGCGCAGCGTGTTCTGGCACAGGCGGTTATTGGCAGGGCCATGCCGCTTGGCAATATGACGGAAATGACCGACGAGGAACGCGCGCAGCTTGGTCAGTGGATCCGGGCAGGCATGCCGGAATAAGCAGACAGGGACTATATCCAAAGGAAAGAGCGGTCGTAATGCACGACCGCTCTTTTGCGTTGACGGATTGCTTTAAGGTCGGCGGGGATGGGGGATCAATTCCAACCTAAACGTCAGCGCGATAGTTCATCGGTACCCAGTCATACATCGTGGCATCTTCGCGGACATGACCAAATCCCGGGAAGGCGACATGGCAGCCGGCAACCAGGTACTTTTCCTGTACTGCTTCGGCAAAGGCCGCTTCGCGAGATTTGATTGCCATGTCGGTGTCGCCGTCAAAGGCGATGGCAACATTTGGATCGTCAAACTGCACGACGTCGCCATGGGTAATGTCGCCCCAATAAACAAACTTCTCGCCCTTGCTTTCGATCCAAAGCGCGCTGTGGCCCGGCGTATGTCCGGGGCGGAAAGTGGTATTGACCATGCCTTCGATGGCCGGGGCATCGGGGGCATATTTGGCAAGCTTGCCGCTATCGATATAGGGGGTCAGGGCCGCAACCGCCTGATCAAAGAACGCCTTGGCGTCTTCAGGCGCGGTCGCCTTGTTTTCGGCACTGAGCCAGAACGTGGCGTCTGCCTCTGGAACATGCACGGTGGCATTGGCAAAGACCTTGTTGCCAGCCAGTGTCAGGCCGCCGGTATGGTCGGGATGGATGTGGGTAATCACGACATCATCGACCTGATCAGGGTGATAGCCCGAGGCAATCATGTTGGCCGGAAGTTTGCCAAGTGCCGGTCCCATCAGATCGCTGGTTCCCGCATCGAGCAATACAAGACGATCCCCGAAATTCAGCAAATAGGCATTGACCGAAAGATAGGTTGGGGTGCCCTGAAACGCACTGGCAAGGGCCAGGCGGGCCTGTTCGGGCGTGGTGTTCACGTAAAGATCGGCGATCGGGAACTGGGCCGCACCGTCAGAAAGGGCGGTGACTTCGACATCGCCGACCATGACCCGGTAATAGCCCGGTGCCTGTGTGCCAACCAGAGGTGCCTTTGCCTTTGCGGCCAGTGGCACAAAGACGGTGCTGCCAATCGCGCCAACGGCACCGGCGGCAAGCGTGCTTTTGAGCAAATCACGACGTGATAGCATTTTTCTTTTCCCTCAAATCATGCCGGTGTGCACCGGCGGGTTGTAAGCTGATGGGGAAAGGCTATAGTGCGATCAGTCAGTAATCAAATCGATACCAGTCATGGATAATATTGATCATTTCAATTTACGGTCATTTGACCTCAACCTGATGATTGCGTTTGACGCCATGATGCAGGAAATGAGCGTGACCAAGGCGGCCGAGAAATTGCGCATCGGGCAGTCGGCAATGAGCCACAATCTCAATACCTTGCGGATGTTGCTGGCCGATGACCTGTTTGTACGTGTCGGTCAGAAAATGCAGCCGACAGCAAAAGCCCGTGCGCTGGCCGGGCCGGTGCGCACCGCCCTTTCCCAGGCACAGAACGCCCTTCATGCGACGGATTCTTTTGATCCACAAACCGCCCAGCGTGTTTTTCGGTTGGGCGTGACGGGTGAAATGGACATGATTTTGCTGCCGGTTCTGATGCAGCATTTGCAGCAGCAGGCACCGGGCATTAAGATTTTGAGCCGTACCATCACATCTGAAACGGTTGATGGAATGATCAATGGCGGCGAGATTGATCTGGCGATTGGCTGCAAAAGCCAACTCAACACAGGCCATTTCGGCGAGGTTCTGTTCAACTCGGAAGTCGCCTGTTGTTTTAATCCCGATATTCTCGATTTGCCGCTGCCGATGTCGCGTGCGCAATATCTGGCATCGCGGCATGCGGTTCTGTCCCAGACCGAGAATGTCGCCGGGTGTGTTGGCGTCGCGCTTCAGGGGATGGGCATCGAACTTGATGTTGTTCTGGCGGCACCTGATTTCATGCCGCTTCTGGCAGCGGCCCGAAACAGTGCCGTGATTGCCACTGTGCCGTGTCGTATTGCCAACCAGTATGCGCCGTTATTCGGGTTGTCTTATTGCCCGATGCCGATTGATGTGGCGTTCCCGCCGGTGACGATGAACTGGGCTGTGTGGACGGACAAGGATGTTGGTCTGATCTGGTTGCGTGATCAAATCCGCACAGCAATTAATGCGATCGCGCCGGATCGCGAATTGCAGGCGGCCGAGTAATCCCGGCCAAATACGCCCAGAAATCTAAACGCCCCGCCGGTATCCCGACGGGGCGGGAAGCTGGCCGACACAGCGCAGATTGTGGTGCAATAAGCTCAGCGCAGGCGAAACTTCCGCGCTCCAGATAGGCTGTGAAAACCCTGACGTCAACATGATCAAAAATTAATCAAAATGTAATCAATGATTGAAAAATAGTCATTCAAAACACGGCTTACGCAAATATTTTCCCCGAAATAGCTGTAAAATGGTTTCTTATTGCGTGAGAATCCCTCGATTCGCGATTTTATTCGATATGGCCTCTGAGTCTGGCACGGTTTTAGCAAGTGCAACGGCGGTGCAATAAAAACTCAGTGGAGGCTATAAATGAATAAGAAGCTTCAGGCGCTCATTGGCGCCGGGGCCATGGCAGTGTCTGCAATGGCAATGTCAGCCGCACAAGCAGCAGAAACCATCAAAGTTGGTGTGCTGCACTCTCTTTCCGGGACGATGGCGATTTCCGAAACCACG
>NZ_DCAO01000044.1:146974-169279 GCF_002311515.1 Thalassospira sp. UBA1131
ATTCCGGCTGTTGATTACCTGATGAGCGAAGATGGCGGCTCTGCCGAGCGTATCGTTCTTCTGGGTACTGACTATGTTTATCCGCGTACCACCAACAAGATCCTGCGTTCATACCTGAACGGCAAGGGTATCTCCGATGAAGACATCATGGAGAACTACACCCCGTTCGGTCATTCTGATTGGCAGTCGATCGTTGCTGACGTGAAAGCATTCGCATCTGCTGGCAAGAAAACCGCCGTGGTTTCGACCATTAACGGTGACGCGAACGTTCCGTTCTACAAGGAACTGGCAAACCAGGGCATCAAAGCTGAAGACATTCCGGTTGTTGCCTTCTCGGTTGGTGAAGAAGAACTGGCTGGTATCGATACAGCACCGCTGGTTGGTCACCTTGCTGCCTGGAACTACTTCCAGTCGGTTGAGTCTGATGCCAACACGGCCTTCATCGAAAAATGGCACGCCTTCATCGGTGATGAGTCGCGCGTAACCAACGACCCGATGGAAGCAACCTATATCGGCTTTAACATGTGGAAACAGGCTGTCGAGCAGGCTGGCACCACCGATGTTGATGCGGTTCGTCAGGCAATGTATGGCCAGGAAGTTGCAAACCTGACCGGCGGTACCGCTGTGATGAACACCAACCATCACCTGTCCAAGCCGGTTCTGATCGGCGAAGTCCAGGATGATGGCCAGTTTGACATCGTTTGGGAGACCGAAGGCACCGTCGTTGGCGACGCATGGTCGGACTTCCTGCCTGAAAGCGCAAAGCTGACCGCCGACTGGACCTATCCGTGGGTCTGCGGCAACTGTGAAAAACCGATGTACTAATTGGTTTCGGATGGGCCGGTCGTGGCAACGCGACCGGCCTGTTCATTTTCAACGCAATCAGCAACTGCCTGCTGTCCGCGTTTTCTTTATCCAATTTTCCATATTGAATTCAAAGGTTTGGTGATCATGCGCAATGACATGTTTTCAGTGCTGCGCCGTTCTCCGTTCTCATTGGCCAAAACGCGTGACGTCGCCCTTCGACTGGGTGCCTTGATCGCGTGTCTGGCCCTGCTTGTGATCGCAATACCCAATAGCGCACAGGCATTTAGCGACGAAGAACTGCGAAACATCGCCGAACAGTTAAATGATAAAAGTGCGACCAAAAAGGTCGCTGTGATCGAGGAAATGGCAGCGGACGGTGATCCGCGTGTCGCCCCGATCCTTAAGGCCATGCTTGATGGTGACCTTTATGTCCGTGACAGCGACGAGCATGTTGTCATCGCCACCAAAAAGGGCAAGGTCTTTACCCATATCGACATCGTCAGCGGCGAAGAAGTCGGTGAAAGTTCATCCAAGGAACTCTCCAAGATCAAGATCAACAACCGTCTGCGGGGTGCGCTGCGCGATGCGTTGGCGACACTGAACCTGTTCAGCCCGGATCTCAATATCCGAAGTGCTGCGGTCGAACAGATCATGGATGCCCGTGATCCGGCGATGTTGCCATTGCTTCTGCGCGCGATTGACCGTGAAGAGGATGAAACGCTTCTGGCACGCATGGAACTGGCGCAGGCCACCATGGCGCTGGCCGCCGGTGAAACCACCGAAGAACGCCTAAGCGCGATTGATGTTCTGGCCAGTGAAACCACGCCGCAAATCCGTGCGGTGCTGTCGCAATTTGTCGCCAGTGCCGAGGCGGAGGGTTACGAGCCCGAAGTGGTTGCCGCCGCCCAGGATGCGCTTGCATCCGTCGAGGGTCGCCTGTCGACCTGGCAGACGATTGGGGATGTCTATCGCGGTATCAGTCTGGGGTCGGTTTTGTTGCTGGCGGCGGTTGGTCTTGCCATCACCTTTGGCGTGATGGGCGTGATCAACATGGCGCATGGCGAAATGATTATGATCGGCGCCTATACCACCTTTATGGTGCAGCAGGCGCTGGGATCATTTTTGCCATCCGGGTCGGCTTGGTCGCTGGCGATTTCAGTACCCGCGGCGTTTCTTGTCGCTGGTGCGGTCGGGGTTGTGATCGAACGGTCCGTGATCCGTTTCCTTTATGGTCGGCCGCTTGAAACGCTGCTTGCGACATGGGGTGTCAGCCTTGTCTTGCAGCAGGCGATCCGAACGATTTTCGGCGCGACCAACCAGCAGGTCACCGCACCTGACTTCATGAGTGGCGCAATTGAATTTTCGACCGGTCTGGTTCTGACCTATAACCGGCTGTGGATCATTTTGTTTAGCATCATCGTGGTTGCGGGTATTGCAGCCGTGCTGCGTTATACCGCGTTTGGTTTGCAGATGCGTGCCGTTACCCAGAACCGGCGTATGGCCGGATCGGTGGGTATTCGCACCGGTTATGTCGATGCGCTGACCTTTGGTTTGGGGTCGGGGATTGCAGGCATCGCCGGTGTCGCGCTCAGCCAGATTTCGAATGTCAGCCCGAACCTTGGTCAGACTTACATTATCGACAGTTTCATGGTCGTCGTGTTTGGCGGGGTCGGGAACCTTTGGGGCACGGTGCTGGGGGCATTCAGCCTTGGCATTGTGAACAAGTTCCTTGAGCCGATGGCAGGTGCCGTTTTGGCCAAGATCTTTGTCCTGATTGCGCTGATCCTGTTTATCCAGAAACGACCCAAGGGGCTGTTTGCCCTTAAAGGTCGCGCGGTGGAGGCCTGATCCATGACCGATTATCGTCAAAAGTACCAAATGACACCGGTTATTGGCTGGCTGTTGAAAGACCGCGGCGGGATGATCCTTTTGGGTATCCTAATTGCGGCCGCCATTCTGGTGCCGGCAAGCAATTTGTTGTTGCCCGAAAGCTCAGCCTTCCATGTACCGACCTGGATGGTCAGCCTGCTGGGCAAATATCTTTGCTATGCGCTGCTGGCACTAAGTGTTGACCTGATCTGGGGGTTCTGCGGGATTTTGTCACTGGGCCACGGGGCGTTCTTTGCGCTTGGTGGGTATGCCATGGGCATGTATCTGATGCGTCAGATCGGTGATCGTGGCGTTTATGGTGATCCGATCCTGCCGGACTTCATGGTCTTCCTGAACTGGCAGGAATTGCCATGGTACTGGTATGGCTTTGACATGTTCTGGTTCGCCATTGTCATGGCGATGTTCGTGCCGGGGCTTCTGGCCTTTGTGTTTGGCTTCCTCGCCTTCCGCTCGCGCGTGACCGGTGTGTATCTTTCGATCATCACGCAGGCCATGACCTATGCGTTGCTGCTGGCCTTCTTCCGCAACGATATGGGCTTTGGTGGCAATAACGGCCTGACCGATTTCAAGGATCTGCTGGGCTATTCATTGCAATCGGATGGCACAAGGGCAGGCTTGTTTGTCGCGTCCTGTGTGTTTCTTGGCATTTGTTATACGGTGGCGCGTGGCATTACCCAGTCGCGTCTGGGCAAGGTGCTGATTGCCATTCGCGATGCCGAAAGCCGGGTGCGTTTCACCGGCTACCGGGTTGAATATTACAAGCTGTTCGTCTTTACCGTTTCGGCCGTCATGGCCGGCATCGCTGGCGCACTTTATGTGCCGCAGGTCGGCATCATCAACCCCGGCGAATTTGCCCCGGCCCTTTCGATTGAAATCGTTATCTGGGTTGCGGTTGGCGGGCGCGGCACGCTTTATGGGGCGGTGCTTGGCGCGTTTATCGTCAACTATGCCAAGACCTTCTTTACCGGGGCGATGCCGGATTTCTGGCTGTTCTTCCTGGGCGGGTTGTTCATTGCGGTGACCCTGTTCCTGCCAAAAGGTGTGATCGGGGCGGTGCCGGCATTCGGATCGGCAGATCGACAATCATTGTTCACGACCTGGCGTAAACGACGCGCAAATGAAGGAGGCAAGGCATGAGCGAAGCAGCCGCCATTCAAAAGAATGCCTCGGACGAGGAACAGGTCAAATCCGCGCGGTCGGAAACCATCCTTTATGTCGACGGCGTGTCGGTGACCTTTGACGGGTTCCGCGCACTCAATAACCTGTCCTTCTATGTCGAGCCGGGTGAACTCCGCGCCATCATCGGCCCAAACGGGGCGGGCAAGACAACCATGATGGATATCATCACCGGCAAAACCCGACCTGATACCGGTGATGTCCTGTTTAAAAGCGAGATTGATCTGACCAAGCTGGACGAGGCCGAGATTGCCAATCTGGGCATCGGCCGCAAGTTCCAGAAGCCGACGGTGTTTGAAAGCCATACGGTGTTCGACAACCTGCTTTTGGCGTGTTCGGGCGGGCGCGGCGTGTTTCAGGCCCTGTTCCATCGCCTTTCTGATGCGGAAAAGATCAAGATCGAAAAGACGCTTGTCACCATCATGCTCGAAGACAAGCGCGATGAAATGGCTGCCAACCTTTCGCACGGGCAGAAGCAGTGGCTGGAAATCGGCATGCTGTTGATGCAGGAGCCCGAACTTCTTCTGGTGGATGAGCCGGTTGCAGGGATGACCGATTCCGAGACCGAGGAAACGGCAAAACTTTTACGGTCGATTTCCAAGGAATACTCGGTCGTGGTGGTTGAGCATGACATGGAATTCGTCCGCGACCTTGATTGCAAGGTGACTGTTCTGCACGAAGGATCGGTTCTGGCCGAAGGGCGCCTTGATCACGTGCAGAAAGACCCGCGGGTCATTGAAGTCTATCTGGGACGCTAGGGGAAAACTGTCATGCTTGATGTCAGCAATATTGATCTGTTCTATGGCGCGTCCCATGCGTTGCGCAAGGTGTCGCTGAGTGCTGAAACCGGTAAGGTGACCGCGGTTCTGGGCCGTAACGGGGTTGGCAAAACATCCCTGATGCGGGCGGTTGTTGGTCAGCACCCGATAACGGAAGGCAACATCAAATGGGAAGGCAAGGATATCTCGCGCGATCCGTCTTATCGTCGTTCGGCCAATGGCATCGCGATTGTCCCGCAGGGGCGTGAGATTTTCCCGCTTCTGACGGTGAAGGAAAATCTTGAGACGGGCTTTGCCGCACTCCCGCGTGCCCTGCGTCATATCCCTGACGAGATTTTCGAACTGTTCCCGGTGCTGCGCGACATGCTGGGCCGTCGCGGTGGTGACCTTTCGGGTGGGCAGCAACAGCAGTTGGCCATCGGGCGGGCACTTGTCACCCGACCACGGTTGCTGGTGCTGGATGAACCGACCGAGGGCATTCAGCCATCGATCATCAAGGACATTCAGCGCGTCATCAAACAGCTGGCCGATCGCGGTGATATGGCGATCTTGCTGGTCGAGCAGTACTTTGAATTCGCCCACGAACTGGCCGACGAGATTGTCGTGCTTGAACGTGGCGAGGTTGTTTTGTCGGGCGCAAAGGAAACACTCGATCGTGAAAAAGTCCGTGCCTATCTGACTGTTTGATCGGCATTTGCCAAAATTTTGCGCAAACGGTGTGCCGCCAATCGGGCCAAATACCGCCAAACTCCCTGTATCGGCAGGGTGTTGGTGGTTGGCCCGCATCTTGCTGTGAGGACCCTTGGTATTAAGGTCCCGCCAGTGGGCCGCATTAATCAGGTGACTTTGTGCAGCTTCGCAAACTTGAACCGACAACATCCGCAATTCCGAATGCGGAGATGGAAACGCCAGTAACGCCCGCCGGCATCATTACCGATGGCCGGGCCGAGGTGACGTTTCGCCAGGGCACGGGTGCAGCACATCAGGGCGGACACGCAGCCCTTGATCATCTTTATTACCGTGACCCGATGAAGATCCTGTTCCCGCGCCCGGTTGCGGGGGATTTGGCGACGGCTGTTCTGGTGACCACGTCGGGCGGGATGGTCGGTGGCGATAAGCTGGCCTTTGCCGGCAAGGTGGAGGCGGGCGCATCCGCCCTGTTTACCGCGCAGGCAGCAGAAAAGATTTACCGGTCGGTCGGGCCGGATTGCGAGATGTCGGTTGATCTGGATGTTGCCGATGGTGGCTGGCTTGAATGGTTGCCCCATGAAAGCATCCTGTTTGATCAGGCCCGGCTGAAACGCAAAACCACCGTGCGTGCATCTGGCAGCGGCATGGTGATGGCTGGCGAGATGATGGTGTTTGGCCGCCTTGCCCGCGGTGAAGTGTTTACCACGGGGCTCGCGCGTGACGCATGGGATGTCTCGATTGAGGGACGTCCGATTTGGCGCGATGCGCTGCATCTGGAAGGCGATGTGTTGCGCATGCTTGATCATGCGGCGGCCTTTGACGGTGCACGCGCCAATGCGACAGCCATTCTGGTCGGGCAGGGCGCGGAAGATCAGCTGGAGGCCGCGCGCGACTGTCTGGCGCAGGCATCTGAGGGGCTTGAGGCGCGCGATGCGTTGTGTGCCGCGACCGCGATGAAGGGAATTGTGATTGCCCGTTTCATGGCGCGCGATCCGATGAAATTGCGCCGGGTCTATGGCGCGTGGTGGAAAACATTCCGCCATCAAACAAGGGGGCTTCCCGCACGCTTGCCGCGTTTGTGGGAGATTTAAAAAATGAAGCCAAGGAGTAGGCAGGCATGAATCTGACGCCACGCGAAAAGGACAAACTGCTGGTCTCGGTCGCCGCCATGGTGGCGCGCAATCGCCTTGCACGGGGGGTGAAGCTTAATTACCCCGAAGCGATCGCGATCATCACCGACTATGTCGTTGAAGGCGCGCGCGATGGCAAATCTGTTGCCGATCTGATGCGCGACGGGGCGACCGTGATCACGCGCGATCAGGTAATGGATGGCATTGCCGAAATGATCCACGAAATTCAGGTCGAAGCGACCTTCCCGGACGGGACGAAGCTTGTGACCGTTCACGAACCAATCCGTTAAGGAAAGAGGAGCGCGTTATGATTCCAGGTGAAATCATTACCAAGGAAGGCAGCCTCATCCTGAACGAGGGGCGTGAAACCAAAACCATCACCGTTGCCAATACCGGTGACCGTCCGGTGCAGGTGGGGTCGCACTATCATTTCTATGAAACCAATCCGGGCCTTGATTTTGACCGCGAAGCCGCCCGTGGCTTCCGCCTTGATATCCCGGCTGGGACCGCTGTTCGTTTCGAGCCGGGCCAGTCGCGAGAAGTCAATCTGGTGAAATATGCCGGAACCGGCACGGTCTATGGCTTTAACGCCAAAATCAACGGCAAGCTTTAAGCGGGGGGATGGAATAAATGGCTTATGAAATTGATCGTCCGTCCTATGCGGCCATGTTTGGTCCGACTGTCGGTGACAAGGTGCGACTGGCCGATACCGATCTGATCATCGAGGTCGAAAAAGACTTCACCACCCTTGGCGAGGAAGTCAAATTCGGCGGTGGCAAGGTGATCCGTGATGGCATGGGCCAGTCACAGGCAACGCGCGCCGACGGTGCGGTAGATACCGTGATCACCAATGCGCTGATCCTTGATTACACCGGCATCATCAAGGCCGATATCGGCATTCGTGATGGCCGTATTGCCGGGATCGGCAAGGCCGGAAACCCGGATGTGCAACCCGGCGTCGATATCATCATCGGTCCGGGTACCGAGATCATCGCCGGTGAAGGCAACATCATCACCGCTGGTGGTATTGATGCCCATATTCACTGGATCTGCCCGCAACAGGTTGAAGACGCGCTTTATTCCGGCGTGACCAGCATGCTGGGCGGTGGCACTGGCCCGGCGGCGGGCACGAACGCCACCACCTGTACGCCAGGTCCGTGGCACATTGCCCGGATGCTGCAGGCGGCTGACGGTATTCCGATGAATATCGGTTTCTTTGGCAAGGGCAATGCGACCCTGCCCGGATCGCTGATCGAACAGGTCAAGGCAGGTGCGTGCGGCCTGAAGCTTCATGAAGACTGGGGCACCACCCCGGCGGCGATTGATACCTGCCTGTCGGTGGCCGATGACCTTGATGTGCAGGTCATGATCCATACCGATACATTGAATGAAAGCGGCTTTGTCGAGCATACCCGTGCATCGTTCAAGGGCCGCACCATTCACACCTTCCACACCGAGGGTGCCGGTGGTGGCCATGCGCCAGACATCATCAAGCTGTGCGGCGAAGCCAACGTCTTGCCAAGCTCGACCAATCCGACCCGTCCGTTTACGGTCAATACGATTGACGAGCATCTGGACATGTTGATGGTTTGCCATCACCTTGATCCGAAAATCCCCGAAGACGTCGCCTTTGCCGAAAGCCGTATCCGCCGTGAAACCATCGCCGCCGAGGATATCCTGCATGATCTTGGCGCGTTTTCGATCATCTCGTCAGACAGTCAGGCGATGGGCCGCGTTGGTGAGGTCATCACCCGGACCTGGCAGACCGCCGACAAGATGAAAAAGCAGCGCGGTGCGTTGCCCGAGGATTCAGGCAAGGGAAATGATAACTTCCGTGCCAAGCGTTATGTTGCGAAATACACTATCAACCCGGCGATTGCCCAGGGGATTGGGGCGCATGTCGGCTCCATCGAAGTGGGCAAGATTGCCGACCTTGTGGTTTGGAAGCCGATGTTCTTTGGTACCAAGCCCGACATGGTGATCAAGGCGGGCATGATTGCCGCGGCGGCCATGGGCGATCCCAACGCATCGATCCCGACGCCGCAGCCGGTCCATTACCGTCCGATGTTTGGTGCCTATGGCAATGCGCTTGCGAAATCGAGTTTTTCGTTCGTATCGCAAGCGGGCATTGATGCGGGTATTGCCGCCGAATTTGGCCTGTCGAAAGAACTTCTGGCGGTGTCGAATACGCGCAATATCGGCAAGAAGGACATGAAGCTGAATGATGCGTTGCCGGTGATGGAGGTTGATCCGGAAACCTATCAGGTGACGGCAGATGGTGAACTTCTGACCTGTCAGCCGGTCGATGTTGTGCCGATGGCGCAGCGTTACTTCCTGTTCTGATCGGTGGCTGAGAACACCATGCGTCACGCCATTGAACATATCCCGGTTGATCGTGCCGACACATCCGAAGTGCGCGGCACGGTGACCCTGGCCTTTTCCGACCGGCATCGCCGCCGCATTCGTCTGCATGATGATGCAGGCGAGCCGTTCCTGCTTGATTTGCCGCATGCGGTGCGTTTGGCGGATGGGGATCGGTTGCGCCTTGCTGATGGCGGGGTGATTGTCGTCCGCGCAGCCGATGAGCCGGTTCTGACCATCACGGCGGCTGGTCCGATTGCAACCGCCAAACTGGCCTGGCATATCGGCAACCGCCACACCCCGGTTCAGGTTTTGAATGACGGGCGTCTGCGCATCATTGACGACCATGTCATGCGCGACATGATCACGGGCCTTGGCGGTGTGGTGGAAAACGAAATCGCCCCGTTTGATCCGCTAAATGGCGCCTATCACGGGCTTGGCGGCGCGCATGGTCACAGCCATGGCAACGATCATTTCGACCATGACGATCATGAACATGATCACAAGCACAGCCATCATCACGGGCATTCCCATGACCACGGATGATCTGACCCTTAACCCCGCAGGCCTGATGCGGTTGATGACGTGGCTAAGCCCGTCATTCCCGGTCGGTGCCTATACCTATTCGCATGGCGTGGAATATGCCGTCGAAGATGGTCGGGTGACGTCGGCGGATAGCCTGATCAACTGGGTTGAAGGGGTTCTGGAATTCGGGGCCGGGCGGATTGATGCGGTGCTGTTTTGTGCCGCATGGCGGGCGGCGCGCGCCGCTGATGAAGCGGCCCTGTTTGAAATCGGGGTCGAGGCTGATTGTTGGCGCGGCACATCCGAGATGGCGTTGGAGGCAACCGCACAGGGACGTGCCTTTGTCTCGACCATGCAAAAGGTCTGGGGTGATGGGATGATCACTCGTTGGGCCGATGCCATGCGCGAAGATGATCGTTTGCCATCCTATCCGGTGGCTGTGGGCATTGCGGCCGCCCAGTTTGATGTGCCGCTGCGTGATGCGCTGACCGCGTATTTGCATGCGATGGCGGCAAATCTTGTGTCCAGTGCAGTACGTCTGGTGCCGCTGGGGCAGACCGATGGTGTCAGATCCCTGTCGTCGCTTGATGGTGCGGTATCGGTTGCCGTTGATCACGCCATGCAGGCTGAACTTTCCGATCTTGGTGCCGCGGCACCGATGGTCGACTGGACGTCGATGAAACACGAAACCCAATATACGAGGCTATTTAGATCATGAGCTCTCCCCTTCGTATCGGAATTGGTGGCCCGGTTGGTTCGGGCAAGACCGCCCTTTTGGAACGCCTGTGCAAGGCGATGCGCGATGAGTTCAACATCGCTGCCATCACAAACGATATCTACACCCGCGAAGATGCCGAATTCATGACCCGTTCGGGCGCGCTGGCCGCAGACCGCATTGCCGGTGTAGAAACCGGTGGCTGCCCGCATACGGCCATTCGTGAAGATGCCTCGATCAATCTGGCGGCGGTCGAAGACATGGCGGCCAAGCATGCCGGGCTTGAGGCAATCTTTATTGAATCGGGCGGCGACAACCTGTCGGCCACCTTCTCACCAGAACTCGCCGACATCACGATTTACGTCATCGACGTTTCGGCGGGCGACAAAATCCCGCGTAAGGGTGGTCCGGGCATCACCCGTTCTGACCTTCTGGTGATCAACAAGACCGATCTGGCACCGCTGGTAGGCGCTGATCTGGGCGTGATGGATCGCGATGCCAAGAAAATGCGCGGCGATCGTCCGTTCCTGTTTACCAATCTCAAGGCGATGGACGGCCTTGAAGACGTGAAAAACTTCATCATCGAGACAGGGGGGCTCCGCCAATCCGCAGCATCCTGATATGGGGATATAAGGAAAGCTGCACGGGCAGGGCCGGTTACATTAACGCGGCACTGACCCAAGGATGACGGGAGCACGCACCGCCCGGCTGGCAACAGCCGGGCGTTTGTGTTTGTGGGATCGAAATTAAATGCGCAACTTGTTAGTTGCATAAGGGGAAATCTTCTGGCAGGTTAAATGCAACCAGGAGGTTGCGTTATGTCAAATACCATTGAGAAGTCGATTGAAATCAAAGCGTCCCGTTCCCGCGTGTGGAAGGCCTTGACCGATTCAAAGGAATTCGGCATCTGGTTCGGGATCAATATCGAAGGCCCGTTTGCGGTTGGTGAAGTTTCCAAGGGCATGTTCACCATTGATGGTTTCACCCATGTGCCGTGGAATTCAACGATCAAGGCGATGGAGGAACCGGCCTACTTCGCCTATACATGGCACCCCTATGCGGTTGACCCCGAAGTCGATTACAGTGGGGAACCCGAAACCCTTGTCGAATTCTGGCTTGAAGAAACGTCCGGCACGACATCGGTAAAGGTGCGCGAAACCGGATTTGATAATCTACCACCCCATCGCATTGCTGATGCGTTGCGGGCCAATACAAACGGCTGGAGCTTCCAGCTTGAAAACATCAAGAAATATGCAGAAAGCTGAAAATAATTCGGATAATGGCGAGCTTGACAAGGATTTTTCCGTCATGTTTGCCGCTTTGGGTGATCCTACACGGTTGGCGATCTTTGATCGTCTGGCCGATGGCAAGCCGCGCTCGATCTCGGTGTTATCGGACGATGCCGATATGACCCGCCAGGCCGTGACCAAGCATCTGCGCGTGCTTGAGGCGGCAGGGCTTTTGCAGAACCATCGGGTTGGGCGCGAAAGCCAGTATGCCTTTTGCCCGGAACAACTGGCCGAGGCGCGCGCCTATCTTGATCAGGTGGCGGGACGTTGGGAATCTGCCCTGATGCGGCTTAAGTCCTTTGTCGAAGATGACGAGGCCTAAGGTTTTGAAAATTATCGGATATTGCGTTCCTCTTAAATGAGCTACGCAGTATCCGGTGTCATTTTGCTTGGCGTCGATGATATTTGCGGTTATCCCATATCGCGTTGAGCTGGTCGGGCGGACCGGTTAACGAAGGCTATTCTGCGCAAGGGGTTGATTGCAGAACGGCCTTATAACGGGAATGGGAAACCGTTACATGAAGACCAAAGATATTGTCTATGTCGCCCTGTTTGCAGCCCTGACCGCCGTTCTTGGGCTGTTTCCGCCAATCACCCTTCCAGTCACCGGTGTGCCGGTCACAGCACAATCGCTTGGTCCGATGTTGGCCGGGGCCATTCTGGGTGCCCGTCGTGGCGGGCTTTCGATTGTTCTGTTCCTTGTTCTGGTTGCTGTTGGCTTGCCGCTTTTGTCCGGCGGGCGCGGTGGCTTTGGCGTGATGATCGGGGTGACCGGCGGGTTCATGTTTGGCTGGGCGATTTCGGCCTTTGTCATCGGGCTTCTGATCGAGAAGTTCTGGAACCGCCTGAATGTACTCAATGCCGCACTGTCCATCGCCTTTGGCGGGATTGTCGTCCTGTATGCCATTGGCAATGCCTGGGTCGCGGTGGTGGCCGAGATCAGCTATTGGCAGGCAACCGTCGGGGCGGCTCCGTTCCTGATCGGGGATGCCATCAAGGTTGCGATTGCGACCGCGGCATGCCTTGCGGTCCGGCGCGCCTATCCCTTGATTTCCAAGGCAGGCTAACGTCTTATGGGCGCAAGTGATGTACTTGCGCCCGTTTTGAGCCTGTTTTTGAGCCCGTACCAATTTCCCTGATAACTCCGGACGTCCTTCCATGATCCGACTTGAAAATGTCTCTGTGCAGTTTGAACAGCGACGTGCGCTTGCTGATATTGACCTGACGCTTGGCGAAAAGCGGATCGGGATTGTTGGCGCGAACGGGTCTGGCAAAAGCACCTTTGTCCGGTTGCTCAATGGCCTGCAAACCGCAACGTCGGGCCGGGTTGTGGTCGATGAATTTGATGCGGCAAAGGATGGCCGCAAACTCAGACGTCATGTCGGGTTTGTATTCCAGAACCCGGACAATCAAATCGTCTATCCGGTGGTCGAGGAAGACATTGCCTTTGGGCTCAAGCCGCTCAAGCTTCCCAAAGACGAAGTTGATCGTCGCATTGATGACGTGCTGGCACGCTATGACCTTCAGGATTTCAAAACGCATCCCAGTCATTTGCTGAGCGGCGGGCAAAAGCAGTTGTTGGCCATTTCGGGCGTGCTGGTGATGGAACCGCGCTATATCGTGTTTGATGAGCCAACCACGCTTTTGGACTTGCGCAATCGTAACCGGGTGCAGCGCGCCATAGGCGAGCTTGACCAGACGGTGATTACAGTGTCGCATGATCTTGACCTGATTGCCGATTATGACCGGGTGCTGGCTTTTGAGGATGGCCGTGTTGTGCTTGATGGCCCGCCGTCTGAGGTTCTTCCGAAATATCGGGAGATGATGGCGTGATCGCAGGGCTTTATATCGATGGGCAATCTGCCCTGCACCGGGCGGCGGCCGGGGCCAAGATCCTTGCCATGGTCGCGCTTGGCACCGGCGTATTCCTGATCCCCGATTGGCCGGTGGTCGGGTTTGTTCTGGCGACTGTCTTGCTGCTTTACCCCGTATCTGGCCTTGGCCCGCGCATTATGTGGACGCAGATCAAGCCGATCCTTTGGCTGCTGGTGATCTTTTTTGCCGTTCAGCTTTGGCTGAATGACTGGCAGGCCGGGATGCTGGTCGTCACCCGGATTGCGGCAATCGTGATGTTCGCATCGCTTGTGACCCTGACCACCAAAACATCGGACCTGCTGGCATCGCTGGAACGCGCCATGCAGCCCTTGCGCCCGATTGGCGTAAACCCGGAAAAGGTCAGTCTGGCGATTTCGATGGTGCTGCGCTTTATCCCGGTGATTTCAACCGTGGCATCTGAAATCCGCGATGCCCAGCGCGCACGCGGCCTTGATCGATCCATCGTTGCGATGGTGGTACCGCTGATTATCCGCACGCTCAAGATGGCCGATGATGTCGCCGATGCGATTGATGCGCGCAGCTTTGACTAGGCACCATCGCCAGGTTTTCAGATTTTCCCGAAAAGAAAAGCCCCGACACGCCAGAGGGGGGAAGTTCGTGGGCGGCGTGCCGGGGAAGTCGAAGATCGTTGGTGCAATCAGCTCAGTCCAAGATGCTTGGCGTGGAAGCGGATATGATCTTCGATAAAGGTCGAGATGAAATAGTAGCTGTGGTCATAGCCATCCTGAATGCGGATGGTGACCGGGTAGTTTGATGTCTTGGCCGCTGCTTCAAGCACTTCGGGTTTAAGCTGCTCTGCCAAGAAACCATCTGCACCACCCTGATCAACAAGGGCCGGAGTCTGCACATCGGGCGCACTTGCGGCCTTCATCAGTTCCGAGCTGTCCCAGTCTTTCCAGGCTGATTTGTCATCACCGAGATAATTGCCAAGCGCCTTCTGGCCCCACGGGCAATTGATCGGATTGGAAATCGGTGCAAAGGCGGTGACAGACTTGAACGTGGCCGGATTGCGCAGTGCAATCATCAGTGCGCCATGACCGCCCATGGAATGACCGGAAATTACGGCGTCATCATTGACCGGGAAGTGATCCTTGATCAGTGCTGGCAGTTCCTTGGTCACGTAATCATACATGCGGTAATTGCGCGCCCACGGCTCCTGGGTGGCGTTGACGTAAAAGCCCGCCCCCTTGCCAAAGTCATAAGCCTCGTTCTCGTCATCGGGCACATGATCGCCGCGCGGGCTGGTGTCCGGGGCGACGATGGCGATGCCCAGTTCGGCGGCAATGCGAAATGCACCGGCCTTCTGCATGAAGTTTTCATCCGTGCAGGTCAGGCCCGACAGCCAGTACATGACCGGGACCTTGGTGCCATTGCCGGCCTGCGGCGGCAGAAAGATCGCAAAACGCATGTCGCAGCCAAGGGTGGTTGACGGGTGGGTATATTGCTTTTGCCAGCCGCCAAAGACCTTGTTGCTTGAAGAATTCTCGATACCCATATCGGGGCCTCCTTCTGATCGGTCACCGCCGGATGGCTTCCGGCAGTGGCGCAATTATTCAAACATTTATATTTCGATCAGTAATGGATAACCGAACGGATGCTTTTGCCTTCATGCATCAGATCGAACGCTTCGTTGATGTCTTCGAGCTTCATGGTGTGGGTAATGAAGTCCGAAAGCTTGAACTCACCGGCAAGGTAGCGTTCAACATAATCGGGCAGCTGAGAGCGGCCTTTAACGCCCCCAAACGCCGTGCCGCGCCAGACGCGACCGGTGACCAGCTGGAACGGACGGGTCGAGATTTCCTGACCGGCACCGGCAACGCCGATGATGACCGACTCACCCCAACCCTTGTGGCAGCACTCAAGGGCTGAGCGCATGACATTGACATTGCCGATGCATTCGAACGACCAGTCAACACCACCGTCGGTCAGCTCGACAATGACTTCCTGGATCGGTTTGTCATAGTCTTTCGGGTTGATGCAGTCGGTCGCGCCCAGCTTCTTGGCGAGATCGAATTTCTTTTCGTTCAGATCGATGGCAACGATGCGACCGGCACCGGCCATCTGTGCACCGATGATCGCCGAAAGACCAATACCGCCAAGGCCAAAGACGGCCACAGAGTCACCCTTCTGCACCTTGGCCGCGTTTACCGTGGCCCCCATGCCGGTGGTGACCCCGCAACCAAGCAGGCAAACTTCTTCAAGCGGAGCGGTTTTGTTGATCTTCGCCAGCGAGATTTCCGGCAATACAGTGTATTCCGAGAAGGTCGAGCAGCCCATATAGTGATAGATCGGCTTGCCATTCTGCGAGAAGCGCGAGGTGCCGTCCGGCATCAGGCCTTTGCCCTGGGTCGCACGGATTTTGCCACACAGGTTGGTTTTGCCCGATTTGCAGAATTTGCACTCGCCGCATTCCGGGGTGTAAAGCGGGATCACGTGATCGCCAACCGAAACGCTGGTGACACCTTCGCCGATGGATTCAACAATGCCTCCACCCTCATGGCCAAGGATCGCCGGGAAGATGCCCTCGGGATCGTCACCCGACAGGGTGAAGGCATCGGTGTGGCAAACGCCGGTCGCAACGATCTTGACGCGCACTTCGCCGGCTTTCGGCGGGGCGACCTGAACTTCTTCGATCGACAGCGGTTTGCCTGCTTCCCAGGCGATGGCGGCTTTACAGGTAATGGTCTCGGCGCTCATGACGCTACTCCGATGGTTTGATGTGGATGCCAACAGTCTATTTATTTCCCTTGATGTGATAATCCGCTATTTTGGTAATTCACTTTTACGCATGTGTAATAATCAAGATGGGGTCGGGCATGAATGCCTGGGACGGGATCAGCGAATTTATCGCCGTGGCCGAGCGGCAGAATTTCACCCATGCCGCCAAGCAGCTTGGCATTTCCGTCGCCCAAGTCAGTCGGCAGGTCACAGCGCTTGAAGAAAAGCTCGGCACGCAATTGTTTTACCGCACCACGCGCAAGGTCAGCGTGACCGAGGCCGGGCAGATTTACTATCAGCATTGCCGACAATTGCTGGACGGGCTGGACGAGGCAGAGCGCGCGATTGGCAACCTGACGGAAGTGCCGCGCGGCAAGCTGAAACTCACCGCGCCGACGACTTACGGCGAAACCGTGATCGCGCCATTGGTCAATGATTTCGTCACCCGCTATCCCGATCTGGAAGTGCAATGCCGCTTCACCAACCAGAAGCTTGATCTGGTACTGGAGGGCTATGACATGGCGATCCGTCTGGGCCGGTTGGAAGGCACAACCGGCAGCCTGATGACCCAGCAGCTTTCAACGCGGCGCCTGTATGCCTGTGCCGCACCGAGTTACATCGCCAAACGCGGGGAGCCGTATTCGCTTTCGGAGCTTCATCATCATAATTGCCTGGTCGGCACGCTCGATTACTGGCGCTTTGAAGAAGATGGCCGCGAACGCACCGTGCGCATTCATGGCTCCATCCACGCCAATAGCGGCCAGGCGCTTGTCGATGCGGCCCGCAAGGGCATCGGCATCGTGCAATTGCCCGACTATTACGTCGATCCGTGGATTGCCAGCGGCGACCTCGTCCCGGTGCTTACCAAATACCAGCCATCCGATGAGGGCATCTGGGCGATTTACCCGACCAACCGGCATCTCAGCCCCAAGATCCGGATGCTGGTGGAGCATTTGGGGAGGTATTTGGGATCTGCATCCTGATGATCTGTCACAACTGGGGTTCCCCGGCGTCAAACCGTGCAAAGCATTTCGGTTTGAAGGAGAAAACGGATGTCACAATGCACAGGGTCGAACGGCGATCTTTGGGAAGTCTATGAGGCAAAGGATGGTTGGCGTTGGCGGCGTACGGCCAAGAATGGCGAGATTGTTGGTGCATCGACGCAAGGCTACTCGCAGAAGTCCGATTGCATCGCCAATGCCAAACGTCCGGCATGTGATTGTGATCTGAGCTAGGTCGAGGTCATCCGGCACAATCAAAAAGCCCCGCGGCCTGTGCCAGCGGGGCTTTGATGTTCTGGGATGCGTTTGCGTTACTGCGCGGTCCAGCCGCCATCGACCGAAAGGTGCGTGCCGGTCATCTGTGATGCGGCGTCCGAGCACAGGAACAAGGCGGTCTGGCCGATCTGTTCGGGACTGACGAACTGTTTGGACGGGTGTTTGTCCGAGACAAGTCGGGTTGCGGATTCTTCAACCGAGATGTTGTTTTCCTTCGCGCGCGCCTCGATCTGGCGTTCGACCAGTTCGGTGCGCACCCAGCCCGGGCAAATGGCATTGGCCGTGATGCCGGTTTCGGCGGTTTCAAGGGCTGTCACCTTGGTCAGACCAATCACGCCGTGCTTGGCCGCGACATAGGCGGCCTTCTGGACAGAGGCGACAAGGCCGTGGGCCGATGCCGTGTTGATGATGCGGCCCCAGTTTTTCTTGCGCATATAAGGTACGGCAAGGCGGGTGGTGTGGAAGACCGATGACAGGTTGATCGCAATCACGGCGTCCCACTTTTCGGGCGGGAAGTCTTCGACATTGGCGGTGTATTGAATGCCGGCATTGTTGATCAGGATGTCGACGCCGCCAAACTTGGCCTCGGCGTCTTTCATCATTGCTTCGATCTGATCGGGTTTGGACAGGTCGGCACCGTTATAGTGCGCGGTGACGCCGTGTTCGGTTTCAAGGCTTTTGCGGGTGGCCTCGATTTCATCAGCGTCGCCAAAGCCATTGAGCATCACATCAGCACCAGCCCCCGCAAGGGCCTTGGCCATGGCAAGGCCGATCCCACTGGTGGAGCCGGTTACGAGTGCGCGTTTACCTGTCAGCATTTTGTCTTCTCCCTGTGAAATGGGCTTTCTGCCCTTTGATTTAGGAAGATCATGCCGCAGTGCAATGTAAGTGGCAAGAAATGCTGTGGTCGGGCGGTTGGCTTTTTAGGTGCCGATACCGTATTTGCGCAGCTTGTTGGCGATCGAGGTATGTGAAACGCCAAGTCGTTTGGCGAGCTTGCGCGAGCTTGGATAATCCGGGTACAGGCGCGCGAGCATTTCCCGTTCAAGCAATTCCATGCCGCTATTGAAATCACTCTGTGCCAAGGCGTTTGCGATCAGATCGGATTGCTCGGTGTTGGACGTCGGGGCGTCTTCGGTGCCGTCGGACATACCGTGAGCCTGTCGGGTGTCTCGTTCGGGGGTCGTGGCCGTGCCGGTGGCGGCATCGGCCAAATCACGTGCGCCAAGGACATTGCCATCAAGCAGGGCGACGGCGCGAAACAGGGTGTTTTCAAGTTCGCGCACATTGCCCGGCCAATCGTGACGGCAAAGCCAGTCAAGCCCGTCTCGGGCAAGGCGCGGTGGTGTTCGTTCGGTCTGCTGGGCGGTGCGGTCGATAAAAACAGCAGCCAGATCGGCAATGTCTTCGACCCGGTCGCGCAAGTGCGGCAGGGTGATGCCCAGAACGTTGAGGCGGAAATAAAGATCTTCGCGAAACGTGCCGTCATGGGACATGGCCTCGAGGTCGCGGTTGGTCGCGCTGATAACCCGGACGTCAACCGTGATTTCATCCGTCCCGCCGACGCGCCGGAAACGGCCATCCTGGAGCACGCGCAAAAGCTTGGCTTGCAAATAGGGGGTCAGTTCGCCGATCTCATCAAGAAACAAGGTTCCGCCATCGGCCAGTTCCAGAAGCCCCGGCTTGCCGCCACGCCTGGCACTGGTAAAGGCACCAGCGGCATAGCCAAACAGTTCACTTTCAGCCAGGCCTTCGGGCATGGCAGCGCAATTAAGGGCCAGAAACGGCTGATCAGCCCGCGAACTTGCGCGGTGGCAGGCACGCGCAAACAGTTCCTTGCCGGTACCGGTTTCGCCAAGGATCAGGATCGGGGCATCGATGGCCGCAAGCCGTTCAGCCTGTGATTTGACGCGCAGCATGGCCCGGCTGGTGCCGATAATGTCGTCAAAGCCAGTGTGGCTGCGATCCTGAAGGGCGGTTATCACGCGGCCCAGTCGTGCCGGACGGTGAAAGACCATTACCCCGCCCCAGGGCGCATCATCGCTGGCGTCCGACCCATCATCAACATGACCGATCGGTTCGACCTGCAAAAGATAGGTCTGGCCACCCAAAACCACTTCGCGTTCCGGCAGGCGAAAACCACCTTGGCGCAAATCTTCAATAGATGGTTCGCCAAGTATGCTGGATATATCCTGATCACGCAGGGGTTTTTCAGGGGTGGCCGAAATTGCCTGTGCCGCCGGGTTAGCCTGCGCAATCAGGCCGTTGGCATCAACCGCGATCACCGGATCACCAAGGGCGGCAAGCGTTGCATGTAGCTGTGCGCGACGGCGTTCGGTTGGCAGGCGGTCAATTTCGGTAATGTCGAAAATGCCGGGGATTTTCTTCAATGCGCTTGCCAGTGCTGGGAAGCGTTCCGGGCGAATGGCCGGGATATCGGCATAGATATGATGGGTGGTGACTTCGAACGTGCGGATATCCAGGCCCTGATCGGTCAGGACATTGATGACGTCACGCGTAATGCCGAGCCTGTTTTCACCGCGAATTTCGAACCGCATATCCGTACCGATAAGTTTACATTGTATCGATAAATGTACAGTCTTAAGCGACTGAAATCCAGCGTCTTTGCGCTTTCAGATGATGATGAGCGTCGTTGTGTAAACTAATATTTACACACAAAAGAGCGACGATTTCCGTAAGCCTTTGAAAACAATCGATTTTTAAATCTGGCATGGTGATTGCGACTGTCGGGGCAGAATAAACGCATTTCAAGGAGCCTTCCGATGTCTGCCCATGACAAACACAACAGCGCCAAAACCGGCTTTGCCACCCGTGCGATCCATCACGGTTACGATCCGCAAAGCCACAATGGCGCGCTGAACCAGCCGGTTTACATGTCTTCGACCTTTGCGTTCGAAACAGCCGAGCAGGGCGGGCGGTTCTTTGCCGGCGACGAGCAGGGCTTTATCTATTCCCGTATTGCCAACCCGACACTGGATCTTCTCGAAAAGCGCCTTGCGGTGCTTGAGGGCGGTGAAGCCGCCGTTGCGACCGCATCGGGAATGGGCGCGATTACATCTGTCTTCTGGACCTTTATTGCGCCGGGCGACGAGATCATTGTTGATCGCACGCTTTATGGCTGCACATTTGCCTATTTCCGCCACGGTCTGGAAAAATTCGGCATCAAGCACACCCATGTCGACCTGACCGATCCGAAAGAGCTGGAAAAGGCGATCTCGGACAAGACCAAGATTGTCTATTTCGAAACGCCGGCCAACCCGAACATGCGTCTGGTCGATATCGAAGCCATTTCCGACATCGCGCACAAGCATGGTGCCAAGGTCGTTGTCGACAACACCTATTGCACGCCTTATCTGCAGCGCCCGATTGAACTCGGTGCCGATATCGTTGTCCATTCCGCAACCAAATATCTGGGCGGCCATGGTGATCTGATGGCCGGTGCGGTGATCGGAACGCTTGAAGACATGACGCAGGTGCGCTTGGTCGGGCTTAAGGACATGACCGGTGCGGTGCTTTCCGCGCAGGATGCCAACCTTGTGATGCGTGGCCTTAAAACGCTTGAGCTTCGCATGGAACGCCATTGCGACAATGCCGAAAAAATCGCCGATTTCCTGGAGAAGCACCCGAAGGTCGAGAAGGTCTTCTATCCGGGGCTTGAAAGCGACCCGCATCATAAACTGGCGAAAAAACAGATGGACCGGTTTGGCGGCATGATCGCGTTCGAACTTAAAGGCGGGATCGAGGAAGGCCGTAAACTGATGAACGGCCTTAACATGATCACCCGTGCGGTCAGCCTGGGCGATGCCGAAACCCTGATCCAGCATCCGGCATCGATGACACATTCGACCTACACCGCCGAAGAACGTGCGGAATATCAGATCACCGATGGTCTGATCCGTCTGTCGGCCGGGCTTGAAAGCATCGATGACATTCTGGCCGATCTGTCAAACGCGCTGGATGGCGATCAGATGGCGATTGCCGCCGAGTAACGGCAAATCAACTGCGGGTCGGGATGGCCGAGTGCCATCCCGACCTGCTGTTCTCACCCGCCACTAGTCAAACAGACTGTATTGAGCCATTGCTTTGCGCGATCGGTCTGACAGGTGTTTATTGTCGATCCGCATGACTTTCAGATCGTGTAAATCAATTTGCGAGAATGACGGTGCGGTATCGCGATGGGTTTTCAAAAGATCCAGCATCATGCCGTTTGAAAAGGCGCGCTTAAGTCCGGTTTCGATGATGTCGCGCAGTTCCGGATTTTTGGGGCTGACAAAGAAATAGATCGGTTGCGGGTAATAAAGTGCTGTTTTTTCGGCAATTTCGATACCGGGCGCTTCCCACTTCATCCAGTTCCATTCGCCGACAATCTGCCAATAGGCACGCGGATAAAGATCAAATCGCCTTGCATCGAGCATACGATGAAGCGTTCGATATCGTCCGCTAACGACGTCAAAGCCGTTATCAGTCAAAATCTCGTTGTCTGGCCATCCAAGTCCCTGACCCATGGAAAGTTTCCTGAGGTCCTCAATCGTCTCAATCTGACTGAACGGTTCTTTGAGGTCTTTATGCAGCATGAAGAGCCGCAAACCGGTGGTGCCAAGATAAATCGGGATATAGACGGCAAGCAGCCTTTCTTCGCGCTCTGCATTGGTGCCAAAGAAAACCGTGTCGAACTGGTCGGCAGCTTCGAGCATGGGAATACGCCGGTCCTCGGTCGGGTAATCCATGCATACCGGCACAAGGGTGGCGTTGTCCCCGCTCAGTCTCAGGGCCAGCCGCAACAAATCGATGTGATATTCCCGGTGCGCTTCCCAGGTGATCTCGCCGCGGCAAAATTCCGATGTTGTATCCATGGGGATGCGCACGACGCGTGGATCATTGGTGGATGCCGACTGCGCATGGGCGGGGATGTTACCAAACAGGCACGTGGTGAAGATCATTAGGCAAAGAAATTGTCGGGCAACATCTTTGATGGCTGTGAACCGGTTGGCCACAGAGGATAATGCGCCTCGAATTGCTCCGATCCGGACT
>NZ_DCAO01000124.1:0-4539 GCF_002311515.1 Thalassospira sp. UBA1131
GGATCCTCGGCAAAGCGATCTTGCAGTTCGGCAATCGCCGCATCGGTTTGTGCTGCCCGGTTTGCGATATCCTGACTTGCCGACCGGTCGACAAGCACCAGAATGATATCGCTAAGTTTTTCGCTTTCGCGGTCGGTAAATTGCGGTGCCAGAAGGGCCAAAAGAACCAGCACCATCACCACCCCGCGCCAAACCGTGCCGCGCAGGCGAAAAATCGTGAAGACAATGACCGCAACCAAACACAGAACAGCCAAGCCTTGTAGGATGGTGATGTCGAGAAGCGGCGAAATCTGAAGGTTCTGCCATCCCTGGTTCATCGGCCCAACCTTTCCAGAATGGCCGGGATATGCACCTGATCGCCCTTGTAGCTCCCCGTCAGGGCATACATCACCAGATTAACACCAAACCGATAGGCCATTTCGCGCTGCCGAGGGGATATGTCTTCGCTGCGCAGTTCATCGCGGCCTTCGGGAATGATCCAGGCCGATGCCCAGTCATTGCCGCCAAACAGAACCGATGCAACCCCGTCCAGACGTTGACTGGGACGCGCATCAAGCCATAGCGGTTCGGAAAACCGGCCAAATGCATGGTCAAGCAGATAGAAACTGCGAAACAGGATGTGATCACTTGGCGCACGGTCCAAAAGCGGGACTTCCAACCCGGCCAAAAGGCGCCGCAAACGCGCTGGTTGGACTTCGCGATCCCGGCTATCGATCAGGATCATGCCACCATTGTTCAGATAACGGTTCAGTCGTTCCTGTGCGCGTTCGGAAAACGGCTCCTGCCCATCAACCAGCGGCCAATAGATCAGCGGATAGAAACTAAGCTCATCGGTTTCCGGATTGACGCCATCGACGGTGTTGAGGTCTGCCGCACTACGCCGACGCAGGATTTCGGTCAGGCCCGTCATTCCGGCACGGCTCAGGCGATCTACCGGCGCATTCCCGGTCTCAAGATAAGCGAGACGCGGTTGCAGGGCTGCTTCGGGCAGTGTTGCGGCCATGGATGGTCCGGGCATAATCACGCTGGCGGCGGCCACACCGGTCAGGACGGCGGCCAGCAAAAGCGATGTCAGGGCATTGCTGCGTCGACTGCGCCGCAGCGACACATTGTTGAGCACAAGCAAGATCGCGGCATCAAACAAGATCAGGATAAAGGCGGCCAACAGGCAAAGGGCGGCAAGATCAACCTGGCTTTGATCGGTGATTTCGCGTGTGCTGATGCCCGATGGCCAAACCACATCGCGGCCGATATCGGTAAGGGACGGGCCAAGGTTCAGCGCAACCGCCTGTCCGTTTTCACCGTAAATGCCCGGTGGATGGCGCGGGTTGGGTGCCGGAAGCGGGGTTTGAACCGGCAGGATCAAGGCATCTGGCTGATGCGGTCGGCCAAAGCCATCCAGAATGGTCTGGGCAGGCAGGCTGCTTTGCAGTTCGGCATCGCTGCGATTGCTCGGACTTGCAAGGGGAAGAAGCCGCTGCCAAAGCTCGACAAACAGGCCCGACATCGGAAGGTTCGACCAATCCGCCCACGGTGTCACATGGAAAAGGACAATCCGTCCGGCATTGCGCGGTGTGCTGGTTATCAGGGGCGTCCCATCGGTTAGACGTGCCCACGTCTTGCTGACAATGTCTGGGTCGGGTTCGGCCAGCAATTGTCGGGTGACCGTAATGTCGTCAGGCACTTCGACCCCGTGGAACGGGCTGTTGTCCGGAAAGTCGAGCAACCTTTTGGGCTTTTCCCACGACATTGACCCGCCAAAGTCGCGGTTGCCAAGTCGAAGCGTGACGGGCAGGAAATCGTTACCGATCTGCGATGAACTGTCGCCAGCAAACCGCACCAGCATGCCACCTTCATTGACCCAGCTTTCAAGTGCGTCAAACTGGCTGCCCAGACCTGAAATCGGACCAGCGGAGACCAGCACATCGACCTTGTCTTCAAGCAAAGTTCCAAGCGGCGCATAAGTCACATCGGCATAGGGCGAAAGCGCCCGATCAAGAAAGAAATACTGATCTGACAACACCCCCGGACCATCGCCGGAACTGACCACGACACCAACCCGGCGTTGTTGCCAGCGCGCACCGGTCTGAAATACCGATGCGGCACTTTCGATCCCCTCAATGCCAACGGATTGAATGGCGTTGGAAATATCACGCGGCAACAGAATGGCGACATCGCTTTGATCGCTGTCAGGTGTAATTTCCACCGTGTGACGCAGGATCACATTGCCGCGTTCGCCGCGGGCCAGAAGATTAATCTCACGCGGTTGATCATCGCGATTATGGGCCAATGTTGCCAACATGCCGGTACCGGACCGGCTAAGCGACCGGATGGCGATACGGTCGGTGATGGTGGGTGAAATCGTTGTGATTGGCGCGATATCAAGCAGCTCGGATGCGATCTTGGCCTTGCCGGGGCTGTCCATCTCGCTGGTTAGCCACAAGATGCTGCCAACAGCCCGGTTCATTTCCGGGCGTTCGGAAATCAAATCCGAAAGGGCGGTATAATCCGACGGCCAAGGCCTTGGCTGCAAGCGATCAAACAGGTTTTTGGTATCGTTGGGAGATACCGGCCCGACAATGTCTGGAAGTTTCCATGTGGTCGCACCTGCGGCCTCGGGAGCGGTTTGGGCAATATAAACCGTTTGCAACTCGAACCGGGCCTGATTGGCGATCTGTTGCAATGCCGTGCGGTATTGCCGCCAGTTTGCCGCACTGTCCCAGCCATTATCGGCAATAATCAAAATCGCGCCATCATTGGCGGCAAAATCATTGCGGTTCATTACCGGGCGGGCAGCGGCAATGATCAGAAGCGTCAGGATCAAACAGCGCAGAATGGTTTGCCATATCGGTGCGCGCTGAATATCGCGGCGTTTGCTTTTAAGGCCGCGCAAAATACGCGCAGCCGGGAAAACAACGGTTTTGGGTGACCGTGGTGCCGATCTGATCAAAAGCCAGACAATCGGCAATGCCAGCAGCCCGGCCAGCATCGCAGGATACAGGAATGTGATGGCCGACAGGCTCATGACATCTCCTGCGTGTTATGGCGATGCAGGTTAGGCCGACCGCGTCCGTTCGATCCGCTTTGATTTTGCCGCTCGCTCAGATGCTGATAAAGGGCCAGCAATGTCGGGCTGGCACTTTCGGATGTGACATGCCGGTCATAAAGCCAGTCATTCTGGCGCGCGGCATCGCGGACCAATGCCCGCCATTTCTGGGCGCGAAGTTTATAGCCCTCCGTAAGGTCTTCGAACTTTTCGCTGCGAAAAATCATCTGATCATCGGTATCAAACAGATCAACCCGCCCCTGAAATGGCGGGGCGATTTCCGCAGGATCAAGAATTTGTACCAGCGCACCGTCATTCTGATACTGGCCCAAGCGACGCACAGTGCGTGCCGATTGCTCGCTTTGATCCGCAAACTCAAGGAAGTCACCAAGGATCAGCACCGAATGTTTGCGGCCGGGGTGAATGTTTGTCGCCTGGCCCGCGATGCTTTGCGGACTAGCCAGCATCGCGTGACCGAGTTTTTCAAGATACTCTGCCGATGTGATGCGCGTGCGTTCGCCATCAAAGGTGCCAACGGTTTCGCCGTTGCGGATCAAAAGGTCGGCCAATGCGATGGATATGATCAGGGTGCGTTCCGCCTTTGACGGCAGCTTGTCGCTTGATGCCCAATAGGTCGACGGCGAAAGTACCGGCCAAATCCAGTAATTATGACTGGCCTGCCATTCGGTCTGGCGGATGAAGGTATGTTCGCTGCGCGCAGACCGCCGCCAGTCAATCTGGTTGGTTGGATCGCCAGGGACATAGGGGCGGAATTGCCAGAAATCACTGCCCGGTCCGACCTTGCGATTGCCATGCAGGCCGCTGCGCAGACTGATGGCCGTTCGGCGCGACTCATCAATCAGCTGTGGCAGTTTCGCCGCAAGGGCGCGGGCGGCGGCAACATGATCCTGCACGGGGGCGGTGACCAATTAGTTTTTCTCCTGCAGGTGGGCAAGCGCATCGGTGATCAGCCCCTTGGCGGTAAAGCCTTCGGCGCGTGCGCCATAGGTCAGGCCAAAACGATGGCGCAAAACAGGAACGGCAAGTTCTTCGATATCTTCGATCGATGGGGCAAAGCGCCCAAACAGCATCGCGCGTGCCCGGCACGCCAGTGACAGGGCCTGTGCCGCACGTGTACCGGGGCCCCAGGCGACGTTTTCACGAATATCGGCAAGCGATGTGCTTTCCGGGCGGCATTCGCGACACAGGGCAATGATGGTATCAAGAACGCGGTCCGGCATCGGCAGGCGGCGGACAAAGTCCTGTGCCTCGACCAGATCATCGGTTTGAAGAACCTGTCGCGGGCGGGCGGGATAACGGCCGGTGGTTTCGGTCACGATCTTGCGTTCTTCATCGGCATCGGGATAGCCGAGCCGGACTTCAAGCAGGAAACGGTCAAGCTGTGCTTCGGGCAGGGGATAGGTGCCTTCCTGCTCCAACGGGTTCTGGGTGGCCAGAACATGGAACGGTTCGGGCAGTTTGTGGCTGTAACC
>NZ_DCAO01000124.1:4634-7224 GCF_002311515.1 Thalassospira sp. UBA1131
CGCGGGCTGGCACGGTTGATTTCATCTGCCAAAAGCAACTGGCAAAATACCGGTCCCTTGATAAAGCGAAACGCGCGTTTGCCGTCTGCCCCTTCTTCAAGAACTTCGGAACCCAGAATATCAGCCGGCATAAGATCGGGTGTGAACTGAACACGCTTGTCAAGCAGGCCAAGAACCTTGCCCAGCGTGTGCGCCAGAAGCGACTTGCCAAGGCCCGGCGCACCGACCATCAGGACATGTCCACCGGATAAAATGCCGATAAGTGTTTGCTCTACGGCATCATTCTGCCCAAATATAATACTGGAAATCATTTTGCGGGCTTCGGCCAGCCGTGCGACACACTCGTCCAGACGGGCTGCATCGCGTTCAAGACTGCTTTCCTGGGAGAAACCCATTTCTTCGGGGAATTGTGGCGCGTTTGTCATGGCGGTTGACTGTGCTTCCTATGTTGCAGTGCAGGCGTTGGCAGGCCAGAGAACGCAGATGAAATCGCATAAGCATAACGGGAAAACGTCTGGTTCAGGATCAACTCTACAGCATGAATGAAAACCAAAAAACCATCGATCTCGCCGAGAAGTTGTGGACGCGCTTGCGCGGGCAGAAGCCCGACACCGGGCGGCACCCACAAATCTGTGGCGATATCCCTATGTCTATAGGTCGGGATGGAACCTGGTTCTATCAAGGTGGTCCGATTGGCCGAATTGAGCTGGTTAAGCTTTTTTCTTCCGTGTTGCAGCGTGATGAGGAAGGCGGGCACTGGTTGGTGACCCCGGCCGAGATGGCCCGGATCGAGGTCGAGGACGTCGCCTTCATCGCAGTTGAAATGCAAAACGAAGGCGAAGGCAAAGATCAGAATATCCGTTTTCGGACCAATATCGACCAGTGGGTGGAACTTGATGATGATCATCCCCTGCGCGTCGAACACGACCCCGAAACCGACGAACCATCGCCTTATGTCGGGTTGGAACGCGGCCTTGAAGCGCGCCTGAACCGGGCGGTGTTCTATCAATTGGTCGAATTGGCCGAAGAAATTAGTGACCCTGACCACAACATGATACGTATCGGTGTTTACAGTCATGGGAAGTTTTTTGAGATCGGTCGGATGGAGGCCACGGAATGACACCCGATGACATCGTTGCCGCCTTGCGCGCGCCAACTGGCGATGTTTTGCAGCGCCGTGGCGACCATGCGGTGGACTTTCCGGGTTCGAAATCGCGCGCACGTGCATTTGCTGACGGGGAACTGATTTCGCGTCCGGCGGCGGTTCTGGTGCCGCTGGTCAAACGCGATGCGGGTTTGCATGTGATCCTCACAAGGCGTACTGATCATCTCAGCGACCACGCAGGTCAAATCAGCTTCCCCGGCGGGCGGCAGGAAGAATTCGACGCAACCCTTGAAGAAACCGCGCTCCGCGAGACGGAGGAAGAAATTGGTCTTGCCCGCCGTCACATCGATTTGGTGGGCCGGATTGATGATTATTACACCGTGACCGGCTATCAGGTGACCCCGGTCGTCGGTCTGATTACACCGCCATTCGATCTTAAGCCCGATGACCACGAAGTGGCCGAAGTGTTTGAAGTACCACTCAGTTTCATTCTTGATCCGCGAAATCAGAAACTGCAAACCGTGACGTTCGAGGGTACCCGCAGGCGGTATTTTGCGATTCCGTATCGCGAATATTACATCTGGGGCGCGACCGCCGGGATGCTTATCAACTTCTCTGAAGTCATCCGGGCCAATGCGCCATCGCTTAACCGTTAATCCGAATATTAGGACAGAGCTTTATGTTGCGACAAATCATCCAGATCGGTCTTCCTCTGATCCTGCCCTTTGTGATTTACGGGCTGTGGCTGAAATGGGCCCGCGCCAAGGCCATCCGTGAAGGTCACGACATCATCCCGCCATGGAACAAGGGGCCGTGGCTGATGCTGTTTGGTTTGGGCGTGTTGCTGACCGCCGCAATCCTGATTTTCACTGCACTTGGGACTGGTGCGCCGCCCGATTCCATTTATCATGCGCCGGTATTGCGTGACGGCGTGGTCGAGCCGGGCTATTTCGAACCCAAGGAATAGAACAGCCCAGCCACCGTCGTGGCACTTGATATGACAGGTGGCAACAAGGCAGCGATGACAGCACTCGAAGTAACCGGCAGATTGCGGCCATACGGGATCATGGTCGCCGATGATACCGCCCGCGTGTTTGATGCCATTGCGCAGCAAGGAGGTTGTGCGCGCTTTGTCGGTGGTGTCGTGCGCGATGCCTTGCTTAAACGTGATCTGGTTGATGTCGATATCGCCTGCGATCTCGCGCCTGAGGATACGCAGGCCGCGCTGGAAAAGGCAGGTATCCGGGTCATCCCCACTGGCCTTAAGCACGGAACTGTCACCGCAATTACCGATGCCGGGACCTATGAAATCACGACGTTGCGTGTCGATGTCCTGACCGATGGCCGCCATGCGGAGGTCGCCTTTACCGACAGCTGGCTTGAAGATGCCAAGCGCCGTGATTTTACCTTCAACGCCATTTACTGCGACCTTGATGGCACGATCTATGACCCGTTTGATGGCGAAACCGATTTGCGCGACGGGCG
>NZ_DCAO01000118.1 GCF_002311515.1 Thalassospira sp. UBA1131
CGGTTCAGGAACAGGTTCAGGTTGCGGCAGAGGCTCGGGAGCCGGGGCTGGCTCTGGTTCCGGTTTGGCTTCCTTGATGATGATCGGCGGCATAGTTGGGGCAGGGGCCACAGGCGCTGGTGGCGGCGGTGCCGGAAGGGCCCAGACCGATGGATCATCAGCGGGCAAGGTTGGCGGTTCATTGACGACCGGTTCGGCACATACACCCCCAAAGGTCAGGCCAAGCACCAGTGCAACATCACAAAATGCACTCATGCGCCTTCCCCGGTATATTCAACACAGAGGAAGCTCTTGCCGCTCTTGAGCGTGATCAGCGGTCGGGTGCTTTCAATGATGTAGGTCTCACCCTGCACACGGGTATTGACCAGCTCATCAATGCCATCGACCACCACATAGGCAGTCGGCAGTTCGATATCCTTCCAGCGCTTGCCAAAGCGGATATAGGTGAAGTGGTCATCCCGAAAGACTGTTTCCGGGCGCAGTGTTTCATCGCCCCAGAGATCATACTCACCCCAACCATGCAGGGCGTTCGGGTCAAACGGGGATTGCGCCACAAAGTCGCCTGCAGGCGTGCCCGGATTGGTGTCACTCAGTCCGGCAATCGCAGTATCGATAGCTGCAGACTTGTTGCCTTGCCCAGGAACAGACATCGCCGGAAGGGCCGGTTTCGCTTTGTCGTCCAAAACACCGTCAAAGCCAGCAACCGCCGGATTGGTTTCGATCTGAACGGATCCTTCAATCCGCACAATCAGATCGGGAACATTGACCGAGTTAAAGCTCTCTGCCCTCAGATAGAACGGATAAACAGCACCTGATTTGCCATAGACGACAAGTGAGGTGTCATAACCGTATCCGCTGGGGCGCACAGCCAAACGCCGTTCACCGCGTGGTTTGACAGAAAACCCGCCATCATCGCCAAGATCGACCGCTTCAATCTTCTCACCGCGTGGTAGTTCAAGCACGGTGACCATGAACTCGCGGGTGCGGATCTTGTAAGTACAATCATCACACAGATCGGTCGCATAAACCGCATCGCTTGGATCTGCTTCATCCCACACATCCTGAACCTGACCGCTGGTACGCGGACGGCTCATTGCGTTGAAATAACCTTCATTTTGATCGCGGGCTTGATCGACCACGCTATCGGGCACCGGCATGGCTGGCGCGGATTGTTGCGGAGAGGTTTGTGGACCTGAGAATGGTTGCTGCGATTGTCCCGGCATGGGTGGGCGTGCAGCGGTCTGCGCATTGGCCTGCTTATAGCCAAGAATGAGGACCGCCAGAATGAGGCTGCCAAAGACGATATGGAAAACAAGATTGATCAGGCGTTTCATGACGCGCCTCTTTCTCTAAGCACCATGTCGAGCACGGTGACGCCAAAAGGATTGGTGTATTTGTCGGCTTCGGAGACGTTTTGCGGACGGGTGGCCAGCGTCAGGTAAGCGCGCAAGTTTTTGCGCGAGATCTCTTTGCCGCGACGATGGTCGATCTGGATGAAATCGACTGCGTATTTATGATCTGAGGACAAGGTGACGATGGGATCGATGGAGACGATCCGCACTTCGCGCTCGATGCCTTTTTCAAGCGCCTCGGTGATCAGGCCGCTATCGATCCGCTCTCGTTTGAAGCGTTCCCAGAAACTGGCATCAGAAAGTCTGGATGCTTCGCGCTGGCGTTCTTGCTGTGTGACCGGATCAATCTCGTTGGTGATCAGAACGAAACGTTTTGCCTGGGCTTCAAGAAAGACTTCAAAACCTTCGACCTTCTTGCTGACAGGTTCGACAACATAAGTACGGTCATCCGGGCCATAGGTCCGAACCAAGGCAATCTCGGTTTCCTTGAGCGGTACGAGGTGTGCAACGGTTTGCACCAGAACGACGACGCCAGCGCCAAGCACAATGTTGGTCCCGGCAGACAGACGCAGCATCCAGGCAAGCCTGCGATGGCTGCCCTGAAAGCTGAACGGATCTGCAGCAACGGTGGTTTTATGCGTTGAGGTGGGTTTGACCATCGACTTGCGCCCGTTATCGCGTTTGCCGATGCGCCCTAGCCAAGCCATGAGAAGCCCTCGCCATTGAACTCAACCGGATTGCAGACACAGGGGCTGAGTTTCATCTCATCGGTGCCGGTCCCGTCTTTGGGGATCTCGCGGTCTTTTGAAACGGAGACACAGCCGGACAGCAAAACGGCAAAGCAAAGAATTGGGACGAAATGTTTGGGGATCAGGCGCATGGCTGCGATCCTTTCTGATTGGGGACGGTCGGGGAGGATGAAGCGCCCAAGCCAATAACAAGCTTGGCAAGAGCAAGGACGATGGAAAGCGCGATCCAGATATGAACGGCACTGCGCATCAGACCGGCCAACTGGTCGGCATCGACTTCGCGAAGGGCCATGACAAAGACGATCAGGCTTTCCGGCGAAAACATGCCGGTCAGAACCAGCAGCCAGAGTGCAATGAGGGGAAAAGCGGCGATGATCAAAAAGACATCACGCAGGAATTTCTTGAGACGGTTCATGGCTTGCCTCCCCGATCAAAGGTCGGTGTCTTGAGGCGTTCCATAACGGCATTCTTGGCAGAGACCAGGCTGTCTTTTGCCGCTCCTGCCGCTCCAACCGGATTGCGGGTGGCTCCCGCACCCAAGAGAACAGCATCAAGTGCCGCAGAAGCACCGCCCGGTGCGTATTTCTTGGCGGCATTGACAAGGGAAAGGCCGGTTGCGGTCATGCCCGCTGTAATGACGGCAGCGGCTTGATTGGTCAGTTGGGATCCGGCAATCGAGTTCGCCATGCCGGTTGCCTCGGCCATAAAGGCCGTGCCCATCCAACCAAGAACGATGGCAACCCACAGGCCCGGATTGTCGATTGATGTGATCTCACGAACATTCTCTGTGTTCTGGATATCAAGAGATGCTGCCCCATAAAGACACAGTGCGAGTGCAAGTGTTGAGCCGAACAGCACCATAAAAGCGGCGAAGACGGTTCGAACCCCGGTGATCGCCATGCCTCGTCCCCAACCAAACCCGACGGCAAGCATCAGGATTGGAGAAAGGGCGGAGAACATCATCACGCGGAAGATGCTGACAACAACCTGGCTGAAATAAACAATGATCAGGATGATGTAGGGCAGGGCGAGCAGGACGCCGTAGACCCCGGCCATCAGATTGCCGAGCGAGATCGATGCCCATATCTCAAAGGCGATGCGAAGTACGCTCATCAAGCCTTGCTCGGCGACATAGACCAACTGAGCCATGCCGCCAAGAGATGTGGCTTCACTCGGGATCGTGGCGGCTCTGATGCCACCTTCCATACCGGCAGACAGAACGACGCCAGCAGCACTACCCATCGTTGATAAAGCCATCTGATAGATGGAATTTACGAGAGTGGGCCCTTGCCCGCCCAGCAGCAGACCAGCTATAATGATGAACGCGAATTCATGAGCGAATCCAATCAGATCGCCCTTGCCCATGATCATCTTGCCGCCATGAATGACGATCCATAGGCCAACGACGGAGAGATAGATGAACCACATTGGGTCGAGCAGCACAGTGCTCAGGTTCTGGGTGAAACTGTTTGCCAGGTCGACATATTCCGTCACCACGTCGCATGTCAGGCACATCAGATCAGTGCTTGTGTTCGTTCTACCGCTCATAGGGGTGTTGTCCTTCTTGCCAAGTGTGACAGCGCAGGCAAACTCGCTTGGCGTTGCGCTGAACAAAGGCGATTACTTGGATTGGGATTATTCGGTGTCCGTTTGGACCGATCTCCAGACGGGTAGCGAGTTCGACAAGGAATGGGATCAAGTGATGCCAGCCTACGAGACCCATCAGGATCTGATCGCAGGCACTCGCGACGAGGTTTTGCAGAAGCTTGCCAATCATCCGCAGGGTGATCTGATCAAACGCGGTCACGACCTGCGTCTGGTTTACGACGTT
>NZ_DCAO01000061.1:0-146 GCF_002311515.1 Thalassospira sp. UBA1131
AGTGACGCGATCACCGATGATGCGATCGAAGCAAAATACGAAGAATTCATCAAAACCAACGAGCCGGAGCCGCAGGTTCACGCCCGCCATATCCTGCTTGAAAGCGAAGAAGACGCAAAAGCCATCATCGCAGAACTTGACGATGG
>NZ_DCAO01000061.1:254-9283 GCF_002311515.1 Thalassospira sp. UBA1131
GACTTCGTCGAACTCGCCAAAGAAAAATCGACCGGCCCGTCCGGCCCGAACGGTGGTGATCTTGGCTTCTTTAACCGTGCCGACATGGTTGCACCGTTTGCCGAGGCAGCCTTTGCCATGGAACCGGGCACCTATTCGAGCGAGCCGGTTCAGACCCAGTTCGGCTGGCACGTGATCAAGGTTGAAGAGAAAAAAGAAGGCACCCAGCCGTCGCTTGACGAAGTCCGTCAGCAGCTGGTGGCCGAAATCAGCCGCGATGCGTTTAACGCACTTGTCGAAGACCTGCGTTCTGATGCCGAAATCGTCAACTATGTCGAAATCGAAGCCGCGAAGGCCGCAGAAGAAGCCGCCAAGGAAAAGCCGGCGGAATAATCCCGCAGACTTCGCGATCAGTATCATTTGATCGCGACTGGCTTCAGAGAATTCGAAAACGGGGTGCAGCCATTGGCTTCGCCCCGTTTTTTACACATCATTTGATCGCGTAAATTCATTCTGCCGCTTGCTTTTCGTCGCCATTGCGGCAGGATGGACCGACTTATCCAATAAAGGAAACTGCACTGATGGTTGCGACTGCCATTTCACCGCTTGCCCCTGCGGCATTCCCAGACCTTCCGGCGATTGCTGGCGTTAAACTGCATACCGCAACCCTTGGCATTCGCTATAAGGGGCGCCCGGATGTGCTGCTGGCCGAACTTGAGCCAGGCACGCAGGTTGCCGGTGTCTTCACCACGTCCACCACCGCATCGGCGGCGGTCCGCTGGGGACGTGAGGCGCTTAAGGGTGGTACGGCACGTGCCTTTTTTGTCAATGCGGGTAACTCGGTCGCCTTTACCGGCAAGGCAGGCGAAAAGTTCGTTGCTGACAAGGTCGAAGCCGCGTCCAAGGCACTTGGCTGTGCAAAAACCGAAATCTTTACCGCATCGACCGGCGTGATTGGCGAGCCGACCACGGCAAACCGCATCACCGATGCACTGGGCGATCTTCTGGCCAATGAGGCTGGCTGGCTTGATGCCGCCAAGGCCATAATGACCACCGATACCTTCCCCAAGGGCGCGTCAGCCACCGCGACCATCAATGGCAAGACCGTGACCATTGCCGGTATCGCCAAGGGATCGGGCATGATTGAGCCGAACATGGCAACCATGTTAAGCTTTGTGTTTACCGATGCCGCCCTGCCGCACAGCGTTTTGCAGGCCATTCTGGCCGATTGCAACAATCGCAGCTTCAACGCGATCACGGTTGATAGCGATACCTCGACCTCGGACACGCTTCTGGTGGCTGCCACCGGCAAGGCGGGCAATGATGCGATTAGTGACGTCAACGATCCGGAACTTGCCGCGTTCAAGGCGGCATTTGAAGGCGTACTGCGTGATCTTGCCCATCAGATCGTCCGCGATGGCGAAGGTGCTTCGAAATTCATCACCGTCAAGGTCACCGGTGCCGTGAACGAAAAAGAAGCCAAGACTGCCGCCAAGGCCATTGCCAACTCCCCGCTTGTCAAAACCGCGATTGCCGGTGAAGACGCCAACTGGGGCCGTATCGTCATGGCGGTTGGCAAATGCGGTGTGACGGCCGATCCAAACAAGCTGAGCGTTGCAATCGGTGGCATTACGTTGGCCAAGAACGGTGAACGTGTTGCCGATTATGACGAAGGCCCGGTCGAAGCCCACATCAAGGGTCAGTATATCGACATTGATGCCGATCTTGGCTTTGGCGATGGTGCGGCCACGGTTTGGACCTGTGACCTGACGCATGGCTATATCTCGATCAATGCGGATTACCGCAGCTAAGCGATCATAGTCCTGCGCACTAAAAAACGCCGCCTTCACTGAGGGCGGCGTTTTGCGTTTTCGGGCCGTGATCGGCAGAGGTTATCTCTTGCCGGGAATATAGCCATTTAGGATCAGGCCGACATTGGCACCTTCAAGCTCGGTTTCGCTCAGATCCGTGGCGCCAAAGGCTACGCCGGCAACGTTTGCCTTGGTCAGATTGGCGCCCTTCATCTTGGCTTCGTCAAATACCGAGTTGCGCAAATCGGCCTGTTCGAAATTGACATCCGAAAGATCCGCATTCCAGACGACGCCGGTCTTCTCACCCTTCTTGTCGCGCTGATCGACACCGCCAAAGTGAACGCCCTGGAACACGCCCTCGCTACAATCAGAACCGGCCATGCGCACACCATCCAGCACAGCACCATTCATGCGGATTTTATGCATGTCGGCTTCGCGCATCGAACACATGGCAAGAATGGTATCGACAAAAAGCGTGCCGCGCAGGATGCATTTGTCAAAGACGGCCCCGGACAGGTCCATGCCCGAAAAGTCCATGCCCGACAAATCGCGACCGGCAGCAATCATTGGCATGCCGGTTTTGCCGCCGGTTGCCAGCCACGTGCTATGGCCGTTTACAAGTTCGCGAATATCATCAACCAGCGGGGCCGTCGGTGTACCGCCACCGATTGAGTAGGATGTGTTGGCCTGCGACAAATCGACATCCTTCAAGTCGACATTGCGCAGGTTCGCACCGCTTAAGTCCGCCCCGACAAGTTCCGTCCCGGCAAGCTTCGCCCCCTTGAGGTTGGCATTGCGAAGCTTTGCACCATTCATCTTGCACCCGGTCAGATCAGCGCCTTCGAGGTTGACGGCAAACATGTTGGCGTCACTCATATCCGTATGGGCAAGGCGCGATCCCGACATGTTGGCACCGGCCATATTGGCCCCCCACATCATCGCACCTTCGAGGTCGGTATTTGACATGTCGGTTTCGCGTTTGACCGTGCGTTCACGAGCCCCTTCAAGGACCACCATGATGCCTGCGCGCAAATCAATGCCGTTCAGGTTGGCATTGCGCAAACTGGACCTTGCCATATTGGCCCCACGCAGATCGGCGCGTTCAAAGGTCGAATTTTCGAGGTCGGCCTCAACAAAGTTCGCGCCAAACAGGTCACAGAAATCGAAACAAACATCGCGCGCCGATGCCTGTATGAAGTTTGCACCAGGTAAGACCGCCTCTTTCAGGCTGATCTTGCTCATTTTGATGCGGGAAAGATTGCAGTTGCGCTTTTGCATGCGCACCCCGCCCGGCTTTTGATTGAGATAAAGTTGATGCTTCTTGATTGAATCAATCAATTCCGAACGCGATGACATTCAGTAGAAAACCCCAGAGATTCTAAATTAGATTTTTGTTATTCTGGATTATAGAATGACGCAGTTTCCCCGCAACGCAATTTGTTTAAGACATTGCGCGACATTGGGACGTTTTAAGTCTTTAAAAAGTGGGGAAAACTATCCGAACGCTTAGTGAATCTGCACCCTGGCAGGATTAGATCCTAAACCTTACCGGGGATGATTCCGGTCAGAATCGAGCCGGTGTTGGTACCGTCAAGATCGACGTCGCTTAAGTCCGTTTCACCAAAGGCAACACCGGAAATATTGGCCTTGCAAAGCTTGGCCCCCTTCATGTGGGGCTCATCGAAAACCGAGTTTCGAAGGTCGGCGTGTGAAAAGTCCGTCGCATGAAGGTCTGCGCGCCAGACCTCGCCTGTTTTTTGTCCCTTGGCATCGCGCTGTTCGACGCCACCGAACTTGACGCCCTGAAGCACGGCCTTGGTGCAGTTGGCATATGACATCCGCACACCGTTCATGATCGAACCACTCAGCCGGGCGCGGGACAAATCGGCATTGCGCATCGATGCCATGACCAGAATGGTATCGACCAGCAAAACACCGCGCAGGATGCAATCATCAAAACATGCCGCTGAAAGATCAAACCCCGTGAAATCAAGTTCGGTCAGATCACGACCGGTCACATCAAGGCGTGCGCCCGAAATGCCGCCACTTGTCAGCCACTCGGTGTGGGCATTGAGCAAGATGCGAATATCATCGGGCAACGGCGTTGCCGCCTTGCTGCCAATCGAGTTTGACGTATTGGCCTGAGACAGATCAACGTTCGCCAGATCAACATTGCGCAGATTGGCACCCGACAAGTCCGTGCCAAGCAAAAGCGTATCCTTGAGCTTTGCACCCTTGAGGTTCGCGTTTTTGAGCTTTGCGCCCGACAGGTTGCAGCCCGAAAGATCCGCGCCGGCAAGGTTGACGGCAAACATGTTGGCGTCGCTCAGATCCGCATCGGCAAGCCGGGCACCGGACATGTTGCTTTCGGCCAGATTGGCACCGGACATCACCGATCCCTGAAGGTCTGCATTGGTCAGATCCGTTTGTCGTTTGACCTTTTTTTCGCGTCCGGCATCAACAATCACCATCACACCGGATCTAAGATCAGCCCCCGTCAGGTTGGCATTACGCAGTTTGGCGCGCGCCATGTTGGCACCGCGCAAGTCGGCGCGCATGAAGCTTGAACCTTCGAGATTGGCCTCGACAAAGTTGGTTCCGAACAGATCACAGAAATCAAATTTGACATCCTGGATCTGGGCCTGGATGAAATTGGCACCGGGAAGCACCGCATCTTCAAGACTGATCTTGCTCATCTTGATGCGCGACAGGTTGCCATTGCGGAGCTGCAATCGCCGACCGCCGGGCTGCTTCATGACAAAGAGCTGATGCTTTTTGATTGCATCAACCAGTTCGGTGCGTGTTGTCATCTGGTGGGTGGTACCCCCGATCAATCGGAAACAGCGCATGGACGCCGCGGTTCCAAGAATTCTTATAAAGTATACCCTTCAATGACAGTGAACATTCTGACAAAACATGACAATTAAGCCCCCTGGTTCACTGGCATAAATATATGATTACACAATACTTATCGCGTTGCATGGTTTTCTTGCGGCCGGTTGCGGATCTGACAATCTGCGATCGATATTGCGGGGCAATGTGTTTGCAACGGCAGCGCCATATATCGGCCGGACCGCGCAAGGAACCCACCTGTGATTTTGCGATCTTGTATGGGGTTCCGCCCGCCCCCATCTGCAAAATGTATTTAAGAAGAAGCGGGTAAAATGCACCACATTCTGTTTGTTGATGATGATGCCAACATCCTGAACGGATTGCGCCGACGTCTGCGCAGCACCCGTCCCGAGTGGAACCTTTATTTCGCAAATAGCGGGTCTGAGGCCATCGAACTTGCCGAAAACAAGGATCTCGACGTCATCGTTTCAGACATCCAGATGCCTGGCATGGACGGTGTGACCTTGCTTGAAACCTTGCAGAAAACCCATCCCGATGCCGTACGTATCATTCTGACCGGTCATGCTGATAACGCATCCTATCTGCGCACCATCGGCCCGGCGCACCAGTTTCTGAGCAAGCCTTGCGATCATGAAACCCTGGTCGACAGTATCGAAAACGCACTGGGTCTGCGTCAGTTGTTGCGAAGCCCCGAACTTAGAACCCTTGTCGCTGGCTCCAAGAGCCTCGCCTCGCCGCCCGACACCTATATGCGTCTGGAAACGGCCTTTTCGAACCCGAACTACGCGCTTGATACCATCAGCAAAATTGTTGAGTCCGATATCGCACTGACCACCGAAGTTTTGAAACTGACCAACTCGTCCTATTTCGCAGTGACGCAGAATGTTTCGTCGGTCGCGCATGCGGTCCGGATGCTGGGGATGGAAACGCTTAAGGCACTGGCCCTTTTTGTCGGTCTGTATCGCGGCTTTGACGGCCCGGCCAGTCAGGCAGCCAATCTTAAGCGCCTGTGCCACCGCTCCCAGCAGATTGGCGTTACCGCAGCCCTGATTGCCGAATATGAACGGCTTCCGCGTGAAATTTGTCATGCTGTGCCATCCATCGGGATGCTTAGTCACATCGGGACGTTGATCCTTTACACCAAGCGTCCTGATGAGATGCAGGCGGTCATTGACCGGGTTGAAAAAGAAGGCATTTCAATTGATCAGGCGGAGGCCGAACAATTCGGGGCCGGACATGCCGAAATCGGTGCCTATTTGCTGGGATTGTGGGGTTTCCCGGCACCTGTCATTCAGGCGGTTGCCTATCACCATCGGCCAATGGATTTACCGCACCGGGAAATGACCGCCCTGACGGCGATCTATGTTGCGCAACATCTGACATGCGAAATTGCCGATCGTGATGCCGGACGGACGGTCGAAAGCACGATCGATCAGGAATATCTCGCCCAGATCGGCAAGCAGAGCCACATCGAAGAATGGACCAATATTGCGGCTGTTGTTTCCGACAAATACCGCGAACTGACCAATAACTAGATCACGTGTCCTGATGTGCTCCGTCATCAGAAAAAAGGGGCAAAAAGGACACGACCCTCCACATATGCGGACTATCAAAGATCCTTTGCAGGCCCCATGTATAGACCATGGAGCACACGCATGAGGTGAAAATGAGCGTCATCCTTTTTGTCGATGATGACAAAAATATTCTGGATGGTTTGCGTCGCCGGTTACGCTCGGTCCGGTCCGGCTGGGAGCTGCATTTCGCGCATGACGCCGAAAGCGCCTTGGCGAAGGCTGCCGAAATGGAACCGGATGTCGTCGTTTCCGACATGCGCATGCCCGGAACCGATGGCGCAGAACTTTTGACCATGATGCAGGAAAAACACCCGCATAGCGCGCGTATCATTCTTTCGGGTTTTGCCGAGGAAGAGGCAATCCTGCGCACGGTTGGCCCGGCGCATCAGTATCTGGCCAAACCGTGTGATGATCAGATGCTGGTCGAAACCATCGAGAACGCGCTTGATCTGCGTAACCTTCTGACCAATCCGGACCTGCGTGCACTTGTTGGCGGGATTGATGCACTGGCCTCCCCGCCGATAACCTATACCAACCTTGTCAAGGCACTGGAAAACCCGCTGACCAGCAACGAGCAGCTTACCGCCATCGTTGCATCGGACATTGCGTTAACCGCCGAAATCCTGAAGCTGACCAATTCTGCGTATTTTGCGGTCAGCCAGAAAATCACATCTGTCTCGCAAGCTATTCGCATGATTGGCGTCGATACGCTTAAGGCGCTTGCCCTGTTTATCGGTCTGTTTCGCAGTTTTGACGGCCCCAAGCCGGCGGTCACGCGGATGATGCAACTGTGCAAACGCAGCCAGCAGCTTGGCGTTGTCGCCACCTTGATCGCCGAGCAGGAGAAGCTTCCGAAGGAAGTAATCAGTGTCATGGCCGCTGTAGGCATGCTGAGTCATACCGGCAGTTTGATCCTTTATGCCTATCGCGCCAATGAAATGGCCGAGGTCATCAAGCGGGTCGAAACCGAAGACATTCCGATCAACGTTGCCGAACGTGACCAGTTTGGCGCGGCCCACCCGGAAATCGGTGCGTACCTTTTGGGTCTGTGGGGCTTTCCAAGCGCCATGGTGCAGACGGTTGCCTATCACCATCGCCCGCAAGACACGCGGCATACAGAAATGAATGCGCTTAGCGCAATCTATATCGCCCAGCACCTGGCCCGCGAAGTCGCCATTGAAAGCCGTACTGGTCGGGCCCCCGAAAGCCGCATTGACCTTGAATATCTTGAACGTCTGGGAAAAGCCGACCGGTTGCCGGTCTGGCGCGAAATTGCCCGCGTGGTCGAAGAAAAATACCGCGAAATGGACATGTAAGGGAGAGAGATGATGACACAGAATCCCCCTGTACTCTTCGTTGATGACGATGAAAACCTGTTGATGGGACTTAAGCGCAAGCTGCGCGGCAAGTTCGATTTCGACACGGCGGTCGGCCCGCTTCAGGCGCTTGAGAAATTCAAGGCGGGCAACAAATATGCGGTTTGTGTTGCCGACATGCGCATGCCCGACATGGACGGTGTGAAGCTACTGGCCGAGGTTACCAAACTCAGCCCCGACACGGTCAACATGATGCTGACCGGCAATGCCGACCAGCATACCGCGGTCGAAGCAATCAACCGGGGGCATATTTTCCGCTTTTTCAACAAGCCGTGCGAGGATGAAGACCTGATTGCCGGTGTTAAGGCGGGCTTGCGACAATATCAGTTGATCACCGCGGAAAAGGCGCTGATCGAACAGACCCTGGCAGGCAGTGTAAAGGTCCTGACCGAGGTGCTGGCACAACTTAACCCGGCGATTTTTGGCAAGGCGATGCGCGCCAAGCTTTGGTGCGATACCATTGCCAAACAGATCGGCTACCCGCATCCGTGGGAATTGGGGTTGGCCGCATTACTGGCGCCAATTGGTTATGTCTCCCTACCGCCGGAAATCCTTGCCCGCCTTGGCGATGAAAAGCCACTTCAACCGCTTGAACGTGACGTTGTCCGACGCACGCCCGAAGTGGCACGCAAACTGATTTCCAATATCCCGCGTCTGGAACACGTTGCCGGTATTGTCTATCTGCAAAACCGCAATTTTGACGGATCGGGCTTCCCGGCCGAAGGCCCGCTTGGCACGGAAATTCCGTTGGGTGCGCGGGTCCTTCGGATTTTCAACGACCTTGGCAAAATTGTCGAAAGTGATCTTGTCGTCAAACAGCACTTTGACGAGTTGCGCCACAAGCCCGAACGCTATGACCCCGAACTGCTGAGCCAGATCGAAGCGGTCCTTGCCCAGGAAGACCCGTCCTACGACAAAGTCGCCTATCCGACCGGGACGGAGCATGACATTTACCTCAAGAACCTGCGGATCGGGGATTTCCTTTTGACCGATATCGAAACGCGTGACGGGCATATCTTGCTGACCCATGGCAACTACGTTTCCGAAATTCAGATCCAGCGGTTGCGCGTTTTTCAGGAACTTCACCAGTTTCATGAGCCCATTCGTGTCCGCCGCGGCGGGCATGATCAGATTGCCGCGGGCGGAGAGGCCTGATGTCTGACAAGATTGAAAACCTGCACGACACCAAGATCCTGAGTGGCACGTCCGATCTGACATCGGGGGCGGACCTGCTTGAGGCTGCCAAGGAAATTGATGCGCCAGAGGACGTTCGCGCCCACTTCCTGGCACTGATGGGGGAACAGAAGCGCCGCAAGCTGGAAACCATGCAGCGGCTCAAAACCATTCTTGATAGCGTTGTCGAGGGGATCCTGATCATTGATGCCACCGGCATGATCCAGGACTTCAACAAATCAGCCGCCGAAATCCTGCGCGCA
>NZ_DCAO01000061.1:9379-10195 GCF_002311515.1 Thalassospira sp. UBA1131
CACAAGCTTTTGAACCGCTGCATCAATATCAGCAGTGGTGTTCTGAAATATGACTATACCGAAACCATGGCGCAGCGCCTTGATGGCGACAGCTTTCCGATGGAAATCATCGTAAGTCCGGCCAATTTCGCCTCCGAGATGAGTTATCTTTACATTTTCCGCGACATCACCCGACGCAAGAACGCGGAAGTCGCGCAAAAGAAGCTTGAAGAAGACCTGCGCGAGGCCCTTAAACTTGAGGCGATTGGTCATCTGGCTGGCGGCATTGCCCATGAAATCAACACGCCCAGCCAGTATATCCGCGACAACCTGAAGTTCCTGAATGACAGTTACGGGGCGCTTTCGCGCATGCTTGGTCTGGCCTTGCAGACCTTGTGGAAAAACCGTGCAAATTTGCCGCCCAATACGTTTGAGGATTTCGCCCGACAAATGCGTGATTCAGATCTTGAATTCCTGCTTGAGGAAATCCCGCATGCCACCCAGCAATCCCTTGATGGCATCAATCAGGTGGCGCGCATCGTGCTGTCGATGAAGGAATTCTCCCACCCCGGCGGGACGGAAAAAACCACCACCGACATCAACCGGGTTCTGTCGAACGTGATTGTGATTTCACGCAATGAATGGAAACACAATGCCGACATCACCGAGGAATTCGATCCGGAAATCCCGCATATTCCCTGCCACATCAACGAGGTCAATCAGGTCTTCCTCAACCTGATTGTCAACGCGGCACAGGCCATTCAGGCGGCAGGGCGCAAACCCGGTGAGGGACATATCACGGTCAAGACCACATCGCTTGATGACAGCATCCTGATT
>NZ_DCAO01000115.1 GCF_002311515.1 Thalassospira sp. UBA1131
ACCGGGGTTCCGACGGTTAAATGGTTTTGCGTCAATGTCCCGGTCTTGTCAGAACACAGGATATCCATCCCTGCCAGTTCCTCGATCGAGACGAGCCTTGATACAATCGCCTTCATCCGCGCCAGCTTCTCCGCCCCGACCGCCAGTGTCACCGAAAGAACAGCTGGCAAGGCTACCGGAATCGCCGCCACCGCCAGGATCAAGGCAAACAGCAAGGTTTCCATCAACGGATCGCCACGATGCAGGGCCACGGTCATGATCAGTGCAATCAGACCCAGCGTGATCAGGATCAGGAAATTGCCAATGCGCAGAACCGCGCGCTGAAAATGCGATTGTTTGCCGGCACCTTTGACCAGACTTGCCGTCCGGCCAAGATATGTCGCCATGCCGGTCGCGGTAACCATTGCGGTCATCTGCCCCTGTCGGGCAATGGCACCGGAAAAGACCTCGTCCCCGATTTTCTTGTCGATTGCCAACGACTCACCGGTCAGCGCCGACTGATCGACACGCAAATAATCGCCCGCCAGCAGTTTGGCATCGGCGGGAATGATATCGCCAAGCTTGATGCGGATAATGTCACCCGGCACCAGTTCACGGGCCGGAAGATCCGACCAAGCGCCATCGCGCAACACGCGGGCATCCGGCGCAAGGCGCTGTTTGAGCACAGCGATGGCGTTGTCCGCCTTGAATTCCTGCCAGAAACCGACCCCGGCATTGAGTAACAGCATCACGATGATGATCGCAAAGTCCGACCAATGCTGCACCACAGCCGAAAGGATGGCAGCAACTTCGATCATCCACGGGATTGGCCCCCAAAAGAACGACAAAAGCTTTTTAAGCGCGCTGGTTTGATCATCCTTCAGACGATTTTCGCCGAACATCTCAGTCCGCCGTTTTACCTCGTCCTGTTCAAGCCCGGTTTTCGGATCTGTCGCAAGCAGGGACGGGTCAATCTGGGAATTATCGCGTTTGGCAGTCTGTTCCATCATGATGACACCCTCTGAGCCGCTATTGGCAATGTGGGGAACTGCAATGCTTCTAGAATATATTGCAGCGCACAACATTGTTGCACATCAATCAGGTCGACAAATCAGGTGCCACAAATTATCTATAAAACATGACAAAGAGCACCACAGACACCACGGTCGCGGGCCGAATTACCCGGGCGCTGGCGGAACGGATCATTTCGGGCGAATTCGCACCGGGCATGAAACTGCGTCAGGATCACTTCGCCGAGGAATTCGGCGCCAGCCACGTTCCGGTGCGTGAGGCGTTTCGTCGGCTGGAGGCACAAGGCCTTGCGGTCAGTGAACCAAGGCGTGGTGTTCGAGTTGCCAGCTTTGATGTTGCCGAGGTACGCGAAGTCGCCGAAATGCGGGCGTCTCTCGAAGTTCTGGCACTGCGCCAAGCTGCCCCGCATTTGACACCTGAAATCCTTGATGTGGCAGAGGCCCATAACCGCGCAGGCGAAAATGCCACTGATGTCCATGGCTGGGAACAGGCCAACAGGGCGTTTCACCGTGTCATCCTGGAACCTTGCGGCATGCCTCGGTTGCTTGCGACGATTGATGATCTGCATGCCGCCAGTGCACGATTTTTGTTTTCGGGCTTTCGCATGGAATGGGAAGCTCCGACCGATCAGGACCACCGTGCGATCCTTGCCGCACTGCGCAGCAATCAGATTGATGTCGCTGCCGCCACCCTTGCACGGCATGTGAAATGGATTGGCAATAAATCGGGCAAAACGGCGCGCCCGCAAACCCCTGCCTGACGACACGTCCCCGAAATCAAATTTTCTCCATGCCTGCCTGGTTTCCGGCCCCAAAGGGAAGGAACGACGCGCGAAGGTGCCGATTCAGGGCGACACGCACAGAAAATACACGGCTCAGCCGTCCTTATCGCGTTCACGCCTCATTTTTATAGATAATATTTATCATTTAAAATCAGGATACTATCTCATGAAACCGTGGATTCAGCGAAGAATCACACCTTTCCTTCGATTTTGCAGTTGATTTCAGCACTCGATCCCGGCGTAATTATCATAGAAAACATCATTTTATAGATAATTTGAATTCAAGGCGTGCCAGAAGGGATAAGTGATTACCTGCCGCGCTGGTAATCAGTATCGAAACAGATGCTCAAAATCGCATCGCACCGTGATCCCGCTCTGCCAGAAAGGCGTTTTCGGCAAGCCTTGTCGGGTTCAACCCCCGAACCCGTGCCGCCCGCACGGGTTTAATTGGCGAAGCTCTCTATCCGTAGGGGCTTCGCCACTTTTCTTTCGTGATGTCGGGAGAGTTTTTGGCGCCAGCGGGGCGCCAGCAGCGCAGTGGCTTAGTTCGCCTCTGCAGTCTCGCGCGGCTGATAGATAAAGCCGTGAGCTGGATACATGCTGCCGAATGTGCCAAGCGTGTTCATCATCCGCACTTCGGACCAATCATTGTTGGGGGATACATCAACAACCGGCTGGCGGTAATGCACCTTGCCGCGGGTACGCGAATCGCTGCCCCAATTGGCATGGTTCACAAGGATCTTGCGACTATCAAGGATGGCTGAAACCACTGCAACATGACCCAGTTTCAGGCGCGATGTCTTGCGAAGCGCAAGAACGGCACCGATTTGCGGGCGGTTACCACGCTGGAAGTCCTTCTGCCCGGCCTGCGCCCACCATGTCCAGGCATCACCATAAATCTCGATACCGGATACTTCGCGGGCATAAGGCACGCATTGCAGGAACTTGTTGGTCGGGGCGAAACTGTTCAGGCGTGAGGACGGCAGATTGACGCTGACAAGGGTCTGAACAGTGTCACTTGGCATCGGGCCGGACGCACGTGGTGCCGAATTACCAGTGCTAAAACACGCCGAAAGCAACAAACACAGTCCGACAATACCAAGCAAACGCATCTGGAAATCCCCGATCCTCTCACAATGAGCCACCATAGGTCGGCAGGCCTTAACAATCCTTTACCGCAATGCACCCGAACGCGCCAGCGCCCCGATGCGATAAAGCCGCCAAAGCCCGACACAGGCCGCACACAGGATCAAAACGCCAGAACCACGCGCCGTATATTGAATATTACCGGCCTCGGAAATCGCGCCAAGAAGCGTCCCGCCAAGCGCCATGCCACCAAAACTGGTTGCACTCCAGAAACTCATCACCCGACCCCGCAGGCGATTATCAACAGTTAGCTGCAAGGCTGTTTGTGATCCCACCCCAACAAGGGTCAAACCACCGCCCGTCAGCGCGACCAAAGGCACGGCAAGCTCGTACCACGGCGCGAAACCAAGGCCAGTCATGCCGACGGCGGCGACAAACGCACCAATAATCGTGACCCTTTGATAGGCAATGGCATCTGATGAAATCTGCGACAGGATAAAGGTCGATGTTACCGCCCCAATTCCCGCACTTGATGCCAACATGCCAAGTCCCGTGACCCCGCGTTCATAAACCGCCTCGGCAAATACCGGCATCAGTTCAACCATGCCGGTCCCGACCAGCGAGACAAAGCAGGACAGCGCCAGAACTGATCGGATAATCGGATGATTGAGCGCATAATTTGCCCCGTCGACAAGCGATGTCCAGATACGGCGGCTTTTGGCATCGGGTGCGCGTTCCATATGAATGGTGACCACCGAAATGACAAACACCATCGGAAGATAACTGATTGCGTTGATCAGAAAGGCCGCCCCGGTGCCCCAGGTGGCAATCACCACCCCACCAACCGCAGGCCCGACCAGACGTGAGATATTGAAATTCATCGCCGCATAGGCGACCGCGCGATTCATGAAGGCACGCGGTACAATCACCGGCACCAGCGACAACCGGATCGGCGTCATTGCACTGCCAAGAATCCCCATCGATCCGGCAAGTGTGACCATCCACGGTAACGTCATCATGTCGGCATAGGACAGCCCCATCAAAAGGAACGAAACCGCAGCCTGCCCAAGATTAAGCAACATGGCCGTGCGTCGCAAATCGACCCGATCAGCCATCACCCCGAAAATCGGCCCAAGGAAAAAGGCCGGGGCAAAATTAAGCGCGGCAATCACCCCGGTCCAGAGGGCCGATCCCGTCAAAGACCATGCCAGCCACGACATGGCGATTTTCTGAATCCACAATCCTTGTGTCGTGATGCATTGCCCGACAAGAAACAGCACGAAATTCCGATCGGAAAAAATCGATCTTTGTCCGCCATCCTGATCAGAGGTGAGCACAGAATCAGGATTGTTTTGGTCCGAGCCTTTGGATGGATCTGGGGCAGGGTCGGGAACGGGCACAAGGCCTCCAATCATGGGTGGGCGATCACAAAACCGGGATGGCGGTCATCATATGGGTGGCAGAGGATATGACCGGCCCGGATTTGATGGAAACCAACGGGCAGACTAGCACGCCGATGTTTCATTATACGAAAGACGTGCCGTTCTGACACCAATTCGTGACAAATCGAAGATTGCACGCCTTCCAAAACCGGGGATTGCAACACATATCTATCTTAACCGACACGTTATAAAGAACTGATAAAAGCGTCCAAGAAACCAACGTCTTATACTGGGTTAGACCTCCGGCCGGGATATTTCCACGCATGGTTCAGACATTCCGCGATATCGAACGTGAAAAGTTCGCCATCAATCCGAAGACCTGCGAATGGACCCTTCGCGCGATGACGGCTTTGCGGGCCAATATCGACATCAATATCAAAATGCACGGGCCGCGCGACCATTTGTCGCAGGGCGACATTTTCATGTTCAATCACTTCGCCCGGTTTGAAACCTTTATCCCGCAATACCTGATCGCGCTTGAAACCGGGGTCTATTGCCGGTCGATCGCGTCGGGCGAGTTTTTTGTCCAGGACAATACCTTTTCACGCTATCTCCGGGCGCTTGGCGGGGTTCCAAATAACTATGAACGCCTGTTGCCGTTTCTGGCCGAGGAAGTCCTGCGCGGTGGCAAGGTCGTGGTCTTTCCCGAAGGCGGCATGGTCAAGGATCGCCGGGTTCTGACCGATATACGGCCACACCCCAAACGCCCTGATTACAGCGTCTATTCCAGATCGGCAGATACCAGGCGCGCCCACCATACCGGTGCGGCCTTGCTTGGGCTTTGCATTGATGGCTTCAAGATCGGCCTATCCACCCTGATTGATCGGGGCAAGACCGACGAACTCAACCGTTGGGCCGACCTTCTGGAACGCAGTAAAGATGACCTGCGCGCAAGCCTTGCCAAGCCAACATTGATGTTTCCGGCCAACATTACCTTCCATCCGCTGCGCGTTGATCAGAACCTTTTGGCACGCGCAGCTGACATGTTTACCGGCGGGCTGAGCCCCAAAATGGCCGAGGAAATGATCATCGAAGGCAACCTGATGTTCAAGAAGACCGATATGGACATCCGGTTGGGCGATCCGGTCAATCCGCGCGATCAGTTTAATTGGCTGGACCGCAGGCTGCTTGCCAAGCGGGTTGAGCAGGCCACCTGCATCGATGACCTATTCAAGCCCGCCAAGACCCTTGAAAAAATCACCGAACGCGTCCCGCAATTTGCCATCACCCGGCATATCAAGCCGCTGCGCGATCATTGCATGTCGGTGATGTATTCCAATCTGACGATCAATGTCAGCCACCTGGCATCGCGCCTGATCATGATGTGGCTTGAGGATGGCGTAACCGAAGTTGATATAAGCCACTTTGACAGAACACTTTATCTCGCAATCAAGAATATCCAGCAGGCCGAAAACGTCCATCTTCATCGTGGCATGCGCAATCCGGCGGACTATGTCGGTATTTTTGAGCTCAATTGCCCACAAATCCGCTTCTTTATCGACAGCGCGGTTCAGCTTGGGCTGATTGAACGTCGCGATCAGAAATATTGCTTCCTGCCAAAGTTACAGGCCGAGGCGACGTTTGATCAGATCCGCATGGACAACCCGATCATGGTCTATGCCAACGAAATGGCCCCGATCCATGCCGCTTGGCAGGCCCTTGAACGTGCGCGGATCGAGGTCGACCACCTGAGCCCGACCGATATTGCCCATCGCCGTTTTGATGATGAAATTCTGGCTTGGCAGTGGAACCACACCAAGTTCCAGAAACCGAAATATGACGCAATCAACGCCCAGGAAACCGCAACGGCTGACAGCCGCCCTTATTTGCTGCTGCCCAACGGACAAAAGCAGTTTGCCTGTGGCGTGTTGCTGGTGCATGGCTTTTTGGCATCCCCGGCGGAGCTTCGCGAACTGGGCGAAAAATTTGCTGCCATGGGTCATGCGGTTATGGGGGTTCGTCTTGCCGGGCACGGCACATCACCCCACGAATTACAAAAACGCAAATGGACCGATTGGCTGGCATCGGTCCGGCGTGGCTATGAAATCCTGGCCCCGTTTTGCGATCAGGTGATCATTGTCGGGTTTTCAACCGGCGGGGCGCTATCAGTCATTCATGCCGCTGATCGTCCTGAAAAATTGCGGGCACTTGTCCTTGCCGGAACGCCGCTTAAATTCCGCAATCGCAATCTGATGTTTGTGCCACTGCTTTATGGTGCGAACAAACTGATGGGGTGGATGCCATCCGCGCAGGAACTGCTCAGTTTCCGGCCCAACGAGTCTGAGCATCCCGAGATCAATTATCGCAACATTCCGATCGGCGGATTGCATCAGTTACGCCAGACCGTGGCCGAGATGCAGCGGCGCCTGCCAGATCTCGATTGCCCGACCCTGATCCTGCAAGGTGATGGCGACAAGGTCGTCGATCCGGCCAGCGCAACCATGATCCGGCGTCTGGCAACCAATGCCAGCGACATTGATGTCCAGATGCTAAAATCCGACCGCCACGGCATCGTCAACGAAGACATTGACGGGGCACATGACCGGATTATCGACTTTGTGCAAAGCCACTGTAACCGGCAAGAGGCAGACGCAGAATCCATCCCGGCCGAATAGACCCAGCACCCGTCAGCTAGCCAGGCACGGCAGGGATAGTTTGCCGTAAATCGGGCTGGTCATGGATGAAAGTCAACTGAATGGTGCCAGTCAATTCGGAGTCGGGGTCATTGGCATCCGCTGGTTCAAACCCATTCGGCATTTCGACCATTAAGCCACTTTCCGTCAATGTCTGGCAAAACTCGGAACATTTTCCGGCACTGATCACAAAGCGGATGGTGGTCATTTTATTTGAATAAAATTGGCTGTCTTCGACCCAGCCGTGAGCCGCGCTGATGGCTTTTTGCACCAGCTCCATCACCTGATGGCGGTCCTGGCGGGTAATTGCTTGAAAACTGATTGGGCGTGGGCGCATCGGAAGCCCCCTTTGCAGCAATTGTCAGCGTATTATGTCACCTTGGCAGTTTATGCTCGCCAAACCGCATCAGCAAGAAGGATCGCAAGCCTGACTGTGCTTGACATGAATCGGGCTCTCACATAGTTTGGATCCATGGATACAAACTTGATCACAACGGCACTTCGCGAAGAGATCGAAGCTGGAAGCTTGCCCCCCGGCACAGTTCTTAAGCAGGAAAATCTCGCCGCGCGCTTTGGCGTAAGCCGCCAGCCGATTCGCCACGCCCTTGAACGGCTTCACGAATCCGGTTTGCTCGAAAAACGCCCGGATAGAAGTCTTGCCGTCACTGGACTGCGCAGCAAAGACGTGCAGGAGCTTTGTCAGATTCGCATTTCGCTTGAGGTCAGCGCACTTGAACTGTCTGCACCTAACCTGAGCCCATCAGCACTGCGTAAGGCGCGTCGCCTTAACGAAGATCTGTTTGAAGAAGACGATCCCGACATGCTGGCAGCGCTTGATCAGGAATTCCATACAACCCTGTATGGTGCATGCGGCAATCAAAGGCTGCTGTCGATGATCGATGGATTTCGCGGAGAGGCCAAACGTGCCTACGCCCTACAACCCAAGGGATCACGACCGCGAAGCGCGTTCTATGAAGAACATCAAAAGATCCTCGCCGCCCTTGAGGCAGGGGACATTGCGACCGCGCGCAAGGTTTTGACCACCCATATCGGCGTCACCGCCGGAACCCTGATCCCGATTGATAAGTCCTGAAGACCGAGGAGCCCCACCATGAGCAGTTTTGGCGCAGAAGTGATCTGGAAGCGCAAGGAAAGCGAGGTTTTCACCGATCGCCGATATTCGCGCGGTCATGTTTGGCGCTTTGATGGCGGGGTCGAAGTCCCGGCATCCTCGTCACCGCATGTTGTGCCACTGCCATATTCCTTGGCAGAAAATGTCGACCCGGAAGAAGCCTTTGTCGCAGCGCTTTCAAGCTGCCACATGCTGTTCTTCCTGCATTTCGCATCCGATGCCGGGCTTTTGATTGATGCCTATGTCGATGACGCCAGCGGCATCATGGAAGCGGTCGATGGCAAGACCATGATCACCAAGGTCACCCTAAAGCCCAAGGTCACCTATGGCGGCACAGCCCCTGATGTTGCGCTTGAGGATGAGCTGCATCACCGCGCCCACGAAGCTTGTTTTTTGGCCAATTCGGTCAAGACCGAAGTCGTGACCGACCCGGTCCGCTAAACACAACTTTTGCAAATAGCTTAAGCTTCCAACGGTTTCTGCGCACAGATGGCATAGCGATGCTGTGCGCCGCGCTCCAAGCCCTTGGCGAAGCTGATCTGTTTTTTCTGCGCGCTGTGAATACGTTTCAGGTCGAAATCCACCGCAATCGGGTCGAACCCGGTTTGGCGCAGCATGGATGCAACATCTTCGGCACGTGCCCCGTTTGAGAAGTGCACGCGGGCCAGAATATCTTGATGGGTCTGCATCTGCGGGATCGCCTCGACCGGTTTTCGCAAACCAAGGGTTTCAAGGAAACCCGCCATCGCCTTGTTGAATTTCGTCGCCCAGGTCGGGGAGACAAAATCACCATCAACCACCAGAAGCTTCCCACCGGGTTTCAGTACACGGAACCATTCCGCGAAGGCCGCCGCCGGATCAACCAGCGTCCAGACCAGATGACGAGTGACGATCACGTCATAACTGTCGTCTGCCTCAAGCGTATTTTCCGCATCGCCAAGCAGAAATGTGATTTTTGATCCGCGCTGCCTTGATTTCGCGCGCGCCTTTTCAAGCATCGCCTCCGACCAGTCCATGCCAGTCACGTTAAATCCAAGATCATGCATCAGATGGCTGATAACCCCGGTGCCACTTGCCAGATCAAGCGCCTTGCGCCCATCACCCTTGCCAAAATGACGTTCAAACAAGGTATGCCACGCGCTGCGTTCGGCTTCTGAGAAAATCTCGTGGCCGGGCTGCTCGTCAAATGTGGCTGCACGCATTGACCAATATTCCTTGATCTCTTCGCGCAGGTTGAAGTTTCTGGCCTGATTCATGGTCTTGATGCTCTCTTGGCGGAATACCCGGATTTCTGCGGGCTAGTTAATCTCACAACGATAATTGCGCAATCATAAAAACAAATGATTTGCATTATCATTGCGAAAAAGATTGATTTTCATTCTCAATAACTGATAAATCGCTCGACAGGCAATCCTAATCTGAGGGAACGGGAATGAAATTTTTGGGTGTATTTGCTGCTCTGACCATGCTGGTCGCAGGCACCGCACAGGCAGCAGAATCGGTCACGGTAACCGACGTTACCGGACGTGAAGTTACAGTCGCAGTACCAGTTCAGAAGGTCATTCTGGGCGAAGGCCGCCTGATCTATGGTCTGGCGACGCTCGACAGTGAAGACCCGTTCCAGCGCGTTGTCGGCTGGCGCGATGACCTGAAAAAGGCTGATCCGCAGACCTACGACATCTATGCTGCGAAATACCCGCGCATTGACGACATTCCGACCTTTGGCGGCATTAAAGACGGCACGTTCGACATCGAACAGGCCATTTCGGTTAATCCGGACGTCGTGATCATGAACCTTGAAGCCAAGGCTGCGACCGAAGACGGCGGTTTTGACGAAAAACTCGCTGCTGTTGGCATTCCGCTGGTCTATATCGACTTCCGCGAAGCGCCGATGAAAAACACCGACACCAGCATGAAGATCCTCGGCCAACTGACCGGCAAGGAAGATCGTGCGGCCGAATTCATCAAATTCCGCTCTGACAGCATCAAGAACGTGACCGATCGCATTGCCAAGGCAAATCCGAAAAAACCGCAGGTCTTCATTGAACGTGCTGCGGGTTATTCCGATGAATGCTGCATGTCGTTTGGCAACGAGAACTTCGGCACCATGGTCGAAATGGCTGGCGGCGTGAACATCGCAGCATCCATCATCCCGGGCACCTTTGGCACGATCAACCCGGAACAGGTTGTGGCCTCCAACCCCGATCAGTTCGTTGGCACCGGTGCCAGCTGGGAAGCCTATTCCCCGGGTGGTGCGTGGGTCGGTCTTGGACCGGATGCCGATATGGTTGAAGCACGCCGCAAACTGGTTGGCTTGATGGAACGCCCGGCCTTCACCGGCATCAAGGCGGTCGAGAACGGCGAAATTCACGCTGTATGGCACCAGTTCTATAACAGCCCGTACCAGTTCGTGGTGATCGAACAGATGGCGAAATGGTTCCACCCGGACCTGTTTGCCGATATCGATCCGGAAGCAACCTTCAAGGAACTGCACGAACGCTTCCTGCCGCTGGATTACCAGCCGGGCTACTTCATCTCGATCAGCGATACAGCCACAAACTAATGACGACCAACCAACTCAGTATCGAAGCCGGGAGTGTGCATTACAAAGCACGCTCCCTGCGTCGTTTCATGCTCCTGCTTGCAATGGCGGGCGCATTGTTTCTTTCATTTGCCATCGATCTGGCAACGGGTCCGGCGAACTATCCATTATCCGACGTCATCGCCACCCTGCTTGATCCTTCGTCGGCGACTGATCAGTTGCGCGTGGTGATCTGGGATATCCGCATGCCGGTCGCACTCATGGCGCTGACCGTGGGCGCGGCGCTGTCGACCGCTGGCGCACAGATGCAGACCATCCTTGCCAATCCGCTGGCAAGCCCGTTTACGCTGGGCATTTCGGCCGCCGCCGGGTTTGGCGCGGCACTGGCGCTTGTACTGGGGGTCGCCCTTCTGCCGGCCTTTGTGGAATTCATCATTCCGCTCAATGCCTTCATCATGGCGATGGGCACGGCCCTGATCATTCATTTCTTCAGCCGCATGCGTGGCGTGACGGTTGAAACCATCGTGTTGCTTGGCATTGCGCTGGTCTTTACCTTCAATGCGCTTCTGGCCCTTTTGCAGTATCTGGCAAGTGAACAGGCCCTTGCGGCCGTTGTCTTCTGGACCATGGGGTCACTGGTCAAGGCGACCTGGACCAAGGTGGCGGTCACCGCCATCGCGGTCGTTATCGCCATTCCGCTTTTTGCCCGTCAGGCATGGGCATTGACCGCCCTTCGTCTGGGCGATGCCAAGGCGGAAAGCTTTGGGGTGAATGTGCAGGGGCTTCGCCTGCGCACCATGCTGATTGTCAGCCTTCTGGCCGCCATTCCGGTTTCCTTTGTCGGCACCATCGGGTTCATCGGGCTTGTCGGGCCGCATATTGCCCGCATGCTGGTGGGTGAAGATCAACGCTTCTTCCTGCCAGCATCGATCCTGTGCGGTGCCCTGATCCTGTCGGCAACGTCCGTGTTATCAAAGCTGCTGATCCCGGGCGCCATCCTGCCCATCGGGGTGATTACCGCCCTTGTCGGTGTACCCTTCTTCTTCTCGCTGATTTTCGCAAGTCGGAGGAAATCATGGTAACGCTGCGTCTCGAAAATATCGGAACCCGTTATGGCAAGGTGCGGGTCGTATCTGGTGTTACCACGCCCACGATCCAGCCAGGCACTGTCACTGCCGTGATCGGCCCGAATGCGGCCGGAAAATCCAGCCTGTTTCGCCGCGTGGCCGGCCTTGCAAAGGGCGATGGTATTGTTGACCTTGGATCACACCGCAAGGAACGCAATACGATTTGTTATATGCCCCAGGATACTGGCTCAACCGCGGTGCTGTCGGTCTATGAATCGATCATTCTGGCCGCCAAGCAGGGATCAAGCCTGCGCGTGCGGGCAGATGAACTGGCACGTATTGACGATATTCTGGCTGCCCTTCGTATTGGTGATCTCGCGGCGCGTAACTTGGGCGAGCTCAGCGGCGGGCAACGCCAGCTGGTCGCGATTGCCCAGACCCTGGTGCGTGATCCGAAAATCCTTTTGATGGATGAACCGACATCAGCACTTGATCTGCATCGCCAGATGGAAGTCCTGTCCTTTATGCGTGATGTCGCCAAGGGCCAGAACATCATCGTCCTGATCGCCATTCACGACCTCAACCACGCCCTGCAATATTGCGATCAGGCCATGGCCATCCGCAATGGCAAGATGGTCGCATTCGGTCCGTGTTCTGATGTCATCGACAGCGACCTTCTGCGCGATGTCTATCAGGTTGATGGCCATGTCGAACTCAATTCGCTTGGCCATCCGCATATCGTCCTGCGCGGCCCGAGTGATGAAACCAACAGTCGGCACAATACGGCCACGGCGCGCAAGACCCTGACGGAGGTCGCA
>NZ_DCAO01000008.1:0-14410 GCF_002311515.1 Thalassospira sp. UBA1131
AATGATGAGTTCGGCCTATATCGGTGGTTATCGCATCGGCATGATCGTCGCTGGTGCCGGGGCCCTGACCATTGCCGGATTGTTTGAGGCTGAAGGTACCTATCAACACCATGCCTGGACGGTGGCCTATGCCTGCATGGCGCTTGCGATGTGTGTGGGAGTGATCACCACCCTTCTTGTCAGCGAGCCCAAGGTCGTAAAGCTCGACAGCAAATATTTCCACGAAACATCGGACTATGTCCGGTTTCTGGCGATGTTCGCGCTTACCGTGATCGCCTTCATCCTTGCCAATGTCTATGCCGGGGAAATCACCAATCCGCTGAAAACCGCCCTGACTGACGGCGGCATGATCAGCGAGCTGTCAGGCTTTATTGCTGGCACCGTCAAACTGGCCATTTCGGTCGGATTTGCCATCCTTGTTGCCTGGCTCACCACCCGGGTTGGCCTAACACCGACCGGCATGGTTCAGGAAACCTATATCTCGCCGGTCAAGGACTTCATTGACCGATATGGCAAGGCTGCCATCGTCATCCTGGCCCTGATCGGGGTGTATCGCATCGCCGATATCGTCATGGGCGTGATGGCCAACGTGTTTTACACCGACCTTGGTTATTCCAAGGAAGAAATCGCCGCCGTTTCCAAGACATTCGGCCTGTTCATGACCATTGGCGGCAGTTTCCTGGGCGGGGTTCTGTCGGTCCGCTATGGCGTGGTGCGGATCCTGTTTCTTGGCGCGTTGTTATCAGCAATCACCAATGTCCTGTTTGCCTTCATGGCTCAGCTTGGCCCGGATACCACGATGTTTGTCGTTGTCATCATGGCCGATAACCTGTCGGGTGGTCTCGCAACGGCGGCCTTCATCGCCTATCTGTCGGGCCTGACCAATATCTCGTTCACGGCGATGCAGTACGCGATCTTCAGTTCGATCATGACCCTGTTCCCGAAAATCCTTGCCGGCTTCTCGGGCACGGTGGTTGATGCGGTCGGATATAGCTGGTTCTTTATCGGCACGGCCGTGATCGGCATTCCGGTGCTTTATCTTGTTGTTCTGGCCGCGCGCCTGACAGACGTAAAGGATCCCGAAGAGCCCAAGACCGCCGAAGCCTGATCAGGTCAGAAGCACAACCTGCTCCACCGTCGGGTCCAATATTCCAAAACAAAACCGGACGCCCAATCAGGCGTCCGGTTTTTTTAAATCTTGTGTCTGTTACGGGGGTTACCCGCCACTCACTGACCTTTTCAGGCGGCCTGTTCGGCCTCGTCCTGGGTCAGCAATGCGTAAATCGCATCTGCAGATCCGGCACCGCGGAGCTTGTCACACATGCCCTGATTACGCAGCAGACGGGAAATCCGTGCCAGTGCTTTCAGGTGATCGGCACCGGCTTCTTCGGGCGCAATCAGCATGCAGAAAAGGTCGACCGGGTGTTCATCAACCGCGTCAAACTCGATCGGATTGCCTGCACGGGCAAAGACCATATACAGGCGGTCCAGATCATTGAGCTTGCCATGCGGAATCGCGACACCGCCACCGACACCGGTACTGCCAAGCTTTTCACGGTCAAGCAGGACAGAGAAAATCTCGCTTGCAGGGCGGCCGGTAACTTCGGCGGCCTTTTCGGCAAGTTCCTCAAGCACAGCCTTCTTCGCACCGGCACGCAGTGCCGGAATAACTCCGGACGGAGTAAGAATAGATGATATGTCCATTTTTCGCGTTGCGTTGTTTGGCTCGGAATCTGTGTCTGTCACGCGCCACTCGCTTCATTATCGTTTGGGTCCAACCAGCCGATATTTCCGTCCGAGCGACGGTAGACAACGTTCAGTCCGCCATGTTTGCCATTCCGGAACATAAGCGCCGGAATGTCCCCCAAGTCGAGCCGCATGACAGCTTCCCCGACGGAAAGCGTATCAATGCGATCGGGTGTCTCGGCAACAATCACTGGCTCGAAGCCATTTGTGTGATTATCGTCCGTTTGATCTTCATCTTCCTGTGCGATCACATAGTGGATCGCCTCCAGGCGAGCCTCCTCATAGTGGTCACGGGTTGCGTGATGGTCACGCAGGCGCCGTTTATAACGCCGCAACTGTTTGGCCACTCTGTCACAGGCGGCATCAAACGCGGGATAAACCTCGTTCGCTGATGCCTTGGCCTGAACCATCATGCCCTTGCCGACATGGACCGAAATCTGCGCGTGATAGAGATGTGCCTGTTTGGTGACGGTCACCGTGGCTTCAATCGCGTGATCGAAATACTTCTCTACTGCAGGGTCCAAGGTCTCGACGACGTGCTGGCGAAAAGCATCGCCAACGTCAAGTTGCTTACCGATAACCGTAATTTGCATGGATCGCCTATCCCCGGTTGAGTGACATACCAGTTTGGTGCCCCTCTCGTAGGTGGGCGCACCATATTCCCTCGTCATTACCAAGTCAAGATATGGGTATGTTCCCTTGAATTACAGCACCTTAAGGTGCATTTTTTCGATAAATTCGTGCTAGGAAGCACGTGATTTTTTCTCGCGCCGACGCTGCACTGACGATGGGATGCGCATCGCTTCGCGGTATTTTGCCACTGTTCGACGCGCGATGTCGATCCCTTCCTTGCCCAGAAGCTCAACCAGTTTGTCATCCGACAAAATCTTCTTGGGTTCTTCGTTGTCGATCAAGGACTTGATCCGGTGACGCACCGCTTCGGACGAATAGGCATCGCCACCATCTGAAGATGAAATTGCTGTGGTGAAGAAATATTTCAGCTCGAACATGCCGCGCGGCGTCGACATGAACTTGCCGTTGGTCACACGTGAAACCGTACTTTCATGCATGCCGATTGCTTCGGCGATGTCGCGCAGGATCAATGGCCGCAGATGCGCAACCCCGTGGGTAAAGAACCCGTCCTGCTGGCGCACGATTTCGCTGGCAACCTTCATGATCGTGGTTGCACGCTGATGCAGCGCCTTGACCAGCCAGTTTGCACTTTGCAGCTTCTCGCTCATGAAGCCACGCTCTTCGCGATCGCGCAGGCCAGACCCGATTTGGGCCACATAGTCTTCATTGACCAGCACCCGCGGCAGGGCTTCGGAATTCAGTTCCAGATGCCAGTTGCCATTGCCCGCCGCACGCATCAGAACGTCCGGGATCACCGGGGTTGCGATTTCGCCATCAGCGGTCTTGCCCGGGCGCGGATCAAGGGTTTTGATCTCGGCGATCATGTCATGGAGATCATCCGAATCGACGCCGCATACCCGACGCAGGCGATCAAAGTCCCGCTTGGCCAGCAAATCAAGATTGGCCAGAAGGGCTGCCATCGCCGGATCAAACCGGTTGAGTTCGCGGAGTTGCAATTCCAGACATTCCGCCAGATCGCGGGCAAAAATACCAACCGGGTCAAAGCCCTGCATGACCTTCAGAACGCGTTCGACATCCGCGATATCGCATTCAAGGGATTCGGAAACTTCATCAAGATCGCCGCTGATATAGCCGTTTTCATCAAGCATATCGATCAGGTAACTGCCGATCATACGCGACATGGCATCGGCAAAGGCGATATTAAGCTGATCATCAAGGGTCTGGCGCAATGTCGCTTCATCGGCCAGCGTCTGTTCCAGCCCCGGAAGGTCATCCCCACCTGCGGCCGAACCGCCGGCACCGCCACCGGCCCCCCCGCTATAGGGCGCGGAATAATCGTGACTGCCTGAAACCGGTTCACCGTTGCGGGTGATTTCACCTTCGCCGCCATAAAGCGCGTCACTTGAAACATCCAGCGGGCCGTCATCACTGCCCATGGTTTCGCTGGACGTCAGGCGATCGGTGCCGAACCGGTCATCGCGGTCCGTGAAATTGTCGTTTGATCGGCTATCAAGGCCTTCATCGCCATTGCCAACCGCACCATCACCGGCCTCGGCATAGGTCTGGCCGGGATCGGCCCGCTCCAACAGCGGGTTTTCCATCAGTTCACTGTCGATGAAATTAGAAAGCTCAATATTATTGAATTGCAGCAGTTTGATTGCCTGCTGCAGCTGGGGAGTCATGACAAGTGACTGGGACTGGCGTAGATCCAGACGCGCCTTCAGGGCCATTTATGCACTACCCCGTGTCAATCCGAACTCCCCCTAGACTTGGTTGACGGTCTGGTGGGTGTTATCAAAGGCTGAAACGATCGCCCAGATAAACCCTTCGTACATCGTCGTTTCTGACGATTTCCTCAGGACCACCTTCCATCAGAACCCGACCATCATGCAAGATATATGCCCGGTCGATAATGTCTAGAGTCTCGCGCACATTGTGGTCAGTAATCAAGACCCCAATGCCACGATCTTTCAGATGACGTACAAGATCGCGAATATCCCCCACTGCAATCGGGTCAATCCCGGCAAGTGGTTCATCAAGCAGAACAAAGTTCGGATGGGCCGCCAAGGCACGCGCGATCTCGCAACGACGGCGTTCCCCGCCCGAAAGGGCCAGGGCCGGTGTGCGGCGCAAATGTTCGATGGCAAATTCTGCCAAAAGGTCTTCAAGCGACTGTTCGCGCTTGATGCGGTCATCCTCGACCACTTCAAGCACGGCCATGATGTTCTGTTCAACCGTCATGCCGCGGAAGATCGAGGCTTCCTGCGGCAAATAGCCGATTCCCATGCGCGCACGCTGATACATCGGCATCATGGTGATATCGCGCCCATCAAGGGAAATCGTGCCGCGGTCTGCGGCAATCAGGCCGGTAATGATATAAAAACTGGTGGTCTTGCCGGCCCCGTTCGGCCCCAGAAGGCCAACCGCCTCGCCGCGCTGCACCGAAACCGAGACATCTTTCAGCACCGGACGCTTCTTAAAGCTTTTGCCCAGATTATGCGCCACAAGACCCTTGTTGGTGGTGATCAGGCGCGGGCCGCTTGCCCCGCCGTCAGTTGGCTGTGCGCTGCCAGATACAGCTGTCGCCTTTGCGTTGTCGGATTTTACGCTTTTGCGCGACCAGAACAAATGACCGACCTTTCTCAGTTACCGGTCCCGGCATCGGCCGGGCTGTTGTTTTCGTCTTTTTGCGGAACCAGAAGGCCCCGAACGCGGGTTTTGCCATCGCCATTACCGTCAGCCGTCAGACGACTGATCCCGGTATTCAGATCGACCACGGCACGATCCCCGTTCAACTGGTTCTCCCCGCGGGTGATCTTAACCGATCCGACAAGGGTGGCGATACCTGTTTTCGCATCATAAACACCCTGATCGCCAACAACAAACTCTGTTGCTGTGCGAATATTCACATTGCCCTGCCCGTCGATGCGGCGCAATTCGTTTGCGCCATCCGAACCGGCCTCAAAGCGCGCGGTCAAAACATCCCCGCGGAGCGTGCGGTCCTCGGATACCGCGACCGCATCCCCGCGTGCCACCGCGACGCGCTCTGTTTCCCAGTATTCAAGGCTGTCGCGCGCGGTCAGGGTTTCATTGGGCGTGGTGTATTTCAGGTTATCACCGGTCAGAACAACCACGGCCTCGTCAATGTCATAGACTGCACGATCGCCAACAGCGACATCGGTATCGGATGAGAGTTTGACATTGCCGGTCGCAATGATGCGGTAAATCTCGCTATTGCCGTCGCGATCACGATAGAGCGCCTGCAACTCGTCGGCATCGACGCGCGAGGAACCGCGCTTCGCCACCGCATTGCCACGGGCAATCAGGATCTGTTCATTGCGGCGCCATTCGATGCCGTTATCAGACTCGACTTCAAGCCCGCCACTGCCGTTCTGGGCCAAACCCAACGGATTGGCCGCTGCATGCTTTGCCATGGTCGACAGACCAAGCGCGGCCGCACCCAGCATAAAGCCCCCCAGCATAAGTGGTGTCAGAACCGTTCCAGTCTTGCGGGCGAGATGCGGCATCGCAATCATGACTTCCCTCTCATTGCTCCGTCGAATTCAATGCACTGTCGAAAATCACCAGCCGGGATTTCCCCAAAAAGCGGATCACCGCCCCCTTGTCTTCAAGCTCAAACCCGGAATCCGATGCAATGGTGCCAAACGGCCCCTGCCCGTCAACCGGCACATCACCGCTGGCACTGCCGGAATTCATGGCGATTTCAGCTTCCTCGGTGTGAATTTCAAAACCGTTATCGTGGTACATATTGACCGTACCCACCAGATCAAGCATCCCGTCGGTTTCGGTATAGAAGCCTTCATTGGCGGTCATCGCGATCCACGATCCGTCATTCAGCGTGATATCGGCCTGCGGACCGGACAGATAGACATGATCGGGCCGTGTTTCGGTTGCGTCGGTTTCCACCGCTTCGCTCGCGGTCACCGTAAAGGGCTGGCGATTGCCATCCACGCCAAAGAAGCGCGGATTGCTCATCGCGACATTTTCCATCAGATCCTCGGGCGAGGTCGAAAAGCCAAGCCGAAAACCGCTATCCTGAACCTGTTCGATCTGCGGCCACAAAACCACCAGCGCCATGATCGTCATTGCGATCAGCGGCAGCACGAATTTCAGCATATTGACGATGACGCGGCGAAACGGATTGATCCGCACATTGCGCCGGGCCGAGGGCATGCGATCACGCGAAAAGCCACGCTCATGGCGCGCCTGACGTTCGTCACGCGCTGCCTTCTGCTGGCTTTTTTCGCGGTCTTCGACCTGTGGCGTGCCCTCTGTGCTCATGCGTTATGCCACCCCGACGCGCAACAGATCATGGATATGCACAAGGCCCACCGGCACACCACCGTCATCCAAGACAAACAGGGACGTGATCGAACGGTCATTCATGATGGCAAGTGCTTCAACCGCCAGGGCATCGGCACTGGTCACTTTCGGCCCAGTGGTCATGACATCACCCACCTTCATCGCCACCAGATTATCGGCCATGTGACGGCGCAAATCGCCATCCGTCACGATCCCGGCCAGAACACCGGCATCATCAACCACACCGACACAGCCAAACGAGTGGCTGGTCATGGTAACGAGCGCCTCGGCCATCAGGGCATCGGGCGAAATCAGGGGCAGGGTATCAACCCCGTGCATGACGTCATGGACATGCAGCAACCGCTGACCCAGCTTGCCACCGGGATGGAAGGTGCGGAAATCTTCGGATGTAAAGCCGCGCCGCTCCATCAATGTCACCGCCAGTGCATCGGCAAGGGCCAGCATGGCGGTGGTTGATGTCGTCGGCGCCTGCTTGTTCGGGCAGGCTTCAGGGCTTGCCGGCAGGACCAGCGGACAATCGGACTGCTTGGCAAGCGAGCTTTCCGGTTTGCGGGTCATGCCGATCAGCGGCACGTTAAACCGGCGGGTAAAGGCAATAATGTCGGACAGTTCCGGGGTTTCACCGGAGTTGGACAGGGCCAGAACCGCATCATCCTTGCCAATCATGCCCAGATCACCGTGGCTGGCCTCGGCGGGATGGACGAAAAAGGACGGGGTGCCGGTCGAGGCAAAGGTCGCGGCGATTTTCTTGGCAATATGGCCGCTTTTGCCCATGCCGGTGACAACCAGACGGCCTTTCAGGCCCTCGATCAGGTTAATAACGTTGCAGAACTCACCATCAAGAGATTCTGCAAGTTCACGCAGCGCATTGGCCTCGATATCAAGAACACGGCGCGCGATGGCAAGATCGGCGTCACTCGCCGGTGCTGGCACTTTGGGGGACTCGTTTGAGACGTCTTTTGAGACTGGGGTCACTGTCATCTGTTTCTTGTTAGCGTTTCCCGCCCGGAGATAGGCTATTTGACCCATCTTGCAAGATCATTGGGCCAAAACTATGAACCCGGTTGGCGTGGGGGTCAATTCTATTGCATCCCCCATACACCGCCAATCTTCACAGACGGTTAACCGGCCTTATGCCGACCTTATGAATGGGCAAAAATATCGGTTTCTTCCCAGCCTGCCAGATCAAGCGTCGCGCGGGTCGGCAGGAAGTCAAAACAGGCCTGCGCGATCTCGGTACGCCCTTCGCGCGCCAGACGACGATCAAGCTCTTCCTTGGCTTTGTGCAGATACAAAACGTCCGAGGCCGCGTAATCGATCTGTTCCTTAGAAAGCTCCGCTGCACCCCAGTCGGAGCTCTGCTGCTGCTTGGAAATCTCGACCCCGACGGTTTCGCGCAGCACATCCTTCAGACCATGACGGTCAGTATAGGTGCGCACCAGCTTGGAGGCGATCTTGGTGCAATAGACTGGCGCGCAACGCACGCCGAGATATTTGTCCATCACTGCGATGTCAAAACGCCCGAAATGAAACAGCTTCAACACCGACGGATCAGCCAGGAGCTTTTTCAGGTTCGGCGCGCTGTAATCTTCCCCATCAAACTTGACCAGATGGGCATTGCCATCCCCGCTTGAAAGCTGCACGACACACAAACGGTCGCGGTGCGGGTTAAGGCCCATGGTCTCACTGTCAATGGCCACGACCTTTCCAAGGTCAAGGTCACCCGGCAGATCTCCGAGATGGAGGAAATTGGTCATCGCGGTTCTCCAAATGTCAAAATTTGCCTGTTCTTAACACAGCAAACCGCGCATCGCACCGCAAAAGTCGCCCCTGAATGGCCCGAAAGAAGAACGCGTTGCTCAGTTTGACTTTTGTGTTGCGAACCTGAGTGCTGCGACAGCACTTGCGATCGACAACCACGCCAGCATGGCAGGCCAATTTGAAAACAGGCTTTGCGTTACTGAAAGGGGAAATACCGACATCACCATAACCCCCAAATAAAGCCCGCCAAGTAGCCTGGTGTCACGCGGACCAAAAAGGGCTTTCGCGCCGTTCCAGTACAAAATCACCATAAAAATGGTAAATGGAATGGTGCCAATCAAACCGGTATCCGACAACCATTCGATGTAAAAGTTGTGTGGGTGCGGGTGACAAAGCGCGCTGTCCAATCCTTGCTGCACATAATCTTTGCAGACCAAGGGAAAGTTTCCCATTCCAGTCCCGGTTATCGGGTTCTCACCAAAGAAGCGTAGTCCCAGTAACACGAGTTGACCATAAATTGAGTCGGTATAGTCCGAAAGCACGTTGGCCAGTTGCTCAACGCGCCCCCAGATGCGCTCGTTGGTCATAAGCAAAAATGTCAATGCCGCCCCTCCACACAGGGACAAGCCAATCGCTATCTTACGAGCAAATTTTCCCGAAAGAAGCAGACTGAAAGTTACCAGCAAAAGAGCCAACAATGTCAGCACACTTGCTGCTCGCTCACCACTCAAAAATACAACCGTTAGTAAAAGCGGGGACACACAACACGCTGCCAGGAAAAGCTTGTTGGATTGCCCACGAGCGTAAAGAACGAAACCCAACGCACTGGTCGCAAGACCCAGTTTAGCCAGATACATACCGATATTTGGCCGGTCGAGAGGCCCGGTTAAACGGCCAGTCATCGGCTGCCCAGATATCAGGGAAACACCTACGAGGAACTGGTAAAGTGCATCAAGTGCCGCCAACGCCATCGTACATAGCACAACAATAATAAATCGATGGATCGTGCGCTCATCCGTCAAAACCCAGCGGGTTACTGCTGCATAAAAGATAATAAACCTGAGCCAACTTAGCGAACGCCCGAAACTTTTGCCGACATACTCAGCAAAAGGTGACACAAAGACATTCATCAAGACAAATATGATCAGAAGAACCAGAATATCTTTTTCGCGCGCCCAAGACCAATCCTTGGCCGACCAAGATCGCACAAGAAAAATCACACCAATCAGGACGACCGAGATATCGGCGACTGCGCGGGAAAATATCAAGAATGCCGGAAGGCAAAGCAGCAAAAAACTGGCCGCGAGGTGCAACTTTCGATCAAGCGAGGTCATCTTCAGCAATTCACTTCTTTAATATGGCGGATGTTTGATAAGTTTTGAAAAATATTGCGATAGGATTGCAATGCTGAAGGGTCGGTATCAACAAATCCGAGTCTCCCCGCAACGTAGCGAACAAACAAAGGTATCATCGGAATAGGTGCCCCATCACGGCGCGCCTTTTTTATGGCCGAAACACACTTGCGATAAAGCTTCACGCGCGTTTCTTGCGGCAACTCCGGGTGAGCCTCCAGAAAGTTCAGATAGACCAAAAATCGATCATGATTAAGCTGCAAGGTATTTTGCGAAATGTGGCTTCCGACGTCCGGCACCAGCGTAAGAACCATGTCAGTATCAAGAAGGCACTTTGCGTATGCCGAAAGTCGCAACGGCAACGACTCATCCTGAACGAAGACCGTCTCATCGCACCCGCCTGCTGCGACGAAAACATCCCGTTCAACAAGCCAAGTCATCCGCACCATACCGCGACCAAGGATCCTCTCAAGCGGATTCTTGTGGATACTAAGCTTGAAATCTTCTGTAATCCGAGGAGCCACCACTTTATCGATTGGTTCGGTGGTCTTGCGGCAATGACCGTGCACCATGTCTGCATTATGCTGTTTTGCAAGTGAAAGCAGCATATCAAGCGCATTTGGCGCAAGGATTTCATCACAGTCAAACAGTGCCAGATATTTGCCATTTGCGGTCTCGGCTCCCTGGTTGAGCCGAATTGATGGACCCGCATTGACTGTATTGCTGATTACCCGAACGAAGTCGTGCTTCGCTGAAAATTCTTCAAGGATCGCCAGAGAATTATCTGTCGACACGTCATCTACGAAAACAACCTCAAAAGGTATTTCGCCCGTCTGACCCAACAAAGACGCAAAGAAATAACGAAGAGCATTTTCTTTGTTGTAGACCGGCAGAACAAAACTGACTTCGGGTTGCATAGTTTTCGCAGCTCATTTTTAACTCGATTTCTGCTTGTAACCAGTCAAGCCGGTCTCGAAAAGACTAAAACGCAAACCCGGCCCCAAAACGACAATACCCCAGCACATCAAAAATGTGCTGGGGTATGGTGCCCAGGAGAAGACTCGAACTTCCACGGCCTAATGGCCACTGGCACCTGAAGCCAGCGCGTCTACCAATTCCGCCACCTGGGCATAGGGGCTTGTGGTATTTGTTCGGGCGGTGTCCGCCGGAACGGGGCGGAATATACGCGGTCAGGCTTAAGTGTCAACCAACTTTTTGATGGTTTGGTGAAACTTCCTGCGCCCGATTGCAGGTCCCCGCCAATCGCCCGGTTTTTCTTGGCGTTTTAGCCGTTTGGGATCACGCCACGTGGTCGAATAAATAGGCCAGAACACCGTTTAAACGGTTCCTGCCCTGATCGGTGGCGCGCAGCCCCGAAGAATCACAGATCAGATCACCAGACTCGATCAGGGTTTCGAGCCGATCAAGTGCCAAAACATCACCCGGCCCCTTGCCGATAATGCGTTCAAACCGTGCAGACGGGATGGTTTCATTGAGCCTGAGGCCCATCATCACCATTTCAAGCAGGCGTTCATCAGCCTCGAGCGCGGTTTCTTCCTGTGTGCCATGACCATGCTTTTCCACCCGATCGAGCCAGATATCAGGCGCACGGTGACGACGAACTGCCATGGGTGTGGTGTTGCGATCGGCACCAACCACCGCCTCGCGGCCATGCGCGCCCGGCCCGATGCCAAGATAATCGCCATAGCGCCAATACACCAGGTTATGGCGGCTTTCCTGTCCCGGTTTGGCGTGGTTGGACACCTCATAGCAGCGATAGCCGGCACGTTCGGTTTCTTCCTGGGTGATCTCGTAGAGCTCGGTCGCAAGGTCCTCGTCCGGCACGACCAGATCGCCGCGCTGATGCAGGGTATGGAACTGTGTGCCCGGCTCAATGGTCAGCTGATAAAGCGAGATGTGGCCATTGGCGATGCCAAGCCCCTCACGCAGCTCCGCCCGCCAGGCCTTGGGATCGTGTTCCGGGCGGGCATAGATCAGATCAAACGAAAAACGATCAAAGACCGATGTCGCAACATCCAGGGCCCGCATGGCTTCCTCGGCACTGTGCAGGCGACCAAGGAATTTCAGGTCACGGTCATTGAGCGCCTGAATACCGATCGAAACACGGTTGATCCCGTTGGCGGCAAAGGCCGAAAAACGGTCAATTTCGACCGTGCCGGGGTTGGCTTCCAGCGTGATTTCAAGATCATCCGTAACTGGCCAGAAAGATTTGATGTCCTCGATCAAGGCCCCGGCGGTTTCCGGGTCCATCAAGGATGGCGTGCCGCCGCCAAAGAACACCGATCCCACCGTCCGCCCGGGATGGCGGGCCGCACCATGGGCAAGCTCCGCCCGGAGCGCCTTACGCCAGCGCACATGATCAACACTGTTCGCGACATGGCTGTTGAAATCGCAATACGGGCATTTCGACAGGCAGAATGGCCAGTGGATATAAATGCCAAACGGCACGGTTTCACTTGAGGCTGCGGACACGCGGGACTCTTTTCAAACGCTGGAATATTGGCCTGTAACGTAACACGCACCGCCGATCATGACATCCGCGATGCGTGCGTAAGTTCAATGCAGGTGGTTAAACCTGAAATCAGTCTTCGAAGCAGGCTTTGACCAACTGGCGGAAGGCATCGGCACGGTGGCTCATTTCATGCTTTTTCGCCGGATCCATTTCGCCAAAGGTTTCCCCGTAACCCTTTGGCTGGAAAATCCCGTCATAGGCAAAGCCCTGGCCTCCTCGCTTGGGCCAGACGATTTCACCTTCAACCCGGCCTTCGAAATTCTCGACATGCCCGTCCGGCCAGGCGAGCGACAAGGCACAAACAAAGGACGCCCGGCGATCCGGATGATTACCGATACCGTTATGAACTTTTTCCATCGCCATGTCGAAATCCTTGTCGGGCCCGGCCCAGCGCGCGGAATAGATGCCCGGTGCGCCATCAAGGGCAGAAACAACCAGGCCACTGTCATCAGCAAGGGCGGGCAGATTGGCCCCTTTGGCCGCCGCCGTTGATTTCAGCTGCGCATTTCCGATGAAAGTTTTTTCGGTTTCTTCGGGTTCGGGCAAACCAAGTTCACCGGCTGAGACAACCTCAATCCCGAATGGTTTAAGAAGTTCACCGATTTCCCTGATTTTGCCTTTGTTGTGGCTGGCGATGACGAGTTTTTTTTCCGTGAAACGACGGGCCATGGTCTTGCCTGAAACTGCGATATCCAACTGATGCGAAAAAACGGCAGGCCCAATTCCCGCCGTCAATATTACGGTGCCTTAAAGACCAAGCGCCTCACGCTGCTTGGCGAACAATTCCTTGCAGCCTTTTTCCGCCAGCGCGAACATCTGGTCATAGGATGCGCGATCAAACGGCACGTCTTCGGCGGTTGCCTGTACTTCGACAATGCCGCCATTGCCCGCCAGCACGAAGTTGGCATCAGCCCCGGCATTGCTGTCTTCGACGTAATCAAGATCAAGTACCGCTTCACCTTCATAGATGCCGCATGAAATCGCTGCGACCGGCTGAGTCAGCGGGATTTCCTTGATCAGGCCAAGGCGACGCACGCCCTGAAACGCCAGATAGGCGGCCACATAGGCACCGGTGATCGATGCGGTGCGCGTACCGCCATCGGCCTGAATGACATCGCAATCAAGGCGCATCTGCATTTCACCCATTGCCTTCATATCGGCAACCGCTCGGATCGAACGGCCAATCAGGCGCTGAATTTCCTGGGTGCGGCCGGACTGACCACCGCGCGCTGCTTCGCGTTGCATGCGGCTATCGGTTGCGCGCGGCAGCATGCCGTATTCAGCGGTGATCCAGCCCTTGCCGGAATTGCGCATCCAGCCCGGCACTTTGTCTTCGACCGTCGCGGTACAGATCACATGCGTGTCGCCGAATTTGATCAGGCAGGAACCTTCGGCATATTTGGAAACGCCGGTTTCAATCGTTACATCGCGAAGCTGATCGGGGGTACGGCCGGAAGGGCGCATGAGAAAGAACCTCTTGGTTGTCTGGGCTTGCGTTCGCGGCGACTTGATTGCCCGCGCACGAAGCGAAACTGTCCTGAAAAATTTGGCCCAAAGTAAGATGTGCCCCACCAAACGTCCAGCAGTTTCCCCGGATGTTTTTATCTGTTCTGGTGCAATCCTGGCGCAAAGCAGTTAAACCAACAACTTCGACCAAATTTACAAGCTTGGCTTAGCAATAGGCCGTGCAATTGACGCAATGCGTTTGCCTGACTAAATTCTCCTCACGTTTAACGCTTCATCCATCTGGATCAATTGGCAAGCAACACATGGCGCATTTTGACGATACATTGCTGGGCGACATGAATGCGCGGTCACGTGAAGTGTTCCGCCAGATTGTCGATGCCTATGTCGAAACCGGCGAGCCGATCGGCTCGCGGTCGATTGCGCGTCGCATGTCCGAAAACCTTTCGGCGGCGACCATTCGCAATGTCATGTCCGATCTTGAGGAAATGGGTCTTCTGGTCGCGCCGCACATTTCGGCCGGGCGCCTGCCCAGTGAAAAGGGCCTGCGCCTGTTTGTGAATGCCCTGATGGAGGTTGGTGACCTTCCCAATGCCGAGCGTGACCAACTGACCAA
>NZ_DCAO01000008.1:14472-20562 GCF_002311515.1 Thalassospira sp. UBA1131
CCCAAGACCGATGGCATTCGCTTAAAACAGATCGAATTTGTGGCCCTGTCGCCGGGCAAAGTCCTGGCCGTGCTGGTAGCCCATAATGGCAGTGTCGAGAACCGAATCCTTGATGTTCCGCCTGATTTGCCCGCCTCGGCATTGACAGAAGCGGCAAACTATCTAAATACCCGGTTGGCTGGAAAGACGCTTGATGATGCGCGCCTTTTGATGACGAAGGAGCGTGATCGTCTCAAGCAGGAGCTTGATGAACTTTCCGCCAATCTGATTGATGCGGGCCTGGCAACATGGGCCGGCGGGGTCAAGGGATCGTCCCTGATTGTGAAGGGGCAATCCCAGCTGCTGGAAAATATCGATACGATTGAACAGCTTGAGACCGTTCGCCGCCTGTTTAACGTGCTTGAAGCCCGCGATCAGATGATTGAACTGCTCGATGTGACGACGGATGCCCAGGGTGTTCAGATTTTCATCGGGTCGGAGAATAAACTGTTCGGCGGATCGGGTCTTTCGATGGTGATTTCGCCCTATCAGAATGCTGAAGGCAGCATTGTGGGTGCAATCGGGGTTGTCGGACCGACCCGGATCAATTATGCCCGGATCATTCCGCTGGTCGATTACACCGCCAAGCTGGTCGGTCGACTGATTGGATAAATCGCGGCGCTGCGTGTCAGGCCGCATAACGTGAAAGTAGCAAGGTTAGCCATGTCGGAAACCGCAAAGAACACTCCTGAAGATCTGCAGGACGTCAATGCAGAGGAAACCGCTTCTGAAGAGGTCGCAGCAGAGGCGACCGAGGAAGTTGTTGAGGACGCCGCACCCCAGGACCCGATCGCCGCACTTGAAGCCGAAGTCGCGGAGCTCAAGGACCGTCTGCTGCGCCAGGCCGCCGAGGTGGAAAACACCCGCCGCCGCGCCAAAAAAGACGTCGAGGATGCCGGTAACTACGCCATTACCAAATTCGCCCGCGACCTTTTGGATGTCAGCGACAACCTGCGCCGCGCGCTTGATGCCGCGGGCGATACATCCAATGCCGATCCGGCGATGAAGACGCTGTTTGACGGGGTCGAGATGACCGAACAGGCCCTGCAAAAGGCGCTTGAAAAGAACGGCATCGAAAAGCTTGAACCGCTTGGTGAAAAGCTTGATCCGAACAAACATCAGGCCGTGTTTGAACTGCCGCATCCGGAATATCCGGACGGCCACGTCGCACAGGTCATGCAGGCTGGTTACGTGCTTAAGGGCCGCTTGCTGCGCCCGGCCATGGTCGGTGTGACCAAAAATCCGGGCGGTGAAAAACCAAGCCAGACCGACACCCCGGGTGGGAATGTCGATACCTCTGCCTGATCGCCAGAAAAATTTCAGATAAACCGGTTTTAGCGGATCGGTTTCGCATTCACCCCTGCCAGACAGACTTGGCGGGGGTGTTTTGTTTGCATTAGGCTACCGGCACTGATCACCAGCACAGGACCGCACACCATGCCGCTTCGCCCCGACCTGATCGATATCCTGCGCGATGAAAACGCCCCGATTGTCATCCTGACCGGGGCTGGCATTTCCAAGGAAAGCGGACTTCATACCTTTCGCGATCCCGATGGCATCTGGGCGAGATACGATATATCCGAAGTCGCAACGCCCGAGGCCTTCGTGAGTAATCCCGATCTGGTGCATCATTTCTACAACGACCGCCGGGCTGGCTTGCATGACCCGGCGGTTCAACCCAATGCCGCCCATCTGGCCCTGGCACGGCTGGAGGCCGAATGGCCTGGTGACGTGTTGCTTGTAACCCAGAACATTGATGACCTGCATGGCCGGGCCGGGTCCAAAAACCTCATCCACATGCATGGTGAACTTCTGAAAATCCGCTGCAATCACTGTGATCTGCTCACCGATTGGCCGGGCGACTTTGCCAAGGAAACCCCCTGCCCAGGTTGCGGCAAGGCCGGCGGCTTGCGCCCGCATGTGGTGTGGTTTGGCGAAATGCCGCTTGAGATGGAACGCATTTACGCTGCCCTTGGCGATTGCGGGCTTTTCATCTCGATCGGGACATCGGGCAATGTCTATCCGGCGGCCGGATTTGTGCAAGTCGCCCACGAGGAAGCCGGGGCTGAAACGGTCGAGCTCAATCTCGAACCCAGTTCGGGTGCCACACTGTTTGATCACAGCCGCTATGGCCCCGCCACCGAACTGGTCCCGGCCTTTGTTTCCGCCCTGCTCGGTGATTGATAGCTGGCCTTAAGGATTGATCAAATCACGGAATGATTTCTCGCCGGCATCACTGAACCGCACAATGCGCGACTCCGGCATCCGTCCGGCCCAACCAAGATCATAAAACCGATCCAGCAAGGCCGCCCCGAAGGAGCCCGCCAGATGCGACTGTCGGGCACTCCAATCAAGGCACTCCCGACACAGCGGTCGGCGCTTGGCCCGCAAGCCATCGAGATCAATGCCAAACGTGTTGGCAAAATTGATCCCGGCCGGTGTCAGGGCAACACCATTGATGTTGCTTTCAATCAGTTTGCGTTTGGCAAGGCCATCAAATAGTGCAACCCCCATGTCACCCGCCAGATGGTCATAACAAACCCGTGCCTTGCGCAGCTCCGGGTCCTTGGGCCCGGTGCGCACGCGGTTATGCCCGACCCGATTGGCAATCCCCATCAGGATTTCCAGTGCCTCGACAATATCAGGGCCGCTCAGCGTGAAGTAACGATACCGTCCCTGCTTGCGCGGCACAACGATCTGACCGGCTTCAAGCTTTGCCAGATGCGAGCTTGCCGTTTGCGGTGTCACACCGGCTTCTTGGGCCAGCTCGGCCGCAGTTAATGCCCGGCCACTCATAAGTGCTGTCAGCATATTTGCGCGCGCCGGATCGCCAAGCAATGCGGCCACGCGGGCGATATCGGGTCCTTCTTTCATAGTTCGATGCTAATCGAAGCATTAATGCGCGGCAATCGGGATAATGGGTCGCGTCACCCAACAAGATGTTTCTCCTGAAAGGACGCTGTCATGATTACCTGCTTCATTCGCTACGAAATCGACCCGTACAAAAAAGACGCCTTCATTGAATATGCCCGCAACTGGGGGCAGGCTATCCCGCGTTGCGGGGCGGACCTTGTCGGCTATTTCGCCCCGCATGAAGGATCGGTCTCGACCGCCTATGGTATCTATCATTTGCCAGATTTGGCATCCTATGAAGCCTATCGCGCGCGGTTGAAAGATGATCCCTTGGGCCGCGAGAACTACGAATTCTCCCAGCGCGAGAAATTCATCCTGCGCGAAGAACGCCAGTTTCTAAAAATTGCCTCCACCCCGCATAAGGGTCAGGACCTATGAATTTAGTTAGAATGGTCGCTCAGATCTGTGCGGATACGCGAAGCGAAACCGCAGGAAGATATCCATCTTTCAAGGTTTTGCGACAAAGTAGTCCGTGCATATCTGAGGGATCCGACGGACAGGGTTTATATTTGCAAACTCCCGCGTCAAATCCCTTGCACGGGATACCAACCCGCCCGGCGGGATTTTTCTTGGATTTCACAAATATAAACCCTGCCATTCGAACCAAATTCATAGGTCCTGACCCTGAGGAGCTGATCAAACCATGATTGCCGTCATTTTCGAGGTCACCCCGCACGATGGACGCTATGACGATTACCTTGCGATTGCCGGCGATCTCAAACCCGTGCTTGAAACCATGGATGGTTTTATCTCGATCGAACGATTTCAAAGCCTGACCAATCCCGGCAAGGTTTTATCGCTGTCTTTCTGGCGCGATGAGGACGCAATTGCCGCCTGGCGCAATCTGGGCGAGCACCGTACCGCCCAGATCAAGGGACGGCACAAGGTTTTTGAAGATTACCGTTTGCGGGTGGCCGGTGTGATCCGGGATTACGGCCTTCATGACCGTGATCAGGCCCCGGATGATTCCCGCGCACAACATGATCGCTGATTTGTAACGTCGGTCATCGGGACTCAGGCCTTGGCCGGTTTCGGGGATGCTTCTTCATCCCCGATTTCGCTACTCTCGGCAAATTCGGCAAATTCTTCTTCGACAGCATCCTCGACCACTTTGGCACCGCCCTTGTAATCAAGCAGCATCACGGCCAGCACCACGATCCCTGCCCCGATGAAAATCACCGGCACCGGCAGCATGTCAAAGAAGATCAAATCCATCGCGACCGAAAATGGCAGGGCGGTGTATGCCGCAGGCGACACCACACTGGCATCCGCAACCCGGACAGCCCGCAACACCATATAGTTGGTCAGCATGGCAAAGAAACCGGCACCCGACGCATAAAGCCAATCGGCCACTGAGGCCGGATACCATGTGATCATCGCAATCGGCACCCAGATCGCAACCGCGATGATCTGAGGCCAGAAGAGCATGGAAAAATTGGTTTCGGTCCGGGTCAGCACCTTGGCAAACAAAGTCTGGGCGGAAAAACAGAACGCCCCGATCAGGGCTGCGGCCACACCCAGCGGCACGCCAAAGCCATCCATGCGCGGGAAACACATCACCCACACGCCAACAAGGCCCAGAAGGGTTGCGATGATTTTGCGCGGGGTCAGTTTCTCGCCCAAAATCACCACCGCCAACATCACGGTCAGCAACGCCTCGATAAACAGATAGGCGTTGACCTCGGCGATGCTCATCTGGCGCAGCGCAAAGAACACAAAGAACAGCGACCCGTACCATAAAACGCCGCGCGCAATATGGGCCACCGGGCGGCGCGTTCGGATCTGGCGCGTGCCGATAAACATGATGATGACCAGGAACACCGCAACGGTGGTCAGGGCACGCATCGCAAGGATCTGCGAGGTCGGCACATCGTGCGAGACAAGCTTGGCACAAACATCGACAAAAACGCCCGATGCCATGGCAGCCGTCATCCACAGGACACCGCGGAAATTTCCGCTCAGTCGCGTTGCGGTCATGGTCAATCCCGGTTTCGAAAGGAATATTGGGGTTTCCGGCAGTTGGGGGGAGGCTGCTTACGTGGTGGCGCAAGGAGGCATAAGTCATTACGGCCGGAAACCCTGTATGACGATGATATTGCCTGCTTGTTTGGAAAAATACGAATGAAGCTTTTTCAGCCATTGTTGAGATTTTTTTGGCCCACTTTTCGATCAGGCCTGATAGACAGAATAAAAGACAGTAATGCTCTCCGGATGGAAACCCACGATGCGCAGAAAGCTCCCACCGTTGCGCGCCCTTGTCGCCTTTGAAGCCACTGCACGCCATCAAAGCGTGAAGGGAGCCGCAGAAGAATTGCATGTCACGCAAAGTGCGATCAGTCATCAGCTCCGCCAGCTTGAAGAAAACCTTGGCGTGGTGCTGTTTACCCGCAAGGGCCGTGGATTGACCCTGACCAAGTCGGCCGAGCTCCTTTTGCCGCGCCTGACCGAAGCACTTGATGGCATCGCCGATATCACTGGCGAAGTCGGCCCGGACAAGGGCAAGGCGATCCGTATCGGTGCGCTGGCGACCCCGGCCCTCACTGTGCTGCTGTATGAGCTTGATAACCTGCGCGACCGGCTGCCTGCCGACATTCCCGTGCAGTTTCGCAAGATCGAATTTGATGACGGTCTTGATCCGCTTGAAATTGATCTCGCCCTTCAGATCGCGCCAAAGGACCTGCCCGGTCCCGAAGACTGGATTACCGAGCTTCTGACCCCTGAGGTCTATACCGCCTTCGCCGCCCCGGAATGGCTGGCCAAGCGCGGCTATGATGCCAGCAATGTTGACGTCGCGACACTCGGCCCGCGCGATATCCTGTTGATCGACAGTGACAGCGAACAGTTCTCCCAGATCGAACAATGGTTCAAGGATGCCAGCTTCTCGCTCGCTGATTGCTGGACCTTCAGCCACCATATCTGGGCGCTTGAGGCCGCACGTGCCGGGCAGGGCATCGTTGCCAGCACCGATGTTGTTGCGCGCAATTACGTTGAGCGCGGTGAACTGGTGCCACTTAATTTCCCGGATTTCATTTCGCACTGGTGGTATCGCCTGCTGATCCGCCCGGCCCGCGAAAAAGACCCGATCGTCATCGAAGCCGCCAACTGGATCCGCGAACTCATCAACCCGAAAACCGCATC
>NZ_DCAO01000008.1:20665-27695 GCF_002311515.1 Thalassospira sp. UBA1131
CGGCTCAGGAACAAAGTAGTAATTCCATTTCATGCAAAACATTTTGATAACAGGCGGTGCGGGATATATCGGATCGCACATTTGCATCAAGCTTCGCGAAAGTGGCTACCAACCGGTTGTGTTTGATAACCTTTCAAATGGTCACCGCGATGCTGTTTCCCCAGATGTTCCGTTTATCCACGCCGATATTCGCGACAGTGCCGCCTTGAATAACGCCTTTGATGATTTCAAGCCTGCCGCCGTCATTCACATGGCCGCCCTGATTGAAGCTGGCGCTTCGATGGTCGAACCGGCCAGGTTTTATGAAGTCAACACTGCCGGGGCGCTGAACCTGCTCGAAGCGATGCGGCGCAATGGCTGCAACCACATTGTTTTTTCGTCAACGGCAGCTGTCTATGGCAATCGGGATGAAGGGCTGCTGTCTGAGACGCTCGAGGTCGGGGCGGAAAATCCCTATGGCCGCTCAAAGGCCATGGTCGAAACCATGCTTAGGGACTACGCCGACATATACGGTTTTCACGCCATTGCCCTTCGCTACTTCAATGCTGCGGGCGCCGACCCGGAGGGTCGAACGGGCGAAAGGCATGATCCGGAAACCCATCTTATCCCGCTGGTTTTGCAAACTGCTGCCGGTCAACGCGACCATATCAAGATTTATGGCACGGACTATAACACGCCCGATGGAACCTGCATTCGCGACTATATTCACGTTGATGATCTTGCCAGCGCGCACGTCAAGGCGCTTTCGCATGTCATCGCGTCCGAGAATGCTGCTTTCGATGCCGTCAATATCGGCACAGGCGAAGGCTGTTCCGTCAAAGAGATCATCGAACTTTGCAAAGAGATCACCGGTCGCGATTTCAGCGTGATAGAAGATGCACGTCGCCCCGGAGACCCCGCCAAACTGGTTGCAAACCCGTCCAAGGCGCAAGACATGTTTGGATGGCGCGCAAACTATCCTTCCCCACGCCAGATCATCGCGCATGCCTGGGCCTATTATCAGAAAAACATGACGAAAACCCGGTAAGCCAGACGCTCAGTGATCTTTACAGGCGCGTGACAGTATCAATTCTGTATTGATCGTCAGAGCAGTCGGAAATACTGTCTGCTCACACTGACTTGGTGCTTCCAGAAGCGGACACCACAAGCAACATTTAGGGGTATTTTAGTGCATAAGGTCTCAGTCATCGTTTCGACCTATAATTGGCCAGAAGCGCTGGAAATGGTTTTGCAATCGCTGATCGACCAGAAGGACGATAACTTCGAGGTGATTGTTGCTGATGATGGCTCAGGGCCGGAAACCGCGCAGACCATTACCAAGATGCAAAAAAAATCCCCGGTGCCGATCAAACATTTCTGGCAGGAAGATCAGGGATACCGGCTGTCGCGCGTGCGCAACGGCGCCATCGCGATGTCCGAAGGTGACATCATTGTGTTCACCGACGGTGATTGCTGCCTGATGTCGAACTTTGTTTCAAGCCACCGCAAAGCGGCCGAAGCAAACTGCTTTGTGACAGGCAAACGTGTTTTCCTAAAGGAACGCTTTACCAAGCTTGCGATGAAGAACCGTCTCCGGTTCCACAAATGGCCACGTGCGATCCTTTTCATGCTGGGCCTGACGGGCAACTGCAATCGTCCATTTCAGTTCATTCCGATCCCGCAAAGCCAGAAAAGCCTGTGGGAGCACGCCAATTGCTGGAAGAAAGCACAGGGGTGCAATATTGCGGCCTTCAAGGATGATATCCTGAGGATTGGTGGCTTCGACGAAGCCTATGAAGGCCATGGGTTGGAAGATTCAGATTTCGTACTCCGCATGATCCGGGCGGGTATCCGTCGCAAAAATGTTGAATATACCTCTCCTGTCTTGCATCTCTTCCACGGTCGTTCGATGCCCAGCCGTCATGCAAACGCATCAAAGAACCCGGGTTATTTCAATAATCTTGAGGCAGAATCAGACCGCTTCACGCCTGTGAAAAGCTCTTTGCTGCCGGTTGCCGAAACCGCCCAGGGTTTCTGATCAAAAGTATCATTTCCTGCCCCCTTGGAAGCGACGGCGTTTCGCGATAAAAGGTCGGCATCATTTTCCTTCGGATGCGTCTTTGCATCTTAGAAGCTCATATCAGCCGCCCTGGTGATCGGGGCATGCGTTCAAAAAGCGAAAGGGATTTTCCCAGATGGATCTCAGCAAGATTGCCGTTGGCAAGGATGTTCCGTGGGACGTAAACGTCGTCATCGAAATTCCGCAGGGCGGACCGGTCAAGTATGAAGTCGATAAAGACTCCGGTGCTGTTTTTGTGGACCGTTTTCTGCACACCTCGATGTATTACCCGGTCAACTATGGCTTCATCCCCAACACGCTTGGCGAAGATGGTGATCCGGTTGACGCCATGGTCATGTTCCGCGAGCCGGTCGTTGCCGGTTCGGTGATCCGTGCGCGTCCGATCGGTGTTCTGATCATGGAAGACGAAGCCGGTCAGGACGAAAAACTGATCTGCGTTCCGCATGACAAGATCGACCCGTATTACACCGACATCAAATCCCACGAAGACCTGCCGCAGATCCTGCGCGATCAGATCCAGCACTTCTTCGAGCGTTACAAAGACCTCGAAAAAGGCAAATGGGTTAAGGTCACCGGTTGGGAAGGTGCTGAAAAAGCTGCCAAACTGATCGAAGAAGGCGTTACCCGCCTCGGCAAATAAACCGCATTCAACCCGTCTTCGGACAGGCACCGGATTTAAAAAACAACGCTCCGCCAAATCTGACGGAGCGTTGTTTTTTGACTTATCGGTCGCGTAACACTACTTTGGTGCAGGGGTGCCACCCTTACAGGTTGGTATTGAGGGAAGAATTCACGTTTCAGGATACTATTCGTGACCCACAAAAACGCGCCCGACAAAACCCATGCCATCAAAATTACCCTCAGTGACATCACCACACTTGATGTCGATGCCATCGTCAATGCCGCCAACGAGGCACTGTTGCCTGGCGGTGGCGTTTGCGGTGCGATCCATCATGCGGCGGGTCCTGAACTGGCAAACGCCTGCCGGCCGCTTGCCCCCTGCCCGACGGGTGATGCCAGAATCACACCGGGATTTAACCTGAAGGCCAAATACGTCATCCACACCGTCGGCCCGGTCTGGCATGGCGGCACACAGGGTGAGGCCGATTTGCTGGCAAGCTGTTATAGCCAATCAATCTTGCTGGCGGTCGAGAACAATCTGGCCTCTGTGGCGTTTCCTGCCATATCCACCGGGATATTTGGCTATCCGGAAGACCAGGCGGCCAAAATCGCCGTATCAACCATTTGTGAGCTGACTGGCGAATTGGCGCAAATGCCACAAATTTACCTTTGTTGTTTCTCACCATTGGCGCGTCAGCATATTGAAGCTGCGTGCCAGCACTATGCCAGCACATGATCGAATACGATAAGGTCCATCAATAGAATGCAAAGCGACGCTGCTGCACCTTCGCCGTCCCAACCGCTTGAACTGTTTGCTTCGCCAGACGGTGTGCTGAGCGTGGGTGAACACACATTTCGCTGTGCCCTTGGGAAAAATGGCGTGATTGATGCCGACCAGAAAACCGAAGGCGATGGCAAAACGCCGGCCGGTCGCTGGCAGCTGCGCTATGTGATGTATCGTGCTGATCGCAGGCCCAGCCCGCGCACCAAGCTTCCGGTCACCACCATTTCATTTTCCGACGGCTGGTGTGATGATCCCGGTCATCCCGACTATAACTGCCCGGTCCGCCTGCCGTTTGATGCCAGCCATGAAAAGCTGTTTCGCAAGGATGATCTCTATAACATCATCGTTGTTCTGGGCCATAATGATGACCCGCCCGTGCCCGGAAAGGGATCGGCGATCTTCATGCATATCGCCAAACCCGATTATGCCGGCACCGAAGGCTGTGTTGCCTTGGCCGAGAAGGATCTTGAAACACTGCTTGGACTGGCGACCTTTGAAACGTTCATCACCATCACTGCGTAAAATCATGGACTTGCCGTTTGGGTGCACAGCGCCTAGGTTCAATTGCCGGATCAATTCACAGGACAAGTCATGATTGAAGACGATTATCTCTATAAAAAAGGCGGCGTTGCAGGATTTGGTTCCCGACTGAAAGCTATTTTCGGTTCGGGAAAGTTCTGGGTGCGCAGCCTTGGTGTGATCGTTCTGATTGCCGTGATCTATTATCCGGCAGGCATGGCGATTGTGCATCGTATCGATGACAACCCCGACTTTATCGGCAATTACAAGGGCGGCAGTCACGCGGTGAACACCGCCGCAGCCCTGATTGATCGCGAGGTCAACCAGAACCGCTGGACCGCCAACGACCCGTTCTTCCTGCCAAGTGCAGCCCTTGATAACATGCCGAACTTCCAGACCGGGATCGTCTATGCCCTGTCGCGCTTTGCGATCGAGCTTTCCGATCAGATCGGGCGCGCCCGTGGGTCAAGTCAGGTTGACCCGGATCTGGACGATGCCGCCGGCCTTTTGAAATTCCGTGGCGACAAATGGGTGTTTGATCCCAGCGTTTCGCTGCTGCCCGGTGTCACGTCCGAACAACAATACCGTCAGGCAATCCGGTCCCTGCAAAACTACAATACCCGTCTGACCAACGGGAATGCGGTTTTTGAACGCCGTGCCGACAACCTTCAGGAAACACTGAACCGCATTGCCAATGACCTTGGCTCGGCCTCTGCCCTGATTGATGATAAGGTGGAAAATCCGTCGATCTTTGATCGCACGGCCGATGACGTTTTCTATGCCACCAAGGGTCGCCTTTATGCCTATAGCCTGATCTTGCGCGATCTTGGCACCGACTTCGAACAGATCATCAATGAACGCCAGATCGCATCGGTCTGGGCAGAAATGATCGGATCCCTGCAGGCAGCAGCCGCACTTGACCCGATGGTGGTTGTGAACGGCTCGGCCGATGGCATCGTCTTCCCTAACCATTTGGCGGGGCTTGGTTTCTATCTGCTGCGGGCCCGTACCCAGATGCGCGAAATCAGCAGCATTCTGCAACGTTGACGTCAATGTGATTGCGAAACACGCCATCCGGAATACCTGAGTTGCGCGCTGCGACTTGATCTTTTGTGGTTTTTGCCCCATTTAGGGCCTAACCAAATGAAATAGAGATTGTTGAGTGGGCAGCATAAGTCCCGACAATCAGAGTGAGAGGACAAGCCGAAAATGTTCATTCAGACCGAACCAACCCCGAATCCGGCGACACTCAAATTCCTTCCGGGCGAAGAAGTCATGGGCCGTCTTGGCACCGCCAACTTCGTCAAGGGTGACGAAGCCATCAAATCGCCGCTTGCGCGCAAGCTGTTTGAAATTGATGGCATTGCCGGTGTTTTCCTCGGCGGTGATTTCATCACCATCACCAAGGATGACTCCAAGGACTGGCAAACCCTGAAACCGCAGATTCTTGGCGGGATCATGGAACATTACACGTCGGGTCAGCCGGTTCTCGATCAGGATTCCAACGCCGCCACCGGTACCAGCTCTGCTGCCGAAGGCGATGATGAACTGGTCAGCCAGATCAAGGAACTGCTTGATACCCGCGTGCGCCCGGCCGTGGCACAGGATGGTGGTGACATCGTCTTCCACCGTTTCGAAGATGGCGTGGTCTTCCTTGAAATGCACGGTGCATGCGCCGGCTGCCCAAGCAGCACCGCGACGCTCAAGATGGGCATCGAAAACATGCTGCGTTATTACGTGCCCGAAGTTCAGGCCGTCGAACCGGTCATGGCTGACTGAACCTGACCCGGTTTTCGGACACCTCACCGACAAGATGGCGTCCGACCATCCGGTGAACTGACCGCGCACGGATTTACGAGTCGTTAACAAATTCAGACGCCCGGCGTGAACTTTAACCCGCGCCGGGCGTAAAAATTATGCGCTGAACGAAAAGGTTTTCTTGGCGTTTTCAACTCTCGGAGATATTGCCCGTTGCGATCATCGCGCGCGGCAGGCATAGATAACCTCCACTTGGGATGGACAGTTCGACTGATCCTGGAGATTCAACAATGACTAGCGCAAAAACAAACAGTTACAGGAATGTTGCGCTCGCTTCGATTTTCGGAGCGGTTATTTTCCTGTATATTGGGCTTTTCGCCGGAATTGATCTTTCTCCAACTCCGGAAGGTTTCGAGACAGAAACCGTCGAAGTCACGGCAGATGAAGCCGTTATCAAAAAGAAGAAAACGGTTTATCGCCGCGGTCCTGAAGTCATCGCACTCAGCCAGTATTTCAAAAGCATCGGCTATCACCTCAATGAGGTAGGCGAAGTTCCGCGCGTCTATATCAAGCGCGTGCCCGAAGGCCTTGGCGAACTGGCATCAGTTGAAGAGCGCAAACAGCTTTTCCTGAAAATCATGTTGCCGCTGGCCATGCGCGTGAACGAAGAAATCACCGCGCGCCGTGAACGCCTGATGGCCATTCAGGCCAAGGGCATTTCCGGCACCCCGGTCAGCCAGGCCGATCAGCAATGGGTCAATCAGCTGATGAAGCGCTATCGCGTGACCGATGGCGGCATCAACGCCCTGCTTGAGCGCATTGACGTTATCCCGACCTCGCTGATCCTTGCCCAGTCGGCAGAGGAAAGTGGTTGGGGCACGTCACGCTTTGTGCGCAAAGGCAACGCCCTGTTTGGTCAATGGGCCTGGGGCGACGATGAAGGCATCGTGCCGAAAGATCGCGAAGATGGCAAAACCCACGTCATCAAGGCCTTTGGTAGCCTGATGGACAGTGTGCGCGCCTATGCACGCAACATCAACTCGCATCCGGCCTATCAGGAATTGCGCGAACGTCGCGCAACCCTTCGCGCCGAAGGCAAGTTTATCAGTGGCTGGGAACTGGCCGAGACCCTGACCAAATATTCCGAGCGCGGCGAGGAATATGTCGACAGCCTGCATGCGATCATGAGTGTGAACGGCCTGAACGAGCTTGATGGTCTTGATTTTGCGGCAGGCGACGTCCCGCCGCCGCCAAAGGTGCTCGCCGCCCTTGAGGAATAATCCCAAGGG
>NZ_DCAO01000008.1:27862-34941 GCF_002311515.1 Thalassospira sp. UBA1131
CGATAAATCCAGCCCTTTTCCGATTTCAGCAACCGGATTTCATCCTCGACCACCCGACGGTCGCCCACCTTGTATTCGCCTTCCTTGAGCGTCAGCATCTTGGTTTTCACCAGATCAAGCGCATCGCGCACCGTGCTGCCGACATCATCCATTGTCCCGGCCGCCTTGCCCTTTTCGGTCACGTCATCGGCAAAGTCGGCAACCGTGCGATCAAACACCAGCTCATAACGCACCATGACAAGCACTTCGTCATCGTCTTCGGAAATGCTGTTGGTTTTGGTCACGTTTTCAACATGGCCGACCTTGGCATAGGGATCATCGCGAAACCGTTCGATCACCGCCGTGGTGATTTCATCGGCTGTCGGTCCGCTGACCTGTTCATCTTCGCAGGCGGCAAGCAGCGGCAAAAACATGATAACGGCGAAAAACCGGGTCAACTGGCCCATAAGCGATTCCTGTTTTCTGGGTTTTGGCTTGAATTGCGGACTATTGCCTCTGTGATGTGGCAAAAATCGGGTCGGATGTCACAGAACACGCCCCAAGACGTCTATATGCGCATCCAGCTGTCAGGTTATCACCCATCCATCCAAAATGCGCAGACCGAATTATGTCGCGGCATTGGTCCGTGGATCAGGCGTTCGTGCGCGCCCTGTCCGGCAGAGTTGGATGTCCAAACAAAAAAGGCGGAGCCTGAAAAATCAGCCCCGCCTTTCTGATCTTTGATTTTGGCTCGGCTTAGCCGTGCTCTGCCTCGTGGGCGGCAAGGGCCGCAAGGTTCACCAGATCGTTCACGGTTGCCCCCATCTGGGCGATCTGGGCCGGTTTTTCCAGACCGATCATCACCGGACCAACCACGGTGCCACCACCTAGCTTATCAAGCAGTTTGGAGGCTGTGGTTGCCGCGTGGAGCGCCGGCATCACCAGAACGTTGGCCGGACCCGACAGACGGCAGAACGGATAAAGCTTCAGAAGCTCGGTATCGAGTGCCACATCAACTGCCATGTCGCCATCGAACTCGAAATCGACATTGCTGCTTTCAAGGATGCCCACGGCTTCGCGGATACGGTCGGTATCCTCGCTATACGGGTTGCCGAAGGTCGAGTGCGAAACCATCGCCACACGTGGCTCATGACCCATCTGACGGGCCTTGGCGGCCGCCTGAATGGCGATCTCGGCCAGTTCCTCGGCATTTGGCAGGTTGTGCACACGGGTATCGGCGATGAACACCGTCCGGCCCTTGGCAATCGCAATCGAGAGCCCCATCGGGATTTCACCCGGCTTGGCATCGATCACACCGGCAACATCGGCGAAGCTGCGATTGAAGTTCCGGGTAAGCCCGGTGATCAAACCATCAGCATGACCCTGTGCCACCATGACAGAGGCAAAGACGTTACGCTTCTGGTTGACCATGCGCTGGCAATCACGCCACAGGAAGCCCTTGCGCTGCAGGCGCTGATAAAGGAACTCGGCATATTCCGCATTATGCTTGGACAGGGCCGCGTTGCTGATTTCAACACCGTCAAGGCTTTCAATACCAAGCTTCTTGGCACTTTCATGGATGCGGTCTTCGCGCCCGATCAGGATCGGCGTGCCATAGCCCGAATTGCGATACGCCACCGCTGCGCGGATCACGGTTTCTTCCTCACCCTCGGCAAAGGCAATGCGTTTCGGGTGCGCACGGACATAATCGGAAATCAGCTGCAAATGGGCTGCCGTCGGATCAAGACGACCACGCAGCTGATTTTCATATTCTTCCATATCAATTATCGGACGACGCGCCACACCGCTATCCATCGCGGCCTGGGCAACTGCCTTGGGCACGGCGGTAATCAGGCGCGGGTCAAACGGGGCCGGGATGATGTATTCCGGACCATATTGCAAACGACGCCCGGAATAGGCCGCGGCCACTTCATCGGGCACGTCTTCACGCGCAAGCGATGCCACCGCGTGGGCTGCGGCAATCTTCATGTCCTCGTTGATCGTGGATGCCTGAACATCAAGCGCGCCGCGGAAGATATACGGGAAGCCCAGAACGTTGTTGATCTGGTTGGGATAGTCCGAACGCCCGGTGGCGCAAATCGCGTCATCACGAATAGCAGCAACTTCTTCCGGGGAGATTTCCGGATCCGGGTTGGCCATGGCAAAGATGATCGGCTGTTTGGCCATGCTTTTGACCATGGCGGATGTCACCGCCCCCTTGACCGACAGGCCAAAGAACGCATCAGCACCCTTCATCGCATCGTCAAGCGACCGTGCATCGGTATCCGCCGCATGGGCCGATTTCCACTGGTTCATGCCGTCTTCACGGCCCTTGTAGATCACCCCGCGCGAGTCACACATGATCACGTTGTCATGGGCAACACCCATGCTTTTGACCAGCTCGCAACACGCAATCGCGGCCGCACCGGCCCCGTTGATGACAAGCTTGATGTCTTCAAGTTTGCGACCCGTCAGGTCACAGGCATTGATCAGGCCCGATGCCGCAATGATCGCCGTGCCATGCTGGTCATCATGAAACACCGGAATGTCCATGACTTCGCGCAGGCGCTGTTCGATGATGAAGCATTCCGGCGCCTTGATGTCTTCAAGGTTGATCCCGCCAAACGATGCGCCCAGGAAGCGCACGCAATTGACGAACTCGTCGACATCTTCGGTCGACACTTCAAGATCGAACCCATCCACATCGGCAAAGCGTTTGAACAGAACCGCCTTGCCTTCCATCACCGGCTTGGAGGCCAGCGCACCAAGGTTGCCAAGGCCAAGCACGGCGGTGCCGTTGGAAATGACCGCAACGATGTTGCCCTTGGAGGTGTAATCATAGGCAGTCGCCGGGTTCTTGGCGATTTCAAGACAAGGCACCGCAACACCCGGTGAATAGGCGAGCGAGAGGTCGCGCTGAGTGGTCAGCGGTTTGGATGCGGTGATTTCGATTTTGCCGGGGCGGCCGCTGGAATGAAACAGCAGCGCTTCACGGTCACGAACCTTGATTTCTGTATCTGACATTGTGTTTTTCACTGACGCTTGCGTGGTGAGATGGAAAGCAACCTGTACGGTCTGTTTTGTTCTTGAGTTCTGATTTTCCTGATCGACAAGTTTGCGGCGTGGGACCGTCTTGTCGGACCGCCCAATAAATCAGGCTTCGCGCCCCGGGTCAAAGGCGACGTTAACGGCAACCGCAAAATTACGTAGCGTTTTCCGTATGTTGCGGCGCAACATTGACCTCTGATCCGACCCGTTTCACATGCGCAAACGCAATGGCGGACACAGCCGCCCCATCGACGACGTCGCCGTGACCGGCAGTAAGTGCTGGTTTTTCAGAGATGTAATCACACGCGCGCAAAGGGCCCCTGGGATTGCCGTTTTTATTGCGCCGCGCAAACCGACCCGCCGATTGGCACTGATATGAACTTTCCACGATACGAAAAACGGGGGCCAATGCCCCCGTGTTCCTGTTGCCTTACCGGCAAATTCAATCCTTCTCGGCGGACTCTGTCATGCAGCTGCCCGCAACGCCAAAACGTACGGATTACTTCGGTGAATGCAGGTGGATGTTGGTGGCACCATTCTGTTCAAGAATGTCGCGTGCCTTGGCCTCGGCACCTTCATGGTCCGGGTCTATCCGCACCCACAGGATGACCGATCCGGCGTCCACCGCGCGGGCGAAATCCTCGGTATGCGGGGTGGAGGTCACTTCTTCGATAAACTCACGAAGTGCGACCGCGCCAACACCGGCCCCGACCGCAATGGCGGCGGCGGCTGTCGCAGCGCCCCCAAACAATGCAATCGCACCGGACGCCACCAGCGGCACTTCATATTTGGTTTCACCCACCAGTGCGGTCAGCACATCGGACCAAGACCGACCATCCTTGCCAGCCACATCAATGGATTCGTGGGAGCTTAAAACCGACAGATCGGTGCGTTCAAACCCGGCATCGCGGAGCGCACGCAGAGCCGCATCGAAACCGTCCTTGGTATCAAACAGTCCGACCAGTTCCGGGGCCTGCGGGATGGTCTGTTCTTCTGCCATTTTGTACGCTCCTTGCTCACTGTTATTCTGTCGCGGAAAACGACAGTTGGTTGTTGGTCACGATCTTTATATATTCGCAGAAATTCAGGCGTTGCAATGGCATAGATCAAGTTTTATCACCCCGCCAGTTTCCTGCTCTCGTCTTTGCCTTCAGGGTTTGCTATCAAGTCATCATGAACCAGATCGCCGATAAATCCGATACCACACCGACCGCACCTTCTTTTTCCAGAGACGGCGCGACGCCAATGATGATGCAGTTCCTTGAAATCAAGGAACAGTATCAGGACTGCCTGCTGTTTTATCGGATGGGCGATTTCTACGAGCTGTTCTTTGACGATGCGGTCAAAGCCGCCGAAGCCCTTGATATTGCCCTGACAAAACGCGGCAAGCATCAAGGTAACGAAATTCCCATGGCCGGTGTTCCCGTCCATAGTCACGAAACCTATCTGCAACGTCTGATCCGCAAGGGCTTCCGGGTGGCCGTCTGTGAACAGATGGAAGACCCGGCAGAGGCCAAAAAACGCGGCGCCAAGTCCGTGGTCAAACGCGGTGTTGTCCGCCTGATCACGCCGGGCACCCTTACCGAAGACAGCCTGCTCGATGCGCGGCGCCACAATTATCTGGCCGCCGTTTCCGAAGTCCGCGGCAAGATCGGACTGGCCTGGCTTGATATGTCGACCGGTGATTTCTTTGTGCAGCCTTGCGAGATGGCCGGTCTTGGTGCCGCCCTTGCCCGGCTTGATCCGGGTGAAATCCTGTTTTCGGAAAAGATGCTGAACCGCGCGGAAGTGTTCGACATCTACGCCGAATATAAAAACATCATCACCCCGCAGCCGACCGCACGCTTTGATGCTGAAAATGCCCAGCTTAGGCTCAAAAAGCTTTATGAGGTCGAAGCCCTTGATGCCTTTGGCGGGTTTGAGATCGCCGAGCTTTCGGCTGCCGGTGCGCTGATTGATTATGTCGAGCTGACCCAAAAGGGCCAGATGCCCCGCCTCGCCCCGCCAACCCGCGTGGCAGAGGGGGCGGCGATGGAAATCGATGCCGCCACCCGTCGGTCGCTTGAGCTGATCCAGACCCAGTCGGGCGAACGCAAGGGATCGTTGCTGTCCGTCATTGATCGCACCCGCACCGGTGCTGGTGCACGTTTGCTGGCGGCGCGTCTGTCCGCCCCGCTGACCAATGCCGATGAAGTCAACAAGCGCCTTGATCTGGTGGAATATTTCCATGATCGCGATGGGTTGCGATCAGATCTGCGCGCCGCCCTTGGCGAATGCCCCGATATTGAACGTGCGTTGTCGCGCCTGTCGGTCGGGCGTGGTGGTCCGCGTGATCTGGCGGCGATGCGCGATGGGCTGTCCTGTGCCTTTGCGATTGGCAATCTTCTGAATAAGCCCGATGGCGGCAATGATGGCCTGACTGCCCAGCCGGAAGCCCTTTCTGATCATTTGACCATGATGGGCCATCACGGCGATCTGATTGATCTGCTGCGCCGGGCAATCGCCGAAAGCCTGCCGCTTCTGGCACGCGATGGTGGCTTTATTGCTGGCGGCTATCATCCGCCGCTTGATGAGCTGCGCATGCTTTCAAGTGAAAGCAAAAAGCTGATCGCCAACCTGCAGGCCCGCTATACCGAGCAAACCGGCATTTCCAACCTTAAGGTCAAGCACAACAACGTACTTGGCTATTTCATCGAAGTATCGGCCAAAACCGCCGACAAGATGATGGAGATGGATGAGTTTATCCATCGCCAGACCATGGCCAATGCGGTGCGCTTTACCACCGTCGAGCTGTCCGAGCTTGAAAGCAAGGTCTCCAAGGCCGGTGATCAGGCGCTTGCCCTTGAACTTGAACTGTTTGATGAACTGGTGGCCGCCGTTCTGGCCAAGGCCGATGACATCGCCAAATGTGCAAGTGCCTTGGCCGGGCTTGATGTATCGGCTGCTTTGGCCGAACTTGCACGCGATCAGGGCTGCATTCGCCCGAACATCGATAACAGCCTTGCCTTTGACATCACCGCGGGCCGCCATCCGGTGGTCGAAGCCGCCTTACGCGAAAATGGCGACGCACCCTTTGTTGCCAACGATTGCCGCCTTGAAGATGAACAAAGCCTGTGGCTGATCACCGGTCCGAACATGGCCGGTAAATCGACCTTCCTGCGCCAGAATGCATTGATTGCGGTACTCGCCCAGATCGGGGCGTTTGTCCCGGCGGCCAAGGCCCATATCGGCGTGATTGACCGGCTGTTTTCGCGTGTCGGTGCGGCCGATGACCTGGCGCGCGGGCGATCCACCTTCATGGTCGAAATGGTCGAAACCGCATCGATCCTTAATCAGGCAACTGACCGTTCGCTGGTGATTTTGGATGAAATCGGCCGTGGCACGGCGACCTTTGATGGTCTGTCGATTGCCTGGGCGGTGGTTGAGAACCTGCATGAAATCAATCAGTGCCGCGGTCTTTTCGCCACCCACTATCACGAACTGACGGCGTTGGCGGCCAAGCTCAAACACCTGTCGTGCCACACCATGCTGATCAAGGAATGGCAGGGCGAGGTCGTCTTCCTCCATGAAGTCGGTGCGGGCAGTGCAGATCGGTCTTACGGCATTCACGTCGCCCAGTTGGCCGGCCTACCAAAGCCCGTTATCAAGCGCGCCGAACAGGTTCTCAAGACCCTTGAAAAGGGCGAACAGGGGGGTGCTGTTTCCAAGCTGGCCGATGACCTGCCGCTGTTTGCGGTTGCCATCGAACAGGCCGCCAAGGAGGAACGCACAAGCGCCCCGGCCCTTTCGGACGCGCAAAAGGCGCTGCTTGATGCGGTTGCCGATCTTGATCCCGATAACATGACCCCGCGCGAAGCCCTTGATGCGCTCTATCGTCTTCAGTCGCTAAAGCGCTGATCACCTGCAAAACAGGCGGCCTATCCCCATATCAGGTGCGTGTCTGCCGATCGGACTTGCGCACGCATTTGATGCGGATAGATGAAATTGGCGCTATGGTGCGGCAACTGTTAAGAAAATTGATATATAAACCCTGTCGCCGACAGACCGCACGC
>NZ_DCAO01000008.1:35135-36367 GCF_002311515.1 Thalassospira sp. UBA1131
CGATCTGTGATCCGCGCACGCTTTGAAGAAAGCAATTCCGGGCAGGACACCGTCTTTTCCAACAGTTTCCTGATGGATCAGATCGTTCGCCTGATCCATGATTTTGCCACCACGTTCGTCTATCCACTGCACAATCCGACCAATGAACAACGCATGTCAGTCGTCGCCGTCGGCGGCTATGGCCGCGGTGACATGGCGCCGCATTCCGATGTCGATATCCTGTTTCTGTTTCCCTACAAACAGACCGCACATGGTGAACAGGTCGTTGAATTCATTCTTTATATGCTCTGGGATCTGGGGCTTAAGGTCGGTCATGCGACGCGATCCGTCGATGATTGCCTGCGCATGGGCAAACAGGACATCACCATTCGCACCAACCTGCTTGAAAGCCGGTTCGTTTGGGGCGACGAGGAAACCTATAAACTGTTTCGCACCCGCTTCATGGAAGAGCTGGTCAAGGGCAGCGGCATCGAGTTCATCGAAAAGAAGCTTGGCGAACGCGATGAACGCCACACCCGCATGGGCGATTCACGCTATGTGGTCGAACCCAACGTCAAGGACGGCAAGGGCGGGCTTCGCGACCTTCATACCCTGTTCTGGATTGGCAAATACCTTTATCGCGTCAATTCCCCGATGGAGCTCGTCGATCTCAAGGTCCTGACGCGCAAGGAAGCACGCGGCTTCTTGAAGGCGCAAAACTTCCTGTGGGCGGTGCGGTGCTGGTTGCACTATCTGTCTGATCGCGAAGAAGACCGCCTGACGTTCGATATGCAGCGCGATATCGCCGAACGGCTTGGCTATACCGATCATGCCGGGGCATCGGGCATCGAACGCTTCATGAAGCACTATTATCTGATGGTGAAGCATGTCGGGAACCTGACCCGCATCTTCTGTGCTGCCCTTGAAGAAAGCCATCAGCGCCGCCCGCTGATCCGTTTTCCGGGCAAGCTGTTTGGCACCAAGGAAATTGACGGGTTTGAACTGCGCAATGAACGCCTGACGGTCGAAAGCCTTGATGTCTTCAAGAATGACCCGATCAAGATTTTGCGCCTGTTTCTGGTTGCCCATCAGAACCGGGTCGGCATCCATCCCGAAACGCTGCGCTGGATTACGCAAAGTCTGAAGTATGTCGATCACAAGCTGCAAAACGATCCGGACGCCAACGAGGTTTTCCTTGAAATCCTCACCCAGCGCGACAGCCCGGATGTGACGCTCCGCAAGATGAACGAGGC
>NZ_DCAO01000054.1:0-3099 GCF_002311515.1 Thalassospira sp. UBA1131
TTTGGCAAAGCGCGGCTGGTAGGCATCATGGCGGGTCAGGTCAGGTTCAATTACTTCTTCGATTGCGGGTTTGACGCAAACGTCTGCAACCGGTTCGTTTGTCAGGGCCAGACGGGCCAGTCGGGCGGCACCAAAGGCCGGGCCCTTGGTCGCGCCTTCATAGCGGGCAAGTGGCTTACCCAGGATGTCAGCAATCATCTTGATCCAGTAGCGACTGCGGGCACCGCCGCCGATCACGCCGGGCAGGTCGCACTGGGTTCCGGCCTTGTGCAGGCGGGACTTGGCATCGCGGAGGGCAAAGCCGACCCCTTCGAGCACCGCCTGAACCATGGTTTCGCGGTCTGTATCGCTGCCCAGACCAAAGAATACGCCCCGGGCATGCGGATTGTTGTGCGGGGTGCGTTCCCCGTTGAGGTAGGGCAGGAAAAGGATATCAGACGGGGCGTTGTGTTGGGCTTCGACCCGGTTGAGCAATGCGGTAATGTCGGCCTCGCCCAGAAGGTCGGCCGCCCATTTCAGGCAACTGGCCCCGTTGAGCAGGACCGCCATCTGGAACCAGTGGTCCGGGATGGCGTGGGCAAAGCTGTGCAGGAGTTCTTCGGGCTTGGGACGGTATTTGTCCGACGCGACAAAGATCTGTGACGAGGTGCCCAGCGAAATGAAGCCATCGCCATGGGAAACCGCCCCGACCCCGATGCCACCGGTCGCCGCATCACCGCCACCCCCGGCAATGATGACGTCGTCCCGCATGCCCCAGCGGTCGGCGAGTGTTGCGCGGAGCGTACCGGTAACGTCTGATCCCTCGACCAGATGCGGCAGTTGATCGCGGGTTAAACCGCAAGCTTCGATCGCGCTTTGGTTCCAGCTTCGGCTTTGTTCATCAAGCCAAAGCGTGCCTGCGGCATCCGACATTTCGGTGGCCTTGTCGCCTGAGAGGCAAAAGCGGATGTAATCCTTGGGCAGCAGGATGGTTTTGATTTTGGCAAAAACATCCGGTTCATGTTTTTGCAGCCAGATCAGTTTGGGCGCCGTCATGCCCGACATGGTGGCAACGCCCGCGCGCTGGCCCAGATCGGGCAAGGCGGCATCAAGTTCGGCGCATTCCCGGGTGGCGCGGCCATCATTCCACAGGATCGCCGGACGAAGTGGCTTGTCATCCGCGCCCAGCAATGTCGCGCCATGCATCTGGCCCGACAGGCCGATTGCGCGGGTTGAGGCAATTGCCGTCGGGTTTTGGCGGTGCAAATCATCGATGGCGCGCAGGGTTGCATCCCACCAGTCGGTGGGGTTTTGTTCGCTCCAGAACGGTTTGGGGCTGGAAACGCGTAAAGGGACATCAGCCTCGGCAAGGGTGACCGAGTTTTCGTCAATCAGTAGTGCCTTGACTGCCGATGTGCCGACATCAATTCCGAGATACATGTTCGGACGGCCTCCAGAACCGTTTGATTTTTCCCGACATCATGATTGTGCGGGTTAGAGTAATCACCATTCCAGATGGTTGAAGCACGGAATGCAACAAAAAAAGCCGCTGCGGGGCAGCGGCTTTGATGTCGTAACGCCAGTCCTGGCGTGCAACCGCTTAGCGGGTCGGGGTCGGTTCGTCGCCGCTATAGTCATAGAAGCCACGGCCAGCCTTGCGGCCAAGCCATCCGGCTTCGACATATTTGACCAGAAGCGGGCACGGGCGATACTTGGTATCGGCCAGACCATCATGCAGGACATGCATGATCGACAGGCAGGTATCGAGACCAATAAAGTCTGCCAGCTGCAGCGGGCCCATCGGATGGTTCGCACCCAGACGCATCGCGGTATCGATGGACTCGACATTCCCCACACCTTCGTAAAGGGTGTAGATCGCCTCGTTGATCATCGGAAGCAGGATGCGGTTGACGATAAAGGCCGGGAAATCTTCGGCACTTGCCGTGTCCTTGCCGAGCTTTTTGGTCAATTCATGAATGGTGCGATAGGTGGTTTCGTCCGTGGCAATACCACGGATCAGTTCCACCAGTTTCATCAGCGGCACCGGGTTCATGAAGTGCATGCCCATGAACTTCGCCGGACGGTCGGTATAGGATGCCAGACGGGTGACCGAAATCGAAGAGGTGTTGGTCGCGATGATCGCTTCCGGGCCGAGCACCGGGCACAGAGCCTTGAAGATCTGTTTCTTGATCTCTTCGTTCTCGGTTGCCGCTTCGATGACCAGGTCACAGTCAGACAGGAAGGTATATTCCGTTCCGGTTGAGATCAGTTTCAGCGCCGCATCTTTTTGCGCTGCGGTAATGATCTCTTTTTTGACCTGACGGTCCATGTTCTTTTCCATCACGCCGATGGCCTTATCAAGGGCATCTTGCGAGATGTCGAGAATTCGGACGTCGTAACCGGCCAGTGCGATCACATGTGCAATACCATTGCCCATCTGACCGGCGCCGATTACGCCAATGGTTTTGATATCTTCCAACGAAGCCATTTGTTCCCCACTCGTCCCCAAGGGTCAAAACAAGAGTATGCGTTGCCTTGACCCTAAAGGGGATCAGATTATTTGTCGAGTTCGCTCGCCAGAGCGGGAAGGGCCTCGAACAGGTCACCGACAAGTCCGTAATCCGCTACCGAGAAGATCGGCGCTTCTTCGTCCTTGTTGATCGCGACAATGACCTTACTGTCCTTCATGCCGGCAAGGTGCTGAATAGCACCCGAAATGCCTACAGCAATGTATAGCTGCGGTGCAACAACTTTGCCGGTCTGGCCGACCTGCCAGTCGTTGGGGGCATAGCCCGCATCAACTGCCGCGCGAGAAGCGCCAATTGCAGCGCCGAGTTTGTCGGCAATCGGTTCGATCAGGTGGAAGTTTTCACCTGAACCCATGCCACGACCGCCAGAGATGACGATGCTTGCGGCGGTGAGTTCCGGACGTTCCGACTCGGTCAGTTCCTGACCAACGAAGGTCGACTTGCCTGCATCAGATGCAACAGCAACGTCTTCGATGGATGCAGAACCGCCTTCGGCGGCGACCGGATCAAAGCCGGTGGTCCGGACAGTGATCAGTTTGAGGCTGTCGGTCGACTGCACGGTTGCCATGGCGTTACCGGCATAGATCGGACG
>NZ_DCAO01000054.1:3262-5386 GCF_002311515.1 Thalassospira sp. UBA1131
TGGCCATAGGCTGCGTTGTCTGCGAGGAGAACCTTGGAGACACCTTCGACCTTGGCAGCAGCTTCGGCAACGGCCTTGCAGCCTTCGCCAGCCACGAGAACGGTGATGTCGCCACCGATTTTCTGAGCAGCAGCAACGGTGTTAAGCGTGCCACCCTTCAGTTCGGTATTGTCGTGTTCGGCAATAACAAGAATGCTCATTTGATTGATCCCCGCTTAGATTACTTTTGCTTCGTTGCGGAGCTTGTCGACAAGCTCTGCGACGTCGGCAACTTTGACACCTGCCTGACGTGCTTCCGGTTCGGAAACTTTCAGGGTTTTCAGGCGCGGCGCGGTATCAACACCAAGGTCGGCCGGGCTCAGGGTATCGAGCGGCTTTTTCTTGGCTTTCATGATGTTCGGCAGCGACGCGTAACGCGGCTCGTTGAGGCGCAGGTCGGTGGTAACGATTGCCGGAAGATCAATCTTGATGGTTTCAAGACCACCGTCGATTTCACGCGTAACATCAAGCTTGCCGTCAGCAACGACAACCTTGGACGCGAAGGTGCCCTGCGGCCAATCCAGCAGCGCGGCCAGCATCTGACCGGTCTGGTTGGCATCATCGTCAATTGCCTGTTTGCCGAGGATCACGAGATCCGGGCTTTCCTTGGCAACGACTTCTTTCAGAAGCTTTGCAACAGCCAGCGGCTGGAGTTCGTCCTCGGTTTCAACCAGAATGCCGCGATCGGCACCCATGGCGAGGGCCGTGCGCAGGGTTTCCTGGCACTGTTTAACGCCGAGCGACACAGCAACCACTTCGGTGGCGGTGCCCGCTTCCTTGAGGCGGATGGCCTCTTCAACGGCGATTTCGTCAAACGGGTTCATGGACATCTTAACGTTGTTCAACTCAACGCCAGACTGGTCCTGTTTGACACGGATCTTGACGTTGTAATCCACAACGCGCTTAACGGCGACAAGAACCTTCATGACAGACCTGTTCGTTTTTGTTGTCGAAACTGCGGGTTTGCTCCCTGCCAAGGCAGTTTGCGCTGGCCCGCATGGTAATGTTTTCCCCGCGACGCACAATAGGTAGTGCTACGCAGGTTGTCAATTTACGTAAAGGTGTTGACGTTAACGACAACTACTTCACGAAAATCTTGATGCCCTTCGCCGTCTTGATACGGCAAAAATCCGCAAGGGAACAAGGATTTTGTCCGATAATCTTGTTATCACGTCAGTTTATCGGGTCAGCCCGGGCTTCCAGAGAACATCATCCTTGCCGCCATTGTTGGCGTGGCGGGCCAGAACAAACATGTGGTCTGACAGCCGGTTGATATAGCGCACCGCCTCGGGGTTAATGGTTTCGATCCCGGCCAGTTCGACAATCAGCCGTTCTGCCCGGCGCGAAACTGTGCGCGCGACATGCAGTTGTGCCGAAAGCGCACTGCCACCGGGCAGGACAAAGGATTTCAGTGGATCAAGGGCTTCGTTGATCTGATCAATCTCGGCCTCAAGCCGTTCGGTTTGCTTGGCGGTAATGCGAAGGGCTGGCCGTTCGGGGTTATCGTCGCTGCCATCGCCCGGCGTGCACAGATCAGCACCGAGATCGAAAAGATCGTTCTGGATTCGGGCCAGCATCTCATCGACGTCGCCATCTGCATGCAGGCGGGCGACACCAATCACGGCATTGGTTTCATCCACGGTGCCATAGGCCTCCACGCGCACATCATTTTTGGCAACGCGCGTGCCATTGCCCAGGGCGGTTTTGCCCTTGTCACCGGATTTTGTATAGATACGAGTCAGTTGAACCATGTGCCGTCCGTAATCTTGGTTTGTGTGTTCAAGGCGTATGCCTGGCTTAGGAACCGACCGCCATCAGCGACAGGATGAAAAGCAGCAACAGGGCCAGGCCCTGCAAAAGGACGCGCATTTGCATCAGTTTGTTTTGTTTGCGCGCATCCTTGCCGCGTGCCATCGAAACGATGCCCATGATCAGGACCCCAGCGACTGCTGCCATCGCAAGCAAAACACCAATCTGTAAAAAACCAGCCATTCCTGTTTCTTCCCTGTTTCTGCCTGCTGACTTATACCGCGCCCGGCGGCGACATGCTGCGCCAAACGGACGCAACAGGCAACCAGACGATGG
>NZ_DCAO01000071.1:0-6692 GCF_002311515.1 Thalassospira sp. UBA1131
GATCATCTGCCGGTCTAATCGTTCGGTCTGCCTTCCGGGATACGCCCGTCAGGAAAAATGTTTGATGATCCGCGCACTTAACGCACGGGCAACTCCGGTCTTGCTTTGGCGTTCCCACCGTTCATCTGTGGTTTCGTCGTCACCTGAAATCAGGCAAATCTCGTTATCATCACCGCCAAAGGTCCCGGTCGCGGGCGCCACATCATTGGCCAGGATCCAGTCACACCCCTTGCGTGCCCGTTTGGCGCGCGCATGGTCGGTGACATTTTCGGTTTCGGCAGCAAATCCGATCACAAGTCCCGGTCGCGCCGGCCCAGCCTTGCTGATGGTTGCCAGAATGTCCGGATTTTCCGAAAGCTTCAGGTCCGGGATCAACCCCGATCCATCTTTCTTAAGCTTCTGACCGGCTTCATCAGCCGTGCGCCAATCGGCCACCGCAGCCGCACAAACGGCAATATCGGCGGGAAGGGCGGCCGTTACGGCACCCAGCATCTCGCGTGCGGTTTCGATGCGCACGACCTTCACCCCTGCGGGATCGGGCAGGGTCACCGGACCCGTCACCAGCGTCACATCGGCACCGGCCTGTGCCAGCGCCTCGGCAATGGCGTGGCCCTGTTTGCCCGAGGATCGGTTGGCGATATAACGCACCGGATCAATCGGCTCGTGCGTCGGGCCGCTGGTGACCACCGCCTTTTTACCGGCAAGGGGTTTGGGCGCGTCTTGCTGTTCCAGGAAATCAACAACACTTGCGATAATCTCGGCCGGTTCGGCCAAACGGCCCGATCCAAATTCACCACAGGCCAGGTCACCAGATGACGGGCCGACGCGGAGCACGCCACGGCTTTCAAGGGTGGCAATATTGGCTTGCGTTGCCGGATGGTTCCACATCTCGACATTCATCGCGGGGGCAATCATCACCGGCTTGTTGGTCGCAAGTAACGCGGTTGTCGCAAGATCACCGGCCTGTCCGGTCGCCATCTTGGCCAGAATATCGGCACTTGCCGGGGCGACCAGAACAAGGTCGGCCTCACGCGACAGGCGGATATGGCCCATTTCCGCTTCGTCGGTCAGGGAAAACAGGTCCTGATAGACCTTGTTTTCGGTCAGTGCCGCAACCGAAAGCGGTGTCACGAACTCGGCCCCACCCTTGGTCAGGATGGCGCGGATATGGATCCCGCGATCGCGCAACCGACGGATCACCTCAAGCACCTTATAGGCGGCAATGCCGCCCGAGATGATCAGAAGGACACTCTTTCGATTTAAGTCACTTGGCACTGTGATTACCAATTAATTACGGTTAAGAAGTGTGGTTAACCTACATTGTCCCCTAATCGGGCGCAAGAACCCAATCAAGAACACGATAAAAGCCACAAGCGTGTTTGAAAAACGCCATGCCCGGTATCTGGACATGGCGTTGATTTTATTTGGATTTCCGATCCCGACGCTGAATATCGGGTTTTGCATGATCAACCGGTTGCTTATGGAACGGTATAAAGCATCCCGAACCAGCGCCAGCGTGAATCTGGCCCCATGGCGGTGCAGTTGATCCGCCAGCGCCCGCTTGAAACCGGACCATCAAGGCGGATTTCAACCCGTTCTTCGCCAAGGCGCGACATGGTCGGCTCCCCTTCGGACGGATAACAGTTCATCGACGGGGCCGGTTCTGCCAGCGTAAAGCCAAAGGCCGGCGGATTACGGGTCAGGGTATAATCAGCCGGTGTGACGTCGCTGACCACAAGCGGCAGGGAATTTGCCGCCAGATTAAACCGATCCATCGCGCCGTAATGCTCGTTCAGGGCATAACGCGGCAGATACATGAAATCGGATTCTGTATGCATCGCACCGCTTTGCTGGCCAAAGGCCGCGCGATAGCCAGCTTCCTTGACCGCGGCAATCACCTCGCCATTGGCCTCCCCATAGGGATAAGCAAAGATTTCCGGCACATAGCCGAGTTCTTCCTCAAACCGGGCGGCAGAATTGGCAAGCTCTGCCTTGACGCGATCAATGTCAAAATCAGGCAAATGGGCATGGTTCTGGCTGTGACCACCAATCGTCACACCCGCCTTGGACAGTTCGCGCACCATGTCCCAGGTCATGTAGTTGGCATAGCCCGAATCAAGTTGTTCGGTGGAAACAAACACGGTGAAGGGCAGGTTGTGTTCACGAAATACCGGCCAGGCCTTTTCGTAAACCGAACGATAGGCATCATCGACCGTAATGCCGATGGTACGATCCGGAACCCCCTTGCCATCGGCAAGCGCGCTCACGATCTGCGGAACGCCCATCACGGTATAGGGGCCACTGGTCAGTTCTTTGACGTGCTGGTCGAACTGTTCCATCGTGATGTTGGTCGAAGGATATTCGCCCTCGCCAAAGCGATGATACATAAACACCACGGCCGAGGTCGCGTCTCCGCTTGGCGTAACCATTTCCTGATCCGCATTTTGCGACGCATCGGACTGGGCCGCGTCCTGCGCTGTTGCCTCGGTCGTCAGAACTTCCGGGGTTTCGGCACCATCTGAACCCGTTACCGCAGGCTCCGCCGTCGTCGCCTCAACCGTTTCATCGGTTGCAGGTGCGCTATCCGACGCGATCTGGGCAAAGCCCGCCGTAGCACCAAAAGTAAGCCCAACCGCGAAGGAGACACCGACAATAAGGCCGTGCATCCTGCGCGGCGGTTTCACCCGCATCACTGCCGAAATTGCGCTGTGCCCTTTGGTCTCAACTGCCATATCTGTTTCCAGTATCTTGCGATCCACCCACGCCGGGGCGCAACTCATTCGCGCCCTCGGATCTCCCCCCAGTAGAAAACCCGGCTCCTGCCCCACGCAATGCGTTTTGCAGGGTCATTTTGACTTCGAAAATACCAGTGAACCGATTGTTTTTCCACAGTTCATATCAGCTCTTGCCAATTGTCCGCCACATTACAAATCTAATGGTAACCATATCGAACTTTTGGCAACCACTTCTGATTGACGAGGATGCATGCTTAATTCTGATGGACTTGACCTTCTTTTTCACAATGGCCGCACCCACAATGTCTGGCACGACAAACCGGTTGACCCGGCACTTCTCAAAAAGGCCTGGGATCTGACCGTACTGGGACCGACAAGTGCCAATTGCGAACCGATGCGCATTACCTTTGTCACCACCGACGAGGCCCGTGCACGCCTTAAACCCTGCCTGGCAGAGGGCAATATCGAAAAAACCATGACAGCACCGGTGACTGCGATCATCGCCCATGACATGGAATTTTACGAAAAATTGCCCGACCTGTTCCCGCATACCGATGCCCGGTCATGGTTTGCCGGCAAGGAAGAGGCCATCAAAACCACCGCATTCCGCAATGGCACGCTGCAGGCAGGCTATTTCATCCTCGCCCTTCGGGCCGTTGGCCTTGATTGTGGCGGGATGTCGGGCTTTGATAACGCCAAGGTCGATGCCGAGTTCTTTGCTGGCACCGCGTATAAAAGCAACTTCCTGCTCAATATCGGCTATGGCGATGGCAGCAAGCTGTTTGAACGCCAGCCGCGTCTGAGCTTCGACCAGGGTGCTGAAATCATCTGATCAGGCTTCTGATCACACCAAACAAGAACCTGACCGGCGGGCGCTAAAACACCCGCCCGCCGGTTGGCGCAAACCGATACGCTCCCCACATGACACATTCTGCCCAAAGGCGTTCGGCAGAGGACGGCATCACCACGCACCCGACAGATATTTTCAATCACTTCAGTGCTTAGAAAACTGTCATCAAAGTTTTATTTGATCTTTACTGGCCCATAACCATTTTAGGTCCACTTTTGATCACACGCGTGGTAAACCGCCGTCACCCCGTTTAAACAGGAGCGTTAATTGGGTTTCCGCCAATTGATACTTACGGCTTTGGCCGTTGCCTTTCCGGCAGGTGTTGTCTTTGTCGTCCTTGCGGCGATGGAGCAGCTTGGCTGGGGCACAGCGATCCTGTCTGCGACCGCCGCCTGGCTCGGGGCTGCGGCGATCTTGCGCATCTATTTTGGCGATCTGCGCCGGGTGGCACGCTACGCGACCGATCTGCGCGACCGCTATAAAGGCACCCCGCCGCAACATATCAGCTTTGCCGCCGCCTCCGAGCTTTCATCGCTCTATACCCAGATTGCCGCGGCATTTCGTGATCGCATCGCCCTGCTTGAGGCACAAACCAGCACCGATGCCGAAATCCTTGATCACCTGCCAAACCCGGTGGTGATGGTCAATCGCCATCGCGTGGTCACCGGGTTTAACCGGGCGGCCAAGGGCCTGTTTCACAACCTTGAAACCGGCCGTGATCTAACGCGCTTTATCCGCGATCCGATCCTTCTGGATGCCTTTGACGATGTCGCAAGCGCGCGCGAAACCATGAAGCATGCGGAATTCGTGCTGGCGGCTGACGCGCACCGTCACTTTGACGTACTGACCGCACGCCTGCCTGCTGCTGCAGGCGACCGGAACTTCGTTCTGACATTCTCCGATCTGACCGAGCTTCGCAAACTCGAACAGATGCGCGCCGACTTCGCGACCGATGCCGGGCACGAACTGCGTACCCCGCTTTCGGTGCTGCTGGGCTTTATCGAAACGCTGGAAGGCCCGGCCAAGGATGATCCCGATGCGCTCAACCAGTTCCTGCCGGTGATGCGCGATCAGGCCCAGCGTATGCAGCATCTGATCGAAGATCTGCTGTCACTGGCCCGGATCGAGCTTAATGAACATACCCCGCCGTCCGAAGACTGCGATGTTGGCAAGATCATTGGCAAGGTCGCCAAAAGCCTTGCCCTGAAGGCCGAAGCCAAGGGCATGAACATTCGTGTCACCAGCACGCTTGATGACACCGAAATGGTTGGCGAGGAAAAGGAACTGACCCAGGTCTTTGTCAATCTGGTCGAAAACGCCATCAAATACGGCCACGCCAATACCGATGTCGAAGTTTCGATCAGTCTGGCCAAAAACCCGCCGGGTGCACTGGCGCGTTTCCGCCATGACCGCATCATGGCCGTTGCCATCCGCGATCATTCCGATGGCATCGCCCGTGAACATCTGCCGCGCCTGACGGAACGTTTCTATCGCGTTGATACTGCACGCTCCCGCGCGGTTGGCGGCACCGGACTTGGCCTTGCCATCGTCAAACATCTCGTGCAACGCCACCGCGGCACCATGCAGATCGAAAGTGAACAGGGTGTTGGCTCGGTCTTTACAGTCTATCTCCCGGCCAAAACCGGCGACAATGTCCGGAAATTGCATTCCGCCTGAGCGTCTGGAAGACATGCAAAAACAAAAAGGCCAGCAACATCGTGCTGGCCTTTTATGTATCTGATCTGATCGAACGTTTCGATTACAGAATAAACTTCGAAAGATCGGTATCCTTGGCCAGGTCCTCGACCTGTTCGCGGACATAATTGGCATCGACCTTGAACGTCTCGCCCCCACGGTCGGTGGCGGTAAAGCTGATATCATCGAGCAGCTTTTCGAGCACCGTATGCAAGCGACGCGCCCCGATATTTTCGACCGATTCGTTCACATTGGCCGAAATACGGGCAATTTCATCTACCGCATCTTCGGTGAAGTCGAGTGTCACATCCTCGGTCTTCATAAGCGCAATATACTGTTTGATCAGGGATGCTTCCGGCTCCATCAGGATGCGGCGGAAGTCGCCCTCGGTCAGCGCCTTAAGCTCAACGCGGATCGGCAGTCGACCCTGCAATTCCGGCAGAAGGTCGGACGGCTTTGCCAGGTGGAAAGCACCAGAACAGATGAACAGGATATGGTCGGTTTTGACCGTGCCATGCTTGGTTGAAACGTTGGTTCCTTCGATCAGCGGCAACAGATCGCGCTGAACACCTTCGCGCGATACATCGCCACCACGTTCGGACCGCGCGGTGATCTTGTCGATCTCGTCCAGGAACACGATGCCGTTCTGTTCGACATTTTCAATCGCCTCGGCAGTGACCTTGTCATTATCGAGAAGCTTGTCACCTTCTTCATCGATCAGGCGCTCAAAGGCTTCTTCGACCGTCATGCGTTTTGGCTTGGTATTGCCACCAAACGCCTTGCCGAACATGTCATTGAGGTTCAGCATTCCCATCTGTGCACCGGGCATGCCCGGAATATCGATGGTCGGCATCGAAGCAGCACTGCTTTCCTGCACGTTAATCTCGATTTCTTTGTGCTGAAGTTCGCCTTCGCGCAGCATCTTGCGGAACTTCTGGCGGGTATCAGACGATGCATTTTCACCAACCAGACCATCCAGAATGCGTTCCTCGGCCTGCATTTCGGCCTTGGCGCGGACTTTCTTGCGCATGCTTTCGCGGGTCAGATCAATCGAAACTTCCACCAGATCACGCACGATCTGTTCGACATCGCGCCCGACATAACCAACCTCGGTGAATTTGGTCGCTTCGATCTTGATGAACGGGGCCTCGGCCAGTTTGGCAAGGCGACGCGCGATTTCGGTTTTACCGACACCGGTCGGCCCGATCATCAGGATGTTTTTCGGAAGCACCTCATTGCGCATGGTTTCGTCAAGCTGCTGACGGCGCCAGCGGTTACGCAGCGCAATGGCGACCGCGCGCTTGGCATCCTTCTGACCGATGATGTGACGGTCCAGTTCGGAAACAATTTCGCGCGGGCTGTAATGTTGGGTCATGATTTATTCCGTATCTTTTTGCGACGAATGCAGAAGC
>NZ_DCAO01000071.1:6848-8042 GCF_002311515.1 Thalassospira sp. UBA1131
AAGACATTGCCATTGGTGTAGACGCAAATCTCACCGGCAATCGCCATGGCCTTGCGGGCAATTTCCTCGGCACTCAGGTCCTGATCAAGCAGGGCGCGTGCCGCAGCAAGCGCATAGTTGCCACCCGAACCAATGGCAATGATGCCATCTTCGGGTTCAAGAACATCGCCCTGGCCAGTCAGAACCAGTGACACGTCCTTGTCGGCCACCGCCATCATGGCTTCGAGCTTGCGAAGGTAACGATCTGTCCGCCAGTCCTTGGCCAACTCTACACAGGCGCGCATCGTCTGGCCCGGATGACGATCAAGCTTGGCTTCAAGCCGTTCCAGCAGGGTAAAGGCATCCGCCGTTGCCCCGGCAAAGCCCACCATGATCTCGCCCTTCTGGCCGATCCGGCGCACCTTGCGGGCATTGCCCTTGATCACCGTCGGACCAAGCGAGACCTGGCCATCACCGGCCACCACGACTTCATTGCCCTTGCGCACGGACAGAATTGTCGTGCCATGCCAGCTTTGTTGTTCGCTCATGAATTATCCTTGAATCTCATCGATTGCTTCGCCCAAGAGTTAGCACGGCAGACGCCCCGGTCAAGGGCAGAAGCCACCCGCAACCACCGCTTCCGCTGACCGCACGACCTTCATGTCGACCAAAACACAGTTTCAACGCTGAGATACCCAAAAAATTCAAGGCATACCCCCCCGACATGCTTTACCCTTGGGGATGGTAAAAGAATTTCAAGAAGACAGGACCAGAGCCCATGAGCAGCGATCTTACCCAAACCCATCTTGGCAAATGCATTCTTGCCGGTCAGGGCAAAATCAAGGCCGATCTGGTTCTGCGCAATATCGGCTTGCTTGACGTCATCACCGGCAAGGTCACCGAAACCGATATCGCCATTGTCGGCGACCGGATTGTCGGCACCCATGACAGCTATGCTGGCGAGACCGAGATTGATTGCACCGGCAAGTTCGCCGTGCCGGGCTTTATCGATACCCACCTGCATATTGAAAGCTCGCTCGTTACCCCGCTCGAGTTTGATCGTTGTGTGCTGCCCCATGGCGTCACCACAGTCCTGTGTGACCCGCATGAAATCGCCAATGTGCTGGGGTCTGAGGGGATCAAATACTTCCTGGATTGCGCGGAACAGACCGTGATGGATGTGCGGGTCAATCTGTCATCCTGCGTTCCGGCCAC
>NZ_DCAO01000071.1:8089-26454 GCF_002311515.1 Thalassospira sp. UBA1131
GAAAAGGTCGTCGGGCTGGCGGAAATGATGAACTATCCCGGCGTGCTTAACCTTGATCCGGGCATCATGGCCAAGCTCGAAGCCTTTCAGGATGGCCATATTGATGGTCACGCGCCGCTGGTGCGCGGATTGGACCTTAATGGCTATATGGCTGCCGGCATTCGCACCGATCACGAGGCCACCTCGGCCGAGGAAGCCCGCGAAAAGCTTGCCAAGGGCATGGCGATCCTGATCCGCGAAGGATCGGTTTCCAAGGATCTTGAGGCACTGGCCGAAATTCTCGATGAAAACAGCTCAAGCTTCGTCGCACTCTGCACCGATGACCGCAATCCGCTTGATATCGGCGAAGAAGGTCATCTTGATAGTCTTGTTTCGCGATTAATCGGTCATTTGAAGGCACGTAATTGCCCGATCCATCATGCCTATCGCGCAGCGTCTCATTCCGCGGCCCGCATTTTCGGCCTGCGCGATCGCGGTTTGTTCGGACCGGGCTGGCGGGCCGATATCGCCATCCTTGATGATCTGGAAGCCTGCCACGTCACCGACGTCATCGCAGGTGGCCGCCTTGTCACCAAGGATCTGTTTGCCAAACGCAAAACCATCGACCCGGTTGGTCTAAGCTCGATGAAGGCCACCCCGGTCACGGCAGAGGCCTTTGCCTGCGATCCCAAACCGGGTCAGAACCAGACCCCGGTGATCAAGGTCAAGCCGGGCCTTATCCTGACCTTCCGCGATGAAGCGACGCTTGAAATCGGCGATAATGGCCTCAAACCCGATCTGGACAATGATGTGATCAAGGTCGCCGTCGTCGAACGCCACGGCATCAATGGCAATATCGGGCGCAGCTTCGTGCGTGGCTTTGGCCTGAAACGCGGGGCGATTGCCTCCTCCGTCGGGCATGACAGCCACAATATCACCGTGGTCGGGGCAAGCGATGCCGACATGGCAGCAGCCGTCAATCGCCTGATTGAAATGGGCGGCGGTTTTGCGGTCGCCGATGGCGGCAAAGTCACGGCCGAACTGGCCCTGCCGGTCGCGGGCCTTATGAGCCTTGAGCCGTTTGAAACCGTCGAGGAGCACCTGATTGACCTGCGCAAGGCGGCCAAGGATCTGGGTTGCGTTTTGCCTGAACCGTTCCTGCAGGTGGCTTTCCTGGCCCTGCCGGTGATCCCGCACCTGAAGATGACCGATCGCGGCCTGTTTGACGTCGATAAGTTCGACTTTGTCTAAGGCCAAAACAGCCTGTGACGGCAAGTAGAAAACGGTTTGCCGACCGGATGCATGAATTCATGTGATTTTGCGGCCAATACGTAGCCAGCTAAAACTGGCTTTTCCACAGCTTTATTGCTACATACGACCCGTCATATGCATCAATATCTGCAGGAAAGGAGCTTTGCATGCGCAAGGCCCGCGTTGAGCGTAACACAAACGAAACCCAGATCATGGTCGAACTGAACCTTGACGGGACCGGCGTTTATGACGTCGAGACCGGGGTCGGGTTCCTTGATCACATGCTCGAACAGCTTTCGCGTCACAGCCTGATGGACCTTAAAGTCCGGGCCAAGGGCGACCTGCATATTGATTTCCACCACACCACCGAAGATAGCGGCATCGCAATCGGCGAAGCCTTTGCCAAGGCGCTTGGCGATAAAAAGGGCATCACGCGTTATGGCAGCTGCCTGCTTCCGATGGACGAGGCGCTGACCCGTGTCGCACTTGATATTTCAAGCCGTCCCTATCTGATCTGGAATGTCGAATTCACCCGCGACAAGCTGGGCGATATGGATACCGAGCTGTTCCGGGAATGGTTCCAGGGCTTTGCCCAGGCGGCTGGCATCACGCTGCATGTCGAGAACCTGTATGGTGAGAACAACCACCATATCATCGAAAGTGCCTTTAAGGCGCTTGCACGGTCGCTGCGCGTGGCAATCGAAATTGATCCGCGCAAGTCCGATGCTATTCCCTCGACCAAGGGCACGCTTGGCGGCTCCTTGTAAGCAGGTCAGTTCGATCTGATCGAAAATACACCGGTGGCATAGCAGACAAAACTCTGCCACCGGTCCAGAGAACCGGTTTTCGATGAAGGTTTACACAGTCCATACCCATCCCGGCGATGCCGACCCGATGGAAAACGCCATCCTGATCCGCGAAGGCTTCAATTTCTGGGCCTTTCTGCTCTCGGGCCTTTGGGCGTTGTACCATCGGCTTTGGCTGGGCTTTTTCGGTCTTGTCGCGGTTTCGTTTCTTTGCACCTTTGCGGTCGAGCTGTTTGACGGCGGGCCTGAAATGGACTTTGCCCTGGCGCTTGTGACCGGCATCGGCTTTGGCCTGATCGCCAATGATTTGCGTCGTCGCAAACTGGCCGCAAAAGGCTGGAAGATGGTCGATATCGTCGCGGGTCATGATGAGACTGACGCCGAACATCGCTGCTTTGAGCGTTCAAAAAATTCCCGGCTGCGCGTCCCACACTCCGCAGCCGCCCTTACCTCCACCCCCTCAACCGGGAGCCCATCCTACCCATGAGTGTTGCGATTATTGATTACGGTTCCGGCAATTTGCGTTCGTGCGCCAAGGCGTTCGAGCGTGCTGCACGTGAAACCGGCTTTTCTGACGACATCATTGTCACCGATGACCCGGAAAAGGTCCGCAACGCCAGCCATATCGTGCTTCCGGGCGTTGGTGCCTATGCCGATTGCCGTGCCGGTCTCGATGCCGTGACGGGCATGGTTGATGTCCTTACCGAACAGGTTATTGCGGGCGGCAAGCCGTTCTTTGGCATCTGTGTTGGCATGCAGTTGATGTCGACCGTCGGCCGTGAATTTGTCGTCACCGACGGCCTTGACTGGATTTCTGGCGAAGTCGTGGCCATCGAGCCCACCGACCCAAGCCTTAAAATCCCGCATATGGGCTGGAACGAGCTGGTGCTTGATCCGGCGGGCAAGGCGCACCCGGTCCTTAACGGCATTTCGGATGGCGATCACGCCTATTTCGTGCACAGCTATCACATGCATGTCACCAACCCCGATCAGCGTTTGGCATCGGTTTCCTATGGCGGGAACATCACCGCGATGATCGGGCGTGACAACATGATCGGCACCCAGTTCCACCCGGAAAAAAGCCAGAAAACCGGGCTTACCATCATCGGGAACTTCCTGGGGTGGAAGCCATGATCGCACCATCTGATACCATTCAGCCGGGCGTCATTGCCGAACGCGTGACCGAACTGACCGCGGGCGACATTTCCGATATCGTCGATGCCTGTACCCAGGCAATTGTCGAAGGCGGCGGCTTTGGCTGGCTGACACCGCCGGACCGTCCAGACATGGAAAAATACTGGCGCGGTGTGTTGCTGATGCCCGGGCGTCATCTGTTTGTGTCGCGCGTAGATGGCGTCATTTCCGGTGCCGCCCAGTTGATCGAAACACCGGCCAACCTCGAAGCACAGCGCCATTCCGCCCAGATTTCCGGCCATTTCGTTGCCCCTTGGGCACGCGGGCGCGGCAACGGTAAGGCGATCGTGCGTTCGATTGAATATTTCGCCCGTGAAGCGGGCTACAGCGTTTTGAAACTCGACCTTCGCGAAACCCAGGAAGCCGCCATCGCACTGTATAACGGGCTTGGATATGTCCGTTGGGGCATCAATCCCTATTACGCGATGGTCGATGGCAAGATGGTCGAAGGCTATTACTACACCAAGAAAATACAGGACACCGATCAGTGAACCTTTATCCCGCAATTGACCTGAAAGACGGCGCCTGTGTGCGCTTGCTTCGCGGCGACATGGACAAGGCAACCGTGTTTAACGACGATCCGGGCGCACAGGCTGGTGAATTTGTGCAAGCCGGCTGCCATTGGGTTCATATCGTTGATCTGAACGGCGCCTTTGCCGGTGAGCCGGTCAATGGTGCGGCTGTGGATTCCATCCTTGCCGCCGTATCGGGCAAGGCCCAGACGCAGCTTGGCGGCGGCATCCGCACCATGGAAACGGTTGATTATTGGCTGAACAAGGGCATCACGCGCGTGATCCTGGGTACCGTGGCCCTTCGCAATCCGGATTTCGTCAAGGAAGCCTGTGCCAAATGGCCGGGCCGGGTGGCTGTCGGCATTGATGCCCGTGATGGCTATGTCGCGGTTGAAGGCTGGGCGGAAACGTCTGAGGTCACCGCCCTTGAGCTCGCCAAGAAATTTGAAGATTGCGGTGTGGCGGCGATCATCTTTACCGATATCGACCGGGATGGCGCGATGGGCGGCCCGAATATTGAGTCCACCGTGGCCCTGGCATCGGAAATCTCGACCCCGGTGATCGTTTCGGGCGGGGTTTCATCGCTTGATGATCTGATCGCGGTCAAGAAACACACAGATGCTGGCATTGATGGCGCGATTTCCGGTCGCGCGCTTTATGATGGCCGCATCGATCTGGCAGAGGCCATCGCGGCCCTTTCGTAACCGACCCAACAGGAAACAGACCATGCTGAAAACCCGTGTCATTCCCTGTCTTGACGTCAAGGACGGCCGCGTCGTCAAAGGGGTCAATTTCGTTGATCTGGTCGATGCCGGTGATCCGGTCGAACAGGCGCGCATCTACGATGCCGAGGGTGCGGACGAGCTCTGCTTCCTTGATATCACGGCATCAAGTGATAACCGCGATACCATCTTTGATGTGGTTGCCCGCACGGCCGAGGCCTGCTTTATGCCAGTCACAGTGGGTGGTGGGGTGCGCAGCCTTGAAGACATCCGAAAGCTGCTTCTGGCCGGTGCGGACAAGGTTTCGATCAATACTGCCGCCGTCAAAAACCCCGATTTCGTGCGCGAAGCCGCGCGCAAGTTCGGATCGCAATGCATTGTGGTCTCGATCGACGCCAAATCAACCGGCCCGGACACGTTCGAAATCTTTACCCATGGCGGGCGTGAACCGACCGGGATCGATGCCGTTTCGTTTGCAAAACAAATGGTCGAATACGGTGCGGGCGAACTTCTTGTTACCTCGATGGATCGCGATGGCACCCAGTCGGGCTTTAACATCCCGCTGACCCGCACCATTGCCGATGCCGTCCATGTACCCGTCATTGCCTCGGGCGGCGTGGGGACGCTGGACCATATGGTCGAAGGCGTGCGTGACGCCCACGCATCGGCCGTTCTGGCCGCCTCGATCTTCCATTTCGGCACCTATCGCATTCGCGAGGTCAAGGACCACATGAAAGCCGCCGGTATTCCGGTACGTGAGGACTGAGACCATGACCAATCAACACATCCTTGATGCGCTTTACGCGACCGTTGCTGCCCGCAAGGGCGCGGACCCGGAAACCAGCTATACCGCCAAGCTGTTTGCCAAGGGTACCGCCAAAATCGCCCAGAAAGTCGGCGAAGAGGGCGTTGAAACCGTGATCGCCGCCCTTGCCGAAACCCCGGAAAAGGTCGCATCGGAAAGTGCCGACCTGCTTTATCATCTGACCGTCCTTTGGGCCGATCAGGGGGTCACGCCTGATGATGTCTGGAAGATCCTGGCCGAGCGTCAGGGCATTTCAGGTATTGCCGAAAAGGCGTCGCGCAGCAAAGATTAAGGCATAAAGCCTCAACTATCCGGGCAATGTCCCGACAAGGTATCAGGAGCATCACCATGGCCGTTCAGCCCTACGATCCGGAAAACATCTTTGCCAAAATCCTGCGCGGCGAAATCCCGTGCACCAAGGTCTATGAAGATGACCATGTGCTGGCGTTTAACGATATCGCGCCGCAGGCCCCGACCCATGTGCTGGTCATCCCCAAGGGTGCCTACACCAGCTATGACGACTTTGCGCTCAATGCCTCGGACGCTGAAATCGTCGCCTATACCCGCGCAATCGGCAAAATCTCCAAGGAAGCTGGCGTGGTTGAAGACGGCTACCGCCTGATCGCCAACACCCGCGAACACGGCCGCCAGGACGTCCCGCACCTGCATGTGCATATCCTTGGCGGTGAGAAACTCCCGCGGATGCTGCCGGGCGCGTAATCACCCAGAGATTTCTAGTCCTTTGGACGATCTGCCCACGAAATAAGCTTGTCTGTCACTTGAACTGGTCGTGTTTGATAGAGGTTAGAAATAGCTTTCAAACGCTCAATCACTTTGTCATCAACGCTAATTTCAACACTGAAGTGTTGCGACAGTGCGTCTTTAGACGTGAACCACAGCTCTAGAGTCTTTCCAGCTAAATCAGAATGTTTGGAGATCGAGAATTGATCATCTATTTTCGATTTTATTGCATTCAGCTGCGCTGAGCGTCTCTGGTAACCGTGCGAGTCTCTGATAGGATTCCCGAATTCATTTTTGATTTGATCTCTAGCTTTCTGCTGTCCGCCAGAAATAGATAGCCTAATGATATCAGAGTGAGGATGCGTCATATCGAAAAGAAAGTAGTCATCCATCTCCTTTTTCAGATCAGTGAAGTCTACTTCCTGCCCCAAAGATGCATGCTCATTGACTAGCTTTTCATACAATTGCCAGCATTCTTTCCACCGATCAGAAACGCCTAGTCTACCTAATTTGATTTTTCCAAGTATGACTTCGTGAGAATAAATTGAGACTACTGTACGAAGTTTATTGATAAGTTCTTCTGCTTCTTTTTGTTTATCTTCCCAAAGCTCTGCCTCAAAACCGAAGCCCTTGAAACGCTTGAACCTAGATACGTTCGCATAAACGAAAGATAGAAATCCGAATCCAAAAACTACCCCTGCATCTACAAACTGTTCGCGCCATACAAGTAAAGTTGAATATCCAAGGAAAACTATACCAAAGGCAGAAAATAACGCTCGTTCCCATTGAGTGCTTAGGTTTTTCCAGAACAATCAACATCTCCTATTCTCAAGCGAAAACTCTAGAAAATATACGTACATTAACGACAGCAACACTACCTTAACCTGTATCACGGTTTGAAGCGGGTGGTGTTCGAACTGTTGAGAAATACACCTTCTCCACAATGTGTAGATACAAATGCTAAACCAACAAGCTCACGCTACTTGTATTTTTTCATCCCTGCCCGGCAATTGGACCCTTGTGCGCGATCTGGGCGAGGTTGGGCAGTTTACCGGTGATGTCACGTTGCATGCTGCCGACCCGGCCCAGCCCAACGTGCTGCGCTATCGCGAGGAGGGGTTTCTGACCCGCCCGGACGGCAAGCGGTTTGATGGCTATCGGGAGTATGACTTTGTCCTGCACGACGACCCTGCGGCAATTGAGCTTCTGTTTCGCGACCCTTTGAGTTTTGGCAATCGCTATGTGTTGCTGCAATTCGGAGAGGAGGGTAACGCGGGCGAGTCAGGTCTCTGTGCGCGCGACATTCACCCCTGTGGGGAGGACTTTTATCACCATTGCATGATCTGGAATGGGCCAGATCATTTCGAAACAAAAATAAAAATCACCGGTCCGAAGAAGGATCACCTGCTGCACAGTGTCTATCGCCGCGCCTAGCATCCCGAGAGACGAGACACCCGTCCATAATTTCAAATACTTGCCGCTTTATTCTGACAATCCAGATTGACTTGCCAAACCGAGCACCCAGTGGCGAAAGGCGCGGACTTCCGGCACGTCCTGACGGTTTTCGGGCGTGATCAGATAGTATGCGCCACTTGATTTCAGGCGGGCTTGGCTAACGATTTCAAGACTGCCCTCCGCCAGCGGTCCTTCGATCAAAACCCTTGGTAACAGGGCGATTCCCATGCCTGCCTTGGCCGCCTCGATCAGCATGAAGAAGTGCTCAAACGCCGGTCCCGGCGCCCCGGCAATCGCAATCCCGTTGGCCTGCGCCCAGTCATGCCATGCCTTGGGTCGGGTGGTGTGGACCAGTCTTGGGTACCGTCCGATCAGCTCTGCCGGGTCGATGGGGCTATTATCGCCCGTCTCATCACCTGAAGCAACATATCCGGGTTTGGCGACAACCACTTGAATTTCATCAAAAAGCTTTTCGCAGATCATGCCGGGCCAGCGACCATCGCCGAAATAAAGCCCGACATCCATCTGACGTGCGCCAAGGTCCGGGCTGCGTTCCGGGGTGGCGAAATTAAGTGCCAGGGTTTCGATCACCGGGCGGATATCGGGGTTTTCGTTTTGGAATCGATTTAATCTTGGGATCAACCAGCTGCTGGCCAAGGTATGCAGCGCGCCGATAACCAGCTTCCGCTCCCCCGCGCCATGGGTGACCAGATCAAGGGTGGCGGCCTCGATCTCGTCCAATGCCCGGCGCAGACTGGGCAAATAGGCCCGGCCGGCTTCGCGCAGGGTCAGTTTCGGGCCATTACGCTCAAACAAGCTCATGCCAAGGCTGGCTTCAAGATTGGCGACCTGCTGACTGATCGCACCCGATGTGACGGAAAGTTCCGCAGCCGCGCGGGCAAAGCTGCCAAGCCGGGCGGCGGCCTCAAAGGCGCGCAGGGCGTTCAGCGGCGGGGTGGTCGGGCGCAGCGCCATATCGATAGTTTTCCTGACCCTAAATTCAGAACTTCTGATTTTACGCCCGGTATTATGCTGATTTAGACTGTCTCTAACAATACAGCATTAGATTATCTAGGAGACACCCATGTCGCTGCCCCCGTTCCATCTGGCTTTCCCGATCAAATCGATATCTGACACCCGCGCGTTCTATATCGATATCCTCGGCTGTGACGAGGGCCGCTCGACCGAGGCCTGGATTGATTTTGATTTCTTTGGGCATCAGCTTTCTGCCCATGTCCGCCCGGAAGCCGGCCAAAACAGCGGTGTCGGAAATGTCGATGGCGATGCTGTGCCGATCCCGCATTTCGGGGCGGTTCTGGAATGGGAAAAATGGCACGCACTGGCCGACAAGCTTAAGGCGGCCAATGTCAAATTCCTGCTCGAGCCCAAGATCCGGTTTAAGGGTGAGCCGGGCGAACAGGGCACCTTCTTTGTCGAAGACCCGGCGGGAAATGGCCTTGAATTCAAGACGTTCCGCGACCCGGCGATGATCTTTGCCCATTAAGGCTGCACAAATCGCACACCGACCCGGCCTTGTGAAAGCAGGCCGGTCCGTGACAGACTGTGATTGAAGCGCCAATTGACGCGCCGGAACGCTTTGCGCTCTGGCGCGTTTGATATGTGCAAACCTTTTTCATCGCCCCAACTTTCGACGTTTTGACCAGGAGACCCCGATGGCAACCACCAACGCCCCGCTCAATATTCTGATTTCCGCTGCCGGCGACGATCAAAAGTGGAAAAGCGTGATGGTTGACCGCCTGCCGGACGCCAATATCGTGACCGAAGAAGACGATTACGATCCTGAAACGATTGACTACGCTCTGTTCTGGAAACAGCCGCAGGGCCTGATCAAGACGCTGCCGAAGCTTAAAGCCATCTTCTCGCTCGGTGCCGGGGTCGATCATGTTGTTTCATCCCCCAGCCTGCCCAAGGAGCTGCCGGTCATTCGTCTGGAAGATGCCGGGATGGCCGATCAGATGGTGCAGTATCACCTTTATGCCGCGCTTCATTTCATGCGCGACTTTGATGTTTATAGCACCCAGCAGGCCAAGGCCGAATGGACCCAGCATGACGTCGCACGCATTTCGCAATGCCGGGTCGGTGTCATGGGGCTGGGCGCACTGGGCTCTGCCGTTGCCTCGTCGCTTTCAAATCTGGGCTTTACCGTGTCGGGCTGGAGCCGCTCGATGAAGGCGATTGAAGGCATTTCGACCTATGCCGGCAAGGAGACGCTGGCTGAATTCCTGGGTCAGTCCGACATCCTGATCTGCCTTCTGCCACGCACGTCCGAAACCGAAAACGTGCTTAACAGCAGCACGCTTTCCTTCTTGCCCAAGGGGGCTGCGATCATTAATGCCGCCCGGGGTGCAATGATCAACGAAGCCGACTTGCTGCGCGCGATTGATACCGGCCATCTGCGCGGTGCGTTTTTGGATGTTGCCGCGACCGAACCGTTGCCCGAAAGCCATCCGTTCTGGGATCACGCAAAAATCCGCATCACCCCGCATATTGCAGCCGCGACCCGGTTTGAAGAATCGATCGATCAGATTGCCGAAAACCTTGATCGTCTGGCCCGCGGCGAAACACCGCGCGGGCTTGTGAACCGCGAGGTCGGCTACTAAGCCGCTAAACACCAAACCACACCACTCAAACCCGATCCGGCGCATTATGCCTGCCAGATCGGGTTTTTCTTGTCCGCCCACGGGCTTTCTGCAAAACAGGAACAGCCGCCCGCGAGGTCGGTGTCATTGCTGTTAAACGGGATTTTCGATGTCAGCCAAAACCTTTGTTGCGCTTCGCGTTGACTGTGACGCCGCCACCGCCTTTGACCAGTTCACGGGCGGGATTGATCACTGGTGGAAACAGGGGCCGCGCAACCGCCTGCTTGGCAATCGTCCGGGTATTATGGAATTTGGCGAAGAAAACGGCACACGCTATTTGCAGGAAGTCGACAAACGCCGCCCGGATTTCATCGTCCGTGCGGGCAAGGTCACCAAGTGGGAACCGGGCGTTCGCCTGAGTTTCGAATGGAACTGGCCGATGGCCGACCCCAAGGAACCGGCGACATTGGTCGATATCCGATTTAGCGCACTTGGCGATTACACCCGCATCACGCTGGAACATCTTGGCCTTGAAAAGCTGTCAATGGCCCATCCCGGGCGCAATGGCCTGAATGACAACCGTTTCAAGCCGATGATGACCCATTACTGGCAGGCGCATCTGGTTTCATTGCGAAACCGGATCAAACTGCTTTCGCGCGGTTCAAACCCGGCCTGACCCGGCAAAATCAAGCCCGGCCAGCAATTCTGTCAGCCAGTCGACAAATACCCGCACACGGGCGGAAAGCTGCCGATTTTGCGGATACAGCACCGAAACCGGCATCGGATCGGGCGGGCAATCAGGCAGGATTTCAATCAGTTTGCCGGATTTAAGGTCATCGGCAACGCGGTAGCGCGGCACCTGCACAATCCCCAATCCCGCCGCGGCACAGGCGGCGTAGCTGTCCGCCCCGGTCACGGAAATACTGGCGGGCAGCATGATCTCGCAAAGCTTGCCATCCACCCTGAAATCAAGCGGGATCGGCTTGTCATCCGCACCGGATAAAAAACAAACCATCTGGTGGCCCTGGCTTTTCAGGTCGGAAAGGGTTTCGGGCATGCCAATGCGCGCAATGTAATCGGGGCTGGCGACGGTCGCCTCGTGCAAAAGCGCCAAGCGCCGCCCGATCATCGATGAACTGGCCAGATCGCCACTGCGCAGCACGCAATCAAAGCCTTCATGCACCAGATCAACAAAACGATCGCCATCGGCCAGCACCAGATCAATCCCCGGATAGCGACCCCGAAAATCACCAAGGGCCGGGATGATAAAGGTCCGGGCCAGCGTGCCTTGCAGATTAATCCTGAGCAACCCCTTGGGATCGGCATTGGTAAAGCTGCCATCGGCTTCTTCGAGGTCGGCGAGAATCCGCACACAGCGTTGATAATACGCATCCCCGTCGCGGGTCGGGTTGACGGTGCGCGTCGTGCGTTCAAGCAACCGGGTGCCCAGCCGTTCTTCCAACCGCTGAATGGAATTGGTCATGGTCGCACGCGGGATCAAAAGATCACTCGCCGCCTTGGTAAAGCTTTTGCGCTCCACCACGCGCACGAAGTTGCGCATTTCCTCAAACCGGTCCATTCGCCATCCTGATTGTTATTCAATTTCGAATAATGATGTCGAATATAACCTAATTATCCAAAAAGTCATCTTGGGCATAGTGGGCCCATGCCCTTGAGGCCCCCGTAACCACCAAGGAGACTTTTGATGTCTGCCAATCAAAACAAAACCGCCATCATCACCGGCGCATCCCGCGGCATTGGCGTGGCGCTTGCCAAACGTCTGGCGGCGGATGGCTTTAACGTTGTCATCAACTATGCCAGCTCTGCCGCACCGGCAGAAGAACTGGCTGATTCGCTTAAATCGCAAGGCCACAAGGCCATCGCAATCAAGGCGGATATTGCCCGGCCGGATGCGGTTAAGGCCCTGTTTGACAAAACCATCGCCGAATTTGGCGGTGTTGACGTCATTGTCAATAACGCCGGTGTCATGACGACCACCCCGATTGCCGACATGGATGATGCCACCTATGACGCGATGATGGACATTAATGTGCGCGGCACCTTCAACATGCTGCGCGAAGGCGCAAAACACCTGCGTGACCATGGTCGGGTGATCAATTTCTCAACCACTGCCCTGCATCTCAAGCTGCCGGGTTATGCCGTCTATAACGCCACCAAGGCCGCGGTCGAGGCAATGACGGGCGTTTTCGCCAAGGAACTGCGCGGTCGCCAGATCACGGTCAATGCCGTTGCGCCGGGCCCGGTTGCGACCGAACTGTTCCTGAACGGCAAGACCGACGAACAGATTGCCAACTTCGCAAAAATGCCACCGCTCGAACGGCTTGGTGAACCTGATGACATCGCCGGTGTGGTGTCCTTCCTGGCCGGGCCGGATTCCGGCTGGGTCGATGGTCAGACCATCCGTGCCAATGGTGGTCTTGCCTGACCCCATAAACCCTGCTTGCCGGGGCCCCTGGTTTGATATCGGCATGATTTCCCCCATCCCCGTGCCGGTCTTTGCCCTTGGACCCAGCAACGCTGACAACGACGTCGCCTGATGCACAAACAGGCGGCGTCATTGCCATATTGCCTTGATCCCCGGCTTTGCCCATGATGGCCCGCCATCAGCAAAGGGATCCCGCAATGTCAAACGCCGCCGCCACCACCACAAAATCCGATGACATCACGTTTCGCTATGCCACCCGCGATGACCTGCCTGCCATTGTTGCCCTTCTGGCCGATGATGAAAAAGGCAAAACCCGCGAGGAACTTGGCGATCCGCTTCCTGATGCCTATTACGCCGCGTTTAATGCCATGGCATCCCAGTCAACCGATGCCCTGCCCAACAAATATCTTTTGGCCATCAAGGGCAGGGATATTGTCGGCTGTTTGCAGCTGACCCTGATTGCCGGATTGTCGCGGCGCGGCCAACTGCGCGCCCAGATCGAAGGGGTGCGGGTGGCCAGCACCGCCCGAGGTCAAAAGATCGGCGAAAAACTGATCAAGCAATCCATTTCGATTTCGAAATCACTTGGCGCGGCATTGATACAGTTCACCACGGATAAAACCCGCAAGGATGCCCATCGGTTTTATGAACGGCTTGGATTTGTCGCCAGCCACGAGGGCATGAAGATGGCTCTAGACCCCAAATAGGCCTTGTTTTCTGCCAGATTGCGCACACGCAAATACGCCGGGCGCATTTCGTGATAGGGTCTGATGATTGTTGGCCTTACGGCTGCATCCATCGAACGGAGGACCATCATGAACTTGAGCGAATTACAAGATCTGGCCCGTGAACGCGGCTTTTCGCATGTGTTCAGCGCATCGGAAAACCATGTCACATGCGATGGCAAACAGGCGAAATATAGCGCCGATGACTTGACCATTATCGATTCCCGTTCTGTCGATGCCGGAACCGACCCGGGCGATGACGCCACACTTTACATGATCGAGGCCAGCGATGGCACGCGCGGCATGCTGATTGTGCCCAACAGCTTTGATACCGACCGCAACAAGGCCAACCTGATCGACAGTCTTCGCCGCAAGCACAGCTGATTTCGGAACAAGCAGCCGGGATTTGCGTTTTGCCTTTATCAGACAATTTTTGATCGAGGAGGCCCGCAATGACCTTGGCTGATCTTCAGGCAAACGCCAAAGAACACGGTTTTGAACATCATTTCATGGCCGAGGAGGGCGGTGTACGCAGTGACGGCACCGGCAAGCTTTATACCCCGGAAGAGCTGCGCCTTGTCCATTCCAACAGCACCGACCAAGGCACCGATCCGGGTGACGAGGCAACCCTGTTCATGATCGAGGCCAATGACGGCACCAAGGGTGTGATGATCATGGCCGATGCATTTCATGCCGATCCGCACAAGGCCGAAATCATTGATGTTCTGCGCCGTAATCGGGCTGCGTAATCAATTGCGTTGCACGCCACCTTGCACGTTGCCTCATTCCAAGATGGACACGTTGCCGGGTGGCATTTCGCAAAATGAACACAAATAAGCGCCCGAAGCGACATAAAGGGTAGGCAGTTTATGCGCCATCCCTTTACCAAGTGGGGCATTTCATTCGATGTCGGACTTTTTGCCTTTCATTCGCGCCTGGGTCACCGATCCCAGAAAAATATCCGCCATTTCGCCCTCAAGCCCGGCGCTGGCGCGGCTGATCACATCCGAAATCAACACCCAAAGCACCCCGGTTCTGGAACTCGGACCGGGGACAGGTGTGTTTACCCGTGCACTTCTTGATCGCGGCTTGCGCGAAGATGACCTGACATTGATCGAAGCTGGCCCTGATTTCTCCCGCCTGCTTTCCGAACGCTATCCCGGGGCCCGCATCCTGCAAATGGATGCCTGCCGTTTGGGTAAAAAGGGCCTGTTTGGCGCCGGCGAACTGGCAAGCGCGATTAGCGGCCTGCCGCTTCTGTCGATGACACCGCGCCAGATCATGGGCATCTTGTCGGGCAGTTTTGAATATCTGCGTGACGACGGCGCATTTTACCAGTTCACCTATGGCCCGCGCTGCCCGGTGCCAGACGCCATCCTGGCCCGGCTTGATCTTCAGGCAACGCGCATCGGCACCACGGTGCGCAATGTTCCGCCCTCGTCGGTCTATAAGATCGAACGCAAAAGCCGCCCGGAAATCGTAAGCGAAGTTCGCAAATCCGCCTGAAACGCAAAAAGGGGCACCAACTGCATGGTGCCCCTTTATCTGTATCATCGCCGTTTTAGGCCGATGGAAAAGTTTGATCACCACAAATGATGGACGTGCGGGGCGATGCGTTGCTCATAGATGTTGCGCAATTCACCGATCACCTCTGAGGGCAGCGGTGCCACATCACTTGCCGCGGCATTCGCCGCGGCCTGGGCTGCATTCTTTGCCCCCGGGATCACAACACCAACGGCTTCTTCCATCAAAATCCAGCGCAGGGCGAACTGCGCCATAGTGATATTGTCCGGAACCAGTCGGCGGATTTCCTCAACAGCTTCAAGCGCAACATCAAACGGCACACCGGCAAATGTTTCGCCTTTGTCAAACGCCTCGCCGTTGCGGTTAAACGCACGGTGGTCGTCTGCGGCAAAGGCGGTGTCCTTGGTCATCTTGCCGGTCAAAAGGCCGGATGCCAGCGGCACACGGACGATCACCCCGACATTCTTTGCTTTTGCCTCGCGGAAGAAAAGTCCCGACGGGCGTTGGCGGAAGATGTTGTAAATGATCTGAACCGAAGCAACCCCAGGATATTCGATGGCTTTGAGGCCTTCTTCGACCTTCTCGACCGAAACACCGTAATTGCGGATTTTCCCGGCGGTGACCATTTCCTCCATCACCTCGAACACATCCGGGCGATAGTAAACCTCTGTCGGCGGGCAATGAAGCTGCACCAGATCAAGACAATCCGTCGCAAGGTTCTTGAGGCTCCGTTCAACAAAGGCTGTCAGGTTCTGTTTGTTGTAGCCCTCGGATACATGCGGATCCAGGCGACGCCCGGCCTTGGTTGCGATGAACGGACGTTCGCCACCGCGTTCTTTCATGACATCGGCGATGATTTTTTCCGACCGGCCGTCACCGTAAACATCGGCGGTATCAATGAATGTTGTGCCGTTATCAAGGGCGGCATGCAGGGCAGCCCGCGCGTCAGCCTCTGACACATCGCCCCAGGCGCCGCCAATGGCCCATGCACCAAAACCGACTTCCGAAACTGTGCGGCCTGTCTTACCAAATTTTCTGTAGTTCATATATCGTTGCTCCTAAGGCATTAACTGGCCGCCATTGACCTCGATGATCTGGCCTGTGATGTAGCCCGCCATGGCGTGCGAGGCGAGAAACAGGAACGCCCCGACACATTCATCCGGGCGGCCCACGCGACCCATCGGGACTGTTGCGCTTTGCGCGGCAAGAACATCGGCCGGTGTATAGCGGTCATGAAACGGCGTCTGGATAAGACCCGGCGAAACGGCGTTCACGCGAATGCCGTCCGCGACAAATTCCTTTGCCTGTCCGCGTGTCAGGCTGCTGACAAAGGATTTTGCCGCCGCATACAGCACAGCACCACCCCCGCCACCATTGCGCGCGGCAATCGATGTCGTATTGACCACAAAACCGTTTTCTGACGCTTTGAGGTAAGGATACGCCGCCACCGTGGCTTCCCAGACCGATTTGCCATTCAGGGCAAAGACACGGTCAAGATGCTCGGGCTCCACCTCGGTCGTCGGCACACGGCCCAGCATACCGCCAGCATTGTTGATCAGACCATCCAGCCCGCCAAGCATCCGGGCGGCTTCCCTGACCACTTTCGTCGGTGTACCCGTTTCACTCATATCGCCCTGAACAGCAACGACATGCTCGGGAAACTCTGCCTGAAGGGCGCGTGCTGCTTCACCGCTTTCATTGTAATGAAGGGCAACCTTGGCACCCTGTGCGGCAAACCCCCGGACAATCTCGGCTCCGATCCCGGTCGATCCCCCGGTTACCAAAACACGGCGCGACATCAGGTCGGGAATCCTGACTGCCTGAATATCACTCATCGTATTCCTCCGGCTGAATTGTCTGACTTTTGGTCAGATTACTTGTTGCACCGCCCCGTGTGGTGTGGTTTTTCATGAAATGAAATCATCCACAAAGTGAATAGAGTTCAACTTGGCTGGAATCGACCGCGCAGAGTTTGCCGATCTACGCCTGTTTCTGGCGATTGTCCGCCGCCAGAGCTTCAAGGCTGCGGCGATTGAATTCGGGCTTTCGCCGTCGGCGGCAAGCCACGCGATCCGCCGTCTGGAACGCCGCCTTGGCGTAAAGCTGATCAATCGAACCACCCGGTCGATCGTGGCAACCGAACTGGGCCAGGACCTTGCAACCAAGCTTGCCGAGGGCTTTGATAAACTCGATGAAGCACTCCAGACGCTTGATGCCCCCGGTGCCGCCAGCTTTGGCGAGGTCCGCATCAACGCCTTTTCCGATGCCGCGCACCTTCTGATCGCCCCGGCATTGCCGGAATTTGCCAAAACCTTTCCCGATGTCAGCCTCAGCATAATCGTTGAAAACCGGCCGATTGATATCGTCGCAGAGGGATATGATGCCGGCATCCGGTTCGGCCATCTGGTCCCCGAAGACATGGTTGCCGTCGCACTTAGCGGACCGCAGCGCTGGGTCGTGGCCGGCGCACCGGATTATCTTGCCCGGCACGGAAAACCCGATACCCCTGAAGATCTGCGCAATCACACATGCCTGCAGCTTCTTCTCGGCGACAATTCACCATTTCCCTGGGAGCTTGGCACTGGCCCCGATCAGAAAAGCTACCGCGTGCCGGGCCACATCACCATTCAGGACACGGCAACCACGATCTCGGCCGCCAAGGCCGGGCTTGGACTGGCCTATTTGCTGGAATCGCGCATTGCCGATGAGATTGCCAGCGGACAGCTTGAAATCGTGCTGGAAGACCATGCATCATCTGATGATCCCTTCCACATGTATTACAGCAGCCGCCACAACAATCATCCGGGCTTGCGCGGTCTGATCAACATCATCCGCAAACAGAACGGCCTGTCGCGCATTTGATCACACCCGGGTCGCCCAATGACGAGGGATTAGCGCCGATAGACCATCTGGCGGTAATTCAGCGCCTCGGCAATATGGCTGCGCTTGACAGTCGCACTTCCGGCAAGATCGGCAATCGTGCGGGCCACCCGCAAAATCCGGTGATATCCGCGGGCTGACAGCTTCATCTGGCGCGCTGCATCCTGAAGCAATCCGCGGCCCTCGGTATCAAGGGCGGCGGCATCCTGCAGGACTTCACCATCGGCCAGCGCATTGGTCGATATGTTTTCGTTTTTATATCGCAACATTTGCAATTCACGGGCCAGAAACACCCGTTCACGAACCGCCTGACTGGTTTCGCCTTTGGCCGGTAAATCAAGATCTTCGGGTTTGACGGCGGGTACTTCGATCTGAATATCAAACCGGTCCAGAAGCGGCCCTGAAAGCCGTGCCTGATATTCCTCGCCACAACGCGGGGCGCGGGTGCAGGCAAGCTCGTTATCCCCAAGATAACCACAGCGGCACGGGTTCATCGCCGCCACCAATTGCACGCGCGCCGGATAGGTCACATGTGCATTGGCGCGCGCAACCGATACCTGCCCGGTTTCAAGCGGTTGGCGCAGCGCATCAAGCACATTGCGCTGAAATTCCGGCAATTCATCCAAGAATAAGACGCCATTATGGGCCAGTGAAATCTCGCCCGGCTTGACCCGATGCCCCCTGTCATTTTCAGCAATTGATGCGACCCTCAGGGCGTAATATCG
>NZ_DCAO01000078.1:0-3477 GCF_002311515.1 Thalassospira sp. UBA1131
TGCCTGATGATGGTCTGGTCGAAGACTTCGAGGGCGATCAGATCGCGTTGGCACTGGCCAAGCTTGAACATCATTACTTTGTCCATCACTGCTTCTTTGAAGAAGACCAGTTGATCAAGAACATTGGTCGTATTTCCGATGCACCGCTCGTCATTATTCAGGGGCGCTACGACGTTGTGTGCCCGCCGGTTTCGGCCTTGGCACTTCATAAGGCGTGGGAAGGCTCCGAGCTGGTCATCGTTGATGATGCCGGGCATGCGGCCAGTGAACCCGGGATTATCCGCGAACTGGTGCTTGCGACCAACCGGTTCGATGGCAAGAAGTTTGTGTAAAATTAACAGACAAGCAGCATTGTGTTGTTGAGTTTGAAACACGGTTGGGTAGTATAGCGAACCGATTGATCTAGTGGGGACTTGGTTAATGAAGTTGGTTTTGGGGAAACTGCTTGCAGTTTGCGCACTGTTTGGTTTTTTGAACACCGCACAAGCACAGCAAATTCTTGGAAATGATAACGATTCCGGACTGCTTGAATTTTCGACCGGTATGGTCGACATCACGCAGGACGAAGAGGCTGCCGAATTTCGTCTGAACTACCGTTCACAGCACGCGATGTTTGATGTCACCCGCCCGATCGGTGGTGTGATGGTCACTTCCGAAGGTGCCGTTCACGGTTATGGCGGTCTGGCTGTTGATGTTCTGTGGGGCGATCATTTCGTTTCCAGCGTCTACACCTCGGTTGGTGCATACCATCAGGGCAATGGTGAAGATCTTGGTCACTGGATCGAATTCCGTTCGGGTCTTGAGCTTGGCTTCCGCTTTGACAGCCACGAGCGCCTGAGCCTTGGTATCTCGCACATCTCGAACGCCAGCATCGGTGACGAGAACCCGGGTACGGAAATTCTGTCTCTGACCTATTCCTTCCCGATTGAGCGCCTTTTTGACTAAGGCGATCATCGATAAAGGTTTTACTCAGCCGAGGGTGACCGCATCCTCGGCTGATTTGTTTTTCGGACCATGTTTTGACCGCCAAGATGGCAATATCCGCGCCCTCGCGGATTGATCGCCATCAGTTTTACTGCTAATGGAATGCTGCCTTTTGGCAGTGCGCCCGTAGCTCAGCAGGATAGAGCACCAGATTCCTAATCTGGGGGCCACAGGTTCGAATCCTGTCGGGCGCACCATTAAACCAAAGGCCCGGAGGGATATCCTTCCGGGCCTTTGGTTTTTTCTGAGCATCAAATAGGCTGCATATTCTTCAAAGACTGACATGATCCAAAATCGATGTGATTCGCTTTGTGGATGCAAGCTTCAGCCAGCCTATTTTGGGACGCGCTGGTAAGTCATCGGGCCATCCCGATTTGCTCTGACGGGTGGCACTTTATTAAACCAGAGTTTCAAAACGCCCAGTTCGCAGGGACCCATGCGTAGGCTTCATCTGTCTTTAGCATGTGACCAAGTCCGGGAAACGGGAAGTGGAAGCCAAGCACCGGAATGCGGTCTGCAGCGGCCCTGTCAAAAATACGACGTCGGGAGTTGAGTGCTGTCTCCTTGTCACGGTCCGGGCCGGGAAGCCAGGGTCTATCGACATTGATGACTGGGTGATAAGCAAGGTCTGCCGTCAGCAGGAGCTGTTCTTTGCCTGAGTGAACAAGGAAGGTCGCCATGCCCGGTGTGTGGCCAGCAGCGACAATCGTTGTCAGGCCCGGTACGATCTCGTTACCTGCTTCGTAAAGCTCGATATCGCGTGTGACCGGTTCAAGGCTGCTTTTGATGTTTGCGGCGAAGCGCGTGCGGAAATCCTGCGGGACCGGCATATAGGAAAGGTCCGGATCGTTGACGACGAAGAAATCCCAGTCCGCCTTCGGGACAAAGACCCTGGCATTGGGAAACGCCTTGCCGCCATCCGCAGTACGAAGATTGCCGACATGATCTGGATGGGTGTGCGAGATAACAACCGCGTCAATGTCAGCAGGACCAAGTCCGATTGCAGCAAGGTTATCAAAGATGCGACCACCGTTCGGTCCCATTGTTTTGCCAGCGCCTGCTTCGATCAGAATTCGTCTTCCACCGGTTTCGATCAGCAACGTGTTCATATTGAGCGTCATATGCTCGGTCGAGAGGAATGCTTGGCGCAGGACTTCCTCTAACTCCACTTCAGGGGCGTTACTCGCATAAATGCGGGGCGGCCCACCAATAATGCCATCGCTTAATACCGTTGCCGTGATCTCTCCGACACGGAAGTGGTAGTGACCGGTATTGCCACTTGGTGAAGGTGCGGTTTGTGCATTTGCACTGCCAAAGAAGCCCAGGCTTGGAATGAACATGCTTGATGCGCCTGCAACGGCGGACAGCATAATGGCGCGTCTGTTTAGGGTTAGGGTACTCACTCTGTCTTCCCTTCTTCGTTGAGCGCTCATTTGCTTCATTCAGTGGTTTGGGTGCGAAATAACCAACGAAAGGACACATCGGGAGCGCAACGTGATCCGTCAGACGAGCATGACAGAGGAAAATTGATCTGATAATATGGGTAAAATTTAACAGATTGATTAGATATGCTTTGCAATGAGCTCAATCCGTCTAGACAGCTTTGATGTGTTTGTCGCCATCGTTCGATGTGGCGGATTTCGTGCCGCGGCACTTGAACGCGGCGTATCCTCATCGGCCTTGAGCCAAACGATGAACGCCTTGGAAGAGGCTTTGGGGATCCGGTTGCTTAATCGAACAACAAGGAGCGTTTTCCCAACGGAGGCGGGGCAGCGTCTGCTTGAACGGTTGGTTCCTGCGCTAAGCGATATCAGGCTTGCAATTGCTGAAGTCGATGAGTTCCGGGATAGCCCTTCTGGGACGTTGCGGATTAATGCGCCTGCGCCCGCCATTGATCATTTTCTGTGCCCGTTGGCATTCGATTTCATGGATGCTTATCCGCAGGTGAAGATCGAACTTATAAGTGATGCAACGGCCATTGATATCGTGGAGCAGGGCTTTGACGCTGGTGTCAGGTTTGGCAAGCATCTGGCTCAGGACATGATTGCCCTCCCGCTTGGGCCAGCACTTCGTTATGTGATCGTCGCCTCGCCCGAATACCTGAAGAAACGCGGTTACCCGAAGGTGCCAGGTGATCTAGTCAATCATGACTGCATCAAACGCAGATTTTCCGGTGGCACATTGGTGAACTGGAAATTCTCAGACGGGGATGAAGAGATTGAAATTTCACCCGAAGGTCGCTTGACGGTCGGTACGGCCCACAACGAATTGCAGGCAGCTTTGGCTGGTAGGGGTCTGGCGCATGTCTTCGATGACTATGCCAAGTCGTATATCCAGACAGGTCAACTGGTTGAGGTGCTCTCTGAATGGAGTCAAATTTTGCCGCACTGGTTCCTGTATTACCCTAATCGCCGACTTCCAAGTGCCGCCATGCGCGCATTTCTGGACTATATGAAAAGCTATGACTGGCAGAAAATGAACCGAGTTTGAGCG
>NZ_DCAO01000078.1:3622-4122 GCF_002311515.1 Thalassospira sp. UBA1131
TCAACGATCTTGGGCATATTTTCTTCAAAGGCGCCTGGCGCAAAGATATTCAGCGCGTCCGCCTTTTCTGTGCTGCGGTTTTCGAAATCGCGCTGAATACCGGCGGGGACGTATATAAAGCTGCCTTTTCCTGCTTCCTGCCAATCTTCACCGATCAGAAAGCTCATTGTGCCCTCAAGCACATAGAAAATCTCGTTCCCGTCATCGTGGGAATGCGCGCCAATACCTTTGGTATTTGGCTCCATCCACCATTGAAAAACAACCACTTCTTTCTCATATCGGTAGAAAGGGGGCTTGGTTGCGATCCACTCCGTTTGGCTCCCGATAAAACCGATCTGGGAGGATCACATGACGAACTGGATCAGGCTTCCAAACAGCGAAGGTCAATGTGTCGCGCGCTCTGATGGGCAAGGCGACCAAAAAACATATCAACGCGAAGTCGGGCGTGCCGGTTTCGCGGGGCCGTCAGCGCAAATTTATCATCGTCACCCGCCGGCCGG
>NZ_DCAO01000078.1:4248-8501 GCF_002311515.1 Thalassospira sp. UBA1131
ATGCATGCGCTTGCCCGTAATGCGGATGGCGATACGCTGATATTTGTTCACAATGGGTCCGGGGCGCTGTTTTGCGATTACGGTCATCTACCCTATTGCGACGGGGACTATATCCTGTTGCCGCGCGGCACCGCCTGGCGGATTGAGCCATCTGAACTTTCAGAATTCATGATGATCGAGGCAACGGCTTCTGCTTTCAAGCTGCCAGATGCATCACAGGGTGGGCCAAGCGCGATTAATCCGATGCTGTTTACCTTGCCCAGAATTGATGATGCCTTCACTGCCCAGCAAGACGATGCCTTCTGGGAAATTCACATCAAACGCCGTGGGCAGGTTTCGACCCTGACCTATCCGTTCAATCCGCTGGACGCGGTTGGTTGGGAAGGTGATCTTTGTGTGGTGAAGCTGAATTGGCGCGACCTTGCAAAACATCGGTCTGATGGCCAGAGAACGCCACCCGCAGCGTCGTGCAACTTTGTCACAGAGACATTTTCAATCAGCACCTTCATCCCCAAGGTGGGAGAGGGCGAGTCCGGTATCATGCGCGTGCCGTTCTATCATTCGAACGAAGATGCAGATGAGTTCATCTTTTATCACCGAGGCGAGTTCTTTAGTCGGGGCGAAATAAAGGCCGGAATGGCAACATTCCATCCAAGTGGTTTCCCGCACGGACCGCATCCAAGCGCCTATCAGACAAAGATGGTCAAGGCACCGGTGGAAACCGAAGAGGTGGCCATCATGATCGACAGTCGGGCATTCCTGACGGTTGATGAATCCATTCCGGACGGTGCGGAATGGAAGGCGTATGTGAAAACATGGGAAAAAGCGCAAGAGACACTATAAGGACTTGCTGACATTCGGTGAAAAATGGCAATTTGGCGCCGCCAGTTGATGGTGGTAATTTCGGGGAAGGTTGTTAATGTAATTACCACCTTGTCGGGGTAGTCTGAGTTGTCCCGAGAATTTCTGGCCAAAATGACAAGATGTTCATTACGTACTGCTTTCTTACGCCGGGAATCCTGCCCTTAAAGGGGCGTCAGGGTGACCATCAGACATTAGCGCCGATACCGCTTAGCCAAAGCCAAGAATGAATAAACAGAAGATCGTAAATTCCGTCAGCCACAAGTCTCCTGAACCGCATGAGGTGCCGGACGATCCTTTGGCGTGCCTGCCGCAAACATTTGCTTCGCGCGGTGTCAGGACTCCCTTTACGACCAAGACCCTGCGTTACGCGCGCGTTTCCATTGGCAAGGCCGGACGGAAAATGATCATGTTGCCCGGTCTGTCTGGCGGGCTTGGGACCTATGAATTGCCGCTCGATACATTGCGTGAAGTGTTCGATCTTTCGGTTCATGACCGCATGCTGTACGACCGCCTTATCGAGTTGGAGGATGTCCGTCCGCAGACGGTTCTGGAGCATAGTCGCGACGTTGGCAGTACAGGTGTTGGTGGGGTGGAACTGGCGCGCACCTGCACGCGGCGCAACTGGACGGAAAAAGCATCACGCGAACTCGGTCAGATGGCGGTTCTCCATCAGGCCCTGCGCCAACTTGGTGGTGATGCTGTCAAGGACATGAAGCGCGAAGAATTGATGACCACCGAAGGTCAGATTCGCGCTCGCCGGGCGCTGAACCGCTTCGCATCCGAGCACAAGGTCGCCAATGACACCATCATTGATAGCCTTGGCGAATGGAGCAAGATGATCGCCCCGGTCGGTCTCGACCTTGAGGGATGTCAGGGCCAGCTTCGCGTTCTGGCCGACGGGCTCAAGAAGTTCGCCCAGGATATTGAGGAATGGTCAAATTCCGAACAGTCCGACTTCCGCTTTATGGCCGGACGTATTGTCAGCGCGACCCGTTCGACAAGTAATCATGCCTTGAAGCGCATCGAGGAAGTTGATAGCTGGAACAGCGAACTTGGCAAGGTTCTGACGGATTGGGAAACTGCCAAAAAGGCCATCGGTGAAACGATTGAGTATCTCTGGTGGCTGCTTGATGGTTGGCAGGAACTGATTGATGTCTGGGATAGGCGGTCTCTGACGGATCGCGCAAAACAGCGCGAAACCGTCGAGGAAGTAGCAAGTTTTGCACCGGTCTTGCCGCTTTCAGAGATTGAGCAGTCCGAACAGCAGTTCTGGGCTGATGTACGGGTTAATCAGATGCTTTGGGCTGGTGAATTGCGTAAGCTGGGCAGTGGTGAAATTGACGCCGATATGATGGATCGTCTCGAACGCTTCAGGAGACAGTCGGCATGAAGATTGAAGACGCCGGAAAGCTTGGCGTTTCGCAACTTGGCAAACTGTTTGAATCGCTCAGCAGTAACGAAATTGCCCGCTTCACGCGCGCGATCGAAAGCGATCGTGCCGATCCCAAATTGCCATTGCCCCATGAAGCCATTCTTCAGATCCTGCGTCCGCGTCTGGCATCGCTCAAACCGGAACGCTATCCGACGCCGATGCGTCAGTTCTGCGATCCGTTTGAAGATCTGCTGACCTCTGGCGAGCCGAATGAAAAAAGCATCCGGATCAGCCGGTCATCACTGATGCCAATCTGGAATGTTGTGGTGGAATCGGGTGGTCCTGAGTTTCAACAGGCGATGAAGGACATCGACAGGGCTGCTGCGACCCGCGACACTGCAAAACTTGCCATCGCAGAGCGCAAGCTTTGGCAAATCGGGGCGCAGACGATTGAAGATCAACTTGAAAATTCTCATACCGGGGTGAAGCAGGAACGCGCATTGGCAACCCGTCTTGGCTCGCGCATTCACCTCACAGCCTTTGCCGAAGTCGGCAAGATATTACGGGTTGGCGACGAAATTGCGCAGTTGCGTGAACGCTTCCCGTCCGCACCGATCAGGGTGCTGGATGCAAGCGATGTGAAATGGTTGCGTGACCTGTTCATGTCGATCTCAAAGGATAAGCCCGGGCTTGAGCCGATGTTCCTGCTCGCAGTTTTGGCGCGCCTTTTGCGACCGAGCGAGTTGTTCAAGCTCATCCGTGTGCTGTCGACCAAGTCTGATGACCGCACGATCGAGAAAACCAACCTTGCTGAAACCGGTGATCTGATCATTGACCTGTTGGCCGAGACGGTAACCGAGATTGAACAAGGTGTCGGCACCGGCAAGGACGAAGCCCACATCCTGTCATTGGCCCGCTGGTATGCTTCGGAATTTGTCCGCATCACCCGCGAATTTAAAATCCGCAAGGATGGCCGTTGGGGTGAAAAGCTGCTTGAAACCCGTCGTCGGGTATCGCGCGCGCTGGCCGATACGATGTTTGGCGCAACGCCGGAACGCGTGATTGATGCCTTGCCAAAGCTCGAAGCGGCTCAAGGCCCGGGATCGGGTCGTGGCGCACTTGCCCGTCCGATTTTCTCGCAGGAATTCGATGACGAGAAAGTCCTGGCCGCTGAAAAATCGGCCGAGGCAATTGCCGAAACCGCCCGCATTTCCGATGTGCTTGCCGCCCAAAGTTCGGCAGCCAAAGGCGGTGGTGGAGCTAAAGAAAAAGCTCAATCAGATCGGCCGCGCAGGTGTGGACAGCATGCGTCGACTGACACCCGAAGAAGTCCCGAATGCGCAGCGAAACCTAATGGCCACGGTACGCTTGCTTGAGATTGTTGATGGTCCGGAAGATGCCGATGTGCTGCGCCGCCGCGGGATGAATGCACTGCGTGCGCTATCAGCCGATCAGAAGGCAAGCTGATCAGACCAGTTTGCCATGCATGGCAATTTCACGCGCAAGGTTCTTTACCGTATCAAGTTGATCAAGCCAGTTCATAAAGGCCCGGATTTTGGGAAGCCGCGCGCGGCTTTTCGGGCAGCAGGCGTAATAATGAAACGGACTGGCCTTGGGTTGGCCGAACGGGGCAATGATCCGGCCGGTTGCCAGCTCATCAGTGATCGCAAAGGTCGGCAACAGCGCCACACCAAGTCCTGCAACAGCGGCCTGCATGGCCATGGTGAAGTGCTCAAACTTCGGTCCGTTTTCACCGTCAATATCACTAAGCCCACTTGCCGCAAGCCAATCGGCCCAACCGCGTGGCCGGGTCGCGATATGCAACAACGGAAAGTTTCGCAAGTCTTCTGGCTGTGGCGCGCGTCCCAGATTGGCAACCAGTTGCGGGCTGCAGATCGGGACCATTTCCTCGCCATGCAGGATGTGGGCATCAAGCTCCGACCAGTTTCCTTCGCCAAACAGAACTGCGATATCGATCTGTTCACGATCAAAGTCGGGCATGCCGATCCGCGAAATG
>NZ_DCAO01000105.1:0-22166 GCF_002311515.1 Thalassospira sp. UBA1131
TATTTGCCAACATCGCGGGCGGTTTTGCTGGTGTCGGTGGTGCCGTCACTGTTGCGGCGCACCGCACGCGCATCGCGGAAGCCAAGCTCCCACGGCGGGACCGGGGTGAATTTTTCGGCCAGGAAGTCGACAAAGGCACGCACCTTGGGCGACAGGTGGCGTTTGTGCGGATACACCGCCGAAATCCACGCCTGATCATGGACATATTCGGTCAGAACCGGGGTCAGGCGACCGGTGCGGATATCTTCATGCACCAGATATTCGGCCAATCGCGCCATGCCGAGCCCGGCCAGAACAGCCTCGTGGAGCACGTCACCGTCATTGGCCGAGAACGAGCCCTGTGCACGGAAGGCCACGTGACCATCGGGCGTTTCAAAGTGCCAGTCGTTAAAGCTTTCGCGTGATGACAGATGCAGACAGTTATGGTTTTCAAGGTCTTGCGGCTTGCGCGGGATACCGTTCTTTTCGAGATATTCCGGCGATGCGACGATCATGCGCCGGTTGACCGCATATTTACGCGCAATCAGCGACGAGTCTTCGAGTGCCGAGAGGCGAATGGCAAGGTCATACCCATCGTTGACCAGATCGGTAAATTTATCATCAAGGGTCAGCTCAATCCGCACATCGGGATAGCGCGCCAGAAATTCCGGGATCAGCGGCACCACCTGCATCTTGGTAAAGGCGACCGACGCGTTGATGCGCAATGTGCCGCGCGGGGCGGCATAAAGCTGGGTGACGACTTCTTCGGCTTCCTCGATCTCGTTTAAGATCGTGCGGGCACGTTCGTAAAAGGCGCGGCCTTCCTCGGTCAGGCTGAGCTGACGGGTGGTGCGCATCAAAAGACGGGCACCCAGACGATCTTCAAGGCGCGAGATGTATTTCGAAACAGCTGACGGTGACAGACGCATTGTCCGGGCAGCGGCCGAGAAACTTCCTTCCTCGACAGCATGGACAAAGATTTCCATTTCCGCGGCGCGATCCATATTCAGCTTTCCTATTTATGACGGACATTCACAAGTAATGTGCATATTGAGGTAATTCTCTTTCCCCGTAAAGGAAATTAGATTGGGTTCATCGAGAGCGACACGGCGTCGCAACGAACGAAATTTTAGGAGGTCACCATGGCCACTTACGAAGAAATCACCACCCGTTACATCTCCACCACCGAAATCGAGGCAGGTGTACGTAAAGGTCAGCAGCTCCGCGCTGAATTCGTAGGCTCCTTCTTCCGTAACCTGTTCAAAGGTTCCGAGAAATCAGCCGACGTAAACCATCCGGCCGGCACCGTTGGCGGTGCTGCCTAACTGACGACCTAACTGCATGCGGTCGAGCGCCGATTGATTTCCTCCCCAAGAGGTGCTCCCGCAGGCAGGGACTATGACGACGGTTTCTATCTAGCGTCTTCCTCCCTATTTGACGCTGTTTTCCCGACTGGCCCGGTCACTTTTGTGATCCGGGCCATTTTTTTGCCTAATCGGCCTCTTTGGGGGCGATGTTGGGCGGCATGTAAAAGCCCGGCCGTTCCGAGAACCATGACCCCAGACTGACGATGGCGGCAGCAATCAGGGTCACCACCAGCATGGTGGCAATCGACATGTCGGCAGCAAACATCCAGCCATAAATCGCCGGGCCGATGGCCGAGGCCAGCACCATGACAGCGGTCAGCGTACTGCGCACAGCCCCGATTTCATCGAGTGGCACCAGTTCGGGGATGATGGCGGTGCGCAGTGTTGTGGCAAATCCGACCGTAATGCCGACCAGCCCCATATAAATCAGGATCACCCACGGCGTGGTTGTCAGGGCCAGAATGGCAATGCCAAGCATCATCGGGATCAGATGCCAGGGAAACAGGCGGCGCGCCGAATGTTTGTCAATCAGTGGACCACTGCCAAACGCGCCCAGCACCGATGTAATGGCAAACACCGTGAACCCGGCAGCAAACCAGCCAAGCTCGATCCCTTTGCTGTTGGAAATCGCCCCCTGATGGAAAAAGAGCGCGGTCATGATCAAGGGGGGTGCGGCCAGCATCGGCATGCAGAACCAGACATAAAGCGATTTGAACAGACGCGGGTGATCACTTTGGCTGGTGTCTGTCGAGGACTCGGCCGTGGCAGTGCTGTTGCCCGCAGGCGTATTTGCCGACTCGCTCGATTTTGCCGGGGCGTTGCGGAATTTTGCATCGCTTCGAATAAGCCAGATCGCAACCGGCAGCAGGACCAGCAGAATAAACGCCGCCGACCCGGCATAGGTATATCGCCAGCCAAAGGCAGCAATCAGGGCCAGCAAGGTGGTGGGCATGATCGCCTCTGCCAGGGGAAAGCCGAAACTGGCAATCGCCAGCGCCCGTCCGCGACTGCGCGAAAAGTAGCGCGCGATGCCGGTCATGCTGACATGGCTCATCAATCCCTGACCGGCCAGACGCAGGACAAACAGGGCCGCGATCAGCATCCAGACATTGCCGGCGAGTGCAATCATCACACAGCCAAGTGCAAGAAGCGCCATGGTGGCAAGGCTGTAGGACAGGATATCGACCTTGTCGATCCAGCGCCCAACGACCGGCAGGCATAGTGCGCTGGCAATGGTGATCCCAGCATAGATATTGGCAAATTCGGTTTCATTGAGTGCCAAGCTTGCCGAGATGAAGGGTACAAACAGTGCGACCAGAAACGTCTGCCCGAACGAGGAGCCAAAACTGTGCAACGCGCCAAAGGCAAGTTGGCGGGGTGCTTGGCGAAGCAAGATCAAAAACTGCATGCGGATTCCGGCAAGGTATGAGTGGGGCGCAAAATTAAATAGTATGAGGAATGTATCTGGCGTGTGAACAGCTGTCTACCTGCCCGCATGGGTGGGATGGGATCAGCTGGTTCGGGGATGCAGCAAAGAAAAAGCCCGCAAGCATTATACTTGCGGGCTTTGACTTTCGTCGGGACGGAGATGGTTTAGCTTGCGGCGACTGCCGGTGTCGGGGTGTTTTTTTTGCCCTGCCACCAGTTGAAGGCCAGAACCGCAAGAAGGACGATCGTGCCAGCGATTTCTGCCCGGATGTCCGGATAGAACACGCCGATGGTTGCCGGAACGATGATGATGCGTGAAAGCACATCCATCGGGGCAAACAGATAGCCTTCAAGGGCGGCGGCAAAGGCGACCAGACACAGGATCGCGGTAAAGCCGGTCCAAAGGACGATCTGGATCGAGCCGCCTTCGATGATTTCCGGATTGAAGACCATGAAGGCCGGGATCAGATAGAGACCCTTGGCGAATTTCCACGCCTGAATACTGGTTTCCATCGGACTGGCGTTGGCAATTGCGGCCCCCGCGAAGCCCGCCAGCGCAATCGGCGGCGTGACGTTACTGTCCTGCGAGTACCAGAACACCACCAGATGGGCGATCAGAAGCGGAATGCCGAACTCGTTCGAAAGCGCCGGACCCACCAGCACGATCAGAACGATATAGGATGCCGTGACCGGCAGACCCATACCGAGGATCAGGCTTGCGATCAGCACCAGAACAAGCGCCAGAACGATGTTGCCACCCGAAAACGCGATCATCATCGACGAGAATTTCAGGCCAAGACCGGTCACGCCAACCACGCCGACAATGATACCGGCAACCGCACAGGCCATCGAGACTGCGACAGCGTTTTTGGCACCAAGTTCAAGGGCGGCAATGGTGATCGCGATGCCCTTGCGGATGGCGGCGATCAGTTTTTCGTGGCTCGGTTTTTCACCTTGCTGCGGGGCGACAAAGAAGAACCACAGTGCATAACGCAGGGCGGCAACCGCCATCACCGACAGAATGGCCCAGAAGCCCACCCGCATCGGCGAGATGTTAAGGACCAGCAGGTAAATCAGAATGCCCAGCGGCAGGATGAACTGCCAGCCTTCCTTGAGAACTTCTTTCCAGTCCGGAAGCTCTTCGACCGGCATGCCGCGCATGCCCTGTTTCAGGGCAACGATATGCACAAACAGATAAACCGTGCCGAGATACAGGATCGCCGGGAAGATCGAGACCAGAACGATGTCGAGATACGGCACCTGGGTATATTCGGAAATCAGGAACGCACCCGCCCCCATCAGCGGGGGGGTGATCTGACCACCGGTGGATGCCGCGGCCTCAACACCGCCCGCCTGTGCCGGGCGATAACCGAGCTTTTTCATCAGCGGAATGGTAAAGGCACCCGTGGTGACGACGTTGGCAATTGCCGAGCCACTGATCGATCCCATACCGGCCGATGCCAGAACGGCGGCCTTGGCCGGGCCACCCGGTTTTCTGCCGGTGGCGGCATAGGCCATATCGATAAAGAACTTGCCAGCACCCGTGACTTCAAGAAACGCCCCAAACAGAACGAACATGAAGATATAGGTCGCAGCAACCCCCATCGGCAGGCCGTAAATACCTTCCTGACCGAGGTAAAGTTGCCCGACAAGGCGATCAACGTCGTTGCCGCGATGGGCAAGAATGCCCGGAAGCCATTCACCGACCCACGGCAGCGCACCGCGCGGACCCGACAGGGCGTAAATGATGGCAACGATGCCAATCACGGTCATGCCAAGCCCGACTGCACGGCGGCTGGCCTCCAGCACGGTAACGGTGGCAATCACGCCGATGATCAGGTCGGTTTCGCTCCAGAAACCGGCGCGGTTGATGATTTCATCAAGAAAGAACGTAAGATAGAAGCCCGTGGTAAAGGCACCGGCCAGGAAGGCGAGATCAATCACCCAGCCAAGGAAGCCGCGCTTTTTGTTGCTGCCGAAAATCGGGAACATCAAAAAGGCCAGGAACATCACGAACGCAAGGTGAATACTGCGTTGATAGAACAGGCCAAGCGGCTCGATCCCTGCGCCATACATCTGGAACAAAGAGAGTGCGACTGCGACGATCGAGATTGCCCACAGAACCAGTTTTGGCTGTGGCAATCTATCCGTCATGGATGGCAGCGTTGCCTGTTCGGACATGAAATTTATTCCCCGGTATCAAGGCGGATGGTGACACGGGTGTGTTCAGCCATCTTTGAAAGGTTGATTTCGTCACGGTCGGTGACGATGCGGTGGTTCACCGCAAGTGAGCCGACGCGCAACACATAGGCATTGCCGCGTACAGGTTCGTCGATATCTTCGATCCAGTATCCGCCGCCTTCTGCGCTGGTCAGAATACCGCGACCGGGATAATGACCAAGTCCCGCCGCGAAGTCGGGCTGATAGGCGCGATGGAGAACCATCTTGCCAAGATCGTCTACATAACAGTCAATCACGCCATCACCGGTGACAGAGTGGTTCCAATACAGGCACCAGCCGGTTTGACGCGGAATTTCGGTTCTGGCCAGAAGCGCCCCGTCCGCACCGATCACCTCAAGATGATCAATGACGGTGCCGGGTTTGACGTGATCCTGATAGGCCGGGCCAGCACATGCCGTGATCAGGAGAAGAAGGGCGGCCATTGCTGGCCGCCCGAACTTTTGCAGAAGCATCTTACTTGATCAGCTTCGGCGGAATCGGCATGCCGGTTTCTTCGTAGTAACGAAGCGCGCCCGGATGCATCGGGATCGGGGTCGAGTTCAGAGCGAAATCAACCGTCGTGTCGTTTGCTGCCGGGTGGATGGCGATCAGTTCGTCGACCTTTTCAAACAGGGTCTTGGTGATCTGATAAGCCAGTTCCTCGTCCATTTCTTCGTTCACGAACAGAACGTTCGGGGTCGAAATGGTGTTAACCGGTGCAGTTACGCCTTCGTAAACGCCTTTACGCAGGGCGTACGGTGCGAAGGTCGGTTCTGCATCGAGGGCCGCCAGGATTTCATCGTCGGTCAGCGCGATCAGTTTGATTTCACGCGTGGTCGCGAGGTTCAGGATCGAGCTGGTGGGCGGACCAACGCTCCAGAAACCGGCATCGATGTCACCATCACGAAGGGCATCTGCGGTTTCGTTGAAGTTCAGGCGCTGTTCTTCGATGTCATCATAGGTGATGCCGTTAGCAGCAAGCAGGGTCTGTGCCGAAACTTCGGTGCCCGAACCCGGTGCACCAACAGAAACGCGCTTGCCTTTGAGGTCGGCAAGGCCGTTGATGCCGCTGTCGGCCATGGTGACGAGCTGAACAGCGTTCGGATAGATCGACGCCAGGGCGCGAACGTTATCAAGGGTACGGCCTTCGAATTTACCGGTGCCGGTGTAACCAGCATAAACGGTATCAGCCAGACCGATTGCGATGTCACTGTCGCCACGGGCAATCAGGCCCATGTTTTCAACAGATGCGCCGGTGACTTCGGCAACAGCACTGGTGCCGTCGATGTATTTGGTGATCAGTTCCGCAAGGCCACCGCCATACGGATAATAGGTGCCACCGGTACCACCGGTTGCGATTGACAGTTGCTGCGCCGACGCGGGTGCGACGGTCAGCATCATGGCTGCGGCTGCTGCGGTGAGCAGGGTACGGAGCTTCATGATAGTCCTCCCTAGGGTTAAACACTTAAGCGACGAATAGATCCAAGAGATCGTAAAACAATATGGGTCTTCACGTTCGTTGGCGGCCTGTAAACCGGGCCTGTTGTTTTTGGGTTTTCGAAGATGCCGGATGTTGATCGCAACATGGTTGGCCGATCAAGCCAAACGGGGACCCTTCAAAGACCAATTCCAAGAGATGATTTTAAGTCAGCCGTTTGAACCGTCCGAACCGGACCGGCTGTCAGATTTCCTCCCTCGGATTTTTGTCAGTTTATCATTTTGGTGTTTTAAGCTGCAATGAGTATGCCAAACAGGAAATAAAATTAACAATTACAAATCAATGACTTAGATTGCTTCGATTTGTCAATTCGGCATAATCTTGCCGATTTACCAAAATGGATCGGCGGATTCTTGCCGATTTATTGCGCGTGCGAACAAAATATCGCAATGCAACAATAGCTTAGGCCGGTTTGTCGCGCCGGATGTTGAGCTTTTTCATTTTCTCGTTAAGCGTCCGGCGCGGGATGTCGAGTTCTTCCATCACCGATTTGACATTGCCGTCATGGCGGTCAAGCGCATCGCGAATGATGCGTTCCTCAAACTCGCGAACCTGATCGGCAAGGGCAAGATCGCGGGTGGGGGCTGTTGTTGTTTCAAACCCACCCTTGAACAGCCGTTTGAACCGTTCTTCTGGACTTCCAACCAGAAGAACATACCGTTCAGCCATGTTTTTAAGCTCGCGGACATTGCCCGGCCACTCATGTGCCCTGAGTTGCCCGATCAATGCCGGGGACAGGCGCTCATACGGGCGTTCGAACCGCTCAGCCGCCCGTTCGGCAAAGATATCAAACAGAAGGGCAACATCATCCTGGCGTTCGCGCAAGGGGGCGATGGACAGTTCAAACGTGTTGATGCGAAACAGCAAATCTTCACGGAAATTGCGCTTCGCAACGGCGGCGACCAGATCTTCGTTGGTCGCACAGATCAGGCGGAAATCGACCTTCACCGGCGCGTTGGACCCCAGGCGCACCACTTCGCGCTGTTCAATCACGCGCAGCAATTTGGCCTGAAGGGCCAGCGGCATGCTTGATATTTCATCGAGAAACAGGGTTCCGCCAATCGCATGTTCGATCCAGCCGATCCGTTGGCTTGCCGCCCCGGTAAAGGCCCCCTTTTCATGGCCAAACAGTTCGCTTTCGGCCGTGCTTTCGGGGATGGCGGCACAGTTTACCGCGACAAATTTTTCATCGCGTCGGTCGCTTAGGTCATGGATGGCGCGCGCGACCAGTTCCTTGCCGGTGCCGGTTTCGCCGGAAATCAGAACCGGGACTTCGGTTGGCGCAATATTGGCGATTTCATCCTTGAGGTTGCGCATCGGCATCGAATTGCCGATCAGGCGGGATTCAAGGCTGCCGCGGCTTGCGATCTGACGCCGAAGGTTGCGGTTTTCAAGAACAAGACGGCGCTTTTCAATGGCGCGTTCAAGGCTTTCGACAATGTCTTTGGGCTCGAACGGTTTTTCGACGAAATCATAGGCGCCACTTTTCATCGCCTCGACCGCCATCGGCACATCGCCGTGGCCGGTCATCAGGATGATCGGGATGTCCGGGTCGGCGGCCAGCACGGATCGGGTAAAGGTAATGCCATCCAGCTTCGGCATTTTGACATCGGTCAGGATGACGCCGGCAAATTCGGGGCTGATGTCATGCAGGGCCTGACGGGCATCTTCGTAGACCGTGACGTCAAAGTCGGAAAGTTCAAGCCACTGGGCAAGCGAGACACGCATCGCCTCGTCATCATCGACGATGATGATGTGCGGTGTGATCTGAATTTCTGCGTCACTGTGTGGCACTTGCTTGGTGGTCGTCACGGTGTTTTACCCTTGAGTAACGGCAGACGGACTTCGAAACAGGCCCCGGCCGTTTCGGTGTTATAGGCTTTTATGCTGCCCCCGAAGTCCCGCACAATGCCATAAGTTACCGAAAGTCCCAATCCCACGCCTTGTCCCGGATCCTTGGTGGTAAAGAACGGATCAAACAAAAGCGACAGGGTTTCTTCATTCATGCCAGGCCCGGTATCGGTAATCTGCATGATGACGTCGGTTTTGGTGCTCGTAAGGTCAATGCGGATGCGTTTGACCGAACTGTCGGCCATGGCATCCAGTGCGTTGCGGATGATGTTCACACAAATCTGTTCGATGCGCACAAGATCGGCCTGGATCACCAGTGGCGTATCGGGTTCATTGCGCTCAAGCGTGCATTCTTCCTGCTGTAATTGCGGGCTTAGCAATTGCAGGGTGTTATCAAGGGCGACATTAAGGTCAACCGGCTCCAGCACGCCGGTGGATTTACGCGAAAACGTCTTGAGCTGGCCTGTGATCGCGCCCATGCGTTCGGTGAGTGCGGAGATCTGGTTGATGTTCTGATCAAGCTTTTCGGTTTTGCCGCGTTCCAGCATCAGTTTGGCACTGGCGCAGAATGTCCGGATGGCTGTGATCGGCTGGTTGATTTCATGGGCGATGGCAGCTGACATTTGCCCAAGGGCGGCAAGCTTTCCGGCCTGCACCAGTTCGTTCTGGGTGCCGCGCAGTTCTTCTTCGGTTTTACGCCGAACAGCGATTTCTTCTTCCAGGCGGATGTTCAGTGCCTGAATGCGGGCAAATTCGCGCGCTTCGCGCTGGGAGGCGAGCTTGAGTTCGCGTTCACGCAAAAACAGGATGATCAGAATGATCAGTCCGGCACCACTGACGGCAATGAACAGGGCGGCGGCCTGACGGTTGGAAACATAATCCATCGATGTCAGGTAATAGAGCCGCCATTTGCTGTCCTGCATGTGTTTGTCATCAAACAGGAAGCGTTCGGAATTGATGGTGACAATGCCCGTACCCTTTGCCAGTTGCTGGCCGATATCAAGGGATGCCAGTTCCTTGCCGGGATATTGTTGATGGCGGACAATCCGGCCGCGCACCTCGGGCGAGAGTTCCGAAAGCGTGCGGTATTTCCAGTCGCCGCGACTGGTCATGGTAATCACACCGTCTTCATCGGCGACAAAGACGGTTTCCCCACCTTCCTGCCAGTTGCTTTCGACCTCATCGAGTTCGATCTTCACCACCGCAACGCCGATGATTTCATCGTCACCGCGGATCGGGTTGGAAATAAACAGGCCGGCCCGCCCGGTGGTCACCCCGATGCCAAAGAAAAATCCCTCGCCGCCGGTAATCGACTGACTGAAATAGGGACGAAATCCGTAATCCTCGCCAACAAAGCTGTCGGGTGTGTTCCAGTTACTTGCCGCGACCGTCATGCCGGTCTTGTCCATGACATAAAGGGCGGCCGCACCGGATCGTTGTTTGACCCGTTCAAGATACATGTCCGCAGTGCGGGGATTCCCGGTGCCGGTGATGGCGGCGATCACTTCGTGATGGCGGGCAACGACATAGGGCAGATAGCGATATTGATCGACGGCCGCGCGCAGCGAACTGTCATAGAGCGCCAAGCGTGCCTGTGCGGTGCGATGCAATTCATTGATCGTCAGATTGCCGGTCGAACTGACAACAAGCCAGACAACAAGTGTCGAAATCAAAACCCCGGCAGCGGTCAGGCTGGCACGGCTGAACTTGCTTAACCAATAGAAAATCGCGACCTCCCGTCGGGTCAGGGATCAATTTGGTTTGTCCCGCGTTCGGGACAGGTGGGCATTTTACCCTGATGCGATGATTGTTATTTGCCGCAGCGGCGCAAAGTCAACAAATACAGCGATGTGACAGATTGCACTGCGACTGTATTCGACAAGCCTTAATTATGCCGCAAGTGGTTATTTTTTCGCCACATTGGAATGTAAATTGTATAGTCACCACACGAATGAGTGAAATGTATCTGTCCAGTAGATGAGGTCCAGGTGAGTAAGATCGCACTTGTTGATGACGACCGTAATATCCTGACGTCGGTTTCGATGGCGTTGGAAGAAGAAGGATATGAGGTCCTGACATATTCTGATGGCTCGGAGGCACTTCATGCCATCACGAAGGAAGAGCCTGATCTTGCGGTGCTTGATATCAAGATGCCCCGTATGGACGGACTGGAACTTCTGACCCATTTGCGCAAGAAAACCGAAATGCCGGTGATCTTCCTGACATCCAAGGATGACGAGGTTGATGAACTGACCGGCCTGCGCATGGGTGCCGATGATTACATCAAGAAACCGTTTTCCCAGCGTTTGCTGATTGAACGTATTCGCACCCTTCTGCGTCGCGCGGAAATCATGCGTGCGGGCGGTGTTCGTCCGAACGGGTCGGATGATGTTTTGCAACGCGGTGATCTGGTGCTTGATCCGTCGCGCCACATGTGCAGCTGGAAAGGTCAGCATGTTAATCTGACCGTGACCGAGTTCCTGTTGATCCAGGCACTGGCCAAACACCCGGGGCACGTGAAAAACCGTGACCAGCTGATTGATGCGGCGTACGGCGAACATATCTATGTCGATGACCGTACGATCGACAGCCACATCAAACGCCTGCGCAAGAAATTCCGCGAGACCGACAAGGAATTCAAGGAAATCGAAACCCTGTATGGCGTCGGTTATCGGTATCGCGACACGGCCACCGTGGCAGGTTGATCAGGATTTTTGACGCGCCGGAGCTTTGTGCTTCGGCGCGCACTCTTTTGCAGGCCCGTTTCCCGGGCCGGTTATTGCAGGTTTGAATGAGCGATCTTGGGACTGGTGATCACGACCAGCACACAGGTCCGTCCGAACCCCGGACGACGCGGATAGAGGAACGCCACGGGCTGTTTTCGCCTTTGACCTGGCGGATTCTGGCCGTGAACGCGCTGGCACTTTTTGTGCTGGTGGCGGGTATTTTGTATCTGGGCCGCTACAAGCAGGAACTTATTCATTCCGAACTGGAAGCCATGGCGGTGCAAGCGGAAATGTATGCCGCCGCCCTGTCGACGTCGGCCGTGAGTTCCAGTGATGATGCAACCAACCGGGTGAAAATCGAAGTGGCGCGCGAAATGGTGCGCCGTCTTGTCGGGATTACCGGCGCACGCACACGTCTTTTTGCCACCAATGGCAGTCTTCTGGCTGATAGTCGCAGCATCCAGTCACTTGGTGCGGGCACCATTCAGGCCGAACAGCTTCCACCACCGGGCGAAGAAGATGCCTTTGCCGATATCATGCGCAAACTGACCGATGGCATCCTGACACTGTTTGAGGGCGAACAACCCTTGCCACTTTATGTCGATCCGCCGGTTGCCAGTGCGGCCGATTACCCGGAAGTACGCGCAGCCCTGGCGGGCTATTCGCGCGGGGTGGTTCGTGTTGATAGCGAAGGACGACGGGTCTTGTCGGTGTCGGTGCCGGTTGCCCGGTTCAAGCAGGTTCTGGCATCGGTGATGATGACCAAAAGTGGCGAATCGATTGAAAACGCTCTGCATGCGGTGCGCCTTGATATCCTGAAAATCTTTGTCTTTGCCTTTGGCATTACGGTGTTGTTGTCGATCTATCTTGCCGGGGTGATCACACGGCCGCTGAACCGGCTGGCACGTGCGGCGGAACGGGTCCGGCGCAGCAAAAACCGCCAGTTCGCCATTCCTGATCTGTCGGATCGTCGCGATGAAATCGGCGATCTGTCGACCACGCTTCGCGATATGACCGAAACGCTGTGGGACCGTATGGACGCGATTGAACGGTTTGCCGCCGATGTCGCGCACGAGATTAAAAACCCGCTGACATCATTGCGGTCCGCGGTGGAAACCGCCACGCGCCTTAAGGATCCGGAACGCCAGCGCCGCCTGATGGAAATCATCGCCGAGGATGTCCAGCGTCTTGATCGCCTGATCAGTGATATTTCCGACTATTCGCGGATGGATGCCGAATTGTCGCGCGCCGAGAGCGAGGAAGTCGATCTTGATGTGCTGCTTTATACGCTGGGCGAACTTTATAACGCCGATGCCGAGGGCCCGCGGATCAAAGTATCCGTGCCTGAAAACCTGAATGTCCCGGCGCTTGAAAGCCGTCTGACACAGGTGTTCAGGAACCTGATTTCGAATGCGATTACCTTTACGCCCGAGGGCGGCGAAGTTCGCGTGCGGGCATGGCGGGATAAAAACTGGGCCGTAATCACGGTCGAGGATGATGGCCCGGGCATCCCGCCCGGCAAGGAAGAGGCGATCTTCAACCGGTTCTATACCGAACGCCCCGCGACTGAGAAGTTCGGGCAGCATTCTGGCTTGGGGCTTTCGATTTCCAAGCGAATCATTGCCGCCCATAATGGCGAGCTTAGTGCACAGAATCGCGTGGTTCGTGACGAGGTCAAGGGCGCTGTCTTTACCATTCGCCTGCCGCTCGACTAGGATTTTTCGGCGCAGAAAGTGCGAAATGCCTATGCGGGAGGTTAAGTGGATCACGCCCCGGGCTTTTGGGGTTTGACAAGCCAACCTCTGCCAAGCATCGTTTTGCATTATGTCCCAGCTTCACGCAAATTGTGTCCGGATCGGCGCCCATGCGGTGCTGTTGCGCGGGCCTTCCGGATCTGGAAAATCCGGGCTTTCGCTGCGTCTGATCGACGCGGGCGGTTTTCTTGTTTCTGATGATCGAACCGACCTTGTGGCGCGCGATGGTCGCCTGATTGCCAGCGCACCCGATCAGATTGCCGGATTGTGCGAAGTCCGCGGCATCGGGGTTGTGCGCGGTTTGCCGCAAAAAGCCGAAGGCGATGTGCGGGTTCTGATTGATCTGGTCACCGATCCCAACACTGTTGAACGCATGCCCGAACCCGAATTCGAAGAGATTTGTGGCATTGCGATCCCGCGTTGGACATTATGTGCATCCGATCTGGCCATCGAGGCAAAGATTGGAGTAGCTTTGGCGCTCGCGACGGGTGGAATGACACTTGAACCGTAATCCACAGGACCCAGACTTGCAGAAAACTTCGGCGAATTCTTCGGACAGCCAGAATAAGGCCCTGGGGGCGTTTGATGGCAAAAGCGGACTGGTTCTTGTGACCGGGGTATCCGGTGCCGGACGCACGACGACCCTTAAGATTCTTGAAGATTTCGGCTTTGATGCGGTCGATAACCTGCCGCTGCGCATGCTGTCTGCCCTGGTGCCGGGGGATTGCCGCCCGGAACAGCCGATTGCCATCGGCCTTGATATCCGGACCCGTGATTTCGGTGTTGATCAGTTTGTCGAGATTGTCGGTCGCCTGCGCAAACAGACCGGCATGGATCCGTTGATGATCTATGTTGATGCCGACACAACTGTCCTGCAGCGCCGGTTTACCGAAACCAGACGCCCGCATCCGCTAAGCCATGATCGGCCTTTGGTTGACGCGATTGAACATGAAAAACGCCTGATGGCGCCGATTGCCGCGACCGCGGATATGCGCATTGACACATCGCGCCTGAAATCGGCCGAGCTTCGCAAGATCCTGCAAGACCAGTTCGACATTGGCGAAAACGAAGGCCTTGCGATCTTTGTGCGCAGCTTTTCGTTCCGTCAGGGTGTTCCGGCAGAAGCCGATCTTGTTTTTGACGTTCGCTTTCTGCGCAACCCGCATTATGATCCCGAGCTTCGCCTGATGACCGGGATGAATGCGGCTGTTGGGCAATACATAGAAGAAGACCCGGATTTCGCCGGGTTTATCGACCGCCTGAAGGCAATGCTGGAGCCGATTTTGCCGCGCTATGCGCAGGAAGGTAAAAGCTATCTGACCATTGCGGTCGGGTGCACAGGTGGTCAACATCGTTCGGTTTATATCGCGCGGTTACTCAATGACTGGATTGCCGATCTGGGATATGACACACATCTCAGCCATCGGGACAAACCGGACGAGCCGACCTCGGGGGAGTGAAAAATGGAGAAAACTGCATGATCGGGATGGTGCTGGTCACCCACGGCGATCTCGCGAAAGAGTTCGTATCTGCCTTGCAGCATGTTGTTGGCGAACAGGAAAATGTCGAAGCGGTCTGTATCGGACCGGATGACGACATGGAACAACGCCGCGCAGATATTCTTGCCAGTGTCGAAAAGGTCGACAGTGGCAAAGGTGTTGTCCTTCTGACCGACATGTTTGGCGGGACCCCGTCCAATCTGGCGATTTCCATTATGGAACAGGCAAATGTCGAAGTCATCGCAGGGGTTAATTTACCTTTGCTGATTAAACTCGCATCTGTTCGCATCGACGGCACCTTGGCCGAAACGGTCAATGCGGCCCAGGATGCGGGGCGTAAATACATCAACGTTGCGTCGCGTTTGCTGAGCGGCGAGGAATAAGTCAGCCACAAAAAGAACAGGGCCGGATGCGCGGGGACAGTGCATCAGGCTTGCGGGGACATACATGGCGCAGAAGGAAAAACGCACTTTAACAATCAGCAACCAGCGCGGATTGCACGCGCGGGCGGCTGCAAAATTTGTTAAACTGGCAGGTGAATTTCAATCGAGCATCATGGTGCGCAACCGCGGCACCGAAGTGTCGGGTGTGTCGATCATGGGTTTGATGATGCTGGCCGCATCGATCGGCACCGAGATCGAGGTCGAGGCCACCGGCCCGGACGCCAAACAGGCGATTGATGCGCTTAACGAACTGGTCGATGCCAAGTTCGACGAAGAATAGGATCCCGCGGATCACGATTTGAGGCCGCGGGCGTCTGAGTTTCGGGAAACAACAAGAACGAGTTGGTAGCAGACAAGGCTTGCAAGTTCCTCCGACAGACCAAACTGTTTCAGATGAAAATAACTCGGGCGTTCGCCGGGTCATAACCGGATTGGGCGCATCGGGCGGGATTGTGATCGGTCGCGCCTTTGTTCTGGATCGCCAGATCGTCCATGTCAGCCGCAAGCCGATTTCCCAAGATGCCGTGCAGGCCGAATGCAAACGTCTTCATGATGGCGTTGCCGAAAGCATTGATCAGCTCAAACGCCTGAAATCCCAATCATCAAGTGCCGAAAGTGCCGCGTCCGAGGAACTTGGCTTCCTGATGGATGCCTATATCCACATGCTGACCCAATCGCGCCTGGTGCGCGGGGCCGAAGAACTGATCGTCTCGCGCAAGCTTAATGCCGTGCATGCGGTCAGCGAAGTGATCGATGCGATTGCCGAACAGTTTTCGGGCATGGAAGACAGCTATCTTGCGGCACGCGCCACGGATATTCGCGAGGTGGGCCTGCGCCTGATGCGCTGCCTGATCGGCGAGACCGACCGGGCAATGGACAATGCCCCACAGGGGTCCATCCTGATTGCCGAAGATGTCAGTCCGGCCGATATGGCGCGCTTTGAACCGGGCCAACTGACCGCCTTTGTCACCGCCCTTGGCGGGGCAGAGGGCCATACCGCCATCATGGCGAGATCCCTTGGCATTCCGGCCGTTCTGGGGGCTGCTGATATCGTTCGCGGCGTTGCTGGCGGCGATCAGATCATTATCGATGGCGGGCGCGGTGAAGTGATCCTGTCGCCAAGCGATGCCGATATTGAACATTATACCCAACGCCGTGCTGACTGGCTGGCGGCGCGCGAAAAGCTGGCATCCCTTCGCGATGTGCCCTCATCAACGCGTGACGGCATCGATATTGACCTGCATGCCAATATCGAACTTCCAATCGAACTTGCCGCAGCCCTGGAAAACGGGGCGACCGGTATCGGGCTTTTGCGCAGCGAGTTCATGTTCATGAACAAGGACTATCTGCCCGACGAGGACGAGCAATACGAAGAACTTGCCGATATCGTCAAACGCATGGATGGCAAACCTGTCACCATCCGGACCCTTGATATCGGTGGTGAAAAACTGGCCGTCGCCCTTCAAGATGAAATCGTGTCTGGCCCGAACCCGGCCCTTGGATTGCGTGGCATACGGTTATCATTGCGCAAGCCCGAACTGCTTGAAGCACAGTTTGCCGCCATCCTGCGGGCATCCCTGCATGGATCGGTTCGGGTGTTGCTTCCGATGGTGGTCAACGTGCATGAAATGACCCGTGCGCGTCAGATCTATGAGGCGGTGGCAAAGCGCCTGCGCAAGGACGGCCATCCGATCCCCGAAACCCTGCCGCCGCTTGGTGCGATGATCGAAATTCCCGCCGCGGCGCTGGCGGCGGATACCTTGGCGCGCGACAGTGATTTCTTTGCCATCGGCACCAACGATCTGACGCAATATACCCTGGCGATTGACCGCACCGATGATCAGGTGGCGGGCATGTTTGATCCGCTGCATCCGGCGGTGCTGCGTCTGATCCGTGATGTGATCAAGGTGGCCCGCGAACGCGACATACCCGTCAGTGTCTGTGGCGAGATGGCCGGTGATCCGCGCTATGTGCCGCTGTTCATCGGATTTGGCTTGCGCAACCTTTCGATGTCGCCGGTCAATCTGTTGCTGGTCAAACAGCGCCTGCGCCGCCTTGATAGTCGCAATTCCGAACATCAGGCCAACCGCGTCATGGAACAATGGGATTCTGCCCGGATTGCGATGATGCTTGATGACTTCAACGATCTCGCCTGAAAAATCCCGTTCCTCATAGCTTGTTGTGATCGGCATCTGTCCCAACATAGGGGACAGTTTTGTCCGCGCTTATCCTTGGTTTCCCGCCGCAAAAAAGGCCGGGATTTCAGGGCGTGGGCATCTTTGATCCGGTCCGGTTTTGCCCGGAATGCAAATTCCGTCAAAAAAGGACTTGAAAACGATATAAAGATATCTTTATATGTGGCCTATAGCGATCAGGGAAATGATCGCAACAGAATTCTTCGGCGTATCGGCAGGATGGAAATTCCATGCGGATGCGCCATTCCTGTTTGATTGGAGACGATATGTCGAACTTTACCGATTACAAGGTCGCTGATATCTCGCTGGCCGGTTGGGGCCGCAAGGAAATCGCGATTGCCGAAACCGAAATGCCGGGCCTGATGGCGCTGCGCGATGAATATGGCGCGGCCAAGCCGCTTGCTGGCGCGCGCATCGTCGGCTGCCTGCACATGACCATTCAGACCGCAGTTCTGATTGAAACCCTGACGGCACTCGGCGCAGAAGTTCGCTGGTCTTCGTGCAACATCTTCTCCACCCAGGATCAGGCTGCTGCGGCGATCGCAGCTGCTGAAATCCCGGTATTTGCCTGGAAAGGCGAGACCGAGGAAGAGTTCTGGTGGTGCATCGAGCAGACCATTTCCGGTCCGAACGGCTGGAAGCCGAACCTGATCCTTGATGATGGCGGCGACGTTACCCAGCTGATCCACGACAAGTATCCGGAACTTCTCGAAGACATCAAAGGTCTGTCGGAAGAAACCACCACCGGTGTGCACCGCCTCTATGAAATGGCGAAAAAAGGCACGCTTAAGGTCCCGGCGATCAACGTCAATGACTCGGTCACCAAGTCGAAATTCGACAACCTGTATGGCTGCCGCGAGAGCCTTGTTGATGGCATCAAGCGCGCAACCGACGTCATGGTTGCCGGCAAGATCGCCGTTGTTGCCGGTTTCGGTGACGTGGGCAAAGGTTCGGCCGCGTCCATGCGCAGCCAGGGCGCACGCGTTCTGGTAACCGAAATCGATCCGATCTGCGCATTGCAGGCCGCGATGGAAGGTTACGAAGTCACCACCATGGAAGATGCAGCCCCGGTTGGCGACATTTTCGTCACCACCACCGGTAACATCGACATCATCACGCTTGACCACATGCGTGCGATGAAAGACCGCGCAATCGTTTGCAACATCGGTCACTTCGATTCCGAAATCCAGATCGGTTCGCTGCGTAACTACAAGTGGGACAACGTCAAGCCGCAGGTCGACGAAGTCGAATTCCCGGATGGCAAACGTCTGATCGTTCTGGCCGAAGGCCGTCTGGTCAACCTTGGTTGCGCCACCGGTCACCCGAGCTTCGTGATGTCGGCATCCTTCACCAACCAGGTGCTGGCGCAGATCGAGCTGTGGAAAAACCACGCCAACTACGAAAACAAGGTTTACGTCCTGCCGAAACACCTTGATGAGAAAGTTGCAGCCCTGCACCTTGATCGTCTTGGCGTGAAACTGACCAAACTGTCGTCCGAACAGGCCGAATATATCGGCGTACCGCAGGCTGGTCCGTTCAAGCCGGATCATTATCGCTATTAATTGGCGCTACTAATTGGCATCTGCCGATTTGCATCAAAGCCGGTCTGTTCATTCAGACTGGCTTTTTTGGTGTCCAGATACAAAGCAAGTTGTTAGAAGCATTTAAATCTTGTCAGACGGATGACAGCCATGCCCCAGCTTGAAATCGAATATTCTGCCCTACTGCCCATCAAGGATGAATTGTCCAAGCTCGCGGTTGATCTGCATTACGTCATCGCCCGCGAGGCCGATGCGGAACTGAGTTCTTTCAAGACCCGGATTACGCCGCTGGAAAATGTCGTGATCGGCGATGGCGATCCGAAAAACGCCATGGTGCATCTTGATATCCGGCTTCTGTCAGGCCGGATCAATGCTGTGAAATTCGCCACTGGCGAGGCCGCCCTTGCCGCACTTATCGATCGGCTGGAATGGCTGGTTGGCGATTATCAGGTGCAGTTTACCGTCGAGGTCCATGACCTTGATCGGGAAAACTATTTCAAGCATGTCACTGACGGCCCGCGCCCGGCCTGATTGCGCCACCACGTTTGCCGGGTGATTACATCAAAAGCGCTTCGTGGATTGGATGATCCGGGCCATAGCGATCATTAAGCAACTTGATCAGCTCACGCGAAAAGCCCTTGCCGGCATCAAGCAGGGATCGCAATTCCGTATCATTGCGATCATGTGGCCCGACGCCATCAAGGCGCGCGCGCACTTCCGGATCGGAAAGTTCGCGCAGGAAACGGTCATACAATTCCAGTGCCGGAAGACTTTTTTCACCAAACACGGTTTGCAGGCGCGTGATCGGTGGCAGCTGTAAAAGTTCGGACAGTTTTTCGCGTTTACCGGCATAATACCGGCCGGCGGTTTCGGCTGCTGCGATAATGCCGCCGAAATAAAGCATCTTGCGTGAGAAAACCAGTTTCAGCCGCCGGGGTGCCCAGGCCTTGCTGGCGTCGCCTTCGCGGGTCTTGATTTCAAAATCGACGCTGATGGTGCGGTAATAGCGGATCACGTCATTGACCAGAAACCGCGCGATGGAATCACGGGTAACCGAACTGGTGACGTAATTGGCGATCAGATCGTCAAAAAACTTGCGTTTGCCCGCCTCGTTATAGAGCCACTCACATTCCAGCAGGAACAACAACCGACGTGTGGTGATCGAGTTGGTATCGCCATCAAGCCCGATACGATTGACCAGTTCCTCGGCGGTGATATAGGAGGAAAACGGGCCGTTTACCGCCGGTTTCTTGGTGACCATCTTGCCAAGGATATCGGCGACCTGTTGGTGCGGCGCCTGACTGCGTTCGGCTTCGCGGCCAATGATGAAGTAATCCAGATCGGATTGATCGGATGCCTCATGCCGCCCATAGGACCCGGTCACCACCACGCAAAATGTATCGCCCGACAGGCTTTTACCCAATGCGTCGCGCATCTCGGCCAGACGTGTGGCCGAGTAGTGCTGATTGGTTGCGATGGTTTGCGGTAACAAGATCGGGACAGCCTCTTGGTGCGACTCGTTGATATCCGAGTATCTGCCTAATGGTTAAAGATTAAAACCACGTTTAACTGATATGGCACTGTTCAATTAAGCTGATTGACAGTTTTATGGGCGCGGCAGATATTTTTCGCGCCTGTTCAATATCTTGAACCTTCTGCGTCCCCCTTGATCACGAAAGTTTTCCCATCATGGACATTTCCGATCTGCCGTTCGGTACAACCGACTGGTCTGCGATTGAACCGACCGAACACACCGGTGAAACCGGCATGGCGACCTGGCGGACCCGCCAGTTTGGCGCGATCCGTGTCAGGATGGTGCAATATTCCGCCGGTTATCTGGCAGATCACTGGTGTTCCAAGGGGCACATTTTATTGTGTCTTGAAGGCGAACTGGTGACCGAGCTTGAGGATGGCCGGACCTATGTCCTGAAACCGGGTATGAGCTATCAGGTGGCAGACAACGCAGAGGCCCATCGTTCCTCAACCGAAACCGGCGCGACCCTTTTCGTCGTTGATTAAAACGGCCGGGCCTTAATCAAACAGGCTGGCGGCGGCGGCCTGTTGGGCCGGATCGGTCAGGCTGCCGACACGGCGCAGAAAGGAATGCTTTTCCTCGTAATAGCGTTTTGACAGATCGGCAAAGCAGCGGACTTCGACATCCTTGTTGATGTGAAATTCACGCCTCGGCACCTTGGCCTCGTGCAGGTCAAAGCTGCTGGCGGATGCGCTGAGTTGATGATCGACAACATCGGCAACGCCATCAAGCTCGATCCGGTTTTTGAGACTATGCAGGAATTTCTTGAACGGCGGATGGCTGTTCAAGAACGCCTTTTCGGTCAGCAGGAAGTCATCGGCGGCAAAGTCCGGCGCATTCTTGACAACAAATTCGCGGCACAGATGGTCGGTGGCAAAGCACATCGGACCAAAGATGAAATTGCGATAGATGTCTTCTTTCAGCTGCCAGAACTTGTCCAAACGTTTAAGCGAATCTGCATCAAGTTTTACCGCCGCCTCAAGCAACAGGCGCGGGTGGCAATGTACATGGTTGGGATGGACATACGTCTTGGTGCGGCTGATGCCTTCAAGCGTGTCGATATTAACCGGGCCGGAAAACAGCGCCGCATGCGGGTGATCGGACTTTTTGGACAGAAGCGCGATCACTTCATCCGGATCGACACCATGTTTGACCAGCAGATGATTGACCGAAAGATCAAGGTCGACCTCGCCAGTGATGATCTGATTGGTCAATTGATGGTGGTTGCGGTTAAAGCGGCGCGCGAATTCCGGTTCCAGCGTATGGGAAAACGGGCCATGGCCGATATCATGCAACAGGGCGGCAGCCCCCAAAAGGTCGCAATCGGCATCCGATAGTCCCATCAAGCGGCAATAGCGTTGCGACAGCAATGCGACGCCAATCGTGTGGTCATAGCGCGAATGACGGATATTGGCCGGGCGTCCGTTGGGGTGGAACAGATAATCGATGGCACCGAGAAACGAGATTTCGCGCAGCCGTTCAAAGGCAGGCGATGCGATCAGTTTTTTGTGCAACGGCCGGTCAAATGCCGAGGCGATCTGGGCGCGTTTGAAATGGTAGTTATATTGCGGCACATCGCGAAACAGCAGTTCCCATTCGGCGATGTCATCGGCATTGAAATTGGTATCAAACAGATCACCGATTTCCGGTGCCGGCTTTGCCGCCGCCTTGAGCACGGCAGAGTCCTTTTGTGGCGCGGCCTGCTTGGGCTCTGCGCGCTGGGCAAAAAGGTCTAGCTGCGGTTTTGGGCTCATTTTAGGAATGGTTGATGCGCTCAGTTGAGAATGTGTGTCCCGCAGACATAAACGGAATCACCGGCTATGTCATTGCGGTTTTTCCGCAGGATTTCGCCATGAAATACGCCACCAGACAAGCCTGTTGCCGTAATGATGTGAAACGGTGGTAAAAGCACGGCGTTTTCACCATAATAATAGCTCATAAACACAAACGGTTAACAACACGTGACACGGCGAGCATCCGAACAGGCATCCATACAGCTTTGCGCAGGCAAAAAGACAGTGGCGATCATGCGCAGACTGTCTGATTTGGCGCGCCCGGCCTTTTGGCGCAGCACGGGTGCGATGGTTGCCACGTTTGGTCTGTCGATAACCGTGCAGGCCCAGGAAAAATT
>NZ_DCAO01000105.1:22271-24955 GCF_002311515.1 Thalassospira sp. UBA1131
ACGATTTTCGGAAGCCTGGCGGGCCTGAGTGACCGCGACTGGCTGGTGGTTGGCTTGGCGGCTGTTGGTGGTGCGGCGATTGCCGGTTGGGTTGGTTGGCGCTTGTCGCTGCGCATGCGCCGTCACCTTGAGGAAGTCGAAGATCACGAACACGAACTGGCGGGTGAGACAGAGCTTTTCACACAGCTTTTGTTCGCCGGACCCGACCCGGTTTACTATTGGAGCCGCCATGGCTTCGCCGAGGGGGCCAGTCCATCGCTCAAACGGGCCTTCCAACTAGGCCAGGATGGACGGTTTCCCGATCTGCTGGATCTGTTGCGCGATGAAGATGCCGCAGCACTGAAGGAACGGGTGCGCAACCTTAAAACCGGGCATGACCGGTTTGAATTGTGGATCACAACGGTCGATGAACGCAAATTCCACGTCACCGGCATGGCCGCTCGCAAGGATCGATCATCGGATGTATTGGCGCATGGTTTGTGGTTCCGTGATGAAACCCGCCATTCGCGCGAACGCGAAAACCAGTTTGGTGATTTTCAGCTGCTTAAACACGAAGTATCGGGCCTGCGGCAGTTGCTTGATAGCTTGCCCTTCCCGGTCTGGCGCCGCGATAGCGAACTTCGCCTGATTGATTGTAACATCGCCTATGCCGATGCGGTCGAATATCAAACCATCGAAGATGCGCTGGCCGCACAGGCCGAAATTGGTGCGGGGGTGATTCCCGATCACGGGCGATCACTGGCGGCATCGGTTCAGCGCAATAATGAAAGCCTGACCCGCGATTTCCACGTTGTCATTCGGGGCGACCGAAAATTGCTGCGCATTACCGAAATGCCGGGTGGGGCCGCGAACGAACCCGACGGCCTGATCGGTTTTGCGATTGATTGCACCCCGGTCGAAGAATTGCAGTCCGATCTGTCGCGCCACATCCGCGCCCATGCCGAGGTGCTTGAAAACCTGGGCACTGCGATTGCGGTCTATGGTGGCGACAAGGGGCTTATTTTCTTTAACACCGCCTTCACCAAGCTTTGGGATCTTGATGACGAATGGCTCTGGACTGAGCCGACCCATGATGATGTTTTGCGGCGTCTGCGCGATGAACGCAAACTGCCCGAAGTCACCGATTTCGCCCAGTTCCGCAACACTGAAAACCAGCGCTTTACCGATCTTCTGAAACCTGAAGAAGACCTGATGCATCTGCCCAATGGCATGACGTTGCGTCGCTTCATCTCGCCCCATCCGTTTGGCGGGCTGATGTTTGTTTATGAAGATGTCACCGACAAGCTGGTTCTGGAAAGTTCCTACAACACCCTGATCGCGGTTCAGCGTGAAACGCTTGAAAGCCTGCACGAGGCGGTTGGCGTGATCAGTGGCGATGGGCGCTTGCGGCTTTATAACCACGGTTTTGCCGATCTTTGGGGCCTTGAAAGCACCTTCCTTGATGTCGCGCCGCATCTGGGCGATGTGGTCGAAAAATCCAAGGACTACTGGCGCGAACGCGACGATTGGGAAAAGTTCAAAAACCGCATGGTCGCGCGGATCACCAACCACGAACCGATGAATGGCCGGTTGGAACGGGCCGACAATTCGATTGTTGATTTTGCCATCGTGCCGCTGCCCGACGGGGCGGTGATGATGTCCTATATCGATGTGACGGACACCATCCGGGTCGAACGTGCGCTTCGTGAACGTAACGAGGCACTGCGCACCGCAGACCAGATGAAGTCCGACTTCATTTCCACCGTATCGCGGGAACTGACCAAGCCGCTTGATCACATCAATGGCGAGTCTGATCGATTGATCCCGCATCTGACCGGCAATGTGGCGCGCTCGGTCGAAACCATCCGGACCGAGGCGCAAAGCATGCTGGCGCTGGTCGATGACATGCGCGATCTGGCAACCCTTGGGTCGGGGCAGGTCGCCCTTGAGCTTGATACCGTCGATCCACGACGTTTGCTGCGCTCCCTCGAAGCTTTGACACGGGCACGCTTGGCAGAGCTGAACGTGTCGCTGCGCCTTTATTGTTCGCGCCAGATCGGCTGGATGGTGGCCGATGAACGCCGCCTGAAACAGGCCTTGTTCATTCTGGTGACCAACGTGCTGCGCACAGCACCCGAAGGTAGCGAGGTTTCGGTGGTCGCAAAGCGCAGTGGCGAGGATATCGAAATTTCGATCTCGCTCTCGGACGAAGCGCCGCAACCGATGTTGTTTGAAGGCCTGCGCGATGGTGAGTCCCCGTCGGCCCGCAGGGCCCTTGGCATGGCGATGGTCCGCGCCGTGGTCGAAATCCATGGCGGACGTGTGAAGATCAGCCGCGATGGCCGCAAGATCGCCTGTATCCTGCCCGCGGGCGAGGAGAGCGATCTCGGCTAAGGCCGCAGACCCGTCAGACAGATACGAAAAAGGCGCCAGATGGCGCCTTTTGTTTTGCTGGATTGATCATGGTTGATCAGACCGTAAACGGCACATCCTTGCCGGCCACAAACGCATCAATGTTATCAAGTGCACGGAAGCCCATGGCATTGCGGGTTTCAACCGTCGCCGATCCCAGATGCGGCAGCAGGAAGGTGTTGGCAAGGTCGCGATAGGCCGGCTCGATATTCGGCTCACCGGCAAAAACATCGAGGCCCGCCGCGGTCAGTTTGCCCGATTTCAGCGCAGCAATCAGGTCCTGATCATTGACG
>NZ_DCAO01000069.1:0-8232 GCF_002311515.1 Thalassospira sp. UBA1131
TTTGCCAATCATGATCTGGATGTCGAACTGATCGAACCATCCGATCCGTCCGCCCCGCCGCGCCTTGTTGCCGCCGGTCAGGGCGATGTTGCCGTGAACTATCAGCCACAGCTTCACGTTCAGGCCGCCGAAGGCCTGCCACTGACGCGTATCGGCACACTGGTTGCAACCCCGCTTAACAGCCTGATCGTTCTTGAAGATGGCCCGATCAAGGAAATCGCCGATCTCAAGGGCAAGAAGATCGGCTATTCGCTGGCCGGTTTTGAGGATGCGCTTCTTGGCACCATGCTCGGCAATCACGGGGTTTCGATTGACGATGTCGAACTGATCAATGTGAACTTCTCGCTCTCGCCGTCGCTTTATTCCGGTCAGGTCGATGCGATCATTGGCGGCTATCGCAATTTCGAGCTCAACCAGATGGAAATCGAAGGCAAGCCAGGCAAGGCATTTTATGTCGAGGAAGAAGGCGTTCCGCCCTATGACGAGCTGATCCTGACCGTGCGTAACGACAAGGTCGATGACCCGCGTTATGCCCGCATGCTGGCTGCCCTTGAAGAAGGTGTGCAGTACCTGATCAACCATCCTGATGACAGCTGGCAGGCCTTTATTGCCGCCTATCCGAACCTTGATGATGAACTCAATATCAAGGCATGGGCCGATACCCTGCCGCGCTTTGCGCTGCGTCCGGCCGCCCTTGATAAGGCGCGCTATGCCCGCTTTGCCGATTACATGGTCAAACAGGGGTTGATCACCGAAAGCCCGGCGCTTGAGAGCTATGCGACCGTGATCGAATAAAATTCAGTCCCCCCTGCTTTCGCAAGGCTCGCCCCGGCAACTGCGAAAGCATTGGTCTGCACCCCGCATGGGCAGACCAGCAAGAAAGGCCGGAATGTGTGTCCCGCTTTCCGGCCTTTCGCTTGCGCAGGTCAAATTCCCAGTTACCTTATGGTCACCCGCACAAAATGCAGAATGGCGACCACATTCAAACCGGATCAGGACCCAAAAGTGCAGCAGCAAACAAAACCAGCCCATCACACAGATAGCGGCTTTGAAAACCGTCACCCCCTGCCTGATCCGGTCAAACGGTCGCTTTGGCATTTCTTAAAGCGGCGCTATTTCGGTGATGATAACTGGCCAAAGGCCAAGCATCAGGTCGGTAAAATCCCCAGCGAAACACCTGATCATGACGCCATCCACAACCCGGACCCAAAACGCCTGCAAGTCACATGGGTCGGGCATGCCACGGTTCTGGTGCAATATGGTGGGCTTAATATTCTGACCGATCCGGTGTTTTCCGACCGCGCATCACCGTTCAAACGCGTTGGACCGAAACGCTATACCCGACCGGGCCTTGCCATCGACCAGTTGCCCAAGCTTGATCTGGTGTTGCTGTCGCATAATCACTATGACCATTTCGACCTGGCCAGCCTGACGCAGCTTGGCAACGCGCCGCGTTATGTCTTGCCGCTGAAGAATGGTGCACTTCTGGAAAAGGCGGGCATTCGTGCGGATCGCTATGTCGAACTGGATTGGGATGAAAGTCATCATCACGATGATCTGAAAATCACCCATGTGCCATCGAACCACTGGTCAAGCCGCACCACCAAGGACCGCAAGGAAATGCTTTGGGGTGGCTATATCCTTGAATTCGGCGATGGCTACCGGTTCTATTTTGTTGGCGATACCGGCTGGAACGAAGCCCTGTTTACGGAAATGGGCACAATCCACGGCGGGATTGATTTCGGCCTGATCCCAATCGGGGCCTATGACCCGCGCGACTTCATGCGTAATGCGCACTGCAACCCCGAAGAAGCCATTCAAATCATGCAGAAAATGGGCGTCAAACAGGCGCTTGCCATTCATTGGGGGACGTTTGTTCTGACGGCTGAGCCGGTGGATGAGCCGCCGGTCCGACTGGCAGCGGCCCGCAGGGATAGCGGGATTGCAGATGGCGATTTCGTTGCACCACCAATCGGGGCGACCCGGTTCTTTGATGGCAAAGCCGCCCCCGCATCAACAACCACGCAAAAGGTCGAGCATACGGCGTCTGGCTCATAGCTGCTCTTTCAAGTTCGGTTTGGTGGTTTTTCAAACTGCATGCTAAGCATCAATGATTGCGTCACAAAACCGTAACATTGATTGCCCCGCCATGAGTTTGACTGTCTTTCTTGCTGTAATGGGCGCTGCCCTGATGCATGCCGTGTGGAATGCATTGGTCAAGGGTGGTTCGGACAAACTGATGAACATGACGGCAATCGTGCTGGGTCATACGCCGATTGTTCTGACCCTGTTGCCGTTTGTTGACCTTCCCGCCCCAGAAAGCTGGCCTTATTTGCTGACTTCGCTTGGGCTTCATATCGGCTATCAGTTGTTTCTGATCCTGGCGTATCGTTTGGGCGATCTCAGCCAGGTTTATCCGATAGCACGCGGGTCTTCGCCGCTGATTGTTGCGGCGGTGTCCGTGTTGATCATGGGGGTTACCCTGCATGTCAGCGAGTGGCTGGCGATTGTTGTCATCGGGGTTGGCATCATCAGCATGTGCATAACGCGACAAGCCGATGGCATGCGCAACCGCAATGCAGCCCTTGCCGCGATCATTACCGGTTGTTTCATCAGCAGCTATTCATTGGTGGATGGCACCGGTGCGAGGCTGGCCGGAACGGCGCTTGGCTATTACAGCTATCAGACAATTGGCAACGTTGTGATCTTTGCCCTGATCGTGACCTTCGTGCGCCCGCGCATCCTTGCCGATATCGCGCGATCTGGCAAAAAGGTCTTTGCGATTGGCGGCACCGCGTCCTTTGCGGCCTATGCCACTGTGATGTGGGCCTTTACACAGGCGCCGATCCCGCTTGTCGTCGCCCTTCGCGAAACAGGCATTGTCTTTGCCCTTTTGATCGGGGTGTTCTTCATGGGCGAGAAGCTTAATCTTGTGAAGCTGTCCTCGACCATGATGACGCTGGGCGGGGCGATTATCCTGCGTCTGGCACGCAGCCTGTAACCGCCCCTGCCCAATAATATCAGTTTCAGAACACGCGATCAGACCCGTGTGCGCGGCACACGGCGGGTACCGTCTTCGAACCGGGCAAGCTCCATCCCCTTTAGCGTGATGGATGGCTGCCCGGTGGTGATCCAGTCTGCCAGCACCTTGCCAACCACCGGCCCCATGGCAAAGCCATGGCCCGAGAAACCGGATGCGACAAAGAAATGCTTGGGGTTGTCGAACTGATCAATCACCGGCACCGCATCCGGGGTGACATCAATGTCGCCCGCCCAGGTATCAACGATGCCGACTTTCTTGATCTGTGGCAGGACCTTTTGCAGGTTGCGCATGGCGTTTTTAACCCGCACCTCATACGGCTCCGCCTGATTGGTGCGTCGTACGATCATGGGGTGCCTTGATGCATCCGATCCCGGCAGGCGATCCACCAGATCATCAAAGAACCGCTTGTTAAAGTGGAACTTGAAGGTCGCCCAGTTGTCAAACAGTCCCGGCATGAAATCGCGCGCATACTTGAACCGGCCCAGTGTCAAATCAATGTCGGTCATGAATTCATCGGCGATGTTCATCGACCCATCTGCGCGTTGCCGAAACGCCAGCCCAGCCGCCAGCGTGCCCGCAGCCGAAATGCCGGGTACCGGTGTGGTGCGGATCACGGTACCGCGCGTGGTTTGTTGCGGCAAACGCCGCCCGAACTTGGCGACGAATTTATGCGTCGCAGCCCCGGCCGCACAGATGACGTATTTGCATTTGATTTCGCCCTGTTCGGATACCACCGAACTGATTGCGCCGGCCTCTGTCTCGATCGAAAGCGCGCCGCAGCCCTCGGCAATCACAGCACCCAATTCACTGGCGCGCTTGGCAATTGCCGGGGCGGCCTTTTTCGGTTCGGCCTGCCCGTCTGAGGGCGTGTAGATCCCGCCAACACCCGGTGTTGTGATCCCCGGTGTCAGTTTTTCGACCCCCTTGGGGTCAAGGACCTGGGTTTCGATGCCAAAGTGTTTGGTGTCGTTAATCCAGCCTTCGAATTCCGACATTTCCTTGTCATCTCGGGCGACAAACAGCACCCCGCCCTGGCGCCATTCCAGATCGGCATTCAGTTCTTTTTCAAGACCTTGCCAGATTTTATTGCATTCAATCATCAATGGCAGTTCAACCGGGTCACGCCCCTGCTGGCGGACAAAGCCCCAGGCACGACCGGACTGGTGTGACGCGATGGTATCCTTTTCCAGAAGCACGACTTTCATGCCGGCCCTGGTCAGGTAATAGGCGCAAGATGACCCGTGAATACCGCCGCCGATGACAACGACGTCGCATTCCTTTGGCAGGGTGATTTTGGGATAATTCGTCATGTGGGGACCTAAAGATGAATATTGGTGGCAATTCAATTTGGTGTGTGGCGGGAACCACGTTATGTTGCGCGCCAACAAATCTCAACCAAATCAGGTGCCACCATGTCTGATCATGCAAAAAAACAGTCCCCCGCCACCGTGAGTGCACAGGCGCTTGGCTGGGTCGATGAAGCCACCAAATCCGTCACGCCGCCGCTTTATCCGTCAACCACGTTCGAACGCAACACAGATCTGAGTTATCATGACGGGCGCTGCTATACCCGTGCGGACAACCCGACCTATGACCAGGCCTGTGCGGTCCTGAATGAACTTGAAGGCGGTTCTGAAACCCGCCTGTTTGCATCGGGCATGGCGGCTGCCGTTTCTGTTTTGCATGCGTTGAACCCGGGTGATCATGTTGTTGCCCCCAAGGTGATGTATTGGGCGCTGCGCAGCTTCATGCTTGATAGTGGTGTGCGTGCCGGACTGTCATTTGATTTTGTGGATAACGCCGATATTGCCGATTGGGACAAACACATTGTTGCCGGCAAGACCAAGCTGGTCTGGCTTGAAACCCCGGCCAACCCGGATTGGCAAATCACCGATATCGCCGCTGTTGCCAAACTTGCCAAGGCCGCTGGTGCCGTTGTGGTTGTTGACAACACTGTTGCCACGCCGCTTCTGACCCGTCCAATTGATTTTGGTGCCGATATCGTCATGCATTCGGCAACCAAATATCTGAACGGTCACAGCGACGTTTTGGCGGGGTCGCTGACCACTGCCAAGGACAGCGAATTCTGGCAGCGTGTTTGCAAACAGCACGCATCGGGCGGTGCCGTTCTGGGCGTGTTTGAAACATGGCTTTTGCTGCGCGGGATGCGCACCCTTTCGATCCGTGTGGAGCGTGCCAGTGCCAATGCCATGGCGATTGCCAAGCATTTCGAAAACCACCCGGAAATCGAACAGGTTCAGTATCCGGGCCTTGAAAGCCATGTTGGCCATGACGTTGCCAAAAAGCAGATGTCAGATGGTTTTGGCGGGATGTTGTCGCTGCGCGTCAAGGGCGGTGAAAAGCGTGCGGTTGATTTCCACAACCAGTGCAAACTGTTTAAACGCGCGACATCGCTTGGCGGGGTTGAAAGCCTGATCGAACATCGATCCTCGGTCGAAGGTCCGACCAGCCCGGTACCGGCAGACCTTCTGCGTCTTTCGGTCGGGATCGAAGATTGTGGAGATCTTGTTAACGACCTTGAAACGGCCTTGCGCTTAAGCAAATAAGACACATCCGTTTTCAATCAGGAATCAACTGATCGATGCCCAAGTCGATGCCGATCCAAATCGCAGTCAGATCATGGACACGTGCTGTCAAACGCAGTGTCGGTTTCTCTGTGGTTGCGCTGGCATCGACTATCCTTCCCATCGCCCCGACGGTTGCACATGATAGCAATACCCCCCGGGGCAGCCTGACCGACGTCAATGCCCTGCCCCCGGCGCCGGGTTTGATTTTTGACGTGGTGGCTGGCGAATACATCATGTTTGATGCGCTGGTCGAACGGCTGTCAGGTCGCAAATACATTCTGATCGGCGAAAAACACGACAATCCCATCCACCATCACCATCAGGCACAGCTGGTCAATGCACTCAGCAAGTCGGATGAGCGTGAGCGTGCGATTGTCTGGGAAATGTTTACCCGTGATCAGCAGGCATCGCTTGAAGACAGCTGGCAGACGCTTCCTGTTTCGGAACTCGGTCCGGCGATGGCGTGGGAAGATCGCGGTTGGCCGTCATGGCATGACTATGCGCCAATTGCGCAGGCTGCACGCGACAACGGTTTGATGATGGTGGCGGGTAATCTGCCCGATGATCTGCTTAAACCCATGATCAGCAATGGCAACGATGCCCTGCCCGATGATCTGGCAGCCAAGCTTGATTTGCCAGATATGCCGACAGAAATACTGGATCGCTTCAATGTCGAAATCGCCGAGGGACATTGCAATATGTTGCCCAAAAGCATGCTGGGTGGTTTTTCCGCCGTTCAGTTTGCCCGCGATGCGTCGCTTGCGCGTGCGATGAGCGATGCGGCAAATATTGACGGCATTGATGGTGCCTTCCTGATTGCGGGTGCCATGCATGTCCGCCACAGCATTGCCACCCCCTGGCATTTGCAGCGCTATGAACCGGATCTTGAGGCACGCGATATCGCAGTCGTCAGCCTGATCGAGGCCGATGATCCCGGCCCGGACGCGTCAAGCATCGAGGATTACGCCATGCGGTTTGGGGCGCCCGACGACATCGATTTCATGTGGTTTACCAATGATATCGCGCGTGGCGATCCGTGCGAGAACCTCGGAATGGGGCAATAACCCCAAAACCCGTTCAGCCAAGCTTTTCGGATTACTTGATCTTGCGCGGTAACCAGTCGGTGGTCGCAACCGGTTTGCCTTTGTGAGAGCGCATGACGCGCGGGCGCACGACTTCCTTTGCCTCGGGCGTGGTCGCAGTTTTGCGGACCGAGGCATAAAATTCAACCAGTTCATCGAACGGGATGATCGTTCCGATCCCCTCCTTGTAGGCCTTGGTAAAGGGCGGATGATTGCGCACGGTCACACTGAGATGTTCGACCGTGTGATGACCGAACTGCGCCCAGATGCTTTCAAGGAAATGGATAGTTTTCGGATCAACCGATTTCAGCCGCACATCAGGCCGGGATTCTTCCATCACGGCATAAAGGTTCGGTTCGACCGGGCCGAATTCCTCGGCGACAAAAATGGCGGGCATCAACATGTTGCCGTGATAGTTCGCACCGTAATAGGCCTGCGCCAGATACAACAAACGATGCAGTTTTTGCGGCTGCAGGTATTCGTTGTCATTGAGTGCGAGGTCAATGAACCTGAATGCGGCATCAAATACCGTATTGAGAACCGGCTTGTTCTTCATGCTGTGCCCGATGGTCATGGGATACGATCACGTGTTGCCAAGGATCATAAAACCTATGGCAGATACCAACAAGCATCACCGATCAGCTTTTTAAATTTTCGGGGAAAGTCGTGGTTTGAAGTGCCTATGAGCAGGCCCGCCTAAACGGTCGCATCCAGATGCTTGCCGCGCACGCCTACACCATGGGCCACCGCATTGACCACCGCATAAAACGATGTACCGCTATTGGCCGACAGATCAAACGGGATCGACGGATCAAGCAGGCTGGCAAAATCGATCTCGCTGGGCATATCAACAGCCCCCTCGCGGTCACTTGCGCGACGCGCGGCTGACAGATTGCGCTGTTCGGTGCGCTGGTCTTTCTGTTCGCCGGGATTGCCCTGCCCCGATTGACGTTTGTTTTTGCCATCGACATAGGCATTAAACAGAATGCCGTCATCATCGGGGTCATAGGTATAGTTCTGAGACGATGCCTCAACCTGATTATCCCGGTCGGCCGTTGCCACACCGCGCGCACCAGCAGGCGCAAGTCGGCCATACTGGCCAACCTGTGAAACTGTCTGTGCGTTTTGGACCGGTGCGATCATGTTCCTCTGCCTTGGCGAAAGACCGATATGGGCTAAGACCTAATTCAACCCATGCATTATACATGAATATATAGTGATACGGCAGGAAATTCGCAATTCCTGCCCCTCACCTCAGTTTCCAGGCGTATTAATCGCCTTCGAATTCGACCAAGTGGAATTCTTCGATACCGCGATCGCGGATTTTCTGCGCCCCGCCAAGGTCGGGCAGATCAATGATAAACGCACAACCTGCGACCTCTGCCCCGATCTTTTCGACCAGATCAATCGCGGCAAGGGCAGTACCACCGGTTGCAATCAGATCATCCATGATCAGAACACGACTGCCCGGTTTGACGGCGTCCTTGTGGATTTCGATGACGTCGGTGCCATATTCGAG
>NZ_DCAO01000069.1:8406-9268 GCF_002311515.1 Thalassospira sp. UBA1131
ATCACTTCGCTAAGACCATAGGGGTCCTCGAACAGCGTCGTGATATCCCGAAACATGATGCCCTTTTTCGGGTAATCGGGAATGGTACGAATCAACGACTTGATCGACATGGGATACTCCGGCCAGATATCAGGAAATACGACGTCGCAGATCAAAAGCCATGAATATCACGGCCAGATCACATACGGCGTCACTTGATGCCTGAAACAGAGTGAATTGGCAAGGTACATCCCATAACCCGCACCTTGCCGGAGCCGAGCTTTTAACCGCGTCAAGCCGCGTGCGGTGTGGACAGACGCGGGTTGATATGTGCGACAGACGGTACCGCCGCAACAAAGTCATTGGCGAGCTTCTTGCTGATTTCTGCTCGTGTTCCACGCGGCAAGCCGGTTTGCGCCGCCTGACGATTGCCCCAAACGGCCCGGTAAAGGCGATAATCATGGTCGTTGATCTGACCGAATACTTTTTCGACTTCCATCAGAGTCTGGACGTAACTCTTTTTCATGTCAGTCATCCTGTTGCTCGTTGGTTTTCGACGGTTTTGCCCATCGAATTTTGTCGCATCCATTTTTCTGATGCGGCGTTTACAGAAGCCATATAGTCCTAACTTCATGGCCGCTCAACTGCAGCACGGTGACAAGATCAGGAAGAATTTGTGACAGTTTGCCCAATTCTTCCGATGCCGCAAAATCAGCCTTTCCTGAGGTTAGAAGATTTGTGCCAGTTTGCGGCTTGCCAGCCATATAAAAACGGCCCGTCTTCAAAACAGAAGACAGGCCGAAAAAATTTCGATCAATGCGCAAAAGACGCGCCTAAAACGCTAGTTCAGCTTTTTGGCCGCTTCGGCCTGCTTGGCTTCTTC
>NZ_DCAO01000069.1:9374-15398 GCF_002311515.1 Thalassospira sp. UBA1131
TCGTTCTGGTCGGTGATCTTTGCGCGCGCAACTTCGATCACGTCAAACGGGCTTGCCGCATCCAGACCGTATTTGCGGATCAGTCCCAGCATTTCTGCGGTGATCTGATCAAGCTTCTTGCGGGTGTCGCTATAGGAAAGCGTCATCAGATTGTCCTGTGTATCGAATGTGTTTGTTGGGCTGCTTATGCCTGTTTGTCGTTGGGCTTGCAAGCCCCGCAACGTTGAAAACAGCGCGTTTGGCGATACGAACTATACCAATTCAATTCGCCCCGCTTGAGGCATATCAAAGCACTTTTTCCGCGATCATGCATGGTTCACAAGCCCGCGAAACAGAACAAAAAACATCCTGGTTCGTCGGGTTTATTGAAGCCTATGCCATCGGGGAGTTACCATGCGCATCCTGTCTGCCTTCAACGCCATGAGCATTCGCAAACGCTTTATGTGGGCGTCCGCATTTGGCGTCTCTACTACTGTGATTATTGCGCTTTTGATGATGACTGTGGTCGAGGAAAAAGCCATGGATGAAAAGCTTCATCAGCTAAGTGAAAACGAGCTGACGTCGCTGCATGCGCTGATTGTCAACGTGATGGCCGCCCGCCCCGATGATGTCGACGATATCGGCATTCAGGTTTTCAACAACTGGTTTGACAGCCGCAATGGCGATTACCCGGGCGAACTCTGGTCCGCATGGGGACCGACCACCATGGCTTATATGGAAGAATTCGGCGAGAAACCGCTTAAAACCCCGCGCGACGAGATTGATATCGAGGCCATCGAAACCGGCAAGATGATTGGCCGCTATACCGACAATGGCACCTATCGCCTGTCGATGCCGATTGTGCTGGGTGAAACCAAGGGTGCGGATCGCGAAGTCTGCTTTAGCTGCCATGGCGCAATGGAGGCCGACACCGGTGACGTCATCGCCGTTCTGTCCTCAAGCCTCTCCGTCGCACCCGAACAGGAAAAAACCAACCGTATTCTGATCGGTATTGTTCTGGGTGGTCTGGCGATCGCGATTGCCACCATCATTGGTATGCGCGTTTTGCTGTCGCGTATTGTCACCGGGCCGCTTTCTGATCTGGGCAATGACATGAATGCGCTGGCTGATGGTAATACCAACTTTGAAATCAACGCCCTGTCGCGCCAGGATGAAATCGGCGAAATGGCGAAATCGGTTGATGTTTTCCGCACCAATGCGATTGCCAAAAAACAGATGGAAGCCGAACAAAAAGAAGAATCCAGACGCCGTGAAGAACGCATGCAAAGCCTTGAACGCCATATCGGCAGTTTCGAAGGCGCGATTGCGCAAATCGTCGGTGCAGTCTCGGCCTCGGCCGAACGCATGCAAACCACGGCACGCGGTCTTGTCGATTCAGCCGACCGGGCCAGCAAAAGTGCAACCACGGTTGCCGCTGCATCCGAACAAGCAACCGTCAATGTCCGTACTGTGGCCGATGCCGCCGACCATCTGTCTGAATCAATCTCCCAGATCGGGGAACAGGCACAGCAATCAACCCAGATTGCCGCCGAGGCATCGCGCGAAGCCGCCCAGTCGTCCGAAACCGTTCAGGGCCTGTCGGAAGTTGCCAACCGCATTGGTGAAATTGTTGAGCTGATCAGTGACATTGCTGGCCAGACAAACCTTCTGGCACTCAATGCCACCATCGAGGCCGCCCGTGCGGGCGAAGCTGGCAAAGGTTTTGCCGTGGTCGCGGCAGAGGTCAAGAACCTTGCCAACCAGACGGCCCGCGCAACCAACGAAATTGCCGAACAGATCACGGCCATTCAGGAAGAAACCGGCAAAACGGTCAGCTCGATCGGGGATATTTCGGATGTGATCAGCCGCATCACCGAAATGGTCAACACCATTTCGGCCGCGGTTGGCGAACAGTCCGATGCCACCGACGAGATCGCGCAGAATGTCGAACAGGCTGCCATCGGCACCCAGGAAGTCAGCAGCAATATCGAACGGGTCAGCAACACCGTCGCCGATACTGATCAGGCTGCCCATCTGGTTCTTGATGTTGCCGAAGAACTTGGGACGCTGTCCAACGATCTGCGTGCGCAGGTCGATCAGTTCCTTGCCGACATCCGCAGCAGCTAAGCGTATGCTCGCGCAGAAATCGTGCACCATTGACCGGCGGCAAGACAGTTGTTTTGCCGCCGGTTTTGGTTTTGGCAACCATCGGATGAACCGAACTTATGCCAGAAGTTGCGTTGATCACGCCCCCTGCATCTGCCCCCGGCCGACGTTATCGACTTTGAATTGAATAAAATTAACTTCAAAACAACGAAACGCGGGCCTATTCTTACGTAAAATAATAATATTCTTTGTTCTAATGTCTGGTGTCTTTGACACAGAAAAGCGCCATGTCGACGACCCGGGGGATTGTGGGGACAATGTCGTTTACGACGATTTTAGGCATTATGGTCGGCCTTGGCCTGTTTGTTGGGTCGATCTTTATTTCGACCGACAACTATCTGGTATTTTTAAGCCTTTCGAGTGCACTGATGGTGGTTGGCGGGACGCTGGCCGCGACATTTATTGCCTATGAGGCGCGCTATGTGCTGCTGGCACTCAGACTGATTTTCAAGATTTTCCGCGCCCCGCAAATGGGCCGTGGCCAACTGACCGGCGAAGTCGGCCGTGTGGTGAAATGGGGCTATCTGTTGCAGAAAAAGGGTATCAACGCCCTTGAACAGGAAGCCGAACGTGTCGGCAAGGACGAACCGTTTCTGGGCTGGGCGATGGAAGTCGTCATAACCGGCTATGATGGCGAGGAAACCGCCGAGATGCTTCACAACGCCATCGATAACGCCTTTAGCCGTAACCTGGTGCCGGTTGCTATCCTTAAGAGCATGGCCGCCGCCGCCCCGGCCTTTGGCATGATCGGGACACTGGTCGGCCTTGTCATCATGCTTGATAAAATGGCCGATGATCCAACCTCGTTGGGGGCCGGTCTTGCGATTGCGCTGATCACGACATTGTATGGCATTGTTGCCGCCCGGTTCTTTTTCCTGCCCGCGGCCAGCAAAATCCAGCAGCGCGAGGAAATCATGCGGTTTCGCAATTACCTGATCGCTGAAGGCCTGATCATGCTGGCCGATCGCAAAGGCCCGCGCGCCATTCAGGACAGGATGAATTCCTTCCTTGATCCGGCCATTCATTTCAATATCGACAAGTCGTCGAAGTAAGGGGATCGATCATGGCCCGCGGCAAGAGACGCCTGCAATACAAGGAAGAAGAACCGGTCAACGAGGATTGGCTTGCGACCTATGCCGATGCCATCACTCTTTTGATGGCGTTTTTCGTCATGCTGGTCAGCTTTTCCAAGGTCGAAATTCCGATGTTTGAAAAGGTCCAGGCTGGTATTGCCGAACAGATTGGCAAACGCGAAGTCGTGCGCCCGACACAGGTGCTTGAAACCGATCTGCGCGATGTCGTTTTCAACATGGCGCTGGACAGTGCTGTCAATGTGTCGACCGATGACGAAGGCATCCTGATGGAAATGGGCAGCGCGTCGTTCTTCCAACCGGGGTCGGCCAACCTGACCAATGATGCTGTCCTGTTTCTTAAGGATGTCGGGGATCTTCTGAAAGAACCACGCTATCTCGGTTTTCAGGTCGAAGTTTCCGGTCACACCGACGATAGCCCGATCAACTCACCGCGGTTCCCGACAAACTGGGATCTGGCGGCGGGTCGTGCCATCGCAGTTGTCCGCTTCTTTGCCGCCCTTGGCGTTGATCCCGACAGCAAACGCATGCGCGCCATTTCTTATGGCGACACCAAACCGAAATTGCCAAACCGCAATGATTTCGGCGAACCGATCCCGGAAAACCGCGAAGCCAACCGCCGGATTGAAATCCGTGTCTTCCCGAAATACTCCCGCGTGTTCTGAGACGTTCCCCTGTCACACCCCATAACTTGACGCCAACCCGGCCCGGAAATACAATTCATGGGCGCGCAGATGACACGAAAATTCATCCTGAGGTTATCACCGAGCTCAGCCTTCTTTTCTTTTGGCTTGGTCAGACGACCATCTGGTCTGCGCTGACACGTCAAACAGGAAGGTGGGAAATGAAACTCTCCAGAATTTTTCAAACCCTGACTGCCCTGATGATCCTCCCGTGTGCTGCTATGGCACAAACCAATCAAGCTTCCGAGCGCCCCAATATCCTCGTCATATGGGGCGATGATGTCGGAATGTGGAACATCAGCGCCTATCACCGTGGAATGATGGGTGGTAGCACCCCTAATATTGATCGCATCGCCAATGACGGCATGCTGTTCATGGATCATTATGCTCAGGCATCCTGTACGGCTGGTCGTGCGGCGTTCCTGACCGGCCAATATCCGATGCGTCTCGGACTTAGTACCGTCGGCATCCCGGGATCGCCCATCGGCCTGCAGGAAGAAGACCCGACACTTGCAGAAATGCTGCGTGAACAGGGTTATGCAAATGGCCAGTTCGGCAAGAACCACCTTGGCGACCTCGATGAACACCTGCCGACCAATCATGGCTTCGACGAGTTCTATGGCATTCTTTATCACCTGAATGCCGGCGAATATGTCGAACAGTACGACTATCCGACCGGCAGCAAGGTGGCCGAATACATCGCCCAGCGCGGTATTATTCATTCCCTGCATCAGGAAGACGGCACGCAATCCATCGAGGACCTTGGTAGTTTCGGGCGCGAACGGCAACGGACGCTTGATCAGGAAGTCCTCGAAGAGTCCAAACGGTTTATTCGTGATGCTGTGTCAGACGACAAACCATTCTTTGTCTGGCACAACACCACGCGCATGCATTACCGCACCAATCTGAGTCAGGAATATGAAGGTGTAACCGGCTACGGCCTTTATGCCGACGGCATGAAAGAGCTTGATGACGATGTCGGCGAGCTCCTCGACCTTCTTGATGAGCTTGGTGTGGCAGACAACACCATGGTCATGTTCTCCACTGACAATGGCGCGGCATCGAACAGTTGGCCCGATGGCGGCAACCAGCCGTTCCGCGGTGAAAAAGGCGTTGGCGGTTATGAAGGCGGGTTCAGGGTCCCCATGGCAGTCAAATGGCCCGGCGTTGTGCCCCCCGGCACCACAACCGGCGAATTCATGACCATGGAAGACTGGGTACCAACCATCATGTCGCAGCTGGGTGAGAAGGATCTCAAGGAAAAGCTGCTTGATGGTCACAAGATTGGTGATCGCAATTACCGTGTCCATCTGGATGGTTACGATCAAACCGATATCCTGACCCAGGATGGCCCAACCAAACGCAAGGAATTCTTCTATTTCACGGAAACGAAGTTCCACGGTTTGCGCTATGGCGATTGGAAATTCCTGTTTACCGAACAGGACCAATGGTTCAATGGGGTTACCAACAACCTGACCACTCCATTGATCACCAACCTGAAACTTGATCCGTTCGAGCGGTTCCACGACGCACGCGGTTTTGATGAATGGCAGGAAAACCGGTCATGGACCCTGGCGCCGGCAATTGGTGTGGTAAACAAGTTTTTCCAGTCGTTTGAGGAATATCCCCCACGTCAGGCCAGCTTCACGGTCGATGTCGACGAGATTGTCCAGGACATGCAAAGCGGCAATTCGCGCTAAGACAACTGGCTAAGCGTCCCTGCGAAGATCGCGGGGACGCGGCCTTGGGCTTTTTTGCGCGCAAACCCTCTATTCGATGTGCAAAACCATCTCATCGCGGGCAGCAAAGGCACCTGACCAGGTGGCGCGTGCCTTTTGCTCGATAATGGTCATCGCCGCATCATCATGTTCCGGATCGTGATGGAACAGTGCCAGTTGCTTGGCATTGGCGGCCCGGCACAGGCGAATACCTTCCTGCCATGTCGAATGCCCCCACCCGACTTTTTGCGGGAATTCTTCGTCGGTGTAAGTGCAATCGTAAATCACCAGATCGGCATCTTCGATGAAATCAAGAATGATCGGGTCCGGGGTCTCCGGATCATGTTCGGTATCGGTCACATAACACACCGCATTACCATCATACTC
>NZ_DCAO01000069.1:15491-19460 GCF_002311515.1 Thalassospira sp. UBA1131
GTCAGCTTCGATTGCATGGCAGACAGCGGCACGGGAAATGTCGGGTCGGCCATTTGCGCCGAAAACACCCGCTCCACCCCGCCCTGATGGGTCAGATGCCCCGCCATGACACGGAAGGACGCATTTGGGTTATAGGCCGGCACAAAGAACGGGAACCCGTTGATGTGATCCCAATGTGTATGGGTCAGGAAGATATGGGCATGGGTGACATTGCGCCTGATCAGATCCTTGCCAAGGTTGCGGATCCCGGTCCCGGCATCAAAGATCAGGACCTCGTCACCGACACGCATTTCAATGCAACTGGTATTGCCACCATAAACAACATGGTCAGGTGACGGGCACGCAATGCTTCCACGAACGCCCCAGAATTTAACCTCAATCGCCATTCACCAAGCCCTGCTCAAGGATTGATTGCTTATCGCAAACACCAGTTATCACACCTTCAAACGATCACATCACACACTTGCGAACCAATCATCGATTGCGCGTAACATATTCAATTCACGCCAACAGTGCTTCCGATCACAGCGCCCATCAATTTATCGGCGCGTCCGCAATTGACCGCCACTTCACAGAGCCCAATCGAATTGCGGTAATGGAAAGCCGATCCTTCCGGAACGTCGGAGAATGTCCGCACACCGGAAACGATATGCGCATTGATTGTGATCTTTTCATCAAGTGAACGCGCAGAAAGTCCCATCATCAGGTTGCCATAGGGATCGACATAGATCACTTCGGCCAATTCATCAGGCCAATTCTTTGCCGCACCGAACCGCGCATCAAGCGCGATCGGATGCGATGCAAACGCCTGATCGGTTGCGACCCTTGCGGCAACCGGGCCAAAGATATCCCGACCATGGAAGCTTGCCGATGCATCATCGGGCATCCAGTCAATGACCTTGATCGATACCTTTTCGGCACGCCTTATAATCATTTCAAACAAACCATTATCCGGCCCGACATATGAAACGCCATCGGCCGTAACAACAAGCCCCTGACGCGCACTGCCCACGCCCGGGTCAACAACCGCCAAGACCACATCACCCGCCTGAAATTCACGGGTCAAGGCCGCCAAAAGGTAACTTGCGGCCTTCGGGTTCCGATCCGGCGCATCACACATCAGATCGCAGATCGGCACATCCGGCGCATGACGCATCACGACCGAACGCATGGTGCCGCTATAAGGGCCGTTTACACCAAAATCGCTAAAGATAAAGATCATGGCATGTTACCGGTACATCGGTTGAATAAGGTTAGGCTCAGGACCTAGCTTGAAGACAACAACGCCGGTGGCAACATTTTGATCCCACCGGCGTTGTCGCTATTCTTTTAAGATAAGGTCCATGGACCCGAAGTGCTACTTGACCTCGCAGAACTGGCCGCGTCGTTTCAGCTCCGCACACAGGGAACTTGCCGCACTATCGCTTAGTCCCGTTGCCATCAGGCGGTAATAGGTGCCCTTGCCCGGAATGCTGGCGCGCGTCACACCATGTTGAAGCGGGGCAAGTTGGCCATAACGGCTGCTCAGGATCTGCCAGCCGCGTTCTGCCTGTGCCTCATTACGATAAGACGCCAGATGGACCGATTTGGAGCCACTTGCCATAGCGGCAGGCGCGCTTGCCATTTCCTCAGCCGCCTGAACCGGGCGGCTTTCACCCGTGGCGACACGGCGAACCGGTTCCCCGGAATTAAGGGTCATTGCCGTGCCCTGTGCCGGTTCAACAATGGCGGCTTCAATCGCATCACGTTCGCGCTTGAATTCATCGGGTGTCACCAGCTTCATCTGTTGCAAGTCTTCGATGCGTGCAATCTGGCGTGCGGCATCCATCAGACCTTGCGGCGCTGGCGGCGGGGTTGCGCGTTGGCGCGGCTGGGCTGGCAACAACGCATCGAGAATGGCGGTGCGTTCTGCAACATGTTCCTGCACGGTAATCGCCCCAATCTGAAGCGCACGGTTTAGCTGATTAAGACGTTGTTCGACCTGCTCACCTTCTGGCGGCGGGTTATTCAAAAATGCCGACGGCGCCGGTTGGCTCATGGGCAATAAGGCGCCAAGGTTTGCCGAACGGCGGGCGGAATATTCCTCGGGCGTGACAAGTCCGGTGGACTGCAGATTGCGCAAGATTGCAAACCGTTTGGCGATTGCTTCGTCCCCTGCCGACAGCGCTGCACCGGCCGGAACATCCATCGGCCTGGTTGACGCGCTGGTCATGGACGAAACCGGGTTGCCCGTCATTGGCGCGTTTGTGGCACGACCGGCGGCCACAGCCGCGGCACCATTGCCAAGGCCCGACGGCCCGCTGATGATTTGATCATTGATACTAAGCGACCCCGGCAGGCCGCGCTGAAGCCGCGACAGGTTGAATTCAGCTGCATCACGCAGCGGACGGGGCTGCGTGCCCGTTGCCGAAGACATCAGAACCGTACCGGGCGGGTTCATCGCGATCAGTGTTTCATACCCGTCGCGCGCCCGATCCGGGCGGTTGGTATTTTGATAAAGGACAGACCGCCACAACATTGCATGGCCATCCTGGGGATTTTTGCGCAGTGCCTCGTCAAACAGTTTTTCAGCAGATGCATAATCACCGCTGGCCAATTGTTGAAGGCCAAGTGCGGTGTAATTGTCATCGGCAAAAGACGTTGCCTCGTCCCAGAAATCCTGATCCAGCAGCGGCGCACAGGCCGACACCCATGAAACCACACCGATCACAGCAATACCCTTGCCGATTTTCAGCCAGTTCCCGGTCCGCTTTGCGGATACCTGCATGGCGCCAATCCCCTATTCCATAAAACCCGTTTCGGAAATCATGCTGTAGTGCCGGTTCATATTCCAGCAAAACCCGGCATGGACTTCCCCCATACAGCCTTGATTTTGCACCCTGCTTGCCAACAATTCGTTAAAGCAAATTAATCACTGTTTTTGACGCGACACTTGTCCTGCCATACGTATAGTTTCTATACATAGAATAGTGCTAAAGTGAGTGTCTCAACCATTAACCAGACCTTCAGAACATTATGATTTGATCAGACTTCGGTCTTCGGTGTATTCAACCGGCAAATAACCACTCAAAAAAACGTTTTCTCTTTCAGGGGTTTCGGCGTGATTGAACCGCAGCAATATGGCCAACAGGCCCTTCAGGAATACCTGTTGCTGGATTATGTGCAACGGCTGGAGACCCGTAAATACGGGCACCGGGCGGTACATATTCACCTGTCGCGCTTAAAGCCGTTCCACCGCCGCGATTATCATATCCGCGTTGCGACCAATACCTTTGAAAGCTATGTCAAACTCTATGTCGGCCGTATCTTTGTTCTGACCAACAATGATCTGATCTTTGTCTGGAAAGACAAATCGATTGCAGATGTCGAACCGGCTGTAGATACGCTGCGCTATCTGTTCCGCGATGATCCGCTGTCACAGGACGACAGCGAGGAAACCGGTTTTTGCACCTGGTACAACCTTAATACCGAGTTCCAGGAATTCCTGTTGCTGTGTCAGCACCTTGATGAGCGCGCGAAAAAGCTCCAGAAAAGCTTGAACATGCGCAGCGCCATCCAGCGTGAAAAAGACAACAACGTCCTCAACCCGATCACGGCCGAAAACCTCGGCGAACTTGAAGAAACCATTCACACAGCCGATCTGTCCGAACATATTCGCCAGCAACCGGTCTGTGTCTTCGCCCATGGCAGTTCCAAGGAACTGCATCCGGTATTTGACGAGTTCTTTGTCTCGATCACCGATCTGCGCAACGCGCTGATGCCCAATATTGATCTGGCATCAAACCGCTGGCTGTTCCAGCACATGACCGAGACACTCGACAAACGCATGCTGAACTACCTGTGCAAGCGGACCTTCAAGACGCATGCAAGTTCGTTCTCGATCAACCTTAATCTTGGCACCCTGACGTCCAAGGATTTTGACAAGTTTGATGAAACCGTGCGCCGCAACTGGCAGGGCAACGTGATCAT
>NZ_DCAO01000069.1:19540-29232 GCF_002311515.1 Thalassospira sp. UBA1131
TTCCATGAGCGCGGCTATCGCATTCTGATCGACAACCTGACGGTGGAAGCCCTGTCCTTTGTTGATCGTAAACGCCTTAAGGCCGACTTTATCAAGGTCGCCTGGCGCGAAGAGATGACCGATAATGTCATCCGAAAAAAATATTCGGAAATGGACAGCCTGGTGAAGAACTCCGGCCGGGAACGCGTGATCCTGTGCCGCTGTGATTCGCCCACCGCGATCAAGTTCGGCCAGTCGCTTGGCATCACCCTGTTCCAAGGGCGCTATATCGACAACATGATCGCCCGGCAACGCCGCGCCAAGCGCGACGCCAAAAAGCCCGTCAGACCTGCGCCGACAAGGCCAACCGACGACAAGCCAACGCGATAATCGACCGCAGCCAGACATCCTCCTGACAAACCGGTCAGGAGCCTTGGTTTACCAGCCACCACCTTCATTTCACCCCTTGGCAAAACGGGAACAAAAGCAGTACACATAAGCATGTTGTACGCGCTGTGCCCGGATTGCCATCACAAATGGCGACTGCATCTTGACCGACCGCTTCCCAAAAGCGGTAGCGGGTCTTATGTGCCCTGCCCGGTCTGTTCCTGCAAGCGCGCCATCGCCCACCCGGAACTGCCGGAGCTTTCGATTGGCCATCTCGATTGCGATGCCTTTTATGCCTCGATTGAAAAGCGCGACCGGCCGGAATTGATCGATCAGCCCGTTATTATTGGCGGCGGTCATCGTGGTGTTGTTGCGACATGCTGTTATGTTGCGCGAAAATATGGCGTGCGGTCCGCAATGCCTGCCTTCAAGGCACGGGAACTCTGCCCTGATGCGGTGTTTTTGAAATCCGACATGAAAAAGTATCAGCGCGAAGGCTATCGCATTCGCGACATGATGCGTGCACTCACCCCCGATATCGAACCGCTGTCGATTGACGAGGCCTTTATGGACCTTACCAACGCCATGGAAACCCATGGCAAATCGGCGGCAGAATGCCTGATCGACCTTCAGGCGACAATCAAACGCGAAGTCGGCATTACGGTCTCGATCGGGCTTTCCTATAACAAGTTTCTTGCCAAAATCTCATCGGACCTCAACAAGCCGTTTGGCTTTTCCATGATCGGGCGGCGTGAGGCGCTTGATTTCCTGGCCGACAAGCCAGTGCGCATGATGTGGGGGGTTGGCCCCGCGATGGAGCGCAAACTGCATGCAGATGGCGTTACAACCATCGGACAGCTGCAGGAAATGGACATCCATACCCTTCAGGGCCGATATGGCAGTATTGGCAAGCGGTTCTTTTACTTCTCGCGCGGTGAAGACAACCGGCGTGTGGAGCAAAGCACGGAACGCAAAAGCCTGTCTTCGGAAACCACATTCAACGAAGATATCGCAAGCCTGTCCGAACTATCCGAGATCGCCACCCGCCTGACATCGCGGGTCGCAAGCGATCTGGCGCGCAAGGAAATCGCGGGGCACACCGTGATCCTGAAGCTGAAATCATCGGATTTCAAGCTCCGCACGCGTAACATGCGCCTGACTTATCCGACCTTGCGCGACGACGTCATTCTGGATGCCGCCCTGACCCTGCTTAAAAAGGAAATCGATGGCACGCGCTATCGGTTGCTTGGCGTCGGGGTCGCCGACCTTTACGACGCCGATATGGCCGATCCGGTTGATTTGTTTGCCGGTGATATTGCCGCTATCACCGATGATGCCGCGCAGTCAGACGCAATCACACCAGAAACCCCGCGCATGGTCATCGACCTTCCGCGACCGACTGCCGAACAATTGCGCGAGAGCCTGACACGGCGTTATCGGCAGCATAAAAAGATGGCACCACGCCAACACAAATTCCGTTTCTAGAAGCGAAATCGCGCAAAAGACAAATGATGTACAGCGCGACATTTGTGCGCTAACATATTGATTTATATTTGGAAAATATGGCGTCCCCTAGGGGATTCGAACCCCTGTTGCCGCCGTGAAAGGGCGGTGTCCTAGGCCTCTAGACGAAGGGGACACAGGCACAAGCATTTATGTGCGAATGTCGTGACTTTCGGTTGGTGGCGTCCCCTAGGGGATTCGAACCCCTGTTGCCGCCGTGAAAGGGCGGTGTCCTAGGCCTCTAGACGAAGGGGACACATACGCACCAATCGAAGTCAGTCTATGTTAACGAGTGGCGTCCCCTAGGGGATTCGAACCCCTGTTGCCGCCGTGAAAGGGCGGTGTCCTAGGCCTCTAGACGAAGGGGACGCAGCGCGTTAACGAGGCCGGTTTTTAGCGATTGGGTGGGGTCAGGTCAAGCGGCTTTTTCGCCCCTGTGACGTTTTTTTTAATCCCTTGGCGTAAATGATGCCATTCCCGACCAAATACTGAAAAACCCTGGCACACTGTTTAACCAGACGGTTTATTGGCCGCGGCGTCGGGTTCCAATCCAGAAACTGATCCCCGCCACAGCAAGACCACAGCCCAAAAAGACAAACATCGCCTTGTAACCGGTATCCGGGTCGGCCTCATAATGGCCGACAATCAGCCCGGCAATGCCTTGCAGGACGAACAGACCGCCAAAGGTCGCGAGATTGATCGTGGTCAGTGCCCGGCCAATCTGATGTTCGGCCACCGCCTTGCGCGATGCGGCGTAATTAAGCGTCGCACTGCTGCCAAGGAAGCCGTGCAGCAACATCAAAACCATGGCGATGCCGGTCCCCATCGGTCCGACAAAGGCCTGCAACAGGCAGGCAACCGCCCCGACCAGCACGGCAAAGACAATCAGACCACGGGTATTATCAGGCATCATGCGCGACAGTTGCCCATAGGTCGGCGGACCAATGATCATGCCAATCGTCATCACCAGAAGGATATTGCCGACCTCGACCGCGCCCAGATCAAACACGTCATGCAAATAAGGCCCGCCCCAAAGGCCCCGCACCGTCAGGATCGTCGGATAACTGAAAAACGCCACGCCCGACAGCAACCAGACCTGCCGGTTTGACCAGACCGATACCATGCCGCGCAGGACATCACCGACACTTTCGCCGCGCTGGGCATGGGTTGCATGGCCCGGCGGGTTGTCGCGGACCAGAATGAAATCAAGCACCACCGCAATCAACGCAATACCGGCAAGGCCGTAATAAACCGCCCGCCAGCCATAGGCCTCGACCAGTGTCGCAAGTGGCGTTGCCGATGCAAGAACGCCCATCAAACTGAACGAAACGATCAGTCCGGATGCGGCGGCAAACTTTTCAGGTGCGGTCCAGCGCGCGGCCAGAACCAGTGCCGACATGAAGGCTGCCGAACAGCCAACGCCAATCACCGCTTGGCCAGCCATCAGGCCCAGCACACTTTGCGCATTGGCAAAGATAAAGACACCCGCCACGGTGACCATGGTCAAAAACCCGTTGGTCAGGCGCGGTCCATACCGGTCGAGCAGCACCCCGACGGGGATTTGCATGAGCGCAAAGGCAAAATGGAAGCTGCCCGATATCAGGCCAAGCTGTTCGGGTGTCACGGCAAGCTGTTCACGAAGCGGCCCGGCAAGCAGCGCCTGGGCAGAACGGAAAAACTGGCTAAGCGAAAAGGCCAGCATGATCGGCATCAGAACGATCAGAAACGATCCGAGGCCATGCTTGGGCGTCGCAGAGGTGGGTGTGGGGCGCGAATTTTGTGTCATGGTGCCTTCAGGATTAGTCTGATCAAACCATAACGGCAAGCATTTGCAGCATCATAGCTGACCTGCCCGGGTTCACGTCGCTAGACCGGCAAGGCCACATCATCAATGATCAGCTGCACACCTTCCCGCCCCTGCCAGCTATCGCGGCGCAAATGTCCCAGAACATGCAACGGGCGCCCACCATGTTTGATCAGGGTCTGTCCCATATCATTATCAAGGCATCTGAACGCAATTGCCTTAAGCCGCCCCTGCCCGTTTGAGCCGGTCAGAATACAGCGCACATGATCCTGCCCGACAACGTCGGCCTTGACCGCCCGGCAATCGACGAAGGCAAATCTGGGCTCGGCATTGCCTGCCCCGAACGGACCAAGCTTTTCAAGTGAGTCGATAAGCTCAAGTGTCGCCCCCTTGGCATGAAGCGCCCCATCGACCGTGATCGTCGGACGGATGTCGTTTTCGGCGATGATCTTGGCAAAGCGTTCCTCAAGGAAGGCTTCGAACGCGTCAAGCTTTTCAGGATCAAGTGTAAAGCCCGCCGCCATATGGTGCCCGCCACCATTGATCAGAAGCCCGGCCTGACGCGCCGCAATGATCGCATCGCCCAGATCAATGCCGCGCACAGATCGCGCAGACCCCTTATAGACGCCGTCAACCTTGCCCATCACAAGCGACGGCACGTGATAGCGATCCTTAAGCCTGCTTGCGACAATACCGATCACGCCGGGATGCCAGTCATCGCCGCCGACCAGCACCATGGAGCCGACCTTTGACTTGCCCTCGACCGCGCTGATGGCCTGATCAAGGACGATATCCTCGATCGCCTTACGCTCACGGTTATATTCATCAAGCCTGCGGGCGATATCCTGCGCCTCCGCGGGGTTCTCACCCGAAAGCAGGGTGGTGCCCAGAAAACTCTCTCCAACGCGCCCACCGGCATTCACACGCGGCCCAAGGACATAACCCAAGTGATAGGCACTCGGCACCTCGTTAACGCCGGCAATATCGGCAAGCGACGTCATGCCGACATTGGATCGGTGCTTCATCACCTTAAGGCCTTGGGTGACGAACGCCCGGTTCAATCCGCGCAGCGGCACCACATCACACACCGTGCCAAGGGCCACCAAATCCAGCCAGTTGCGCAAGTCCGGTGCGCGCACGCCCTTCTTTTCCAGCCAGCCGCGATTGCGTAATTCGCGCAGCAACGCCACACAGACCAAAAAGGCCACACCGGCCGCGCAGAGATGCCCAAGCCCGCTTTCATCATCAAGCCGGTTGGGGTTCACGACCGCGACGGCAGGCGGCAATTCCGGCTCTGCTGCATGGTGGTCGACGACAATGATCTCGATCCCGGCATCGCGGGCTTCTTGCAACGGCGCATAGGCCGTTACCCCGCAATCAACCGTCAGGATCAGCTTGGCGCCCTTGCGCTGCAGCTCCAGAAGGGCTGGCGCATTCGGGCCATAGCCCTCTTTCATGCGATCGGGAATATGGACAGGGACATCAACACCAATGGCGCGGAAAAACCGTTTCAACAACGCCGTACTGGTCGCGCCATCAACGTCATAATCGCCAAATACCGCAATCCCCTCGCCCGCCTCGATGGCGTCGGCAATGCGCGCGGCTGCCTTATCCATATCCTGCAAGCTGGAAGGATCGGGCATCAAATCGCGCAGTGTCGGTGACAGGAAACTTTCGGCGTCATCAAGGTCAATGCCGCGCGCGGCCATCACCCGGCCAACAATTTCGGGCACGCCAAAACGCTGTGCAATCGTCGTTGCCAGTCGCTCGTCATTTGCGCGTTCTCGCCACCATTTGCCGGTGACGGATCGCTCGATACCCATAAAAGTCTTTTCTTGTGGATGCTCTGTCATGCCCTATGGAATAGCGCAATCTCGGGCGGTCTGAAACCGGATATTTTGCCAATCGATCAAACCGCGCCGAGAGTTGGCAATCCCTAGCCGACCGGGTTTTCGCCGCACCATTTCAAAACGTTCTCGGCGTCTGCGGCGGGATCATCGACGGGATAGAACACCTTGGTGATCTTGCCATCATCAATGACCATGGTCAGACGCTTGAACAGGCGCATGCCGTCGGCCTCGAAATCGGGCATCGCCATGGCTTCCTTGAAGCGATGATCAGCATCCGACAGCAAAGCAAATGGCAGATGAAGGCGCTCGGCTGCTTCTTTTTGATAATCGGTTGTCTGGCTTGAAAGCCCGAACAGGTTTTCGACCCCGACCGCACGCAATTCCGAGGCGTGATCGCGGAACGAGCAAGATTGCGGCGTACACCCCTTGGCACCGGGAATTTCGTTCCAGCCTTCCGGTGACGGCACGCCGGGCTCTGCCGTGCGCGGATAGGCATGGACAACTGTGCGGCCCGGCAATGTCGACAAATCAACAGATGTGTCGTTGGTTGCGGACAACCCCATTGCAGGCAGGATTTGCCCCGTCAGGCGTTCAATCACATGTGCGTCGCTTTCTGAACTCATCATGATCCTCCCAGGATACAAGAGCGGGCTTTTATCACGAACAAGGTTCGACCCTTTGGCTATCAAGATAAGTCTGAACCCAACGCTTAAAAAGAAGCATCGATTTCGTATTGTGAAAAACATTTTGCTGCATCACACCATTTGCCTGCGCGGCAAAGCTGTGCAAACTGGTGCAATAACAAAAACGGATACGCGCAATGCCCCACAAAAAAGGTCTCAGGATCGGATTAACCATCCTGTCCGTACTTGCTGCCCTGATGTCGATGCCAATGGTGATGTTTTCACCAATGATGTTTGACGCAACGGGATCAGATGAAAATGTCTACACCCAGTTCCTGTTTTTCAGCGTCCTGGCATTTCCGGTGCTCTGCCTGATGGGCGGCATTCTTCCGTGGATATTCAAACGCCACCCGAAATCAATCTGGCTTTATGGGCTCAGCGGCCTTGCCATCGGGCTTGTCATTCTCGCAGTCGTGCTGCTGTCGGTTCAGTGCGGCGGTGACTTCGCCTGCTGATCAGACGATGCCTTCGTCCGCCGCGATCAGAGCCAACCCGTGTGCCACCGACAGGAACGGCTGGCCGATTTCGATGCGGTCCTTGCCAAAGCGGTCTTCGAACAGCTTGCGCACAGCCGGGACATAGGATGTGCCACCGGTCATGAAGACCTTTGAGACGTCACGCGCATCGACACCAGCCTGATCAAGGCAGTTCTTGGCCGCCAGTTCGATCTCGGCCATGTCGGGTGCAATCGAGGCTTCGAAATCGGCACGGGTCAGTTTTTCTTCGATCTCTACCCCGCCGTGGGCGAATTGCAAGATGGTGCTGTCTTTTTCAGAAAGTTCTGCCTTGGCTTTTGATACCGACTGATAGAGGTGGAAACCCATTTCATCTTCGATGATGGCCACCAGATCCTCGATATCATCGGGCTTGGTCGCGGACCTGATCAGACCTTTGATTTCGTTGATGGTTTTGGGCTGGTTCATCATGGCCAGTTCGTGCCAGCGCGAAAACGCCGTGTAATATTGCCGCGGGACCGGCAGGGTCGCGCCCATGGATTTGTATTCGGAGCCAAAGCCCAGACGCGGCCAAACTGCCTTCTGGATGATGCGATAATCAAACCGGTCTCCCGCAACACCGAGACCAGTGTGCGAGAGCGGCTGCACCCCGCGAATGCCCAATCCCGGCGTAAAGCGGATCAGCGAAAAGTCACTGGTACCACCGCCAAAGTCGGCGACCAGAACAGTTTCCGGTTTATCAAGCTCACGCCCGTAATAGTACGACGCTGCCAATGGTTCGAACACCATGGCCTCGACATCAAAACCGGCCTGCTCATACGCCGAACGCAAGCGCATTTCGGCAAAGTCATTGTCCGGATTATTGCCCGCAAACGCCACCGGACGCCCGGAAATGACCCGCTGTCCCAGCCAGCCAAGGCTGTGCTGCGCGAAGTGATGGATCTGTGTCAGGAACGTACCAATCAGATCTTCGATGGAATAGTTGGTCCCGAAGATATCGGTCCCCTCAAAATCCTTGGCCGCCAGATAGGATTTCATCGACTGGATCAGGCGGCAATCGTGGCTTTCCTTAAGATATTCCTCAATCGCGAACGGGCCGGAGCAGCTTTTGGTGTGGGTTGGCGCATTCGGCGCCTTCAGATCCTGATCTTCCCAGAAATACAGAATGGTCCGATAGGTATCGAAGCTTTTGGTACCGACCTCGAACGTGGCGGATTGCACGTTTCCTGCACTGTCTGCCACGGCAAGAACAGAGTTCGTCGTTCCGAAATCAAGGGCAATAATTTCCGACATCAGGCAGGCTCCGGCATTTGGTGTTGGTCACAGGGGGCGGAGGATGTAACGCAGTCCACCTGCCCCTGCAAGCCATTAAACGAAAAAAGGGAGTGCCGAGAATTACATCAAGGCACTCCCTTTACGAAATTTGAGAACTGGTCGCTTATTTGTACCAGATTTTCCGGCTGAAATCGTGCACCGCGCGGACGTAACGTACAGTACCAGACTGCGAACGCATCACGATGCTTTCGGTTTCGGCCCCATTGGCAAAGCGGCGCACGCCGCGCAGCATCGCGCCATCGGTTACACCGGTTGCCGCAAACATGACATTGCCCTTGGCAAGTTCGGTCAGTTTGTATTTGCGGGTCAGGTCTTCGATGCCCCATTTTTTAGCGCGCGCAATTTCGTCATCGTTGCGGAAAACAAGACGGCCCTGGAACTGGCCACCGATGCAACGAAGGGCTGCCGCGGCCAGAACACCTTCCGGTGCACCACCGGTACCCATGTAAAGATCAATGCCCGAGGTTTTCTGCGAAGTCGCGATCACACCGGCAACATCACCATCCCCGATCAGCATGATGCGTGCACCGGCTTCGCGGGTTTTGGCAATGATTTCCTGATGGCGCGGACGATCAAGAATACACACAACCAGATCGGCAACATCGCAGCCCTTTGCCGCGGCTAAGCTTTTGAGGTTTTCGGCCGGGCTGGCATCAAGGTCGACAACATCATCCGGAAGACCTCCGCCAACGGCAATCTTTTCCATATAGGTGTCCGGCGCGTTCAGGAAGCCACCCTTTTCGGCCATGGCAACAACCGCCAAAGAGTTCGGGCCGCCGGTCGCACAAATGGTCGTACCTTCAAGCGGATCAAGCGCGATATCGATTTCCGGGCCTTCGCCGGAGCCAACTTCTTCGCCGATAAACAGCATCGGGGCTTCGTCGCGCTCGCCTTCGCCAATCACGACCGTGCCTTTGATATCCATGCTGTTAAGCGCATTGCGCATGGCGTCCACGGCAGCCTGATCGGCTGCCTTTTCGTCGCCGCGTCCCATCAGGCCAGAGCACGCAAGTGCCGCCGCCTCGGTTACGCGAACCGTTTCAAGCGCAAGATTTCGATCCATATCTTCTTCCTCGTATTGCTGATGTGGGGTCTGGGGGCCCCATCTCATTGTTGTCTTTTTATTTTTATGCTCGATTTTCTGTCCGAGCTATACAACATCGCCCCGCATCATGGCAGATACGGGGCGAATATGTGTTGTTCATTTTGTTAAGATGCGAAGCTTTCAATCCGCATCAGAACCGGCGGCTGTGAATTGCTTTCGAACGCTGCAATATCATTCACCGCACCCGACATGGCGGATTCAGTCGTTTCGTGCGCCACGATAACCACCGGCACAACGCCGCCTTCGGTTTCGGCCCGGCCATGCTGGATCATGGACGCCATTGACACCCCATGCTTGGCAAGGGTTGCGGTCACCTCGGCCATGACACCCGGGCGGTCCCACACCATCAGGCGCAGGTAATAGGCGCCAACATGCTTTTCGAGCGACGCACGCACATTTTTCTTAAGGCGATCTGCCGGCAGACCAAACACAGGTGCCGCACGACCAGCCGCGATATCGACGATATCCGCCACCACCGCCGATGCAGTCGGACGTTCACCTGCACCACGCCCCTGCAGGACCACTGGCCCGACATAGTCGCCTTCAAGGGCCACCGCGTTAAATACGCCTTCGACCTTGGAAATCTGGGTT
>NZ_DCAO01000062.1:0-5858 GCF_002311515.1 Thalassospira sp. UBA1131
CTTGATGATGATAATGATCCGCTGGGCGGGCGTTCCGTACTGGAAGTCGGTGCCGAATTCCGCGCCCGTGTGACCGAAAGCTTTGGCATCGTGCCATTCATCGAAGGTGGTAACGTTTATGCCAGATCCGAACCCGAAGACATCAGTCTTCTATGGGCTGCCGGTCTTGGCTTCCGTTATTACACCGCGGTCGGACCGCTGCGTTTTGATGTCGCAGTGCCGCTTGATAAACGCGACAACGTTGATGACGATTTTCAATTCTATATCAGTCTGGGGCAGGCATTTTGACCGGGTCTGACACGTCACCACCGAATAATCCCAAACGTTCCGCATCGCGCCGTTCTTCGATAAAGTGGCTGCGCTATGGTGCCTATGGTCTTGGCGGGGCTGTGCTTGGACTTGCGGGCCTGATTGCCGTTGCCGGGACCGGTCCGGTATTGCGGATGGCAACCCCGATGATCAACGAGGCCGTATCCGCCGCAACCGACAGCGAATTTGAACTTGGCCGGGTTGAAGGCAGTTTGTGGACTGGATTGACCCTTGATCAGGTGACGATGGATCGCGCCACAGATGGGTTGCATCTTGATATCAATGATATCGAATTTGATTGGTCGCCGACCGCACTTTTGGCTGGTCGGTTGCACATCAATCAGATCAGTCTGGCAACGACCAATGTCATTTTGCCCGACGGCACCGCACCGGAAACGGCCGAGGAAGAGGACGAAGACGACGGTGGCTTTACCATGCCGCTGGCGGTTTCGGTTGACGCGCTTGAGCTTGGCGAAATTGCCATTGTTGATCAACTCACCGGTAACAGTTTCCTCTATAGCCTGAATGGCCGGGCAAAGGTTGGCACAAACCTGTCTGCGACAGCCTTTCTGGATTTGCAGCCGCGTGATGGCGGTACCGACCGGATAAAACTTGATCTGGATTTTGACGGCCCCGGACAACATCTTGCAGCCGAGATTGATGGGTTGTTGGGGCGTGAAGGGCTTGTCATGACCCTGGCTGGCGTTGATCCGGCCAGCGCAACCGATATCAAGATTGCACTCAATGGCGATGGTCCGGCCAATGACTGGAAAGGCACGATTGATCTGTCGGCGGCGGGCTATGCATCGCTTGCAAGCGACATTGGCGTTCAACTGTCTTCGGATGTTGTGGCATTTACCCTCGACGGTGCGCTATCGCCGCAAGAACGCATAAGCGAACAATTGCCTGCAAGCATGGATAAAGAAGTCGCGCTGGGCATTGGCGGGGCATTTGATCAATCAGAACAAATCCTTTCGTTTGATCGCATTTCGATTGCGATGGCAGATGTGCTGGCGCTATCGGGCACAACGGAACTTGACCTTGAAGACAGCCTGATTGCGGCCGATTTAACGGCCGATATTGATCCTGAAATGTCGGCACTTCTGGACGGTGCGGTTTCATGGGCGGAACTTGGGCTTTCCGTTCAGGCCAATGGCAATCTTTCGATGCCCGGTGTGGCGCTGCGGGTAAATGGCCGTGATGTGAAAACGCCTGTGTCGCGTATCGGCGACATCGCATTGCAGGCGGATATGGCAGCCCCCGATGACGCGGATGAGCCACTTGACGCAACCGTCGCATTTTCTGCGACCGGCACGGATTGGGATGATCCGGATCTGGGAGCGTTTCTGGGGGCGGCGCAGGACCTGTCATTCGATGCGCGGATGTCGCCGGACTTTGCCGATATTTCGATCCGCAATCTGGCATTGATTACGCCTGATATGACCCTGCGCGGGCAGGCGGACGTTAACGAAGATCTGGTCGTCACGACATCTAACATCGTGGCCGATATCCGTGATCTTGCGATTTTTGCGCCGATTTCGGGGCTTGATCTGCGCGGGCAGGGGCAAGTTGCCTTGCCCGGCCTGACCTGGTCGGAGGCCCGTGGTCTGGAAACCGGGATCGAGGTTTCAGCCAGTCAGGCCGGTTTCGGGATTGCCGATCTTGATCGTATCGTCGGCTCCGAGCCGCGTATCATGGGCGATGTGATACTTACCCCCGATCTTGATCTCAGCGTTGATGTCAGCGCACTTGATACCGCAATGATCGACGGCCCGCTGATGCTTCGCATTACGGAGGCATTCGAGAAGCTGTCGCTTGAAAGCACGCTTGATATTGCATCTGGTGCCGTGCCGCCGGACCTGGGCATTGAAATGGCCCCGGCAAAGCTGACGGCCAACCTCGAAGGTGACCTGACTGCACCCCCGGGGACGTTTGAATTGAGTGTTCCAAGCCTTGCTGTTTCGGGTCAGGAATTCTCCGATATCGTGCTGACCAGCCGCATGACGTGGTCAGAACAGGCTGTTTTGTCGCTTGCCAATAAGGGCAACTTCACCTTTGCCAACCGACCATACGAAGTGGCTGCAAATCTTGTCCTGCCCGAAGATGCGCTTCGTGTTGAGCAGATATCGCTTAAAGGCGAACATGTCGCGTTGAGCGGTGATATCGCCTTGCCCGACTACAGCATTCCAATGCGCGGTGATGTTACGCTGTCAAATCTCGATGCCGAATTTCTCGATCAGTTTGGTGTGAGCTTGGTGAACGGCACCGTGACGGCCGATATCTCCCTTCGTCCGGATGGGCAACGCCAAAGCATTACGGCAAATGCATCGGCCAAGGGCCTGCGAATGGCAAGCACAGATGGCACCAATCCGACAATGATCGAGGATGTTGAACTGACCGCGACGATCGGTAATGCGTTTGACGTGCCGGAAATTTCAGCGGAGCTGGATGGCCGTGACATTATTGCCGGATCAATTGCGGTTGACGAGCTTGCCCTTGATCTTGACGGCGGCATGGATGCGCTTGCCATCACGCTGACGAGTTCCGGTCTTTATCAGGGCAATGTACCGATTTCGACCGACTTGGCTGCTGATCTGTCGCTTGGCAATGATACCGCAGTAACGGCCACTCGGCTTGAAGCGATCATTGGCGATCAGACGATTGAACTTCGCAAACCGCTGGAACTTGTTTTGCGCGAAAACGGCCGGCAGCAGCTGGACGCCGACCTGACCGTTGGCACCGGCCATCTTGTCGCAAGCCTTGATCAGGAAGCCGGGCAAAAATCCATTTCGGGTGAGCTCCACCTTAATGATTTTGATCTTGGTCCGTGGGGGCGTATTTCCGGCTTTGACGGGCTGAGCGGCACCGCAAATCTTGATGCGTCCTTGCGTGAAACACGCGGGAACTTGCCAAGTGCACAGGTCAATGGCCGCATTTCCGGCATCACGTCAAAGGCAGTCGCGGGACTGAAGCCCTTTGAAATGCGGCTTGATATCACGCTTGAGGAAGGCAAACTTGCCGGGCAGGCGTCGCTTGGTAATGGCGATGTCGAAGCACTGACAGCCGAAGGCAATGTTCCGCTTGCCATTTCCGTGCTTGAACAGGAATTCAGCCCGGATCTTGCCGCGCCCGTTTCTGCCCGCGTGCGTGTGAATGGTCAAATTGCCGAATTCTGGCCTTATGTCCCGGCACCCGATCATCAGATGTCGGGCAAGATCAAACTTGCGCTTGATGTCGCTGGAACGCTTGATGACATCCGCTGGAACGGGGATGTTGCGCTTGCCAATGGACGATATGAAAACCTTGAGTACGGCACGCTCCTTGATCAGATAACGCTTGAGGGCACCTTTGATCAGGCCGGTCTTTCCATTCCGTCGATTACGGCCACGGATGGTGGCAAAGGCACCGTCGATGCATCGGTTGATCTTGATCTGCTTGACGGTGGCGAGATGCGCTATGACGTGTCGGCTGATCTGCGCAATGTTGCCGTATCGCGAAAGGATGAACTGCAATTCTGGGCGGATGTAAAAGCCAGCGTAACCGGATCCCAGTCGGAGGCCGATATCCAAAGCACGGTGTCGGTCCTGCGCGGGGAGGTCGATCTGACCCTGGCCTTGCCGGAATCGGTTCCGACCATCGAGATTGAAAATCTGCCGGACGCCGCGCAGGTTGAAAAGGCCGAGGATACAAAGGAAGCGGACGACGCCTTTACCGGTAATCTTGATGTCACCGTTGATATCCCGGGGCGCCTGTTTGTACGTGGCAAGGGACTTGATTCCGAGTGGGGCGGTCGCCTTGAAATTTCCGGCACCACCGATGATCCACGCATCACCGGGCAGCTATCGGCCCTGCGCGGGCAGCTTGATGTCATCGGCAAAACATTTGTGATCCGGGATTCTCAAATTACCTTTGCCGGTGCGTCGCCCCCTGATCCGATGCTTGATATCGAAGGGGTCTATACCACCGAGGCTCTTGTTGTGACCGCAGGCTTCCAGGGGCCGTCAAGCGATCCGGAACTGGTGCTGTCGTCCAATCCGTCGCTGCCGGAAGACGAAATCCTGTCTCAAGTCCTGTTTGGCAAATCCCAAGGCAGCCTTTCGGCAGTCGAGGCCGTGCAACTGGCAAGTGCACTGAACGAACTTTCTGGCGGTGGTAGTGGCCTTGATGTGGTTGGCAGCATCCGGCGATTTATCGGTGCAGATGTCCTGCGCGTCGGTGGCGGCGAAGACGGGCCGGAGGTCAAGGTTGGCAAATACCTGACAGAGGGGGTCTATGTCGGCACCAAGGCCGGGTCAACGCCGGGATCAAGCGGCGTCGAAGTCGAAATCGAAGTCACACCAAATATCAGTGTGACCAGCGAAAGCACCGAAATCGATAGCAAGGCTGGCGTTCAATTCAGACTTGATTACTAAGGCCGCACAAATCTTAGTCGCCGATGGGTTGGTGCCCAGTTGGGGGATTAACCGTCAAAAGCGACGAACGAATGCGCCGCAGCTTTTCCTTGGCCTGATCGGGCATGCGTCGTGCCACGGCCGTCGCAATCACATCGATTGTTGCCAGAAACGCATGGCGTGTGGCGGTTGGTTTATAAATGTCGGGGTTTTCCGGCATATTGATTGCGATGACCAAGTCACTCTCGGCGGCAAGCGGGCTGTCTGGGTTGGTCAATGAGATGACCTTGGCGCCATATTGACGCGCAATAGCAGCGGAGTGGATGATTTCTGTCGGGCGACCACTGGTTGAGATCGCAAAAATCACGTCCTCTGCGCCAAAGGTCGAGGCCAGCATCCGCTGCAAATAGCCGTCACTTTGCGATTGTGCCGGTATTCCCAGTCGGAAAAACCGGTTTGCGGCATCAAACGCCACAGTGGTCGATCCACCGCCAACCCCGAAAAACGCCACCTGACGTGCCTTGACCAGAATGTCCGCCGCCTGATCAATTTGATCAGACGATAACTGATCACGCAGCAGACGCAGGTTATCAATGATCACACCCAGCACATGGTTTGACAGCACATCTGCGGCGGTTGTGTCGTCTGAAATATCTTCGGATGTCAGATACTGAATGCTGACGGCAAGGTTTTGCGCTAGGCGGATTTTAAAATCGCGGAACCCGTCGCACCCCAAGGTGCGGCAAAAACGAATGACGGTGGGTTCGCTGACCCCGACATTTTTCGCCAGATCGGACAGGGCGATGGTTGTGACATCTTCCAGATGTGCGCTGACATAGTCCGCGACCAGTTGTTCGCGGTTCGGGAATTTGCCGGACTGGCTTCGCAGCAGGCTGATGATGTCGGCGGTTTGTTGCATGGAATCGACCTGATCCGTCTATCTGGTTTGGTGTGTCAAAACCGACACCTTATTGGGAACTAACATTATTTCCGTTTGCAGGCGATAGCCACAATTTCAATTTAAGCGTCATCTCAGTGCCCCGCATGCGTGTTTTCTCACATCAAATATCATCGTTTTGCCCGACATTAACCCGGTCGAAATCGACCATGTAGTTATTCAATGCACGAGACGGCGAAGTTGCTGTTTCGGGCTTTGGG
>NZ_DCAO01000062.1:6109-13420 GCF_002311515.1 Thalassospira sp. UBA1131
TATGTAGAAAAATTACATAACATTTGATCAGTGGAGAGTTTGGCGGAGATGGCTTTACGCCGTATTGAAACCACAGCTGCAACCGCAAGCCGGTGCCTGAATTGGGTGGTTGAACGCATCATAGCGGTTCTGATGCTTGTTCTTGTTCTGGACGTCTGGCTGGGTGTCGTTGACCGATACTTATTTCATTGGCAACTGCCATGGCCGGAAGAACTGGCGCGCTATCTGATGATCTGGGCAGCACTTCTGGCGATCTCGGCCGGGATTGCGCGGCGCGAACATATCGGGATTGGCATGTTTGTTTTAAGTCTGCCGATGCCGATCCAGCGCACAATCCTGTTTCTGGTGGATCTGATTGCGCTCGCAGCCTTCCTTTACCTTGCGATTTATGGATTTGATTTTGCCCAAGGCGGCATGCGCCGTCAGGCGATGATTTTCGGCATGTCACTGGCACTGCCTTATGCCGCTGTGCCGGTTTCGGCACTGCTTGCCGCCATTCAGCTCCTCCTCGTTGCCTTGCGTGATCAGGGCCGTTTTGTCCCGGTTGATCTTGCGGAGGGCGCAGAATGATCGTCGCCATTATCTTTGTCGTTCTGATGGTTCTGGGCATGCCGATTGGCTTTGCCCTGGGTGTGGCAGGCGTTGTTGGCCTGTTTGACATGGGCGGGGGGATGTTTTTGTCCCAGGGTCCAAGCAAGGTCTTTAACGGGCTGAATGTCTTCCCGTTCCTTGCCATGCCGTTCTTTATTCTGGCCGGCGAAATCATGAACCATATCGGCATTACCAGCCGGTTGGTGAAGTTCGCCCAGGCACTCGTCGGACATATGCGCGGCGGGCTGGCCCACACCAACATGCTGGCGTCGGTCTTCTTTGCCGGTCTTACCGGGGCCGCAACCGCCGATGCTGCGGCCTTTGGCAAGACACTCGTGCCTGCCATGGTCGAACGCGGATATCGCCGCGATTATGCCTGTGCGGTGACTGCCGCCGGATCGATCATTGGCCCGACCATTCCGCCATCGGGTTTGATGGTTGTTTATGGATCGCTGATGGGCGTTTCAATCGGGGGGCTGTTTGCCGCGGGTATCCTGCCGGGACTTATGATCTGTCTGATCTGCATGACGGTGATTGCGGTGACTGCACGATCCAAGAACCTGCCGAAAAATGAACGCCGCGCGTCGCTTTTGGAAGTCTGGAAGATTTTCAAATCATCGATCACGGCACTGATCATGCCATTGATCATTCTGGGCGGTATCCTTGGCGGGATCGTCACCCCGACCGAGGCCGCATCGGTCGCCGTGGCCTACGCCCTGTTCATTGGTGTGTTTGTTTACCGCGCGCTTAGTTTTGCTGATTTCTTCAAGATGCTGGTACGCACGGCACGTGTGACCGGGGTGATCTTTGTCATTATCGCCTTTGCGTCGATCCTTGGCTGGTGGCTGAGCTTCAACCGCATCCCGCAAGAAGTCGCCAGCATGGTTCTGGGCGTTTCAGAAAATCCCTACATCGTGATTTTCATGATTGTCGGTCTGCTTTTGATGATCGGCATGGTGATGGATATCAACGCCATCCTGATCATTCTGGCCCCGGTTCTGGTGCCGCTGACCGTTCAGATCGGCATGGACCCGATCCATGCCGGGATCATCTTCATCCTGGCACTCAACATCTCGCTGATGACGCCGCCTGTCGGGGCCTGTCTGTTCGTCCTGTCATCGGTCACTGGTGAAAAGCTTGAAAAGATTGCCGCACAACTTTGGCCATTCCTTTTGGCCGAGCTGGGCGTGCTGTTCCTGTTTGCCTTCTGGTCGGACCTTGCCCTCGTGATACCGCGATTGCTGGGCTTCCGGTAGGTCATCGGGATGAATATAGCCCCGGTCAGGTCCGGGCCGGGGCGCACACCACAATAACGCCGGACACATAAAGTCGTTAAATCAAGGAGAGGTAGAAATGAAAACCGTAAAGCGTTTGGGCGCAGCCGCCCTTGCAACCGCGATGCTGATGGGCAGCACCTCGATGGCATTCGCCGAGCCGAAGGTTCTTAAATTCGCGCACGACAACAAGACCGACCCGTTTGAAAACCCGGCACATGCCTGCACGGCCGTTTTCGCCAACATCGTCGAAGCCGATACCAACGGTGAGATCGAAGTCGAAGTTTATCCGTCAAACCAGCTTGGTTCGGCTGCCGAACATGTTCAGATGGTCCGTGATGGCCTGATCCAGGGCACGCTGACCTCGACCGGTGCGCTGGCGTCTTACTATCCGCGCATCGACGTTCTGAACCTTGCCTTTGCGTTTGATAGCAACGCATCGACCTATGATGTGTTCGATGGTCCGTTTGGCGAAACCCTTGCAAGCGACATCGAAGGCGAACTGGGTGATGTGAAGGTTCTTGGCTTCCCGGATACCGGCGGGTTCTTTGCTGTGACCAACTCGCAGCATTCGATTGCAACGCTTGAAGATTTCAAGGGTATCCGCATTCGTACCATGTCGCTGCCGTCCCATCAAAAAATCATGCAGGCCCTTGGTGCCGAAGCATATCCGATGGCCTGGGGAGAAGTTTATGCCGGTCTTCAGACCGGTGTGATCGATGGTCAGATGAACCCGGTTCCGACCGTGACCTTTGCCAAGTTCAATGAAGTTCAGGGGTATTTGACCCTGACCAACCACCTGTTCTCGCCTTACACCATGATGCTGTCGAAGGCATTCTGGGATGACCTGACCGCCGATCAGCAGAAAATCATTCGTTACGCTGCACAGTCTTGCGTTGTTGCAAGCCGTGGTGTGTCGCGTGTGATCGAGGCATCTGATCGTGGTCTTGCCGGTCTTAAGGACAAAATGGAAATCACCGCGCTGTCGGCTGAAGACCGTGAAAAGTTCAAAGAGGCAACCCAGCCGGTCGTGGTCAAACACGTTCAGGAAAGCCTCGGCGATGAAGGTGTCAAACTTCTGAACCTGTTCAAGGAAGAAGTCGAGAAGGCCAACGCCAACCGCTACATGGAATAAGCCATTCCAATTGCCGAAGGGGCGGGGTTCTCGCCCCTTCGGAATTCTTTAGCTGATATCAAAAGACCAATAACAAAGGCACGGGCCATGCGGATTTTTTGCGCCTCGATTGCAACCGAGACCAATACATTTTCACCTTTGCGCACTGATTTTTCCGATTTTCAGGAAAGCTTTTATGCCCCGCCGGGCCAGCATCCGGTTACCCCGACACTGTGCAGTGCCGTCTTTACCGAAGGCCGCCTGCGTGCCGCCAAGGAAGGCTGGGATCTGATCGAAGGCACCGCCACCTGGGCGGAACCGGGCGGGTTGGTCAACCGTCAAACCTATGAGCAGTTGCGCGACGAGGTGCTTGGCCAATTGCGTGCGGCCATGCCGGTCGATGGCGTGATCCTTGGTCTGCACGGGGCAATGGTGGCCCAGGATTACCTTGATTGCGAAGGTGATCTGATTGCGCGCATTCGCGCACTGGTGGGCCCTGATGTCGTGATCGGCACAAGCTTCGATCCGCACAGTCATTTGACTGAGAAACGCATTGATAATGCTGACATTATTGTCGCGTTCAAGGAATTCCCGCATACCGATTTTGTCGAAACCGGGCGGGCTGTGGTTGATCTTGTCTTGCGCACATTGCGCGGCGAAATCAAACCGACCAAGGAAGTTTTTGACTGCCATATGATCGAGGTACTGCCGACCTCGCGCGAACCGATGCGATCATTCATTGACCGGGCAAAGGCAATGGAAGGAACAGGCAATATCCTGTCAGTATCCTTCATTCACGGATTTATGGCCGGTGACGTGCCCGATCTTGGGGCCAAGGTGATTGTCACCACCAACGATAACCCTGCGGAAGCCAGGCAGATAGCACGAAACCTGGGGGTTGAGTTGTTTGGTTTCCGTGGGGCCACCCGGCCTGATTTTGCCAAACCCGAAGATGCCCTTGATCAGGCGCTGGCATCCGATGCCAAGCCGATTGTTTTGACCGATGTCTGGGATAATCCGGGCGGCGGTGTTCCGGGCGATAGCACCATTTTGCTGCGGGCCGTGATCGAACGCGGACTTAACGATTATGCCTTCGGCACCCTGTGGGATCCGATGGCGGTACGGACCTGTTTTTCTGCGGGCGAGGGGGCGGTTTTACCGCTGCGGTTTGGCGGAAAAACCGGTGCCCATGCCGGTGCACCGATTGATGCCGAGGTGCGGGTCAAAACCTTGAAACGCGATGCCTGGCAATATTTCGGCGAAAGCATCGTTCCACTTGGTGATTGCGCCGTGATCATCCTGCCCGACGGGGGGGAGGTGATCCTCAATACCAACCGGTCGCAAAGCTTTGATCCCAGCCTGTTTTCCAACATGGGTATCGATCCGGTCTCGAAGAAATACCTGTTCATCAAATCGACGAACCATTTTTATGACTCGTTTGCCAAGATCGCGGGCGAGATCATTTATGTCGATGTGCACGGACCATACCCGTCCGACCCGAAAACGAACGGATATCGCCATTTGACCCGCGCCCTGTGGCCGATTGTCGAAGATCCGTTCGAAAAAAAGGCCGGTTAGAAAGTTTACCTTGTGCCAGTCGCAAGCGGTTCAAAAGCCACACATTCGAGCCGTTAAAAGTCTCCCTGCAAGGGACTGGTCAAGGATTGGGGCCATGATTGGGTTTAACGCCCGGTCATGGCTCTTTTTTTTGCGGGAGCGATCAGTACGCGTTGGTGAGTTCGGTTAAAAGCACCATCTATTTTGCGAAGTGTTTGCAAACAATCCGAAATTAAAGAAAGATTGAACCGGGCGAGATCGTTTTCACCGATAATAATGAGGTTCCGATGGCTTGGGGCGGTTTCACAGCAGCAGAGCTTGAATGGCAATATAATCCGCGCGAAACCGTGCCGGACTTCATGACCCATTTTGAACGGTTCGTGAAACTGTCCGATGAAACCCGTGCCCAGCTTGGTGGCAAGATTGATGTGCGCTACGGCGACGGGCCCAAGGAAACCATGGATATCTTCATGGCATCCGATCCGGGCGCACCGGTGCATGTGTTTTTCCATGGTGGTTATTGGCGCAGTCAGGACAAAAAGGATTACGCCTTTGTCGCGCGTGATCTGGTGGCCGCCGGGTTTACGGTCATCTGCCCGAATTATGATCTGTGCCCGGATGTAACCGTGGCCGACATCACCGAAGAAGCCGTGCGCGCGATTGCTTATATCTATCAGCATATCGAAGAATTTAACGGCGACCGCGACCGGATTTCGATTTCGGGCCATTCTGCAGGTGGGCAGATCGTGGCCCGCCTTGCTACGCATGATTGGGCCGAAACGCTTGGCGATGCGATGCCGTTTGAGGCCATTGTGCCGATTTCCGGTGTTTTTGATCTTGAACCGATCCGGCACACGACGATCAATGACGATGTCCGCCTTGACGAAGCGTCAGCTGCCGACAATTCGCCGATGCTCGATGGCGTGCCGCTTGATGCGCGTCTGATGGTGGTCGTCGGCGGCAATGAAAGCCCGGAATTTGTCCGCCAAAGTGATGCCTATGGTGCCTATTGCGGCAGTGCCGGGCTTAAGGTTTCGGTCTATAAGGCATGGGGTGCCAACCACTTTACCGTGCTTGAAGAAGTGTTCCTTGGCACCGGATCCCTGTTTGGCACGCTCAAACGGTTTTTGTTGCCGTAAATCGCGCTGAAATTCCTTCAAAACAGCATAAAAAACTGCTGGTCTTCCTGTGACGTGCGGGCTGTGACGTGGTATAAAATATGACCGCTACCGCACTGAAAACAAAAATGCTTATACAGGAAGGCCCATGCGTTTCATTACTGCCGAAGATATCGAAAAATTCGTCTCGCCCCGTGATCTGGTCGAAGCCCTTCGTGACGGGTTTAAACAAGGCTGCGAAGCACCGCTGCGCAGCCATTTCAACATGGAACGCAGTAACGAGGATGATGCAACCTTCCTGATCATGCCAGCCTGGCAAAAGGATGGTGCAGCCGGTGTGAAAATCGCCGCCGTCGTGCCAGGCAATTCGGCGCGCAATCTTCCGGCTGTTTCTGGCACCTATGTTTTGCTCGATGCCGTTACCGGCCAGCCATCCGCGGTTATTGATGGCACCAAACTGACCACGCGCCGCACCGCTGCCGCATCCGCATTGGCATGTGACTATCTGGCGCGCAAGGATACCAGCGACATGGTCATGGTCGGGTCCGGGGCGATGGCCCCACAATTGATCAAGGCCCATGCATCGGTCCGCCCGATCAAGAATGTCACCATTTGGAACCGCAATCCCGACAAGGCGGCAAAACTCGCGACCGAGATTGCCGAGCTCGGCTTTAATGCCAAGGGCACCGATGACCTCGAAGCGGCGTGCAAGACGGCCGATCTGATTTCATGCGCCACCCTTTCGACTGCGCCGCTGGTGCATGGGGAGTGGCTGCGTGAAGGAACGCACGTTGATCTGGTCGGCGCGTTCAAGCCGACCATGCGTGAAACCGATGACGCGGTCATGCAGAAGTGCCGCATTTATGTCGATAGTTTTGAGGGGGCCAGTGCCGAAGGCGGCGATGTCGTTCAGGCCATCGACAGCGGGGCGATTACCAAATCCGACATCATCGGCGATCTGTTCGGCCTGACCCGCGGGCAGGTCAAGGGCCGCGAGACGGATAGCGAATGCACGGTGTTCAAATCGGTTGGTCATTCGCTTGAAGATTTCGTCGCGGCGGTCGCGGTGGTAAAGGCCGTTGAAAAATGATCAGCACCGATCTGTTTGCGTCAGAGCCGCTTGAAGCCTTTCGCGGGCATATCAAACCCGAATGGATTGATTTCAACGGCCATATGAATGTCGGCTATTACGTGGTCGCGTTTGATCTGGGATCGATGGCGTTTCTCGATGCGGTGGGGATGGGGTACACCTATCCCGAACGGCGCGGCGGATCTACCTTCGGGCTTGAAATGCATGTGACCTATGATTGCGAAATTCATCAGGATGATCCATACGTGATCCATACCCGTGTTCTGGACTGCGATCAGAAACGCATTCACATGTATCATGAAATGCGCCATGGCACTGAAGGCTGGCTGGCCGCGACCAATGAAATCATCACCATGCATATCAACATGAAGGAACGGCGTTCGGCCCCGTTCCCCGATGACATCATGGAAACGCTGAACAAGATCAAGGACGCGCACGCCAATTTACCCATCCCGTCCGGGGTTGGTCGCAAGATCGGCATTCGCCGCAAATAATCAAAAACCCCGCATCATCAGATCGCGGGGTTTTGTTTTGGTCTTTGCGATGCGTCTTAGGGGCGGGTTGCCA
>NZ_DCAO01000062.1:13525-26584 GCF_002311515.1 Thalassospira sp. UBA1131
GGCAGGCAATAGCCATAAATCTTGTCAAACCCGTAATGATGCCAGCCATGATTGATCAGTGCCGAACTGACTTCATAGGCATAACCCTTGCCCTGATGGGCCTCCGTCACGGCATAGCCGATATCAGGGGCATCAAGCGTGTCACGCTTTACAAAGCCGATCAGGCCAATCGGGCTTTGGCTGTGCTTTTCAAGCGCAACGCACATCCCAAAGCCAAGCTTGTCATAGTTTTCGCGAAAACGCAGATCAATATAGTCCCGCGCCGCCTGAAGGTCATGAATGTTACGATCGCCGATAAACCGAAGCCATCCGGGCTCATTTAACAGCTGAAGAATGAACAGGGCGTCGTCATGCGTGGCTTCTCGCAAAATTGTGCGTTCGGTTTGAACGATCATCACTGAACTGTCCGTGTTACGGTGGCATCAAGAAGGATATTATCGGGGACTATCTGAAATAGCAGTATGATTTCACCCCTCAAAGGTCAGGAGAATGACAATGCCCGGAAAACCGATCAAGGTGACATTTGAAGGGGCCCATGGTGCCGAACTGGCAGCACGGCTGGACCTGCCAACCGGGCCGGTCAAGGCCTATGCGCTGTTTGCCCATTGTTTTACCTGTACCAAGGATCTGATTGCCGCCCGCAAAATTGCCGAGGCGCTGACGATTGAGGGCATCGGTGTGCTGCGGTTTGACTTTACCGGGCTGGGCGGATCGGGTGGTGATTTCGCCTCGACCAACTTTACATCCAACCTTGATGATCTTGAACGTGCGGCCGATTTCCTGCGTGACGCGTTTGAGGCCCCCAAACTTCTGATCGGACATTCACTTGGTGGGGCGGCGGTTCTGGCGGTGGCCGATCGCATCAAGGCGGCAACGGCGGTTGCAACCATCGGCGCACCGGCGGATGTCCATCACGTGACCCATAACTTTGCCGATCATCTTGATGAAATCCGCGAAAAGGGCGAGGCCGAAGTTTGCCTTGGCGGGCGGCCGTTTGTCATTCGCAAGCAGTTTGTCGATGATCTTGGTGGATATGATCTGCCCGCACAGGTGGCAAAAATGAAAAAGGCGCTTCTGGTCTTGCATGCGCCGCTTGATCAGACTGTCGGGATTGAAAATGCCGGCAAGATTTTTGACGCTGCCAAACATCCCAAAAGCTTTGTCTCGCTTGATCAGGCAGACCATTTGCTGAGCGATCCTGATGATGCGCAGTACGCTGCGTCCGTGATTGCCGCATGGGCCAAGCGATATCTGCCGGCAGGCAAATCGGCAAAACCGGATATCGGCGAAGGTGTGATTGTCCGTGAAACCGGCCTTGGCAAGTTCCAGTCGATGGTCATGGCGGGCAAGCACCGCCTGCTGGCGGATGAGCCGGAAAAGGTCGGCGGGCTCGATAGTGGGCCGTCGCCCTATGATTATCTGTCAACCGCCCTTGGCAGTTGCACGGTGATGACGATCCGGATGTATGCCGATCACAAGGGCATTCCGATTGATTCCATCCGTGCTGAAGTCCTGCATCAAAAAGTTCATGCCGATGATTGTGCGGAATGCGGCGAGCAGCATTCGGCAAAAGGCGGCAAGATCGACCGGTTCGAACGCATCATCCGGTTCACCGGCGATCTGGATGACGCAATCCGTCAACGCCTGATCGAAATTGCCGACAAATGCCCGGTGCACAGAACGCTTGAGGCGACATCCCTGATCGTCACGCGCGAAGACCGGGTTTAGCCCGCCAGATTTCCGATGAAACAAAAAAACGCCTGACCGGTTTTCCGTATCAGGCGTTTCTTATTAATGCCAACGTGACTTACGGCTTGGCCGCAATCACAATGAATTCAACCAGGTAATCCGGGGTGGCAAGCTTTGCTTCGCCGCAGGCACGACCCGGGGTGTGACCCTGCGGGACCCATGCATCCCAAACGGCGTTCATCGCCGCAAAGTCTTTCATGTCGGCAAGCCAGACGGTGGTCGACAGGATGTTTTCTTTGCTCGAACCGCATTCGGCCAGAAGCGCATCAACCTTTTCAAGGCATTCCTTGGTCTGGTTGGTGATGTCGCTATCGGGGTTACCAACCTGACCGGCCAGATAGATGGTGTTGCCATGGACAACGGCCTGGCTCATACGCGGGCCGGTGTGAAGACGCTGGATGCTCATGAAACGCTCCTTGTTAAAGCATTGGATATATTATTCGAATTGAGATTTAGGTATCACGCTTTTGTACGCCGCACCAGTCGGCAATGAACAGGGCAAGAACCTCGGTGACTTCCATCATCGACGCAATCGAAACCCGTTCGTCTATCCCGTGAATACGTTCGGCCTTCGGGCCATAACAGGTGGCCGGGATATTGCCATAAATCTGGAAAAAGCGCGCATCGGTTGTCGCGGTCGAGGCAAGGTTTCTGATCTCCTTGCCGGTGACTTCCTGATGAATGTCGCCAATCATCGACATCATCGGATGATTGATATCCATCTCGCAGCCTTCGGCCTGAAAACCGCGATAGGTGATCTCGATTTTGGCCCCCTTGCAAGCCGGGTGGTTATCAAGCGCGCTTTGTTTGACGGCCTCAATGGTTTCGCGGACCTTTTCAAGCTCCATCCCCGGATAGAACCCGACACGGATATCAGCGGTGCAAACCGGCGGCACGGTGGACGCCCATTCGCCGCCTTCAATCTTGCCCAGATTGAAGTTTACCGGATGGACATGCGCGCCAAAGGCCGCATGACGATGGGTCGGATGGTTCCAGATTTCCTCGACTTCCTTCAATGTTTCAAAGAAACCAAAGGCCGCCTCAATCGCGTTGCTACCTGCAGAGGTATCGAGAACATGCGCCGGGCTGCCCGATACATGGATCTGGAACCACATGACACCAAGCTGGGCCGTCATCAGGGTCTGGTTAAACGGTTCGGGAATGATGGCGCAATCGGCCTTGTATCCGGCATGCAGGCAGGCCAGCGCCCCGTTGCCGGTACATTCTTCCTCGATCACTGATTGCAAGGTGACCGGGGCAGCCGGTTCAAGGCCTATATCGTGCAGGGCCTGAAGTGCGTGACAATAGGCAATGATCCCGGCCTTCATATCACCCGCACCACGCCCGTAAATCCAGTCATCCTCGACATGCGGGGTGAAGGGGCCAAACCGCCATTGTTCAGCCGGGCCAGTCGGCACAACATCCATATGACCATTGAGGATCAGGCTTTTCCCCGTCGGGTTTTGCGGGCGATGCAGGCCAACAACGTTTTCGCGCCCGTCATAGCCGTCAATCACCGGCGGGGAAAAGCCCGGCTGATCGCGTAAAGCGCTGATGTCAATCTTGACCCGTTCGACATCGAGCCCCATCGCAGCAAACTTGTCGGCAATCCAACCTTGTGCAGATGCCTCATTGCCAAGCTGGCTGTCATGACGCACAAGCGCGCACAAACCATCAATCGCACTTTGGGTGCGCTTTGAAACAGCGTCACGCAGGGCGGCACGGTCAAACTGGCTCATTGGTCTTTCTCCTGATCGGGCGAGGCCGATGATTACTTGCCGCTAACAAGGGTGGGGCGGGTGGCCGAAAGCGCATCGGTGGTAATGCCAAGCTTTTCCATCTGCGGCGGGACGCCCATGCCCGTGATAATGCTTGCGGCATATTCACCCATCGCCGGTGCGGTCTGAATGCCATAACCACCTTGACCGGCCAGCCAATAGAAACTGTCATCAGCCGGATCAAAGCTTGATACCGGATCGCCATCGGCAAAGAAGCTGCGCAACCCGGCCCAGCTTTCACCCGGACGGCGGACCTCGATGCTGGTCGCCGTCATCAGGCGATCAATGGTAATCGCGATATCAAGTTCTTCGGGCTGCACATCATGCGGCTCGGTCGGTGTGGTGTCGGCCGGCGATACCAGCAGGCGACCGGCATCTTCCTTGAAATAAAGCGTCTCATCGAGGCTTGCGACCAACGGCCAGCCGTGCGGTTTTACGTCGGCTGGCACATCGACCATCACCGCCGTGCGGCGTTTGGGCACGATGCCAAGCGGCTTGATCCCGGCCTTGGTTGCGATCTCATCGGCCCAGGCACCCGCCGCATTAACCACGATATCACCAGTGAAAACATCACCATTGGCCAGCGTGACCTGCCATTTGCCGTCTGCCTTGCCAATCGCGCTGACATCGGCCTTGGTAACAACCGAACCGCCAAGCGCCTTGAATTGGCGGATAAAGCCCCAGTGAAGTGCATGCACGTCAATATCCATGGCTTCTGGTTCATAGGCCACCTTGGCCACCCGGTCGGTATGAATGACTGGCACAATTTCCTTAAGTTCATCGGGCGTCAGTTCAACAAAGTTCGCGCCATTCGCGCGGCCCTCAGTCAGGATGGCATCAAGTTTGGCTTCTTCGCCAGGGGCTGCGGTCATGATGATGCCGCGCGGGGTCAGGATCGGGTTTTCGGTAAACCCGTCTGGCGGGGTCATGAAGAAAGCCCGGCTGGCGGTCGACATCTTGCGGATGATCTTCGGGCCATATGTCTCGCTATAAAGGGCTGCTGACCGGCCGGTGCTGTGATAGCCCGGCTGGTCTTCGCGTTCGAGAACCGTGACGGATTTACCCGCCTTGGCCAAAAAGAATGCAACTGACATTCCGGCAATGCCGCCGCCGATGATCAGGATGTCCGAATGTGTCATGTGGGGCCTTCTTAAATCGGGTTTGTTTTGGTGGTCGCGCCAAAGCCGCTGATAAATTGATAAAGGTTTTCTGCAAGTGTTTCACTAACATAACCACCTTCCTGCACCAGAACGGTCGGGCAGGAAAGGGTGCCAATTTTTTCGCCGATCCGGGCAAAACCATCGGGACTGACCGTCAATCCGCCAAACGGATCATCACGTGATGCATCAAGGCCAAGCGCGATAACAACCGCATCAGCATCGAAATCGTCGATCTTTGCCAATGCCCGGTCAAGCGCATCAAGAAACGCCGCATCGCCGCTGCCAAGGGGCAGGGCCTGATTGTGGTTGAAACCAAGCCCGTCTCGTTCACCGCATTCCTCGGCATGCCCCCAATAGAAGGGATAAAAATCCATTGGATCCGCATGGATCGACAGGGTCATGACATCAGACCGGTCATAGAAAATATGCTGGGTGCCGTTGCCGTGATGCAGATCGACATCAAGGATCGCGACCCGATCATATTTGCGGCGGAGCTCCTCGGCGGCAATCGCACTGTTGTTCAGGTAACAAAAGCCGCCAGCAATATTGCTACTGGCATGATGGCCCGGCGGACGGCACAGGGCATAGGCGGTCTTGGCCCCCTGATCACGCACATGGCGGGCAGCCGCAATTGCGGTTTGCGCACTGGCATAGGCCGAATGCCATGTGGTGGTCGAGACCGGGCAGGACGTATCACCAAGATGAAAGCCTGCCTTGCCCGCCGGATGGCGCGGGTAGGGGCCGTTGCGATCAAACGGGTGGATGTTTGGAATGACCTGTTCCGCACCCCCGACATCCTGCCATTCATCGTGAATGGTCTGCAGGAAGTTCAGATATTGCGCATCGTGAATGGCGGCAATCGGGGCAAGCCCGGCGTCATTGGGGGCATGAAGATCAAGCCCCAGACGCCCGACCGCACCGCGCAGGATTTCTGCGCGTTCGGGGACTTCGGGGATCGGCTTTTTTTCGCCTGCGACAATGAATGTCTTGCCATGATGGCGAAGCTGATCGTCTGAGAAATAGGCATGCATCATCTCTGCCGCCTTTCACATGAAGTGGTCAAACGGTGGTGGCTTTGGTGGTGGCTTCATCCGGCCTGTCGTCAGAAGGCGACCTTGTCGCCACCTTTCAGGCCGAGGATCGCGCGCGCCTCGTCCGGGGTTGCGATTTCAAGCGACAACCCGTCAAGCACCTCGCGGATTTTGCGCACTTGCGATGCGTTGTCCGGCGCAAGTTCGCCCTTCTTGATGTAAAGGTTGTCCTCAAGCCCGACCCGCACATTGCCGCCCATGGCGGCCGACATGCTGCCAAGCGGCATCTGATGGCGTCCGGCACCGAGAACAGAAAACTGATACTGATCACCAAACAGCTTGTCTGCGGTGCGTTTCAGATGCGCCAGATTATCAGGATCGGCGCCAATGCCACCCAGAACACCCAGCACGAACTGAATGAAGATCGGCCCCTTGATCAGGCCGCGATCAACGAAATGCGCCAGGGTATATAGATGGCCGACGTCATAGCATTCAAATTCGAACCGGGTGCCATTGGCCTCACCCAGTTCGGCCAGAATGGTTTCGATGTCCGAAAACGTGTTCTTGAAAACAAAGTCACGGCTGCTTTCAAGGAATTCCGGTTCCCAGTCATGTTTCCATTCACTGCGGCTGGCAAGGGCCGGGAACAGGCCGAAATTCATCGTACCCATATTAAGCGATGCCATTTCCGGTGCAGCTTCACGTGCGGCCCGGATGCGGTCACGCACATTCATGTTCATGCCGCCGCCGGTCGAAATATTGATCACCGCATTGGTTGCTGCCTTGATCTTTGGCAGGAACTGCATGAATACGTCCGGGTCCGGGCTTGGATACCCCGTTTTGGGATCACGCGCATGCAGGTGCAGGATTGATGCCCCGGCATTGGCGGCATCAATCGCCTGCTTTGCGATCTCATCGGGTGTGACCGGCAAATGCGGGCTCATGGACGGGGTATGCACCGATCCGGTAATCGCACAGGTGATGATGACTTTGCGGCTCATGCGAAGGCTCCTGCGACTTCGAGTTCGTCTTGCAGTTCGCTCAATGCCTTGCGCAGCGGCACAAGGATATCGGCAAACTGTTCCTTGGTAATCGTCATTGGCGGGCAGACCATGACATGATCGCCGCGATAACCCCCACGCGTGCGCCGCCAGTAAATGATCAGGCCCATGTCATAGGCGATATCAACCAGTCGGGCTGCCGCCATATGTTTGGGATCAAGCGGCTCCATGCTGTCGCGGTCCTTGACCAGTTCGATCGCCAGCAACAAACCTTTGCCGCGCACATCACCGATCATTGCGAAATCATCGGCAAGTTTGGTCAATTCATCCTTGAGTGCCGCACCATTGGTCGCGGCATTTTCAAGCAGATTGTCTTCCTCGATCACATCAAGGACGCCATTGCCCGCCGCGCACGCCAACGGGTTCCCGGCATAGGTGTAGCCATGAATAAACCCGCCGTGATCAAGAACCGGACCCACGATCCGATCCGGTGCGATCATCGCACCAAGCGGCGCATAACCGGCGGCCAATCCCTTGGATACGGCAAGGATATCGGGAACGATGCCCCAATGCTCGGCAGCGAAATACTTGCCGGTACGACCGGCCCCCGTCATGACCTCGTCATAGATCAGAAGAATGCCGTACTGATCGCAAATCTCGCGAATGCGGCCATAGTAACTGTCGGGGGCAACCAGTGCGCCGGTGGCAGCCCCGCCCACGGGTTCCATAATGAAACCAAGAACGGTTTCCGGGCCCTGTTTGATGATTTCGGCCTCTAGCATGTTGGCATATTTGATGCCGCGGTCATGATCGCTCAGATCATCACGATCCAGATAACACGTCGGGGCGGGAATTTTCGGCTGATCGACCATCATCGGGGCGAAAGGCGCGTGCATCGGCGTATAGCCGGTGATGGCAAGCGCACCCAGTGTCGCACCATGATAGCTCGGAAAGCGTGAAATGATTTTTGTGCGCTGTGCCTGGCCCTTGGCCAGTGCATATTGTCGGGCAAGCTTGATGCAGCTTTCAACCGCCTCTGAGCCGCCAGAAACAAAGAATACGCGCTCAAGATCGCCCGGTGCACGGTCGGCAAGGCGGATGGCAAGGTCTTCGGCCGCATCATTTTCGAAATGCAGGCGATAGGCGAAGCTTGCCTTTTCAAGCTGCTTGGTCATGGCGGCGATCACACGCGGGTCGCTATGGCCGATATTGCTGACCATGGCACCACTCGACGCATCGATATAACGTTTGCCATCGACATCCCACATATAGACGCCTTCTGATCGTTCGATCAGCGGGCGGCGGGACCGGCTTTGATAAAACAGACGGGATTCCCGGTTATGTCCGACGGGGCTTTTGGGATCATGCGTCATTCTGGTGGCTCTCCTGAACCGGCGGAGGATTAATCCTGATGGCCGGGTAACAACACACAATTACGGGCCGCGATATGCATGAAGATATCGGCCCCTTCCTTATGGGGGTGGGCATCAATCGGGTTGATGACCTGCCAGTCGCGGCCATTGGCCTCGACAAAGTAACGGGCCTGTTGGCCCAGATAGTCAACGGTTTTGACCTTGCCGGGGATCGAAATTACGCCATCGGTGGCGCGGTTTTCTTCGGACAGATCAATTTTCTCGGCCCGGATCACGGCGCGAACATCTTTGGAATTCTTTGCCTTGGCGGTCTGCTCGTCCGTGGTTAGCAATGTCTCCCCACTTTCAAGTGCCACTTGGGTAAAGGCGGCATCGGGGCTTCCAAGGTTGGCTTGGATGATATTGGAATGACCAAGGAAGTCGGCAACAAAGGCCGATGCCGGATTGTTGTAAACCTCTTCGGGCGCGCCTTCCTGTTCGACAAAGCCGTTATTCATGACAACGAGCTTGTCGGACATGGCAAGGGCCTCGGACTGGTCATGGGTGACAAATACTGTGGCGACACCAAGCTCGCGCTGGATGCGTTTCAGTTCCACCCGCATTTCTTCACGCAGATTGGCATCAAGGGCCGAAAGCGGTTCATCAAGCAGCAACACATCCGGCTCAATCACAATCGCACGCGCGAGCGCAATACGTTGCTGCTGGCCACCGGAAAGCTGATTGGGATAACGGTCTGCAACATGCGGCAATTGCACGAGATCAAGCGCCTTGTTGACCTTCTCAGCAATGTCGGACTTCGACACCTTGCGGTATTTCAGGCCAAAGGCGATGTTGTCAAAGATCGTCTTGTGCGGGAACAGGGCATAGTTCTGAAACACAAGGCCAAGATTGCGCTTGTGGATCGGCAGGCTGTTGACCCGTTTACCGCGGATCAAAAGATCCCCCTCGGTAATATCGGTCAGACCCGCAATCATGCGCAGCGTCGTTGTCTTGCCACAGCCCGACGGACCAAGGAAAGTTACAAAACTGTTGTCCGGGACGGTCAAATCAATGCGTTTTACGGCGGTGAATTCACCAAACCGTTTAACGACATTGTGCAGTTCAACAGCGTTTTGTCTGTCTGCCATTGTTAAATACCCTGTCTGAATTGCGCCGCACCCGACATAAGGCGGCAAGTCTGTCCTGGCCGGTTGTGCACGGCCAGGACACAGTTTCAGGCAAGCAGGCGGGCTTAGTAGCCGCGCTGCACACGCGAGAACGTTTTCGACCAGTCGGCTTCGTTTTCGTTCCAGTAAGCCGGATCGAAGAAGCTAAGCGACGAGAGTGTTCCACTCGGATCAAATGCCGGCAGGGTCGGGATGACCGCGCCCAGTTCGATCTTCTGCGGATCAAGGGCCGGCGGATAGCTCTGACCTTCGGCAACGGCAATCGCCACTTCTGGCTCCAGCATGAAGTTCAGAAGTTCTTCACAGGCCGCCATCGGGCTGCCACGCAGCACAAACAGGCATTCCTGCCAACCAAGACCGCCAGCCGGATCAAGATAGCCAATGTCATGGCCCTGATCCTGCAGCGCCTTGATGCGGCCAGACCAACCCTCGGTGACATAGATTTCTTCTTCGGCCAGAAGGCTCATCAGTTCGGCCCCCGAAGACCAGTATTTCAGTGCAAGGTCACGGTGCGCACGGACCATGTCCCAAACGGCTTCAATGTCCTGGATGTTGTTCGGGTCCTGATCGGACTGCATTGCGCCGTACCAGATACGGGTTTTCCATTCGCCCCAGCCGCCGATTTTGCCTTTATAGGCTTCATCAACCATCAGCTTGGCGCCCTTGGCCTTGGCTTCGTCGTCGCTGATATATTTGCGGTTATAGGCAATGCCGGTGGTGCCGTAATCATACGGAACGGCCGAAATCGTGCCGCCGGTGATCTTGCGCAGGGGCTCGACCAGTGTCGGAATGACGTTTTTCAGGTTCGGAATGTTGTCTTCATTGAGTTCGGACGTCAGTTCCAGACCGTGATAACGCGCATAGTCAAACACGCCCGACAGGTGGGCAAGGTTGAATTCACCCGGCTGGCTGGCCTTGACGCGGGCAATATATTCGTCCGCACCACCAAAGGTGCCCGACACGACTTCAATGCCGGTTTTCTTGGTATAGGGCGCGAAGGCATATTTTTCGAATGCCTCGGAAACAACGCCGCCCCAACCGTCAAAGCGGACCTGTTCCGGGGTTGCGGCCATCGCCTTGCGGGCCAGTATGCCCATCGGGCCGCCTGTGACCCCGGCAACAACGCCGGCCGCACCCAGTGCGGTCAGGAAAGTACGGCGGTTAATGTCCCCGTCGCGATAGCGATTAAGTAGGCGTTCATAACGTTTGGTATCGTCCATTTAAGGCCTCCTGATAAAACGATATATCCGTTGATCGGTCTTGTTGTTGGTCGTTGTATTCTTGGTGTTATTCTTGGTTTTGGCGGTTGTCCGCATTGTGCAAAAAGTTATTTCGATGCGCCCACCTTACGCATGGCCATGACCCGCGCAATCGATGCCGCCACAAGCGGCAGGGCAATGGTGAAGATCACCATCACAGCACCAAGCGCATTGATTTCCGGGCTGATCGAGTTGCGCAGCATGGCAAAGATCTGGGTCGGGACGGTTTCAACGCCGCCCGGCTTCCAGAACAGGGTGCCGGTGATGTCATCAAATGAAATGGTAAAGGCAAACAGCATCCCGGCCATGACGGCAGGCAACATCAGGGGCAGGGTCACTTCAAAGAAGGTCTGCACAGGTGTCGCGCCAAGGCTCATGGCGGCTTCTTCGACATCACGGCGGATGGACACCAGACGCGCCTGAACCACCAGCACCACAAACGGCAGGGTAAAGACCACATGGCCCATCAACAGAAGCCCAAAGCTTTTGGGCATCGACAGGAACTGCAGGAATAGCAGGAGTGCCACAGCCAGAACGACTTCCGGGATCAGGATTGGGGCAACCAGAAGGGTCGAAATGGTCCGTTTCCCGGGAAAATCGTATCTGACCATGGCAAGGGCGGCGAGGGTGCCAAGCGTTGTTGAAATGGCGGCTGTCAGCACACCAAGCAGAAGCGACGTCTTGAACGCCCGCACAATCGCATCATTGTTCCAAAGCGCTTCAAACCAGCGGAATGAAAAACCCTCGATCGGGAAGCTGCCGAACTGGTTGGCATTAAACGCCAACAGAATGACAACCGCCACCGGCGCAAACAGGAACAGATAAACAAGGATCGTGGCAATTCGGATTACTGACCAACCGGACATCATTTGCTGCTCCCTTACTTAAAGCTCTTGGCGATCTGATCGATGCCGAGATAGCGGGTGTAAATGACGACCAGTGCGCCCAGAAGCGCCAGCAGCACGAGCGAGAGTGCCGAGCCAAGCGGCCAGTTGAGCTGTGTCACGATGGCTTCGAACACGAGGTTGGCAAACATCGCATCACGCGGCCCGCCAAGAACAATCGGGGTGATATAGGTGCCCGCCGCCAGAACGAAGCACAGCAACGATCCCGCCGCCAAACCAGGCATGGACAGCGGCAATGTCACTTCGCGGAAGGCCTGAAAACCGGTGCAGCCAAGGCTTTGGGCGGCTTCGGTCAGGTTCTTGTCGATGCCATCAAGGCTGACATAGACATTCAAAATCATGAAGGGCAGCAGATAATGCACAAGGCCCAGAACAACAGTTTGCTGGTTATACAGCATCTGGATCGGGTCATCGATGATGCCGATTGATATCAAAAGGGTATTAAGCGCGCCGGATGTGCCAAGGATATTGATCCATGACATCGTTCTGATGATGTAGCTGATCCAGAATGGCAGCATCAGCAAAAGCAACAGGAACGCCTTGGATTTCATCCGCGTATTGGCAACGAAATAGGCCGGGATATAACCGACAAACGCGCAAATAACCGTGGTGTAAAAGGCAATCAAAAGGGTCTGGAACAGGATGTCGCGATAAAACCGGTCGCCCAGAACTTCAATCCAGTTATCCAGATAAAAGCCAACCTGATCCGCACCGGTCGCGGTGCGCAACCAGAATGAATAAACGACAATGAACAGCATTGGCACAATCAGCAGCAGGCTGATGGTTGCCAGTGATGGTGATAGCAGTACCCACGGAGTCCTGCGGGCTCCGGCGACATCTGCGGCCATTTGTGCCTCCCGTTATTGTCTGCGGTCAGTGCCGCACCCGGTTATTTGGCCGTGAAGAAATTTGTTGGAGGCATTCCAACCCAGACTTGCACATAGCGCAAATAGATAAGTAGAATAGATCTCATAGCCATTATCTATGTGTGGTGCTGGAAATGTCGGAAAGGTCAGCAGAATGAACGATTTAATGCGTCGGCAGTTCGACTGGAACCTGCTGCATACCTTTACCGTTATTGTCGAGGAACGCTCGATCACCGGGGCGGCCAACCGGTTATTGCTGCGCCAGCCCAGTGTCAGTAACGCCCTTAAACGGCTTGAAGATCAGATTGGCGCGCGTCTGATTGACCGTGAACGCGGCCGGTTTGAAGTCACCGAACAGGGCTTGGCGCTTTATCACGAATGCCGCGAAATTTGCGGTGCCATCGGCCGATTGTCGGATGTGATGTCTGATAGTGGCAATCAGCTGACCGGGCATTTGCATATGTGGCTGGCCAGTCATGTGGTGTTTCCACCCCTTGATGATGCCCTGTTTGAATTCAATCGGGCTCATCCCGAAGTCACCTATGAAATCGATGTCGCGACCTCGGTCAATGTCGTCGATCAGGTACTGTCACAGCAGGCCAGCTTTGGCATCTGTCTGGTCAAGGAACGCCATCCCAGACTGGAATATCGCCGTTTGTATCGCGAACATTTCGGTTTTTTCTGTGGTCCGACCCATCATTTGTTCGGTCAAAAGGACCTGACCCTGGCCGATTTGCGCCGCGAGGCATTTGTGTCCTTTGCAACCGACCA
>NZ_DCAO01000062.1:26830-28982 GCF_002311515.1 Thalassospira sp. UBA1131
CGCCATTGGGACTTGCCACCGGGCAGGGACTTGCGCAAGCATGCGGGCAAATTGAAGTTTGTTGTCAGGAATAAACATGAAGCTGATCTATTTTTCGTGGGTCAAGGACCGCATCGGCATGGCGGAAGAGGCCATTGACCTTCCCGATACCGTCAAAACGGTTGCCGACCTGCTGGCATGGCTGCCCGGTCGCGGCGAAAACTTTGCCAATGCCCTGGCTGATCCCGCGATCATTCGTGTTGCGGTCGATCAGGAATATGCCACACCCGACACCGACGTCACAAAGGCCACCGAAATTGCACTGTTCCCGCCGGTCACCGGCGGGTAATTCACTTCCTCATACAAAAGGGCGCCTTGTTTCCAGGGCGCCCTTTTAATCATCAGACTATTTGATCAGCTTAATCCGCCACAGACGCCGTCTGGGTCAAACTGTCAAAGAACTCCTTGCGGCCCAGCGTGCCAGTTACTTTACCGTCGCGGGTCAGAATGACCGGGTTCTGGGTGATGGATCGCATCTCAATCAGATCCTTCAGCAGCACATCCTCCTGCGCGACAAAGACAATCGAGTTGTCGGTCGCGTCCAGTTCATCGGGCAGGGTGCCGTCATAATTGATCAGCTTAAGCTCGCCGCGTTCGCCATTATTGGCGGACCTGACAACGCCATCCTGCAGGGTGACGCGGATATTGGCGTCTTCGAGCAGGAACTCGGTATTGCCGGATTTCTGATCGCTATCAAGGCGATGCATGATCGCCCGCCCGCGCAGGATATTGACCGGGTTCATATGCGCCACAAAGTCCGCAACATATTCGTTGGCCGGGCGAAGCGCGATGTCTTCTGGCGTGCCATGCTGCACGACGTAACCACCTTCCATGATGGCAATCGAATTGCCGAGCTTCATGGCTTCATCAAGGTCGTGGCTGACAAACAGGATGGTTTTATTGAGCTTCTCCTGAAGGTCCAGCAACTCGTCCTGCAGGCGGTTACGGATCAACGGATCAAGGGCCGAGAACGGCTCGTCCATCAGAAGGATCGGCGCATCGGTGGCAAAGGCACGCGCCAAGCCAACACGCTGCTGCATGCCGCCGGACAGTTCATGGGCATATTTGTTTGCCCATTTATCCAACCCGACAAGCGCCAGCTTTTCACGTACGATCTCGCGGCGTTCGGCCGGACCCATACCGCCCAGTTCAAGGCCAAAGCCGACATTGTCTTCAACCGTTCGCCACGGGAACAGGGCGAATTGCTGGAAGACCATGGCGACACATTCGCGGCGCAACTTGCGAAGGGTGGCGCCGTCACATTTGGTGACGTCTTCCATCCAATCGCCATCACGTACCCGAAGCGAACCACGTGATACAGCGTTAAGCCCATTCACGCAGCGCAGAAGCGATGATTTGCCTGAACCGGACAGGCCCATCAGGACGCATATCTCACCCTGAGGCACATTGAAGGTCACATCGGCGACACCAAGGACATTGTTGGTGGCCGCAGCGATCTCTTCGCGGGTTTTACCTTCGTCCAGAAGTTTCAAGGACTCTGCCTGACGATTACCAAAGATCACGTCGATATTTTCGAATTCAACAGCATTGCTCATGATCACTGCCCCGACTTTTCTTTGTGGTCACGACGGCAGATGCGGTCCAGCACGATGGCCAGAATCACAATTGCCAGACCGGCTTCAAAGCCTTGCGCGATATTCACCGTATTGAGCGCACGCACGACCGGCTTGCCAAGGCCGTCTGCCCCAACAAGGGCGGCAATCACCACCATCGAAAGCGACAGCATGATGCACTGGGTCAGGCCCGCCATGATCGATGGCATCGCCGATGGCAGTTCAACCTTGAACAGCAACTGGCGCGGCGTGCAGCCAAAGCTTTCACCGGCTTCCAGAAGGGATTTCGGGGTGTTGGAAATGCCAAGATGGGTCAGGCGGATCGGGGCGGCAATCGCAAAGATCACGGTCGAAATAAGACCGGGAACGACACCAAGACCAAACAGGATCAGGGTCGGGATCAGATACACGAATGTCGGGATCGTTTGCATCAGATCAAGGACCGGGCGCATCGCCTGATGCAGCCACGGGCGGTGGGCGGATGCCACGCCAAGCGGCACACCGATCAACATGCAAAACAGCGTCGCATAGATCACCAG
>NZ_DCAO01000062.1:29105-29334 GCF_002311515.1 Thalassospira sp. UBA1131
CCAAAGACCGCAATGATCAAAAGGGCAGGCAGCCACACCAGAAAATCGATGGTGTTTTCAATAATGAATTCGAGAACATCCGAAACGGTATAGAAAACGAAATCGGCATGTTCGTTCAGCGCATCCATCAGGGACGATATCCACTGTCCCAGCGGAATCTTCGTTTCCGTGAGCCATTCCATGCGAAAAAATCCGTTCAATGAGAATTAAGAAAAATACATCCGATGCG
>NZ_DCAO01000076.1 GCF_002311515.1 Thalassospira sp. UBA1131
GCAATCGGATCACCCGACCATGCGGTTGCCACACCGGCGTCATCAAATGTGACGTTCAGGTCGCCAAGATAACGGCTGTAGGCATACGCCTGGACGATCAGAACAGGTTTGCCATCGGCACCATTTTTTACGACCGGGTAGGGATGGGATGCCTTGTCATCACTGTTGGAAAACAGAAGATGGTCATGACCGCCGACAATCACGTCAACACCAGTGACATCGCTGACATACTCAAAATCGGCGTATGAGCCCGAATGGCTGAGAGCGACAATTTTGTTGATGCCCTGGGCAGTCAAGCGATCGACTGAGCTTTGCAGTGATTGCGCAAGGTCGTTGAACTTGACGTTCGGACCCGCACTTGAAATGTCGGCCGTTTCCGGTGTTGTCAGCCCGACGATACCAATGCGTTCACCGCCAACTGTGATGATGGTTTCAGGTTTGATCAGTTCGTTAAGACCATCCGTGGTGGCTTCGATGTTGGCCGACAGAATAGGGGTAAGGCTTTTCTTGATGAAGCTTGCCAGGACGTCCGGGCCATCATCAAATTCATGGTTGCCAACCGCCATTGCATCATAATCAACAAGGTTCATCAGCTCAGCCGTCAGCGAACCCTTGTAGGTCGAGTAATAAAGGGACCCTTGGAACTGATCGCCTGCATCGACAACCAGAACGTTGCCGCCTTCGGCACGGGCGTCACGAATGGCCGTGGCAAGACGGCCATAACCGCCAAAGCATTTGCCTTCGGCATCGTCCTCTGCACTGCAGGTATTATTGTATTTTGTGACCGATTCAACGCGGTCATGAACGTCATTGGTATGGATCAGACGCAAATCATAATCGGCCAACGCGCTTCCGGCACCAAGGCTCAGCATGGTGCAGGCCGACAGCAGCCCTGCAATTGTTCTTTTCATTCCTGTTCTCCAACAATAATCCACTCTTCCTGTCCCGATCGGGAGGGAAAGTATGAAAACGCAAATCGGTGGGTCGGAAAATCTTTGCCCCACGGAATGCTAGCACCAAACTTTCGTGAACGGTATGTCCGGTTGTTGACGGTGTGGTTAAAATTACACATCGGTTGTGGTCGTAAATCCGCGCCGGTTCATTTGTGTCGGGAAGAATCGGAAACGCACCAATTTCAATCATTCGAGGTTCAATGGTGCCGATTTGGTGCCATTTAAGCGTATCGACAAAGATAAATTCACGTGCAGAAAAGGTTGGTTCAGGTTTGAGCCCGACCGGCCCGAAACTAAGGGAAACCCCGCAGATATGCGATTTGAAGTTCCGGTTGTAGTGCATTGGTGCTGACCAAGTGGACAGGTCTGTGCAACGTGTTGCGTGCTCAGCTATTTACAGGGCACTATATTTTGTAGTTACCATGAGCATTCGCAGCATGCCAAACCGCGCTGCATTGGTCCTTGACCAACGCCGCTTTGCTTATGTTGCGAGACATGTGTTTTCGATGAGGGAGTTCCGCCAAACAAGATGGGCATTGGCGGAAAGATAATCAGAATTCAAACAAAGAAGGGCATCGGAATGAAAAAGCTTCTGACCTCGGTGGTCGCGGCTGTTGCTTGCTATGCAGGCGTTGCTTCGGCTGCAGAAATCAATCCGGCTGTGGTTTACGATCTTGGTGGTCGTTTTGACCGCTCATTCAACCAGGCGGCATACACGGGTGCCGAGAAGTACAAGGAAGACACCGGTACTGAGTATCGTGACTTCGAAATCCAGAACGATTCACAGCGCGAGCAGGCAATGCGCAACTTTGCGCGCCGCGGCATGAATCCGATTGTTGCGATTGGTTTTTCCCAGGCTTCTGCACTTGAAAAAGTCGCTAAAGAATTCCCTGAAACCAAATTCACCATTGTTGACATGGTTGTAGACCTGCCGAACGTTCAGTCGGTAGTTTTCAAGGAACATGAAGGTTCGTTCCTTGTCGGTGTTCTTGCGGCTATGGCATCTGAAACCGGCAAAGTCGGTTTCGTTGGTGGTATGGACATTCCGCTGATCCGCAAATTCGCCTGCGGTTACGCACAGGGCGTAAAATATTCGAACGGTGACGCCGAAGTCTTCCAGAACATGACCGGCACCACCGGTGCGGCCTGGAACGATCCGGTAAAGGGTGGTGAACTTGCGAAATCGCAGTTCGACCGTGGTGCTGATGTTGTTTACCATGCTGCAGGTGGTACTGGCGTTGGTGTGCTTCAGGCTGCTGCAGATGCCGGTAAACTCGGCATTGGTGTGGACTCCAACCAGAACGGCCTGCATCCGGGTTCGGTTCTGACCTCTATGCTGAAACGCGTTGACGTTGCTGTTTACGAAGCGTTCGAGGCTGCTGCCAACGATACCTGGGAGCCGGGCCTGACCATTCTGGGTCTTGCAGAGGGCGGCGTTGATTGGGCACTTGATGAAAACAACGAAAGCCTGATCACCGACGAGATGAAAGCAGCCGTTGCCGAGGCCAAGGAAGCAATCATTTCCGGTAACCTTGAAGTACACGATTACATGAGCGATAGCGCCTGCCCAATGTAAGGCAGACGTCAAAGCAAATCGGGGATTTGTCGTGTCGGATACGATGCATCAAATGCACGGCGCTGGGGAAACCGGTGCCGTGCAACCCGCTATTGAACTGCGCGGTATAGACAAGCGGTTCGGTGCGGTACATGCCAATAAAGAAATCGACCTTAAGGTCGACAAAGGAACTATCCACGGAATCGTGGGCGAAAATGGGGCTGGTAAATCGACCCTGATGAGTATTCTGTATGGCTTTTATCAGGCCGATGCAGGAACCATTCACGTCGATGGCAAGCTCTGTGAAATCAACGGATCAGAAGACGCGATCGCGGTCGGGATCGGGATGGTTCACCAGCATTTCATGTTGGTTGAGACGTTCTCGGTGCTTGAAAACGTTATTCTTGGCGTCGAAGGCGGTGCTGTTCTGCGCAACGGTGTGGAAAAGGCACGCGAAGAACTCAAACGTCTTGAACGCGAATATTCGCTCAATATTGATCCGGACGCCACGGTGGGTGATCTTTCAGTCGGGCTCCAGCAACGTGTGGAAATCCTGAAGGCGCTCTATCGCGGGGCGGAAATTCTTATTCTGGATGAGCCGACCGGTGTTCTGACACCCCAAGAAGCTGATCACCTTTTCAGAATTCTTGATACCCTCAAGGAACAGGGCAAGACGGTTGTTCTGATTACCCACAAACTGCGCGAGATCATGGCTGCAACGGACAATGTTTCCGTCATGCGCCAGGGCGCAATGGTGGCGCATCGCAAGACAGCCGAAACCAGCCCGGAAGAACTATCGGAATTAATGGTCGGCCGTAAGGTATTGCTACGCCTTGAAAAAGGTGAAGCCAAACCGGCTGCAACCGTGCTTAAAGTCGATAATCTTTGTGTTGATAATGCGCAGGGCGTGCGCAAGGTCAAAAATGCGACCTTTACCGTGCGCGCAGGCGAAATTGTCGGCATTGCCGGGGTTTCTGGCAACGGGCAGAGTGAGCTACTTGAAGCGCTTGGTGGGATCAGATCTGCCAGCGAAGGGACCGTTGAGCTAAACGGTCAGGATGTAACGCCCGGCAAAGGGGTCGATGCCGCGGAGCTTCGTCGTCGCGGTGTCGCGCATGTGCCCGAGGATCGCCATCGCATGGCAATGGTCACGGCCTTTTCAGCCAAAGAGGCGGCCATTCTTGGCTATGAAGATGATCCTGCCTATCAAAAGGGCGGGCTTCTGGATTGGGATGCGATTTCAGCTGCCACGGCCAATATGATGTCGGAATTTGACGTTCGTCCGGACAATCCGGATTTGAAAGCTGCCAATTTCTCGGGCGGTAACCAGCAAAAGCTTGTTCTGGCGCGTGAAATCATGCGTGATCCGGAATTGCTTCTGGTGGGTCAGCCGACCCGTGGTGTCGATATCGGTGCCATTGAATTCATTCATAAACGTATTGTCGCCATGCGGGATGCAGGCAAAGCCGTCCTTCTGGTGTCAGTGGAGCTTGACGAGATTATGTCGCTTGCCGACCGCATTCTGGTGATGTGCGATGGTGCCATCATTGGTGAAGTTGCCGCGTCTGAGGCCAACGAACGCGTGCTTGGTTTGATGATGGCGGGCGTTGACCCAAATGAAGCCAAGGCAGCGGAGGGGCAGGTATGAGCAAGACTGTCGAACTGCCGCGCTGGATTGATGTTGGCGCCTTGCCTTTGCTGAACCTGTTGTTGGCCCTTGTTGTATCCGGGCTTGTGGTTTTGGCGATTGGTGAAAACCCGGTTCAGGTGGTTGAAATCCTGCTTTATGGCGCGTTTGGCTATGAAGAGGCATGGGGTTATACGCTTTATTACACCACAAACTTCATCTTTACCGGTCTTGCCTTTGCCGTCGCGTTCCATTGCGGGCTGTTTAACATCGGCGCCGAAGGGCAGGCCTATATCGGTGGCCTTGGTGTGACGTTGGCAGCCCTTTATCTCGATTTCCTGCCATTTCCGATCATGCTGGTTGTGGCGATGTTGGCGGCGATGATTTTTGGCGCGGCGTGGGCGTATATCCCGGCCTACTTGCAGGCGCGGCGCGGATCGCACGTCGTTATTACGACGATCATGTTCAACTTCATCGCCTCATCGCTGATGGTGTATCTGCTGGTCAATGTGCTTCGTCCGGAAGGCTCGATGACGCCCGAAAGCGAACAGATCGCCGAACATTTGCGATTGCCATTCATTCATGACATTGCAGGCGCGCTGGGCATTGATATGGCGTCAAGCCCGCTGAACCTGTCATTTGTCTATGCCATCGTCATCAGCGTCATGGTCTGGCTGTTTATCTGGCACACCCGTTGGGGCTATGCCATCCGGACAGTCGGTGCCAATGCGGTGGCGGCAACCTATGCCGGGCTTGAACCCGGGCGTTTTATTATCATCGCGATGATGATCTCAGGTGCGCTGTCATCCTTCGTGGCGCTAAACGAAGTCATGGGTGTTCAGCACCGCCTG
>NZ_DCAO01000023.1:0-6522 GCF_002311515.1 Thalassospira sp. UBA1131
GATCAGCACCCAGAACGCCTTTGCTGCACTGGCTGCGCTCAATTCCGGGGTCACAGGCTTTATGTGCACCATCCATGCCGAAAGCCCCTGGCAGGCCATTCACCGCAAGTTTGATCAAAACATCGCCTGGGCCGGTGAAACCATGCCGCGTGTGCCGGAGTTTCTGGCCGAGCTGGTCGATGTCGTCGTTCAGATCAAACGCAATACCGATGGCTGGCGACGCATCACCGAGATCTGGGAACCGAGAAATGATCGTTACGTCCTTCAAGACGGCAAGGAGGTGTTGTCATGACAGCTTTTTACCGTCTGACACTTCCGGTCATCCTGATTGCAATGATCGCCGCCATTCTCTGGCAATGGCAACTCGCCGTCGGGTTTGACGCGCTTGATCTGCGCTGGTGGCAATGGTCGCTTGAGGCCGCCACCCATTCGGCGGGCCTTCCCGATGAAATGCTGTATCCGGCCCTTTGGATTGGCATCACCGGATTGCTTTCCATGTTTGGTGTTCTGGCACTTGCCACACGGGCCAATAACAGCACGCTTAAAGGCAACCGCAAGGGCGATGAACTGCATGGTTCCGCCCGCTGGGCAAAGCTCAAGGACCTCAAGAAAGCACGACTGTTTCGCAAAGACGGCGTGGTTGTTGGCGGTTGGCCATCATGGTTTGGCCGGATCCGCGAATTGCGCCATGACGGGCCGGAGCATGTTCTGGTCTGGGCACCAACCCGCACGGGCAAAGGCGTGAGCCTGATCCTGCCCACCCTGCTCAGTTGGCGCGAAAGCATTCTTTGTCTTGATATCAAGGGCGAGAACTTTGCCAAGACCGGCGGCTGGCTTGCCAGCATCGGGCACAAGGTCTTGCGCTTTGAGCCCTCCGCCAGCACTGGCTCGGCCCGCTTCAACCCGCTGGCCGAAGTGCGCATTGATACCGAACAGGACATCGCCGACTGCCAGAACATCGCAGCCATGATCATCGATCCCGATGGCCAGGGCATGAAGGATTACTGGCGACAGGAAGGTTATGGCTGGCTTTCGGTCGTGTTGCTTCATGTCATCTATCGGGTGCGGCGTGATGAACACCGTACGGCCTGTTTTGATGATGTGAATACCTTTCTCTCGGGCATTACCGGCGACGGCGACGCGGAAGAAAGCGACGATAATTTCGAGCATATTCTTGCCGAAATGGCGTCCTTTGATCATGGCAAATCCCATGTGAACAAGGAAGTTCGGCGCGGGGCCAACAGTATGATGATCAAGGCCCCGCAGGAACGCTCTGGCGTGCATTCAACCGCCAAAACGCAGCTGACCGTCTTTGCCGATCCGATCATCGCACGCAATACCGCGACCAGTGACTTCCGCCTGCATGATCTGATGAATGGCGATGCGCCAATGGCATTGTTCCTTGTCGTTTCACCTGCAGACAAGGATCGCTTGCGGCCCCTGCTGCGCATCATCCTCAATCTCTTTATGCGTCGTCTGACGGAACGCATGGCGTTTGGGGCTGGCCAGACGCTCGCCGGATACAAGCACCGTCTGCTTTTGATGCTCGATGAGTTCACCTCCATCGGCAAGCTGGAGATCTTCGAGGAATCGCTCGCCTTCATGGCAGGCTATGGCCTCAAGGCGATGATCATCGTCCAGAACACCGAACAGCTCTTCAAGCATTACGGTCGTGATGAATCGATCATGGCCAACTGCAAGATCCGGGTCGCCTTCACGCCAAACAAACTCGAAACCGCCAAGCTGCTCTCGGACATGACCGGTAAGGCAACCATCGTTCAGAAACGCAGGTCACGCTCTGGACGAATGGGCGACCTCGGGTCTGTCTCGGACAATCTGGCCGAAACCTCCCGCCCGCTTCTCACCCCTGATGAATGCATGCGCCTGCAGATCATTGATACCGAGGGCCGCAAACCAGTCCCCGGCGATGCGCTGATCTTTGTCGCCGGTCTGCCGCCCATCCTTGGCCGTCAAAAGCTCTATTTCCTGGATCGCGAACTGTCTCGTCGTTCGAAAATGACGCCACCCCAAATGGCGTTCTCTTCCACGCCCTCTGCATCTCACAAAGGAACCAAATCATGAAGTCACCCAACACATCTAACAACACTAACACCCCCACTTCTGCCGGTCTTGATGACCAGGACTATCTCACCTTGGCCTCCTCGATGATCAACAGTGAAAGCCAGGTTGGCCCTGTGCCGGTCGATCCGGACATTGCCGAAGCCATGGGCGCATTCTCCGAAGACGCCCTGTCTGCCGATGACGCGTTCGACAGTCATTTTGACGGTATCGACCCGACTTCTGATGCGGAGGGTTCGAACCATGGCTGATAAGAAAAGCTATCGTGATCAGGTGGTCGAAGAACTGCTTGGCCATATCGAAGCAGGCACCGCGCCCTGGCAAAAGCCATGGGAACCGGGGAAAGTCCGCATGGCCCCGTTCAATCCGGTTTCCGGCAAAGACTATCGCGGCATCAATGCCCTTTGGCTTGAAATGCGCGGGCGCTCCGATCCGCGCTGGATGACCTACCGCCAAGCAACAGCTCAGGACGCGCAAGTCCGTAAGGGCGAAAAAGGCACCATGATCGAATATTGGAAATGGTCCGAGCGCGAGAAGGTGCTCGATGACACTGGCAAACCGGTTCTTGACGAAAAGGGTGTTGCGAAAACCCGCGATGTGCGGTTGGACCGGCCACGGGTGTTTCATGCTGTGGTCTTTAATGCCGAACAGATCGATGGCCTTGCACCCTATATCGCACCAGAGCCGACCTTCAGCCCGGTTGAACGGGCCGAGCAGATCCTCAAGCAAGGCAATGTGCCGATCTTCCATGATCAGAATGACCGGGCGTTTTATCGGTCATCAACAGATCAGATCCACATGCCTCATCAGGCCGCCTTCAAAGGCCAATACGAATATTACGCCACCGCCCTACATGAACTTGGCCATGCCACCGGCCATCAATCACGCATGGCCCGCGCGTTCGGGCCGTTTGGCTCGGAAGTTTACGCCAAGGAAGAACTGCGGGCCGAGATCGCAAGCTACATGCTGACCACCGAGCTTGGCCTTGGCCACTATCCGGAACGCCACGCCGCCTATGTCGGTTCATGGATGAAAGCCATCAAGGAAGACCGCAATGCGCTGTTCACTGCGGCGCGCGATGCAGAAAACATCCGCACCTGGATCATGGAGCCGGATCTGCGCCAAAGCTTGATCCCGGAGAAAGCCAAAGAACAAGCCAAAACCATCGCCCAAAACCCGGCTGTTGAACAACAGAAGGAAAATGCCATGAGTGATGAGATGTCACAGGCTCCCAACCAGGACACCAACATCGAGCGCAAACGCATCTATCTCAATGTGCCGTTTAGTGAGAAGGATGAAGCCAAGGCGCTGGGCGCAAAATGGGATCGCCGGGCCAAGGCTTGGTATGCACGAGATAATATGGAGCTTGCGCCCTTCAAACGCTGGCAGAAAACCAAAGCCCAAACCCCTGAGCCTAGGATCAGTCCGGAGCAGGAATTTGCGGAGGCGCTGAAGGAAAACGGCTTGATCCTCGATGGGCCACCGACCATGGACGGTAAATGGCACCGGGTAGCGGTCGAAGGAGATCGCAAAGGCCAGAAAAGTGGCTCCTATCGCGGGTTCCTCGAAGGGCTTCCGGCAGGCAACATCACCAATTACAAATCCGGGCAGGATCCGGTCAAGTGGGTGGCGACCGGAACCAAGATCGATCCCAAAGAATTGGAACAGTCCAGAGCCGAAGCTGCAGCCCGCAAGGCAGCCCAGGAACAGGAACTCCGCGTGCAATATCGCGCCGTGGCCAAACGCGCTTACGGGATTTTCCAGAACGCCGAACCGGCTCCGGCCAATCATGCTTACCTGCAAAACAAACAGGTGCCTGCAGGAGACCTGCGCATTGATCAATCGGGCAATCTTCTGATGCCGATGGCCAATGAGAAAGGCTTTATCGAGAACATCCAGACCATCCATCCCGATGGCACCAAGATGTATCTCAAGGACGGCAAAAAACGCGGCCTGATGCATATGATCGAGGGCGATCCCAAAGGCCCGATGATCGTCACCGAAGGTTACTCCACCGGCCAAAGTCTGCATATGGCCAGTGGGCTGACCGTCGTGGTTGCGCTTGATTCCGGCAATCTCGCACCTGTGGCCGAAGCCCTTCACAAAAGGCACCCGGACCGGTCCCTGGTGATTGCGGCCGATGATGATCATGCCAATCAGATCAATGCCGGGATCAAGGGAGCCGAACGGGCATCTGCACTGACCGGTGCGAAGATCCTGCGTCCGGATCTGAGTGACGAAGAAAAGGCTAAGGGCCTGACCGATTTTAACGACATCCATCGGGAACGTGGTCTTGAGGCGTTGAAACGCCTTGTCACCGAACAGCTCGGCCTGACCAAACCGAAAGCCAAATCCAGAACACAGGGACGCGAGCAGCAGACTGCCAGCTTGGCGGTCTGATCCCCGAATGCCGGTGGCGCTATGTACGCCACCGGCACCTTTTTCCTCTTTCCTCTTTGCCTTTTACCAGGAGAACGCCTCATGACCGAACAAGATGCGACAGACATTTTTGAAAAGCGCGCCAATCTTGAAGGGGCTCAGGATCTTGATTGCAACATGTGCGGCCCGGCATTGGTCTTCGCCCTGCAGGCAGGCGAAAATACCTTCTCGCTTGATCTCCCCACCCTCCTGCAATGCCTCCACCTTGCCGAGCAGAAGGCATCTGTTCCCAAGCTGGGTGCCGCGTGGTGGAACAGTGTTATAAACCATTATAATATCGGTTCTTCCCTCCGTGAGACCGTCGCCGGGAGATCCGATAATGCACGTCTATAAATTGCAGGCGCAGACAGTCGACGAGAAAGAGATCGAGCGCACTGCCTTTGAACGCGACACCAGAAAACTTGAGCCCTGGTACCAGGTCACCGACGACAAACAGCGCGAATATGCCGTGTGCCCCGCGTGTGACAATCCGATCCGCCTGGTAGGGCTCTATGAGGAGCTTCCTCATACCGACCGCCCCTATGGTCGCCACACAGGCAAACCGGTCACCGGATTTGATTATTTCAATGCCGATAATTTTGAATGGTGTCCCTATGTGCGCAAGAACCAGAGCAAAGGCAGCAGTCGCAAGCGCGGCATGGAAGGCATTTCTCTCAAGATCCTTGGCATCGTTCTGACCCAGTTTGACCGGGTGATCTACATCATCCGCAAAGAGACCGGCATCTGGATCTCGCCCCAAATTGCACTCGCCATGCTGGAAAACTGGATCGAAGCTGAAGGCTACCGCTTCCATGATGCAACACTGCGCAACATCCCCTGGATGTTTGCCTATCGCTCCAAGGGGCTCTCGATCTTCGGGCAAAAGATCAGCAAGGGACAGGACGAACTGCGTCAGGCGATCATCGAAGGCATTCCCCATGCCCGTTTTGATGAAAATGGTCGTATTACAAAAGGCGATCAGTTTTATGAAGTGACCTGGTGCTTTGTCGATTACCGTCGCAAGACCGAAGACGACAGCCTGATCGAGATGGTCGAGTTTGAAGTCTGCGATGGGGATCGCAACGTGGTCTTCGCCAAAACCATAACGTTTGATCCAAGGTATTTTGCAAACCTGATCAATTACAGCAATCCCGACAAGCGGGAGCCGCATCTCATCGCAAAGGCCAAAGAGGTCTATGATCGCAAGTTCGGTGCCGATTTTACACGCAGTCTCGTCAATCTGGTTGGCGGGTTTGATGCCACCCTTCCCGAGAGTATCCGAGCCGAAATGATGCCTGGCGGTTCTCCCACAGGATCTTCCGGGCAATAGCGGAACAAGAAATGGCCACCGAACGTCACGTCATCAAAACCTATCTCAACGACGAAGAGAAAGCGCGCATTGATCAGCTTGCCCACCAGCTGCGGCTGTCACGCTCGGAACTGCTCAAACGCTTGCTGATGAATACCAAACTGCCCAGTGCCAGCGACTTTGCTGCATGGCAGGGCATTCGGGATCTGCTCAAGGTCAATGCCGATCAGGCCCGCCTGGGCAATCTGTTCAAGCTCGCGCTTGATGAGCCGCTTTCGGCAGATCTGCTCAAGAAGTTCGACAGCCTGAACCGCGATATCGAGGCGACACAGACCGAGCTCAAAGCCGCCATTGGCGATATCCGGATGCAGCTTCAGCCCGGCAAGAACCCGCAGGGAAAATCATGATTGCAACCCGGATCGGCAAGAAATCTGGTGTGCCAGACAACTACACCCGTCTTGGCCAATACATCGCCGCAGCCGAGGAAAAAGGCGAAAAACTGCATCAGTTCTGGATCCGAAATTGCGATGCCGGCACAAATATCGAGGATCTCGATCTGGCCCTTCTGGAGATCGAAGCAGTTCGGCGACAAAAGCCCGATATTGCCGACAAAACATATCACCTTGTCGTTTCTTTCCGCTCTGGCGAGCAGGACAAACTGACCAAAGAAGATCTGATGGCCATCGAGGCGGAATATGCCAAGGCACTTGGCTACG
>NZ_DCAO01000023.1:6684-11435 GCF_002311515.1 Thalassospira sp. UBA1131
GCCAAGGTCTCGCGCGAGATGGAGAAGAAATACGACCTCGCCATTGATCCCGGCATGACCGATGGAAAGGAGCGCAATCCAAACAAGCTGTCACCTGCAGCACGGAACTACGAGGCACATACCTGGCAGGAATCATTCCAGCGGCATGTGTTGAAACATCGTGATGAGATACTGGAAGGCTTGGGGAAGGCCAAGAACTGGCGAGAAGCGCATAAGATTCTGGCCGAGTACGACATATCCATCAAACTGCGCGGCAATGGCATGGTTTTGATGAGCCCTGACGAGCAGGCGATGAAGGCCAGCCAGTTGGATCGATCATGCAGCAAAAAAAGCCTTGAGGAACGGTTCGGGGTGTTTGAGGCACGACGAGCAAAAACGCAGGGCAAGTCGAAACGTCGCTACAAGCCTCGCCCCCTCGTTCGACATCGCAACACCCCTGCCCTCTGGCGCCGTTATCTCAGCACCCGGAAAGTCATGCCCCGGCAGCCCAGCCTAGCGGCAAATGCCTTGCGAAACTGGAAGATGTTTTTGCTCATGGAAGCCCATCAGGATCCGCTGGCGATGGTGTTAATCATGGCGCATCGGGAGATGCTTAGTCTCTTGAGCCCGCGCACATCCCTGAAGAAAAATCGCCGTCCTAAAATGGAAAGGCCGTCGTAAAGCACACACACCTATTGGTCTCAAACATCCATACTCTCCATTTGCATGTATTCAGGCCTAAAGTATCAACATGCGGAACTCTAGCTCCAAATGAGATCACGATGGGAGGTATCGCAAACGGCAGAACTCAACGTAAAATGACTTTCATTCTCTAGCCTGAAAGTGGCAAAAAACCTCCAAATCCTAGCACTCTAGCTTCAATGACAAGTGAAACGATCAAACGATAGACTTCCAATCTAATATTGCACCTAACAGGTGCCTGAAATGGGTTAGACAAACTCAATCAACCCACCTGCACCTCAATTTGTTTGGCATCCACCAGCGTTGTGATCTCGGAATAGAGATCCGCACTTTGACCTGGCGCCGAAATTGAAATAACAAGTGCATAGCGTGCTTTGTCGCTAACACGCTTCTGACCTGCATGCGATTTCCACCAACCACCAACCGGGTAAATAGCGATAGCGTCATGGCCAGCCAGTTCAATCGCTCTGCCTCGCCAGAGATCACAATGCAGAGAACCAGCTTGAATCGCCTTTGATCCTAGCAGCCAACGGCTCGTCTCTCCATCAGTCTCTGTACCGTCTTTTGCTTGGCTAGCGGAAATTCGACTGCGAAACCGAGCATTGGTTTCAGTACGCTTCTTCATGTCGAAACGAAGACCAAAGGAACGATAGGTGTCCGGTCTGGTCGCAGCCTTGCCCGTCAGGTTTGGCTCAATGAAATATGAGAGCGTAACTTTCATGGTGACGACTTCATTTTCGAGCTGCTCAAGAGCTGTTTTAGGCCAAGGCAAATTGTAAAAATGCACCTCGTTAAAGACGCCAGTTCGCCCATCAGCCCCGTAAGTAAAAGGTTGAATTTCGGCCTGAGCCACAAGTGTAGCGTCATTGCGTGCCGATAGGATCGCACGCTCGATATTTGGCACGCCATACCCGAATTCGCGGAGGTATTGCTGCTTTTCGGCCTTCGAGCCGGTTTTCCAATGGGCCCCTCGGCCAATGAATTTTTTACGGATTGGTTCAGGCCAATGAGCAGAATCAACGGTAAGTGCACGATGTGTCTCTGGCCAAAGATCGGGTAACGCGGCCTGCAGTTGCCCAACGAAATGACCGGCCATACCTACTGCTGCACTAGTCGCCCAAAACGGAACCAAGGGGTCAGCTACTACGTCAGATCCCGTCGACAGAAGTGACACCGATGGGCTCCAACCGCAAAATCCTGTTTCATCTGACATCATGTTTCCTGCTTCGAACAGTACCTCCGGCTTAATTGGCGTTAAGTCATCAGGAAGCTGTTGTGAACCACGGCTGAACGGGCTGCGATGGTTCGCTGGTACTGCGGGGTAGAATGTTGGCGGCGGCGCTGGCGGCTCTTCCTTTCTGGTAAAACCACCGATAGTCAAGGCATTCCAACTTTGTGACGGGTCCTCCAATGGCTGAGAGGGTAAGACGTCGACAGCCATTCCTCCAGATACGTTGCCGGTGGCAACAACCATAAGCCGCTTAGTCCGCTCAAAAGCTAGAACTTTTTCATCATCTTCACCGGGCATGGCCCCGGCGGCGATTTGATCAAGTGCTCCACTCCAAGTTGACGGACGACTTGCCGGAAACTCTGGTGTGGAGGTTGCTATGCAATAGCTACGAAGTGCGTCAGGTCGCTCAATCTCAACCTTGCTGATCGCACCTTGGGTGACGACACCATAGCTAGGTGGTTTGGTCGCTGGAAAGCCTTGAGGTGGCAATAACTTCATTGATTCCGTGCCATGCGTTAACATAACAGGACCGATATTATTCATCACCAATTCGAGATCACCGTAGAGGACGAGGCCAGCTAATGGTGTACCGTGGCCACCATCGGCTCCATGGTCATCGCTACCCCAATCATTGTCGTATGCCCACGCACCGCGTAGACCGGGTCCGATCAGTGGGTGGCCTGCAGCAACACCCGTGTCGAGTGTGCAAACGACAGGAGCATCTTCCTCGGGAGCAACAACTCGTTGGGCCAGTTCTTCAACCCAATCATGCTGCCCTAATCGTAAGTCTCCGTGATTTAGAAAAGATTCGATAGTCCCCGTTGCACGGCGTATTTCAGAAATTGCACCCGGTACTCGCATCGCGAAATTAGCAACTGTGGCGGCCGCACCATGAATATACAGAACTGTTGTATCGGGGAAAATCAGCCTATCTTCATGAACATCAATATTTGTATTCCGCGCGGCAGTCGCCAACCGATCAGCCAAGGCAATTGGTTGGCGAACCCATAACTCCCACCAAATGACATCTGGTGCAGCCAAATCCACGTTGCCGGTAAAAATTGATACAGAATCGATAGCACGGACGTTTTCCAAGACCTCGAAACGCTCAACATCGGGCCGCCTGCGATTACCCGGATCAAGACCATAGTCAGTAATTCGACCTTGTAAAAAGGTACGTGCGTCATCTGGCACGAAAAGCAACGCACTTTCTGTGCGGTCCTCATTCCGTTCAGAACGAAGCACCACCACATCTTGCGTAGGAAACTCCAAGGTAGCCGGGACTTTGACCGCCTTGGTGCGAGCACCTTCGGCTGGTGGTAATGTCGCGATCTCAACGATAGTGCCCCGCTTCAACCCCTCAACGATAAGTCGAGGATCATCAACGGGTAGCGGTACATTCCCGAGAGCAACGGCGAGTTGATCGAGAAGACCTGCAGCATGCGCGGCATAGTCTCCGCGAAGCGGTTTGCGTTCCTGATTACGAGATGGGAATGTGTAAGCTGCGGTTTCACGGAAAGCGTCGATAGATATGTGCGGACGGTCTCTCGCATCGAAATTTTCTGGCTCCGCCATAAGTTCCTACTTATTCAGTTCGTGTTCCAACCTATCTTTTGGCGGAGCCTGATTAGCGACCGGATTGACGACGAAACTTACCTCTTAATGTCTGCCGATTATCCAACGCGCCCTTGAGTGCCTCGGGCGAAACCTTAGACGCCCCCTCCAAAATTGCATCCTTGACGACCGCATCCGCTGCTCGAACCAATTCGCCCTGGCTCAAACCATCGAGTGCTGAAGCAAGCGTGGGCCATGCTTTCCCAGCAACCTTGAACTTACCGAGCCTGCGCTCTACGATAGCTCTTGCGGAGACAACATCTGGTAGTGTGTATTCGATCACCTCATCGAAACGACGCGCCAGCGCTTCGTCCAAAATCTCCACATGATTTGTTGCCGCCAGAACTAGGCTGTCGGTTGAATTCGGCTCTTCCATAAAGGCTAGGACCGAATTCAGCACACGACGAATTTCGCCTACATCGTTAGGATCACCTCGGCGCGCACCGATTGCATCGAACTCGTCAAGCAAATAAACCCCTCGCGTCTGGGCGATCTGGTCGAATAGAAGCCGCATTTTCCCAGCCGTCTCACCGAAGAAGCGACTGAACAGGGATTCGAGGCGTACCGTGAAGAGTGGTAAGCGTAACTCACCAGCGAGAGCCGAAGCCGTCATCGTCTTGCCAGTGCCTGGCGGTCCCACGAGCAACATATGAGTTGCCGGAGTCTGGCCGTGTTCACGCAGCATTGCTCTTTCCTGCTGCTGGCGAACAATCCGTTGAAGCCGCGTAGCGATATCTTCAGATAGCACCATGCTCGATAACGTGACTTTGGGATAAGCGCTCTCGACAAGCCCCTGTAGTTCGCCTCTTGGCCGAGCCAATGGGATCGGCGATTGTTCACCGGCTGGCTTTCCTACGCGACGTTGGTCCCGCGCCTTCTGAACAACCCGCTTGAGTTTCTCCGCATCATCGGATCGGCCAAGGCGAGCTTCCTGTGCAGCGATCTGCAAGGCAATCGACAGCAGTTGCTCTTCATCTCCGTCGATATGCGAGTTCAGGAGTGCGAGAATTTGCTTGGTAGACATGCCCGCCTCCCTCTTTCAATTCATCTTCGCTATAATACTCTGCGATCAAGACGCCAATAGGCGCTGATAAGCGTTGTACGAATCCTATCTTAGTCACCTTTCAAAAGCCACTGTTTACTGCTCCCAATTGGCTCGCAAACTGTTCCCTGTATCCTCACTTTAAAAAGTTCGGGTATACGGATTAAATGGTTGATGGGGTGC
>NZ_DCAO01000114.1 GCF_002311515.1 Thalassospira sp. UBA1131
ACAGGGTTCGTCAGCAGTCTGAGGCCGCCTGATCAGGCGGCCTTTTTTGTTGGATAAAGCTTGCCGCCACAACAGGGCTCAGCCACGCCCGTGGTTCCCGGGAAACTGAGCGGCAAGTCACGCAAGTGGCGCACAGCCAGGAAGCCAAAACATTCAGCCTCGACCGCATCACCATCCCAATCAAGCACGTCAACAGATTGCACCGGCACCCCAAGACGGGTGGCGAGTGTTGCCATGATATAATCGTTGTGCCGCCCGCCACCGCAGACAAACCAGCCTTTGGGCGCAGCTGGCAGATGGTTCACCCCGGCAACGATGGCCGCCACCGTGCAATTGGCAAGCGTTGCCGCCCCATCGGATACATTAAGTTTGGCCTCAACCACCAGCCCGTCAATGCGGGCCGCCATATCTTCGCGGTCCAATGATTTGGGCGGGATGCGGTCAAAATACGGGTCTTCAAGGAATTTGACCTCGACCATCGGGTCACCAGTGCCCGAGGCCGCCGTTGCGCCATTCAAATCAACCGGATTGCCGGTGTGGCGCAGCATCCAGTCATCAATGCGCGCATTGCCCGGCCCGCAATCAAAGGCCAACAGGCCGTCATCCCCATCGATATAGGTAACGTTGGAAACACCACCGATATTCAGAACCGCCACAGGCAGCTCAACACCGGCACTTTTGATCAGGGCGGCGTGATAGACGGGCGCAAGTGGTGCACCCTCCCCGCCAGCGGCGACATCGGCCAATCTGAAATCGGCCACCACCGGGATGCCGGTTTTTTCCGCCAGCATATGCGGCGTTCCGATCTGGCGCGTCAGACCTGATGCCGGTTCATGAAACACGGTCTGGCCATGAAAGCCGATCACACCAATATCGGCGGCCGACATACCGGATTTATCCATCAGCATGTTAACAGCATCAACATGCACCTGTGTCAGATCGTCGGCAACCACGTGTTCGGTGTTGGTCGCACTGCGATTGCCAAAGCAGGCCCGCATACGTTCACGCAATTCCGGCGCATAAGGCACAAAAACCGATTGCCCGGTGCGGCGCACTTCGATGCCATCGGTTTCAATCAGGGCTGCGTCCACCCCGTCAAGGGAGGTGCCACTCATCATGCCGATTGCTGTTATCCAGCCATGTCTCATGTCGTGCTCCGTGCGCGATCGCTGTTGGTTTTGAGCAGCCTAAAAGGAAATTATCGCGAATTCGTTACCCGTATGGCAGATCTGTTCGCCGATGCGTTGCCGAGCGGATGTTTTCTGTGCTAGATCATCGCCTCCGCACAAAATGGCGGATCAAATTTTCTATCACAACCAACATAGCGCAAAAACCATGACTGAACTGAAGTCTGATTTTCTCCGCGTCATGAATGACCGCGGTTACATCCACCAATGTACTGATCTTGAAGGCCTTGATGCCTATGCATCGGAAAATACGGTGGTGTGCTATGTGGGTTATGATTGCACTGCAGATAGCCTGCATGTCGGATCGCTTGTGTCGATCATGATGTTGCGCTGGCTGCAGAAGACCGGCCACAAACCGATCGTCCTGATGGGCGGCGGCACCACCCGCGTTGGGGACCCGACCGGCCGCGATGACGCCCGCCCGGTTCTGACCGATGAAATCATCGAAGCCAACATGGCTGGCATCAAAAAGGTGTTTCAGCAGTTCCTGACGTTTGGCGATGGCCCGACCGATGCGGTCATGGTCAACAATGCCGACTGGCTGGACAAACTAAACTACATCGAATTCCTGCGTGATTTCGGTCGCCACTTCTCGGTCAACCGGATGCTGGCCTTTGACTCGGTCAAGCTGCGTCTGGAACGTGAACAGTCGCTGAGCTTCCTTGAATTCAACTACATGATCTTGCAGGCCTACGACTTTGTCGAACTAAACCGCAACTATGGCTGCACGCTTCAGATGGGCGGATCGGATCAGTGGGGCAACATCGTCAATGGTGTTGAGCTTGGTCGCCGCGTTGATGAGAAATCGCTGTTTGGCCTGACGACCCCGCTGATGACCACCGCATCCGGTGCCAAAATGGGCAAGACTGCGGCCGGGGCAGTTTGGCTGAACGAAGAACGCCTGTCGTCTTATGACTACTACCAGTTCTGGCGGAACACCGAAGATGCCGACGTGATCAAGTTCATGCGTCTGTTCACCGAGATGTCGCTCGATCAGATCGAAGAATACGCCAAGCTTGAAGGATCGCAGATCAACGAAGCCAAGAAAGTTCTGGCATTCGAGGCGGTCAAACTGTGCCGCGGTGAAGAAGCAGCCCTTGCGGCGGCTGAAACGGCGCGCAAGACCTTTGAAGAGGGTGTTCTGGCCGACGATCTCCCGACCGTGGAAATCGCCAAGGCCGATCTTGATGCCGGTATTCCGGCCTTTGATCTTTTCCGCCGTGCCGACCTTGCCAAATCGGGCGGTGATGCACGTCGCCTGATCAAGGGGGGCGGTGCCAAGATCAATGACGAAAAAGTCAGTGACGAAAATGCCAATATCACCGCCGATGCGGTTAACGCAGATGGCGTGATCAAGGTATCTGCAGGCAAGAAACGCCACGTCCTGATCAAGCCGGTCTGATCAAAGAAGACACGCATAAAATCAAAAAGCCCCGCCGATCATCGTGCGGGGCTTTTTTGTGTCTTGTTGCCGACTTAGCCCGGCTCGGCACCGGTGATCAGGTTGCGAAACACGCCAGGCACAAAGGTCGATAGCGGATTGACCGTAATGCTGGGGTCGCTCAGATCGCCTTCCACCGTGTAGGTCGGAGCAAATATGCCACCGCCTTCTTCGCCGACCAGAATATCACCAAGGATCGGAATGGCACCCAGTGCCGAATTCAGCGCGTAAATCGGCACAATTGATCCCGCCAGTCGGATTTCCGATTTGGCCAAATCAATCGACCCGTTGGCGGTTACCCCGACGGCTGCGCCGTTTGCCGCCACCTTTGACAGCGACAGCACATCATTGACATAGGTGAAGTCGCCGTTCATTTCGGTAAAGGCGATGCCATTGCCTTGCAACACATCGCCAAGCCCGGTCAGCGACGCGGCACTGAGCACGCGGGCCGCAATCGGCGCATTGACCACACGGAATTCATTGACCGTGACCTGACCGGTGAAGGGTTGGGCGATATCGCGTTCATCGACCGTGCCTTCAATGGTCAGGCGTCCGCCCAGAAGATTTTCATACATATCAACCGCACGCAGGAAACGCCCGGCATCCTCGCTGGTCATTGTGACCTTGCGGGTCTGGAAGTCTTCGCGGGCGACTTGCACAAACACATTGGCCCGGTCACCAAATGCACCGTTCAAAACAAGACGGTCCCATTCCTGCCCAACCGTATGGATCGATCCGCGCAGATCGGCCAGAAGTTCACCGTTGGCCATAACCATCTGTTCGATATTCAGGAACACTTCGGTGGTGCCGCCGGTTCGCTCGGCACGCTCGCCAATGCCACCGGTATTCGTTTCCGACGCGGCTTTGCCTGCGTCGTCATTGCTTTGTTCGTCATCGACGATCCATGGGGTCGCGATCAATTGACGCGCCGAGATTTCCAGCTCGCGCTTGTCGGTTTCCTGACGCAAGGTGATCTTGCCATCATTTAGCAATGGCTCAGCCCCCTTAAGCAGGAAACCGCCAGCTTCCAGCGTCACAAGATAGCTCTGCTCATCCGGCTCGCCGTCCGCAGGCGCTTCACCGGATGCGTCATCCTCAAGGAAGGGACGCAAATCGAATTGCGCACCCCGCAGATCGACCAGCAATCGATTGCCTTCTTCCATGCGAATGGTGCCAGCAAGATCAATATTTTCGCGAAAACGGGTGTCTTGCAGCTCGACAAACCATTTGTCGGCCATGGCGTTGTCACCGCGCCAGTTGCCACGGCCTGTTGCCTCAAGCGCTGGTGCAATCAGTGAGAAACTGTCAAGCACCCCACCGCCATCAAACATTACGGCAACATCAAACTTCGCCGCAGCATTTGCGCCGGGCTCCTTGCGATATCCCACTTTTTCGATCGGAACCGAAATCGCCGAATTGGTCAAATCAAGGTCACCGACCACACGGACCTGATCAGAGCCGACGCGGATATCCAGCTCCCCCTTCGCCATCCCGTTCAGGTACGGGCCGGGATCAAGTTCGATATCGGGCAACACGGCGAGGTCAAGATCGCCCGACAGTTTATAGCGGCTTCGGACCTCAGCCTCTTGCGCAAAGGTTTCGACCCAGTTGATGTTGGTTTTGCCGTTGCCAATCGTGGCCGTGCCGCCAAGTTCAAGCCCCTTGGTGTTGACCTGTAATTCAAAGCTGCCCGCGGTGACATCCATGCCGCGAAAGGCACCAACGATCCCGGCCTTTTCAATCCGCGAGGCGGCTGCGACATCAACATCGTCAAACGTCACATCGCGAAGCAACGGGAAATGCAGGCGCACACGGGTTGCCTGTTCACCGCTGATCTGGGCCGGGTCGATGCCAAGCCGCGTGGCAAAGCCAAGTGGTTTTGCCTCAATCAGTTCCAGCGCCTTGCGCGCACTGCCCTGTGCGACGATTTCGATATCGGCATAGGGGGTCGGTTCATCAAGTTTAGTGAAAATGATGCTGGCATCAGTTACCTGAATGCCATCGGCCTCGCCGGTATTTACAAAGATGCTGAAACTGGTTTCATCAAATTCGGCACGCCCGGCGGAATTATGCACTTCCGGCATTTCACCAAGATAATGCACGGTCACACCCGACAT
>NZ_DCAO01000095.1:0-8982 GCF_002311515.1 Thalassospira sp. UBA1131
CCGGAACTGGCAGAAGTCGGTCAGAAATTCTTTGATAACCCGTGGATCGATGTGCCGCCGCGCGCGGGCAAGTCATCGGGTGCCTTTGCCCATCCGACCGTGCCGTCAGCACATCCGTATTTGCTGCTGAACTATCATGGTAAAACCCGCGATGTGATGACGCTTGCCCATGAGCTGGGCCATGGTGTGCATCAGGTGCTGGCGGCAGAGCAGGGCTATTTCCTGTCTGATACGCCGCTGACCCTTGCGGAAACCGCATCGGTGTTTGGTGAAATGCTGACCTTCCAGTCGATGCTGCGTTCGGAAAGTGATCCGAAGATGAAGCGCATCATGCTGGCCGGCAAGGTTGAGGATATGCTCAACACCGTCGTGCGTCAGATCGCGTTCTTTGAATTTGAAAAGCGCGTCCATGAAAAGCGCCGCGAAGGTGAATTGACCGTTGATGAGATCTGCGAGATCTGGATTGCCGTACAGCATGAAAGCCTGGGCGATGCCATCCGTTATGAAGATGAATACAAGTACTACTGGTCTTATATTCCGCACTTCATCCATTCGCCGTTTTATGTCTATGCCTATGCCTTTGGCGATTGCCTGGTGAACTCGCTTTATGACGTTTATCAGGGTGCCGAAGACGGCTTCCAGCAGAAGTATCTTGATATGCTGAAAGCCGGGGGCACCAAACGGCACAAGGAACTTCTGGCACCGTTCGGACTTGATGCATCGGACCCGGCCTTCTGGCAGCGGGGCCTTAATATGATCAAACGCATGATCGACGAGCTGGAGGAGCTTTCCTGATATGAGTGATAACGACGATGATTATACCGCCGCAAACGAGGAAAACAGGTTTGGCGGGCGGGTTCGTCGTTATGCACGGGTGGGCGCATCGGCCAGCAAGCTGGCCGCGCGCCTTGCCACCGGGAAAATGTTCGGCGGCGAGATTGATCATGCCAAATACGCCGCCGAACTGACCTCGGCCCTTGGTGGGCTCAAGGGGCCGTTGATGAAGGTCGCCCAGATCCTGTCGACCATCCCCGATGCCCTGCCCAAGGAATATACCCAGGCGCTGGCCGAACTTCAGGCAGATGCGCCCAGCATGGGCTGGCTGTTTGTCAAACGCCGCATGCGAAGTGAACTTGGGGCCGGATGGCAATCGAAATTCACAGAATTCAGCCACGATGCCGTGGCGGCCGCGTCACTTGGGCAGGTGCACAAGGCGACACTGCCCGAAGGGCGGGATGTTGCGTGCAAGCTGCAATATCCGGATATGTCGGCAACGGTTGAGGCCGACCTTAAGCAGCTGCGCGCAGCCTTTGCGATCTATAAGCGCTATGACAGCGCGATTGATGCGCAAAACATTCAGGAAGAACTGACCGCCCGCCTGCGTGAAGAACTCGACTATGAGCGTGAAGCCAAGCATATACGCCTTTATCGCCATATGCTGGCCGATGAGGACTGTGTTCATGTGCCCGAACCGGTTGATGAACTGACCACCAAGCGGCTTTTGACTATGACCTGGCAAACCGGGCAGAAATTCAAGCATTTCCTTGAAAGTGATCCCGATCAGGATGCGCGCAATCAGGTTGCGCTTAATATGTTTCGGGCGTGGTATGTGCCGTTTTATCGCTATGGCGTGATCCATGGCGATCCGCATCTGGGCAATTACACGCTACGTGATGACCTTTCGGTCAATCTTCTGGATTTCGGCTGTATCCGCATTTTCAAGCCAGACTTCGTAAGAGCGGTGATTACGCTTTATGAGGCGCTGCGTGACGAGGACGAGGAAAAGGCTGTTTCAGCCTATGAAAGCTGGGGCTTTGAAAATCCGTCGCGCGAATTGATTGATGTGCTCAATATCTGGGCCAGCTTCGTTTACGGCCCGATCCTTGATGATCGCGAACGCAAGATGGGTGAAACCAACTCTGTCGCCTATGGCGCAGAGGTCGCAGGAAAGGTTCATCAGGAGCTGCGCCGTGTCGGCGGCGTCAAACCTCCGCGTGAATTCGTTCTGGTTGACCGCGCAGCGGTCGGGCTTGGCGCGGTGTTCCTGCGCCTTGATGCAGAGGTGAACTGGTATCGCCTGTTTAACGATCTTGTCGGCGATTTTGACGTGGCAAAACTTGAAGCCCGTCAAAAAGATGCACTGGCCCAGATCGGTTTGGAACGCCCCGACTGATAAGGCGTGCAAGTCGTCGCATTCACCAACTTATCCGGCCCCCCAAGCGAGTCGACTTTTCAATGCAGAGTCGAGCACCCGTTTGGGCAAATTGCGCGATGGAAAATCCGATTTTTGATGTTTGATCCGGTTTGGTTTCCCAAAAATCGAGAATATTTTTGCGAACCTTTTTGCGTTTGCAACGTTCCCTATTGCGTGCCCATTTGGGAATAAATGAAGACTTGGACGTTTATTTGTAAGATAATATTCACTTACAACGTGAGGCGAAAACAGGGGAAACTGCCAAAAATCAACGTTCTATTGTGTGACGATCCGGATCAGGACCTGTTCCATAATGGAAATGAAATGTGCGAATTTCCGCACATAATGGATTTTTCGATATATTAACTGATATAAAGTTAAAGTGCTTTTTTGTCGGTTTTTCGGATTGTGGTTGCCGATCAGAAATCGCATCTTGCTTTCAACGCAGACATGCAGGGCGTCATTGATTGTTTGTCCTGAGCACCAATGGCGGGTGGGACCTGATATGTCAGCAAGGTTTTTTGCCTTGTAATGCGTGGTGGGAAAGTGGGCGGTTTCTTCTGCGATTGCTGAAGAACCGCCTTTTTCTTTTTCGGGCCGCTTTAGGTGTAGGTGTGCTGGCCCGGATGATTTGAACTGGACAAGGGTTGCCCGGTGATCGGTCCAAAAGGAACGCGACATGACGTTCTGGAACCGGTTGCTTTGAATGAAGACGGATTGTCAAACTGACCAATCATTTAGGGAAGGAGGTCAAACGCGATGAAACTGGCCGTTCCAAAGGAAATATGGCCCGGGGAAAAGCGCGTTGCCGTCACGCCAGAGACCGTTAAGAAGCTTAAGGCTCTGGGGTTTGACGTTGCAATCGAGGCTGGCGCCGGAATAGACGCCGCCATACCGGATGATCGCTTTGTCGATGCTGGTGCAACCATTGCCAAAACAATGAAAACCACCGTGAAGGATGCTGATGTCATCTTCAAGGTGCGCCCACCTGTCATTGACGGCAAAACCAACGAATTAACCGCCTATAAGAAGGGGGCCGCTGTTGTGGCCCTGCTTGAGCCCTATGATCGCAAGGACCTGATCGATGCGATGGCAAAGGCCGGTGTTGATGGCTATTCGATGGAACTGATGCCGCGTATTTCACGCGCACAGTCGATGGATGTGCTGTCCTCGCAATCCAACCTGGCGGGCTATCGCGCCGTTCTGGATGCCGCCCATGAATTTGGCCGCATCTATCCGATGATGATGACGGCGGCGGGCACACTTGCACCTGCACGGGTTGTCGTGGTCGGGGCCGGTGTTGCCGGCCTTCAGGCGATTGCAACCGCCAAGCGCCTTGGTGCCGTTGTATCGGCATTTGATGTGCGCCCGGCGGTGAAAGAACAGGTTCAGTCGCTTGGCGGGACCTTTATTGAAGTCGAAGACGACACGGCGTCTGATGCCGAAACTTCCGGCGGCTATGCCAAGGAAATGTCGGACGACTACAAAAAGAAACAGGCTGAAAAGCTTAAAGAGGTTCTGACCAAAACCGATATCGTCATTACCACGGCCCTTATTCCGGGCCGTCCGGCACCGGAAATCGTCACCGCCGATATGGTGTCGGGCATGAAACCGGGCTCGGTCATTATTGACCTGGCGGCTGAGCGTGGTGGCAACGTTGCCGGTGTGAAACTTGGTGAGACGGTAATGACCGATAATGGCGTCAAGCTGATTGGTCCTGCCAACATCACCAGCTCCGTCGCAACCGATGCAACGGCGATGTATGCTAAGAACCTTTTGAACTTCATCACCCTTTCTGTCGATAAGGACAAAGGCACGCTGTCGTTTAATGGCGAGGACCAGATCATCGCCGAGACGCGCCTGACCCATGATGGAAAGGTCGTTCATCCGAAATTCGGCGGGGAGGAGGTCGCAAATGGCTGATCAATCCGTAGCCCAAAATGCAAATGAACTCCGCGATGCCGCCCTTGGCCTTGCGGAAAAGGCCGCAAAGCTTGCCGATAGTCTGGCAAGTGGTGCGTCCGATGCCGCTGGCACTGCCGCGGTCGCGGTACAGGGATCAGGCGTCAGCCCGACGGTCCTTGGTCTGACCGTCTTCGTCTTGGCCTGCTTTGTTGGCTATTACGTCGTGTGGAAAGTTACCCCGGCCCTTCATTCACCCCTGATGGCTGTGACCAACGCCATTTCGTCGGTGATTATCGTCGGTGCGCTTCTGGCAGCAGGCCCGGTGGAGATGAACTTCTCCAAGATGATGGGCTTCATTGCGGTGGTGTTGGCCTCGGTCAACATTTTCGGTGGCTTCATCGTCGCCCAGCGCATGCTGCATATGTTCAAGAAAAAGAAGTAGGGGGAACACACAATGTCGGAAAACCTATCGGCTTTCCTGTATCTGGTGGCCTCGGTCTGCTTCATTCTTTCGTTGCGCGGACTTTCGTCACCTGAATCGGCCCGGACCGGGAACATCCTTGGTATGGTGGGCATGGCAATTGCCATCTTTACCACGCTGGCAAGTCCGGCCGTGCTGTCATACACAACCATTATCGTCGGTATTCTGATCGGTGGTGCGATTGGTACGGTCATCGCGCTCAAGATCCAGATGACCGCCCTGCCACAGCTTGTTGCAGCCTTCCACTCGCTGGTCGGTCTGGCCGCGGTGTTTGTCGCCGGTGCAGCGCTTTATTCGCCGGGTGCCTATGGCATCGGAACGGCGGGCAATATCGGTGCGGCCAGCCTGATTGAAATGGGCCTCGGTGTGGCGATTGGTGCGATCACCTTCACGGGATCCTTGATTGCGTTTGGTAAGTTGCAGGGCATCGTTTCGGGCACGCCTGTCCGGTTCAAGGGGCAGCATATGCTCAACCTTGCCATCGGGATTGCCATTGTTGTCTTTGGTGTCATCCTGGTCGTGACCGAAAGCCATACGGCCTTCTGGATCCTTGTGGCACTGGCCCTTGTTCTGGGTGTTACGCTGATCATTCCGATTGGCGGGGCAGACATGCCGGTCGTTGTTTCCATGCTGAACTCGTACTCGGGTTGGGCGGCATGTGGCATCGGCTTTACGCTTCAGAACAGTGCGCTGATCATTACCGGGGCGCTTGTCGGTGCGTCGGGTGCGATCCTGTCCTACATCATGTGCAAGGGCATGAACCGCTCGATCTTCAATGTCATCTTTGGTGGCTTTGGCGCAGAGGGCGAAGCAGCCGCCGGTGCTGGCGGCGATGGTGATCGGTCGGTCAAATCCGGCTCGGCCGATGATGCGTCCTTCATCATGAAGAACGCATCGAGCGTCATCATCGTGCCGGGCTATGGTATGGCCGTGGCACAGGCACAGCATGCGCTGCGTGAAATGGCTGATATCCTTAAAGCAGAGGGTGTCAAAGTCCGCTACGCCATCCATCCGGTTGCCGGACGTATGCCGGGTCACATGAACGTGCTTCTGGCCGAGGCCAGCGTGCCCTATGACGACGTGCTGGAAATGGAAGAAATCAACCGTGATTTCGGATCGGCTGACGTGGCCTTCGTGATTGGTGCAAACGACATCACCAACCCGGCAGCCAAAACCGACCCGGCAAGCCCGATCTTCGGCATGCCGATCCTTGAAGTCGAAAAGGCCAAAACGGTCCTGTTCGTCAAACGCGGCATGTCAGCCGGTTACGCTGGCATCCAGAACGAACTGTTCTTCAAGGACAACACCATGATGCTGTTCGGCGATGCCAAAAAGATGTGCGAAGAAATCGTCATGCATCTCGATAACTGATCAGACCCTACGGTTTGAAACGGCAAAAGGCGGCTCCGGTGGGGCCGCCTTTTGTTGTCAATGGGCGTGTCGATCTAGTTTAATATGGCCTTGTGGAAGTTGCTTTTCTCAACGGGAGGCTGTTCTTTTGGTTGATGCAGACGGAATTGCTCGTGGCCTTGGAAAGGGTGATGAGTTCGACGAGATATTGGATAACAAAGAATACGCTAAGCGATTTCTCAATGACGATTTCTGCTTGAATAAATTGAGGAGGAGGAATGAGGCAGAGATCGTAATTTCCAATGCGAAAACAATCGAGCAAAGTGTCACTCATCGGTGTATCTATTTGATTGATGCCGCTATTACGCAAATAGAAGATCAAAACTCGTATGCTCTTGCGCTGATTTTGCGTGGGCACATGGAGAGTGTTGCCCTTATGGGGTATTTTTGTCACCAACTGAATGCGCTTATAAACGGCTCTGTCTCCATGAGCTCTGTCCGTGAAAAGCTATTTTCTGCAATGATGGGATCTTCACACGGAGATATACCTAATGCACCCTGTCCTATTAATGTACTGAAGTGTATAGATCGTTCTGACTTGGTCCTCGCTCGCCTTGCTAAGAAGAAGGGAAGCGCTATCCTGCGAGATGAATACGAATGGATCTCGAATTTCTGTCATCCAAATTTTTTATCATTTCAGATTATGATACCCGAGGCGATTCACGGGAACTATGCCTCAGCTAAAGAAAAGACTTTGGCTGAACCAAACACATATCTGATTTCGAGTTTAAGGCAGTCAACGCGGGTTCAGCGGTTGTTTTCTGACCATTTCTTAGAGTTAAGAGAACGCACGGCGAAGAAAATTACTCAAGCGTAGAATTGTAAGGCTTAATTAGAAGGTCGCATGTTTCGGTTGGTACGGGTTTCTCTGCTTTTGGTGGTTGTGCTGTCCGTGGCGCTGGTGGCGTCCATGGGGCTGACGATCCTGACCTATGTCCGGCTGACGGCCGAGGAGCCGATTGCCAAGATGTATTTCGAGCCGATTGGGGAGGATTTGTTCGAGGCCCATCTGGCGGCGGGCGAAGGCGGGGATGTCGGCATCTTTGAGATTTATGGTGATCAGTGGCGGATTGATGCCGAATTCATCAAGCTCAAACCGTGGGCCAATGTGATGGGCATGGATGCCCGCTATAAGCTGGTGCGCTTTGAGGGGCGATATCGCGACATCAATGATGAAAACACCAAGCCGAAGATGGCCTATGATCTGGGGCAGGGCGATGCGCTTGATCTGATGAACTATCTGGCGGAATGGAATTTCCTGGTCGATGCCGAATACGGCAGTTCAACCTTTACCGATATCAGGCAAGATACGCTTTATACCGTCTATCGCACCCAGTCGGGCATCATTGTGCGGTCTGAACCGATGCCAGATCCGATTGGCTATGAGCCGACGATGATGGATGACATCCGGGCGTGGGTATCGGGTAACTGATACATCCGGGTTTCTGCGCGACACGAACGTGAGGTCCGAAACCGGCGAGCAACACTGGACGCTGCCCCATATCCTTTTGCCATCACTAACCGCACCGCTCACTCAACTGGGCCGGTGCCAGATGGATTGGATAGATCATGTTGCTTGAAGACAAGGTTGTTATCATCACCGGTGCAAGTTCCGGGATCGGCGCCGCATCGGCCAAACTGTTTGCCCGGGAAGGGGCAAAGCTTGTGCTTGCGGCGCGCTCGGAAGATCGACTTGATCAGGTTGTGACGGAAATCAATGGCGCAGGCGGTACGGCATTTGCCCTTGCCGGGGATGTCTGCGACGAGGCGTTTGCCAAGGCATTGGTTGATGCCGCGATTGGTGAGTATGGCGGGCTTGATGTGGGGTTCAACAATGCCGGAACCCTCGGATCACCCGGTGCGCTGAGTGATATTGACGTTGGGGAGTGGGAGAAAACCATTCGAACCAATCTGACATCAGCCATGTTCGGGGCGAAATACCAGATGCCCGCAATTGCCAAACGCGGCGGCGGATCGGTTATTTTTACTTCTACCTTTGTTGGACATACCATTGGCCTGCCGGGCATGACGGCCTATGCGGCAAGTAAAATGGGCCTGATCGGGATGGCGCAATGTCTGGCCGTGGAATATGGCGGGGCCAATGTGCGGGTAAATGCGTTGTTGCCGGGTGGGACTGATACCCCGATGGCGGCAAGCTTTGCCAATGATCAGGAAGCACGGGCAATGGTGGAAAAGTTCCATGCGCTCGGCCGGATCGCCGCACCAGACGAAATTGCCAAGGCGGCATTGTTTCTGGCATCTGATCATTCAAGCTTTGTTACCGGATCGGCCATGCTGGCCGATGGTGGCAACTCGATATGCAAGGCTGCTTGAACAATTCTTGATCAGGCCATGACTGAGGCCAAGGCCCAGAAAAACCAAACCCGCCCGGATTGCTCCGAGGCGGGCTTGGCGCACGGGTCCGAATTTAGCGAACTAAATTCGATCGTACAGTCACGTTCGAGATACCCCGAAAGTGAAAAAGACTAGAAGCCTTCGCGCTCGATGCGCTTACGCTCCAGCTTGCGGGCACGACGGATTGCTTCCGCCCCTTCGCGAGCTTTCTTCTCCGACGGCTTTTCAAAGTGGCGACGGAGTTTCATCTCACGGAAAATGCCCTCGCGCTGCATCTTTTTCTTAAGCGCTTTCAGAGCCTGATCGACATTGTTGTCGCGAACGATTACCTGCACGGAAACCACGCTCCTTTCAAAAAAACAAAAACACCCGGAGTGCGGAATGCCCCCCGGTTGGATTTACGGTCAAACTGACCGTGGGCTGTATATAGTGCAAACCTGGCAAAAAGAAAAGAGGGAAGGGGATATTCGCCTTGGGCGTTTATTGGCCGCGTTTTGGCGAACCCTTTGGGCAATTACCGGGTTTTCCGGTTTGGTTGCTTTAAAACCATGTGGCGATAACCATATGGTATAAATGCCTTAAAGGTTGTCATAATGCTTTGAGATAACAACATCTATTGCCTGATCCTGATCGGGTA
>NZ_DCAO01000095.1:9255-21782 GCF_002311515.1 Thalassospira sp. UBA1131
CAGTAACGACGCAGGAGAATGCCAAAGATGTTTGAGCTTCTTTTGTGTTCGCTGTTCACCATCCTGCCCGATTACCTGTTTCGCCGTTACAAGCAGGGCAAACGGATCGGCAAGGAAATCACCCTGTTTTCCGTCTGGTATGAGCTGCGCTATGGCATTGTTGGCTGTGCGATCCTGACGATCACGCTTATTGCGACTATTTTCTATTTCCATCCATCGACCATGAATGTGTCGTCATTTTTCAGAACCGTGACGATCCTGCCGGAAAAGGGCGGGCGCGTGGTCGAGGTTTATGTCGATAACGATCAGGTCGTCGCGGGCGGTGATCCGCTGTTTCGCATTGATAACCGGGTCGAACGCGAAGCCGTCGCCATGGCCGAGCAACGCATTGCCGAAATCCGCGCCCAGATGGATGTCACCCGTGCTGACCTTGCCGTCGCCGAGGGAAATGTTGAACAGGCCCGCGGTGCCTATAATCAGGTGCGCGACGAGCTTGAAGTCAAAGCCGATCTTTTGTCGCGCGGAAACAATGCGGTCTCACGGCGCGAAGTCGAACGCCTGGAAGTGTCGCTGACAACCCGGCAAGGTGGGCTGAACGCCGCCCTTGCAAGCATGACGGTGATTGAAACCAAGCTTCAAAGCCTGCTTCCAGCACAGCTTGCCAATGCGCAAGCAGCGTTAAGATCGGCAGAGGCGGAGCTTTCCAAAACCGTGGTGCGTGCCGGTGTAGCCGGAAAGATCCAGCAATTTGCCCTGCAAGTTGGTGATTATGTCAGTCCGGTCCTGCGCCCGGCGGGTATCCTGATCCCGGAAAAGGATGGCGAGACGATTTATCAGGCGGGCTTTGCCCAGATCGCAACACAGGTGGTCAAGCCCGGTGTGATCACCGAGGTCACCTGTGCGTCATTGCCGTTTGAAATCATCCCGATGGTGGTCACCGACGTGCAGCCAGTGATTGCTGCCGGCCAATTCCGGCCAACGGACCAGTTGCTTGATATCACTGATCGCGCACGGCCGGGTACCTTCCTTGCCAAGATGGTGCCGCTTTATCCGGAAACGATCCGTGATGTGCCGCTTGGCAGTAAATGTGTCGCCAATGCCTATACCAACACCCACGATCAGCTTGAAGATACTGATATCGGAACGGGGCGCTGGCTGTTTTTGCATATGGTGCAAACAGTGGGTGCCGTGCATGCGGTCCTGTTGCGCGTGCAGGCATTGATCTGGCCGATCCAGACTCTGGTCTTTGCGGGACACTAGGGGCAGGGCATTAGGACTTTACAGCTGGTCGTTTTTGGTTGGATATAGGGCCATGTCGATCCTTAAAATTGCCCGGATGGGCCACCCGGTACTGCGCCGTGTTGCAGACCGTGTCGAAGACCCGCTTGATCCCGAAATTCAGCGCCTGATTGCTGATATGAAGGACACCATGAAGGATGCCGGGGGCGTTGGCCTTGCGGCGCCGCAGGTGTTTCAGTCCTTGGCGATCATGGTCTATTACGTGCCAGCACTTCGCAAAAGCGATGATCCGGACGATGGCGAGGTGCCCTTAAGCGTTCTGATCAACCCGGAAATCGAGCCGATTGGCGATGAAATCGTTGATGGCTGGGAAGGGTGTTTGTCGATCCCTGGCCTTCAGGGTGTGGTGCCGCGATGGAACAAAATCCGTTACCGCGGGTTAAATGAGAAGGGCGAAGATGTGGAACGCACCGCTGGTGGTTTCCATGCCCGCGTGGTTCAGCACGAATATGATCATTTGATCGGGGTGATGTATCCCGAACGTATGGAAGATATGTCGTTGCTTGGATTTAACGAGGAATTGCGCGAAAACCCGCCCGAGACTAACTTTAGACAATCGGCGATAACTGACGCAGCATCTGATGACGAGGAGGCCTGAATGTCTGTTAATGAAAGCATGACCCGTCTGCAAGCCCAGCGAGAAGCACTGGTCGAGGCAGCCCTTGAACATGTGCCGTTCGATGGCTGGACCAAACAGGCACTTCATGCGGGGGCAGAAGACCTTGATCTTGCACCGGGCGAGGTTGATCGGTTGCTTCCCAATGGCATTCGTCAGGCCATCGTTACCTATGTCGAGATGACCGATCGCAAAATGATCGCTGCCCTTGATGAAAAGGGCCTTGAGAACCTGAAAATTCGTGACCGCATTGCGACGGCGGTTAAAACCCGCCTTGAGCTGGTCGAGGGGCAAAAAGACACTGTTCGTGCCGCCCTTGCCTTCATTACCCTGCCGCAAAATGCCGCCCTTGGTCTGAAACTGACCCACGGGACGGTGGATGCGATGTGGGTGGCGGCCGGGGATACCTCGACCGATCATAACTGGTACACCAAACGCATGTTGCTGGCTGGTGTCTATGGATCAACGCTTGCCTATTGGCTGGATGACACGTCCGAAGGCCATGCCGATAGCTGGGCATTCCTGGATCGCCGGATTGGCAATGTCATGCAGATCCCGAAAATTACCGCCAAGATTGGCAAGGCTGGCAAGTTTGCCGCCGCACCTTTCAAGATGGGGGCAAAGATTGCGCGCTGCATGCCAACACCGGGCCGGATGCGCCGCCAGTTTGGTGGCTGACAGATAGTCCTGCTAAAAGCCCGCTGAATACAAAAACGCCACCGTGCATTGTGCCGGTGGCGTTTTGAGTTTTGAGGGAAGGAAACTTTTGCGGACGCAGTGATACGGCCTGATCAGAAGGTATTGGTCAGGAAGCTTAGAAGCGTCATGTCAGGTTTGTTGGCTTCTTCCATTTCAGATGCCAGATCAATCTCGATCGGATTTTCCGGGCGCTGTGGTTCAAGCTCATCCTCAATCAGGGTCTTAAGCTCGTTGGCGTCATCCGCTTCCTGAAGGTCATATTTTGGCGGCTTGGCCGCAAGCGCGACCAGTTCGGACGGCGGTGTGCCCATCCAGATGCCCTTTTTGTTGTCCTTGGCGAACTGCTGATCGCGCAGATAGGTGGTGCAGCTCGGATGGGTGTCGCAGCTGACCATATCAACCATCGCCCAACCGGCGCGCAGGATCAGACGGTTGAGGTCAACCTGACCCATCTGGCATTCGGTCAGCATCGGGAACAGTTGAACGTCCGAGACCTGCTGACATTTGATCGCATAGTTTTCGATGATGCGATCAAGCGCCTGGGCAGCCGCCGCACCACACTGGAATTCGACCGAACCGGCCCGGCAGATCATGCCGGGTTTTGGCGCGCGAATGCCAAACAGTTCGACAATCAGATTGCCAAAGCGCAGCTTGTCGCCTTCGATCACATCCGGGAAGCCTGCGGCCCCCGGTGTAGCTGTGGCTTGGTTCGTGCGGCTTTCGACAGCAATCAGGCCAAGGGTCAGTGAAAGAATGATCAGAAGTTTTTTCATCACATGTCATCCGTAAAGAGTTTCCTACCCCTTCAACAGCAAACCGGATGCCAATCAACTGGGCATAAAATGCCAGTCGGATGATGTTTTGTGTAACGTTATGAATCACATACGAAAAAGCCCCGGACACGCTCGGCATCCGGGGCAATTTCTTGTTTTGGTGGGACGTCGGGGATGCCTTATTTTGGCAGAACCCAGGTCACATGGCCCATCTTGCGGCCCGGCTTTGCTTCGGCCTTGCCATAGAGATGCAGTTTGGCATTTGGCTCGGTCAAAATTGCCTGCCAGTCATTGATGTCGTCACCCAAAAGGTTCTTCATGCGCGCCTTGGAATGATGGGCCGGATCGCCCAGCGGCAGGCCGCAAACAGCCCGGATGAACTGTTCGAACTGACTGGTAATGCAGGCATCAATCGTCCAGTGACCTGAATTGTGCGGGCGCGGGGCAACTTCATTGACCAGAATGTCGCCATCAGAGGTGACAAACATCTCAACCGCCAGAAGCCCGACAAATTCCATCGCACTGACCAGCTTGATCGCGATGTCCTCGGCCTTCGTGGAAAGATCGTCTGCGATTTCAGCCGGGGCAACAGTGACATCAAGGATGTGATTGGTGTGCACGTTTTCGACCGGGCAGAAACAGGCGGTGTCGCCTTTAACGCCACGGGCAACGATCACGGAAATTTCGCGCTCGAACGAGATGAAGCCTTCAAGGATGGCCTCGGCCCCGCCCATTTCAGACCAGGCTTCGGCAAGGTCGGTATCAGCGGCAATCTTGACCTGGCCCTTGCCGTCATAACCCAGTTCAGTGGTTTTCAGAACCGACGGACGGCCAAGCTTGGCAACGGCGGCCTCAAGATCAGCAAGGGATCGAACCGCCTCAAACGGCGCGGTACCAATGCCATGATCATTGCAGAAGGTCTTTTCGCGCAGGCGGTTTTGCGAAATGTGCAGGCATTTCCAGCCCGGACGGACCGGCACAAGATCGGCCAGCAGTTTGACGCTGTCATGCGGGACGTTTTCAAATTCAAACGTCACAACATCGACATCCTCGGCAAAGGCGCGGAGCGCATCAAGGTCGCTGTAATCGGCAACAGTTGCCTTGGCGCAGACCTGTTCGGTCGGGCTGTCGGCACCCGGGCCAAACACATGGACCTTATAGCCAAGCTCCGCCGCACAGAAGGCTGCCATACGGCCAAGCTGACCGTTGCCCATAATGCCAATGGTGCTGCCCGGGGCGATGATGCGCGTGTCGAAATCCGTCATGTATTCCTCGATCAAAACTCGCCCATCTGTCGGGCAATCGTCAAATCTGGTGCAATCAAACAAAAACGCGCCCCGTCGGGGGCGCCTTTTTCAGATCAGGAGATCAGGGTGCCGGGTCGACCGGCTCGTCTGCGACCGATGCGGTCTGGGCTGCGCGCCAGTCATCAAGGCGGGCTGCAAGGCCATCATCCATCAGGGCCATGATTTCGGCTGCCATCAAACCGGCATTTTTGGCACCGGCAGAACCGATGGCAAGGGTTCCAACCGGAACGCCGCCCGGCATCTGAACGATGGAAAGCAGGCTATCAAGGCCCTTAAGGGTACGGCTTTGAACCGGAACACCCAGAACCGGAAGCGGGGTCATGGCCGCTGCCATGCCCGGAAGGTGAGCCGCACCACCGGCACCGGCGATGATGACCTTAAGGCCGCGCGACTTTGCCGTTTTGGCATAGTCATACAGGCGATCCGGCGTGCGATGGGCGGAGACGATCTTGGTCTCGTACGCGACGTTCAACGCATCAAGGACATCTGCTGCATTTTTCATGGTTTCCCAGTCTGACTGGCTTCCCATGATAATGCCGATGACCGGGGTTTGATCGCTCATAGTGGCGGCTCCGTTTCGGGCGGTTTCATGAAGGCCCGCATTATATGCAGCAAGTTCTATCATGCAAGCTTGCTTGCGGGATTGTCTTATCGGGAAAAGCCTTGTATATGATGTTGACCTTATTAAGAAATCCATGAAGTAACGGCAAATCGCAGTCAATGTCACTCAGGATTGAAAATCTTGGTGAATTAATTGCGTTTTTGATCTATTATTTACCATTGCCTTATATAACTGTGCAGGTAGCACGCGAAGGTCAGACATGAAAGTCACAAGACCAGGATCAATGACACCCTCTATGGGGGGCGGGGATGGACGATATCCATCAAGCCCTTACGGGATTCTTGCATATGGCAAGGATGCGGGCCGTCGTCGTGCGCCAAATCAGGACCATCAGGTTGATATCGACACCGACGCCATACCGGACCCGGTCGACAAGACACCCTATCACACCCCCGATATCGCAAACGTTCTGGGTATTCCGGATCAGCAGGTTACACCTGCGGTAGAACAGGCGATTGGTCGCCTGATGGTGCGCATCAACGGCCTGACCGAAAACCTCAATGAACTGAAGCAACGCCAGGCTCATCTGGCCCGCAACGAGGGCCGCGATCCCTTTACCGGCGCGATCAGCCGGCCGGCCTTTATGCAGATCCTTGAAAACGAAATGTCATTGGTTGGCGCGGACCGGACAAGCCGCATGGTGTTGATGTGCGAATTGGCCAATCTTGACGACATCCTGCAACTTCACGGGCAGGACTGCAAAGACGGCCTGTTTAACTATGTCCGGCGCATCATGGCCGACTTCATCATGGCGCCGCATCATCTGGGATATCTCGGCTGCAATGACTTTGCGGCCCTGATGTACAATGTTGACGAGGAAGATGTCTGGCAACGCGTTGACGCCATCACCAGATGGCTTGATCAACATCCCTATACTCACAAGGGCAAACCGATCCCGGTTGTGCCGGTATTCGGGCTTTACCACGCGCAAAGCGGCGATACGCCGGCCTCGGCCCTGAAGGCGACAGATGCCGCATTGCGTGCGCACAAGGAAATGTATCTGGCCCGGCTGGATCGCATTCCGCAGGGCATCTGATTACTTCCCATTTTACATCAGGCAGATTTTGACGTGGCCGGTAGCAAATCAGGCGATAATGTCTGGGACCAGCTGCGACTCGATATAAAGGATTTCGTCCTTTAAGGCCAATTTGCGCTTTTTCATGCGGCCAAGACGCAGTTGATCATGATGGGGGGCCTGAACCATTTGTTCGATGGCGACGTCCAGATCACGGTGTTCCTCGCGGAGCGAAAGAAGTCTCTTTTCAATCTCGATCTGATTGATTTCGTCCATTTTTGATCCAGCTTAATAACCAATGCGAGGGGACAGTGATAATACCAGATATCATGTTGGCAACCCATATGATTTGTACCACCCTGTAAAACAAATTTGCCACGATCGGGAAGGAAACAAATGCGCATCGGAGTTTTGACCAGTGGCGGTGATTGCGCCGGATTGAACGCGGTTATTCTTGCGGTCGTCCGCCGTGCGGTTCTTGGCTATGGCTGGGATGTGGTCGGTATTCGTCAGGGAACCCATGGCCTGATGCAGGACCCGCCCCAGGCCATTGACCTTAATGATCAGGTCAATAGTGACGGGTTGCTGCGTCTTGGCGGTACGATCCTCGGCACGGTGAACAAGGGTGATCCGTTCCATTATCCGATGCCTGATGGCAGCTTTGCCGACCGATCAAGCGAAGTCATTGAAGGCTATCACAAGCTTGGCCTTGATGCGCTGATTGGCATTGGTGGCGATGGCAGCATGGCGATCCTGCATCGTTTGGCCAAGATGGGCGGTATCAATCTGGTGGGTATCCCCAAGACGGTTGATAACGACCTTGCCCAGACGGAATATTCCATTGGCTTCACAACGGCGGTGAATGTCGCAACCGACGCCCTTGATCGTTTGCAACCGACCGCGGCATCCCATGAACGGATCATGATCCTTGAAGTCATGGGCCGTGATGCCGGGCATATTGCCCTGTTTGCCGGGGTTGCGGGCGGGGCGGATGTCATCCTGATCCCGGAAATGGATTATGATCTTGATGAGCTTAGCCAGCATTGCCTCAATATCCGCAAAAGCGGCCGCAACCATGCGCTGGTGATCGTTGCCGAGGCGGTCAAACGTGATGATGGATCGGCGGTAACCCTTGGCGATGACGGCCAGAAAGTCCGTTATGGTGGCATCGGCCATTGGCTTGCCGATGAGTTGGGCGCACGCACCGGCTGGGAAACCCGTGTCACGGTGTTGGGGCATGTTCAGCGCGGTGGCACACCATCGCCGCGTGACCGTGTGATTGCTTCGGCCTTTGGGGTGCATGCGGTGGACTTGATCGCAGAAAGGAAATTTGACCGTGTCTGCGCCTGGCAACAACGCAAAGTCGTCGATGTTGCGATGGAAGATGTTATTGTCGGCCCGCGGCTTGTTGATACCCAAGGCACGATGGTCTCGACCGCCAAGGGGCTTGGCGCCTATATGGGACATCCGCCGAAAGTTGCCAGAACGGCAAAAACCGTTTGATATCCAATAAAAACACAGCAGGTTGGGAATGGATCAGGAAGAAGTCTGGGCCTTTACGGTCGTGATGTATGGTCGCGATGGCGTCGCCAAGCTGTGCCTTGATCTTCAGGAACGCTGTGACCTTGATGTGAATATGCTGCTTTTCATGTTCTTTCTGGGCCAGAAGGGAGTGGCACCGCTGAGCATTTCAGCACTTGAGGCATCTGTACGCGAGTGGCGCGAAAACGTGATCAAGCCACTGCGCCAGACACGGCGACACCTGCGCGATGATCCGCGCGCCAGCGCACAGGAATTGCGCCAGAAGGTCAAATCAGACGAATTGCAGGCCGAACGGATTGAGCAGCACATCCTGTGCGACGCGGTTGAAACCGTGCCCAGTGACGATCCGATGGCCGCCGCCCACGCCTATTTGTCCCCCAACCGGTTTGCGTTGGATCAGCAGGCCTGTGACAAGGCGCTTGGCGACCTGACCCGGATGATGGGGATCGCCTAGCGCCCGGTTACTCTATTCGCGTGTTTTGGGTTTGCCGGTGACCGGGATTGGGTTGGCGGCCTCGGTATCGCCCCAGCGGGCGGTTTCGGGCAGATCAATCTCGAACAGATCAAGAATGCGACCGCAGCTTTGGGTCACCATTTCATCAAGTGATTGCGGCCGGGCATAGAATGCCGGAACCGGCGGGGCAATGATTGCACCGTTCTCCGTGGCCAGCGCCATGTTGCGGATATGGCCGGCATGAAGCGGTGTTTCGCGGGCCATCAGGACAAGACGCTTACGCTCCTTAAGGATCACATCGGCGGCACGCGCGATCAGATTATCTGCGACTCCGCTTGCGACCTCGGCCAGAGACTTCATCGAGCAGGGGGCAATGATCATACCGCGGGCGCGAAAAGAACCCGACGCAATCGAGGCACCGATGTCGGCATTGTCATGGACAACGTCAGCCATCTCCTTGATTTCGCGGATTTTAAAATCGGTCTCATAGGCGATGGTGCGCTCGGCTGCTTTGGAAAGAACCAGATGAGTCTCGATTGGCGTATTTTTCAGCAGCTGTAAAAAACGTATGCCATAAATCACGCCCGATGCGCCGGTTATGCCAATGATAAGTCGATCTTTTTGCGTCATGCCAATCCTTGCCGGGCTGTGTTCTTGTTCACGTTTCTGATCGAAACACTGGAAATCATGTTACGAAATTAATACCATCTTGTTGTGGGCAATGTCAGATATAAGGAGTAGGCGAATGAGCGTTCAAAGCCATATCGAAGCTCTAACTGCCAAACATGCTGCACTAGAGCAGGAACTCCACCTCGAGACGCGCCGCCCGGCGCCCAACGATTCCGTTGTTGCAGACATTAAACGCCGCAAGCTTGAAATCAAGGACGAGATAAACCGAATAACCCATTAGCCGTTGTGGCATGGCCAAACGCGTGATCAAGAACACGCGATCCCCCATGCGAACGGTTTGACGACCTCAAAGATTTCCTAACTCTTGCTTTTGCCGCCTCATCTTAACGCCCACGCTTGAGGCGGCAACTTTATGTCTGCACTTCAAAATCATGGGCAACTTCCCACATTCATCATATCGCTGCAAACAGATACGAACGCCCTTACGGAGGGGATCAATCGCGTGTCTGTTTTGAGTAATTGTAATCCGCAGAAACCAAGGATTACAGGGCGCTACCAATGTCTAAGGGGTATGTGTAAATTAAATCGGTATTATGATGCCGATTTACGAGCTTATAGCTCCGCATGCGTCCAAATTCGACGCCAGACCAAACGCCGCGGGAGGGTATTTCACCAATGACCGGTCGCTATCAGGAAATCTACGAACGTTCGATCGCCGACAAGGAAGGCTTTTGGGCAGAAGCTGCTGAAAACATTTCCTGGTACAAGAAATGGGATCGCGTTCTTGATGACAGTAACGCGCCGTTTTACCGCTGGTTTGTCGGTGGCAAGGTCAATACCTGCTACAACGCACTTGATCGTCACATCGAAAACGGCCGGGGTGATCAGGCGGCCCTGATTTATGACAGCCCGGTCACCAATACGGTTCAGACATTCACCTATTCCCATCTGCGAGACGATGTCGCCCGCCTTGCCGGGGCGCTGCATGCGCGCGGGGTGACCAAGGGCGATCGGGTGATCATCTATATGCCGATGATCCCGCAGGCGGCGATGGCGATGCTGGCCTGTGCGCGGATCGGCGCGATCCATTCTGTTGTATTTGGCGGTTTTGCATCCAACGAACTGGCGACCCGTATCAATGACGCCAAACCAAAACTGATCCTGACCGCAAGTTGCGGCATCGAAGGATCGCGCGTCATTGAATATAAACCGCTGCTCGATAAAGCCATTGCCATGGCGGATCACAAACCCGAAAGCGTCATTCTGTTCCAGCGGCCACAAAGCGATGCGTTGCTGATGGATGGCCGTGATTACGACTGGGAAGTCGAATGTGCCAAGGCCGCACCGTCTGACTGTGTCCCGGTTGATGCCACCGATCCGCTTTATATCCTTTACACGTCTGGCACGACCGGTCAGCCCAAGGGGGTTGTCCGCGACAATGGCGGGCATATGGTCGCACTCAACTGGTCGATGAAGAACATCTATGATGTCGATGCAGGTGACGTTTACTGGGCGGCGTCTGACGTTGGCTGGGTGGTTGGCCATTCCTATATCGTTTACGCGCCGCTTCTGGCCGGTTGTACGACGGTGATGTATGAAGGCAAACCGGTCGGAACGCCGGATGCCGGTGCGTTCTGGCGGGTCATTTCCCAGCACAAGGTCAAGGTGCTGTTTACCGCGCCGACGGCATTCCGTGCGATCAAACGCGACGACCCCAAGGCCGCCCATATGGCCAACTATGACCTCAGCAGTCTTAAGGCGCTGTATCTGGCGGGTGAACGTTCTGATCCCGATACCCTGCAATGGGCGGAAAACAGCCTTGGTGTGCCGGTGATTGACCACTGGTGGCAGACAGAGACCGGCTGGTCGATCTGTGCCAATCCGCGCGGGATTGAATTGCTTCCGATCAAGTACGGCTCGCCAACGGTGGCTGCTTGCGGTTGGGATGTGCAGGTTCTCGACGAGGCTGGAAAGCCGCTTGAACGCGGTCAGATTGGTGCGCTTGCCGCCAAATTGCCGCTGCCACCGGGGACGCTTCCGACCCTTTGGCAGAATGATGACCGGTTCAAGTCATCCTATCTTGAAGAGTTCCCGGGCTTTTATGCCACGGGGGATGCCGGCTTTATTGACGAAGACGGCTACATCTACGTCATGTCGCGCACTGATGACATCATCAACGTTGCCGGGCACCGCCTGTCGACCGGGGGCATGGAAGAAGTCCTTTCAAGCCATCCCGATGTTGCGGAATGTGCGGTCATTGGTGTGCATGATGATCTTAAGGGGCAATTGCCGCTGGGCTTTATCGTGTTGAAGTCCGGGGTCACCCGCCCGCACGACGCGATTCTGGCCGAAGTCGTTGCCATGGTCCGCGATCAGATTGGCCCGGTGGCCGCATTCAAGAAAGCAACTGTGGTCGAACGCCTGCCCAAGACCCGATCGGGCAAGATCCTGCGCAAGACCATGCGTTCCATCGCCGATGGTGAAAGCTATAACACCCCGGCAACGATCGATGATCCGGCAATCCTTCCCGAAATCGCCGAGGTCCTCAAAGAAATCGGTTATGCAAAATAGATAGACCCGTCCATCACAGATGCAAACTCCCGCTCCCATGTTAATGGAGCATCCTTGCACCCGCTTTTGCTTTCAAAGGCGGGTGCTTTTTTTAAAGGATCAAGTTTTGGGAATGATCGGGCTGTCGTCGCCGAGTGGCCGTTGCATCAGGACCGAGTCAAGCCAGCGGTCAAACTTGTAGCCGACCTTTTTAAACGTGCCGACCATTTCAAAGCCATGGCGTTGATGCAGGCTGATCGACGCCTTGTTCGCACTATCCCCGATCACGGCAACCATTTGGCGCCATGGACCGTCTTCACACCGTTTAATCAGCGCCGCCATCAGAAGGCTGCCAACCCCTTTTCCGACGCAGTCATGAGCCACATAGATCGAATTTTCGACCGTATGGCGATAGGCCGTGCGTGGGCGATAGGTGCCAGCGTAACAATAACCAACAATCGCATCGCGGCGGACGGCAACGAGATAGGGCAGGCCTTTATCGCGAATTGCGGCGAACCGATTGGCAATTTCGACCTCGTCAGGTGCCGTTTCCTCAAACGATGCCGTGCCATTTAAGACATGGTGGCGATAAATCGCCGTGATGGCCGGGATGTCGTCAAGCGTGGCGTCACGGATGGTGATGTTGGGCAACAGGGCTGTGGCAACGTCTTTGGTTGCGGTGTTCGAAGGCATGTTTTTTATCCGGCATGATGATGTTTGATCTGACATTACGCTCAAATAAAGAATAAGTTTAGCTTTGATAAATTATGCACAGCATAAGGAAAAGTTTGGCATGCGTGCGCTTAATCTTGATCAGCTTCATGCCTTTGCCGATGTTGTCGCACTGGGAAGTTTTTCGGCCGCAGCCGATAAGCTAAATCTCAGTCAGCCCGCCATCAGCCAGCAGGTGCGTCAGCTTGAAACCCGCATGGGTGTCAAATTGATTGAACGCGTTGGCAAACGTGCCGAAGCCACACCGGCGGGGTTGGCCCTTTTGGCCCATATCAGCGACATTGATGC
>NZ_DCAO01000095.1:21901-22602 GCF_002311515.1 Thalassospira sp. UBA1131
ATTCTGGAAAAGCTTCAACGCAGCTTCCCAAAACTCGAAATCATGGTTCGTACTGGCAATGCTGGCGACATCGTTCGTGCGATTGAGGACAACAAGCTCGATATCGGCCTTGTGACCATGCCATGCAGTGGGCGGAGCCTTTCGGTAACGCCGATCATGACCGATCCGTTTGTCGCAATCTTTCACGCGGATGCCGATGTCGGGGATGTTATTCGCCCTGTCGATCTGGAAGCGATGCCACTGGTGCTTTATGAACGCGGCGGATTGACGCGCACATTGGTCGATGATTGGTTGCGCAAATCCGGGGTTAATGGTCGTTCGGTCATGGAACTCGGCAGTGTGGAGGCGATCAGGGAACTCGTCGGGGCAGGCATCGGTGCGACGATCCTGCCCGAAATGGGCGCAAGACCAGATCGAACCCAGTTTCCCATCAAGACACGTCCGTTGTCACCGCCACTCGTGCGCGAACTTGCCCTCATCATGCGTCGCGATAAAACTCTGACACCGGGACTACAGGCTGTCTGCAATAGCCTGAAAGCAGCCGCTGACAGGCGCAAAACTGATCCGTAAACCGGTCAGTCTTCCTCAGAAATGAAGAAGGTTGGAAAATCCGCATCCGGCTCCGGCGCGTGAAGCACCACACCAGCCGTCGTGATCATTTCGGCGACATGATCCGGGGGCGGGCAATCGGTGAAGAACGC
>NZ_DCAO01000036.1:0-1911 GCF_002311515.1 Thalassospira sp. UBA1131
CTTGATATCGATACCCAAGATGATCTGAAGCAAGTGACAGACTAACTTATGCGCCAAACCGGGCAACGGGGTGTTTCCTGCTGACCCGTCGGCTGAATTGCGGCATGCTTGCATGTCTTGAAAACGAGATGACGTGAATGAAAGCAACCGCCCACATCATGGTCCTTTTGGTCGAGGACAACATGGATATCGCCGCCACCGTCAGTGACTATCTGACGATTGAAGGCGTTGAATGCGACCATGCCTATGATGGTGAAACCGCCTATCAGATGGCGCTGACCGGCGAATATGACGTCATCCTGCTTGATCTGATGTTGCCATTCCGTGATGGCATCAGCATCTGCAAGGCGCTGCGCGACGAAGGGGTGGACACCCCGGTTCTTATGTTGACCGCGCGTGACACACTTGATGACAAGATCGAAGGTTTCCACGCCGGGGCGGATGATTATCTGGTCAAACCGTTTGAGCTGGAAGAGCTTCTTTTGCGCACGCGCGTTCTATCACGTCGGCGCAGTGGCGAGGTAAGGCGTTTCTCGCTTGGTGACCTGCTTATTGATTTTGAAAACCGTTCCGTGGTGCGGGCTGGCCAGAATATCAGTGTATCGCCAACGGGTTGGACCATTTTGGAGGTTCTGGCGCAAAACAGTCCGCAGGTTGTAACCCGTTCTCGTTTGTCGATGGCGCTCTGGCAAGGCGATCCACCTGATACCAATGCGCTGAAGACACATCTTTACAAACTGCGTCATCGGATCGACAAACCGTTTGAGCAAAATCTGATTCACACCATTCCGGGCCAGGGCGTGGCCCTTCGCAAGTAGCCGCTATGAGCACATGTTGCGCACCCAAGACCCGATCCTTTTCCCGCTTTGTGCGCAATTATGTGCTGCTGGGTCTGGTGATTACGCTCGTGCTTTATACGGTGGTCGTCAATTTCTACATGCTGTATGGCAAGTGGATGGTGGCGTCCTTCCAGCTTCAGGTCATTGCCGAACAATATGACAATGAACTGGCCGAAAATCCCGAAGCCCCCTTGCCCAAGGGTTTCAATATTGAAACCTTCACCGGTTTTGATCAGCTGCCGGCAGAATTGCGCGCGCATGCAACACCAGACGATCTTGAGATTGGCGAGCTTTTCTATATCAACACCGACAAATACGCCGCCGAAGAGAACCCGGAAAACCCGGTCTTTCTGGTCTTCCCCTATCAGCTGCGCAATGGGGATGACATCCTGATCCTGCAGACCTATCACGCCGGGGATGAAGACAGCATCTATTTCGTGCGCCTGCACAAGCTGGCTCTGCTGTCGATCCCGTTTGCCATGGCGGTTGTCGGCATCTTTGCCTGGTTCCTGTGGGTGATTGGCAAACGTCTGACCAAGCCATCCGAGAACCTTCAGAACTGGGCCAACAATCTGACGGCAGATAACCTGCGCGAACCGATCCCGGATTTCGGGTTTGAAGAACTTAATGACGTTGCCCACGAACTGCATCGATCCGTTGACCAGATCGACAAATTCGTTGCCCGTGAACGTGAATTTCTGCGTCAGGCCAGCCACGAGCTGCGCACGCCCGTTACCATCGTTTCGGGCAATGTCGAACTTCTGGAAAAAAGCCCGCTCAACGCAACGCAGGCACGCGTCATGGCCCGCATCAAACGCGCCAACCGCAATATGCAGCAATTGCTTGAAACCCTGTTGTGGCTGGGCCGTGACAATGCACCGCTTGGCCAAACCGAAACGATCAACATCAGCGCCTTCATCGAACAGGAAATCAGTGATCTTTCCTATCTGATGGAGGGCAAACACGTTACCTGCACATTTGAACCTGACAGCCGCGAAACCGAGATCGCGACCTCGCGCGCGGCACTGATGATTGTGGTGTCCAACCTGATCCGAAATGCGTTCCAGCACAC
>NZ_DCAO01000036.1:1975-21423 GCF_002311515.1 Thalassospira sp. UBA1131
AACGCCATCCTGACCTGCAATGGTCAATGCACAATGCCACAGGGCGAAGGCATTGGCCTGCAACTCGTCCGGCGCATTTGTGAACGTCTTGACTGGACCTGCACGCTTACGCATCTGCCAAATGGCGGCATGTCAGTTTGCCTGGATCCGGGTGCCGAAACGCGGGTTGAGCGCAAACCCGAACTGGTTGAAAACTAATTCTCAGACAAAAAGGGCAGCTCATCCGCTGCCCTTTTTATTTGTCTGACTTATGGCCGAAACAGCCTTGCCGCCGGATGTTCGAACGTTACCCGACCATCCCATGTAACGGGCCAGTTTTAAAAGCCTGTCGGTGTTTGATGCAGTGGCGGGCTTCAACCGTCTCTATAAGATAAGGATGTCGCGCAGACCCGACAATTCGTTGACCCCGGCGAAAACCATGTTTGATCGCATCTCGTCAATCAGCATCGCCAAAAGGTCATAGGCTCCCTGTTCGCCATTGGCGGCCAAGCCATATAGCGGCAAACGCCCGACCAGAACGCCCTGACTTCCAAGCGCCAGATATTTAAGCGCATCACTGCCGCGTCGAATGCCGCTGTCCGCCATCACCATCATATCACTGCCGACCGCATCGACGATTGCGGGCAACACATCGGCCGGCGCCGGTGCAATATCCAGATTACGCCCCCCATGGGCCGAAACAACGATGCCATCGATCCCGGCATCGCGCGACTTGATGGCATCGGCAACGGACAGAATACCTTTCAGGATGACCTTGCCGTGCCAGCGATCCCGAATTTCGGCGATATCGGACCAGCCAAGCGCGTTTTCGATTTTGACATCCTCAGCCACCGCATCATCGGTGATCGCAGTTTTAAATGCAGCCGGGTAATGCGCATAGGTCGGCATGCCGCTGGTGATCAGATAGCGCAGCATCACAGACACCAGCCAGCGCGGATGCGTTGCCATGTCGCAGATTCCACGCATTGAGGGCACGAATGGTACGGAGAAACCATTGCGCTGATTATAGTCTCGCTTTGGCGAAAGCGGGGTGTCGACCGTAATCACCAACGTGTCGACCCCGGATTGTTTGGCGCGCTCCAACAACTGCCAACTGAGGTCTCGGTTCCGCCAAAGATAAAGCTGAAGCCAAAGTTCCACTTCCGGCGCGCCACGACGGATATCATCAATGGAGGTCACTGATTGCGTGGACACGCAAAACGGAATACCAAGCCGCCCGGCAACGCGTGCAAGCTTTGCTTCCCCGGTATATGACACAAGCCCAGCCAGCGCCGTTGGCGCAATCACCAGCGGCACAGGATAACTGCGACCAAACATCTGACAGGTCATGTCACAACCTGATTGACCGGTCAGAACCGTTGGGGTGAGCTTGATGTTATCAAGGGACTGGCGAATATCGGAAAGCGCCAGCTCCGCCTCGGTGCCACGATCGATATATTCAAACAGGCCCTTGGGCAGGTACTGTTTGGCCCGTGCGCGGTAATCATCGGCATTTGAAAGGGGCGCCATGATTGTCAGCTGGTCATGACCCACAGAACAACAGCTTCTTCTGGTCCCTTGCGGGTCCAGACATGCTCGGCACTCGCATCATAATACATCGAGTCGCCTTCATGCAGCTCAAGTGGCTCATAGATCTTGCTGTGGACAACGACCGTACCGCTCAAAATCGTCATGAAGATTTCGGCATCACTTTTCGGCCAGACGTCATATTCCTCGACATCGCGAGCAACGACTCTGGTCTTTATCGGCGTCATACGTTTGTGTTTAAGATCGGCACACAGAAGCTTGTTGTCACAGTTCCCGGAAAGATGCGGCTTGCCTTCATTGGCGCGTGTGACACTTCGACGACCGAGAAGAGTTGGCTGTTCGTCCGGATCGGCCAGAAGGCTGAGTACATCCATTTCAAAGCCGCGTGCGATGCGCTGGATGGTCGAAATGGTTGGTGAAAGTTCGCCACGTTCAATCTTGGAAAAGGCTGAGGCCGAAATTCCCGACGCCTTGCTGGCATCCTGAAGCGTCCAGCCGCGCCCCTTGCGCAACTGATGCAACCGCGGGCCAATTTCATCGGATTTGTTGCTGCTGGCACTAAATTGCCGACGATTGGCTTGAAAATCTTCCAGATCGACATTCATCGTAGCTCATTCCCTTTTGCAAGCATCTTACTTTTATTTCAATAAGTTACTGAACTGACAACCACTAATTGCGCCTGCTGCAACGTGACCTTGACCAGCACATTATATAACATACTGTGTTTTATACCACATTTTGAGAAAAATATACTATACGACATTTTTTGTCATATTGTGTTGACTTGCACCATATCGGATATATTCTGAAATAGCCGGATGCAGTCGAACTTCGATGATGTCCTTCTCGCCCAAACTTCGTTGCACAGCGTTTCGACCTGCATCCGGCGATAAAAACTGACCTGTGGAAATTGGCCAAAGTCATCCCACATGTTGCAAACCTTATCAGGGAAAACCAGGCACTTTCGAAGCGCCACTGCTTTGTTCGTCGCCCGGCAAAGGAGAAAAAATGACCATCATCCGGAAACTTCGGCATGTCACCCTCGCCGCCACCATCGGCCTCGGCAGTGTCCTGTCTGCATCCGCCTACGCGCAAACCATCGTCAAATTTGCCCATGTCGATGGCGAAGGCGACCTTCTTGATAACCCGTACTGGACTTTCACCGAGGTCTTTGACAACGTTCTGCAGACGCAATCTGAAGGCCGCTTCAAACTCGAAGTTTACCCGAACGGTCAGCTCGGCGATCTGGAATCGCTTGCCGAACAGAACTCCATGGGTCTTGTCGACATGGTTGGCGGTTTGAATGCTGGCCACCTCGCAGCCTATTACCCGCCGGCACAGATTCTTGAGATGCCCTACACCTTCCCGACCACCGAGGTCGCACGTGAAGTTCTCAACGAAGGTCCGTTTGGCGCGAAACTCTCTGACATGATTGCCGAAGGCAGTGGTGTGCGCGTCATGAGCTACCTGACCGGCGCATTTCGCAACTTCTCGAACTCGGTTCGCCCGATCCGCACCCCGGCGGACATGGAAGGCCTGAAAATCCGTACCCAGACCGTTCCACTGCACATGGAAATGGTCAAGGCACTTGGCGCTTCCCCGACCCCGATCGCATGGGCCGAACTGTACAGTGCGCTTCAGACCGGCGTTGTCGATGGACAGGAAAACGCCCCCTACACCATGCTGCTGACCAACCTGCAGGAAGTTCAGAAGTACTACACACTTGATCACCACCTGATCAATATGCCGCTGATCACCATCAATGATGCGTTCTATCAGGGCCTGAGCGACGAAGACAAAACGATCTTCGAGAACGCTACCAAAGAAGCAACCTTTGCCATGCTTGGCATTATCGCTGCCAAGGAATCACAGGATCTGAAAGTGATCCGTGACGCGGGCGTCGAGATCTATCAGCCGACGCCCGAGGAATTCCAGATGTTCGTGGATGCCACAAAGGAACCGATCCGTGCCTTCATGGAAAAAAAGGTCGGTACCGAGCTGATCGACGAACTCGAAGCCGCTGTAAAAGCAGCTCAGGAATAACAACATGAGCGCCCGGGCAGCACCCTGTCCGGGCTCTTTTTCTATTCCCGCTTCGTGTGCAAATTGCATTTCCCATTCGCACGCCGTTTTGTGATCGCGAACATCACCATCGATTTCCCGATCCGAGAGAGGATCACCATGCTTCAGACCCTCGATAAACTATCGTTGATCGTTGCGCAGGTTACCTCGATTGTCGCCAGACTGATGTTGGCTTCTGTCGCGGTTGTCCTGTTTATTCAGGTCGTCTTGCGCTTTGGTTTCAACTATTCCCTGCCCTGGCCAGAGGAAGCATCACGCTTTCTGATGGTGTGGGTGGTGATGCTTGGCGGCAGCCTTCTTATCCGTGATGAACAGCTTGTCTGTGTCGACTTCTTCGACAAGTTCTGGCCGCGCCGCTGGCTTGGCTATCGCAATGCGCTATTCCGCCTGCTGCTGGCAGCCTTGCTTGCCGTACTGCTGGTCAAGGGCATTGATTCCGCCATTTTCGGTATGCGCCGTACATCCGCCGCACTCAACCTGTCCTGGTTCTGGATCTACCTCTCTGTACCGGTCGGAGCGGCCCTGATGCTGTTTCACATGGTTGTCCTTGCCATTCGCGACCTTGTCAAAGGCCCCGAGTCTGAGCAGGAAGCATCCCTTCTGCGTGCCGAGCTCTAAGGGGACATTATGGATTACGCACTCTTAATCATGATTGGCCTGTTGCTATTGCTGATGTTCCTTGGCAGCCCGGTCATCTTCGCCATCGGCTTTGCAGGCCTTTCCTATTTCTTCATCAAACCCGGCATGGTCGACATGCTGCACATGTATTCCCACAAGTTCTTCACCGGGATGGATGTGTTTATCTGGCTGTCGATCCCGCTGTTTATCATTGCCGGTGAAATCATGACATCGGTGGGGATGACAGAACGGCTGGTGCAGTTCTCGCGCCTGCTGGTCGGTCGCTGGCGCGGTGGGCTTGCCTATGTCAACGTTGTCGGATCGATGATGTTTTCCGGTGTGTCGGGCTCGGCCCTTGCCGATATCTCCGCCCTTGGTCCGGTCGAAATCGACATGATGAAAAAGGACGGCTATCGCACGGACTTTGCTGCTGCCGTTACTGTCAGTTCCGCCATTCAGGGGCCGATCATTCCGCCCTCGATCCCGCTGATTATCTTTTCAAGTCTGACCAATACGTCGGTTGCGGCCCTGTTCCTCGGCGGTGCTGTTCCGGGTGCGATGATGGGGATTGCCCAGATTGCCGTGATCTATTTCATCGCGCGCAAGAACAACTTTCCGGCCAACCCAATCAAGGCACTGACGCTGGGTCTGGCATTCCGAATTTTCTACAATGCCTTCTGGGCACTGTTCATGCCGCTGATCATTATCGGCGGGATCATTTCCGGCATCTTCACGGCCACCGAAGCAGCATCCATTTCTGTGGCTTATGCCATGCTCGTCGGTATCTGCGCATATCGAACCCTATCGCTCAAACAGATCTGGGCCATCCTTGATCGGGCAGTGCGCACCTCTGCATCGGTCTATCTGATTGTCGGCTTTGCCAGTGTTATCAGTTGGATTCTTGCAACCGAACGCGTGCCGTCCGAACTGACCATGCTGGTTGAGACACTCGACATGCAGCCATGGATGTTGCTGTTGTGCCTGAACCTCTTCTTCTTGATCAACGGTCTTTGGATCGGGGATTCCGTGCAGCTTCTGCTGTTCGCCCCTCTCTTTACCCCGATCGTCGCTGCCATGGGCGTCGACCCTGTGCAATTTGGTGTGATCATGGTTGTCAACGTCATGATCGGCCTGATGACGCCCCCCTATGGACTTGGGTTGTATCTGGGATCAGCCATCAGCGGCGCGCCGCTAGCCAATATCGTCCGCAAAAGCTTCCCGTTCCTTGTCTCCAACATCATCGTGTTGTTGCTCGTGACATACATCCCGGCAATTTCACTGACATTGCCACGCCTATTTGGCTTCCTGAAATAATCGCCACCACCAAAAGACAAGAGACTAGAAATGACGCTCACCAAAAATGACATCAATGGCCTTTATACCGCCATTGTCACGCCCTTCACCGAAGACAAGTCGGTCGACCACAAGGCGCTTGCCAATCTCGTCAGCCGACAGATTGCCGCTGGTGCTGCCGGCGTGGTACCGATTGGCGGAACCGGAGAATACCCGGCCCTTTCGCGTCAGGAACGCAAGGACATTGTCAAAACCTGTGTTGATGCCGCAGGCGATGCCCCGGTCATTCCGGGTGTTCTGTCCACGGGTTTCCCGGACGCCGTCGAAGCCGGTAAGGATTTCGAAGATGCCGGCGCACAGGGCGTTATGACCGTAACCCCTTACTATGCCGCAGGCACCCAGGACGGCATGCGCGAATATTTCGCCAACTACCGCAACGAAATCGGCGTCCCGGTTCTGCTTTATGAAATTCCGCGTCGTACTGGTGTATCGGCTCAGGCCGAAACCATTCAGGCCATGGCAGAAGACGCCTCGATCATCGGCATGAAATGCTCGAACTACGACATGCCTGCTTTTATCAAGACCGTGAAATATGCCGGTGACAAAATGGCTATCCTCAGTGGTGAAGAACCGCTGTTTGCCACCCATGTTGCTCTTGGCGCAAAAGGCGGTGTTCTGGCATCCGCCAATGTCTATCCGGAAATCTGGGTTGAGATCTTCAGGATTGCTGGCGAAGGCAAACTGAAAGAAGCTCTCTCGCTTCAGGCTAATGTTGATGGTGCGATTGATGCGATCTTCCGTGAAACCAACCCGGGACCGCTCAAGAAGTACATGGAAATGGCCGGTCATCCGGTGGGCGACGTTCGCTTGCCGCTCGAAGGCCCGTCAGAACAGACCATTGCAGCGCTTAAAGTGGCCTTAGATGCTGCAACGCTTGCAAAAGTAGCCTGATTTATCTTTCCAAGGACCAGCCATGATTAATCGTCTTCACCAAATCCTCGGCGACAAGGGCCTGATCACCGATCCTCAGGAAATGCACCCATACCTGATCGATTGGCGTGATCGCAGGAAAGGCAATGCTGTTTGCGTTGCCCTACCGGCCACCACCGAGGAAGTCTCCCTAACGATGAAAGTGGCTGCCGAGGAAGGCCAGCCGGTATTTCCCCTCGGGGGAAATACCGGTCTGTGCTACGGCGGTGTACCGGAAAGCCAGACGGAAGAAAAACCGGGCATCGTCATCAGCCTGCAACGGATGAAACAGATCCGCGAAATTGATGCTGCGGCCAATATTGTCACCGTCGATGCCGGTGTGATTCTGGCCGACCTGCATGAAAAGTGCAAACCGCACAAACGTCAGTTCCCGCTCTATCTCGGCAGCGAGGGCAGTGCCCAGATCGGCGGTCTGATCTCGACCAATGCCGGTGGAACCGGCGTGGTTAAATACGGCCCGATGCGTGATCTTGTTGCCGGGATCGAGGTTGTTTTGGCCGATGGCCGCATTCTTTCCGACCTTGAAGGATTGAAGAAAAACAACACCGGTTATGACCTTAAGCACCTGTTTATCGGTGCTGAAGGCACGCTTGGTATTATCACTGGTGCCGCCCTTAAGATGCATCCGGAGGACACCAATGATGCCCATGCGTGGGTGTCCGTTGACTCACCGGAAACTGCGGTGCGTCTATTTACCGAATTCCAGGACAAATGCGGCCCCTATGTCGAGGCGTTTGAACTTGTTTCAGGCACCGAGATTGACGCCGTTGTCCGCCACATTGATCGCATTCACGTGCCGTTCGATACGGTTCCCGACTGGTCATTGATGATCGAGCTGACCTCCTCCGATACGAATGTCGATCTGAATGGTGTATTTGAAGAAATACTGGGCGAGAACCTTGAAAACGGTTCTGTCCTCGATGCCTTTATTGCAAGCAACTCCCAGCAGGCGGAACAGATCTGGCATGTCCGCCATTCCGTCACCGAGGCCAACAAGATCGAAGGTATGGGCCTTGTTCATGACGTCGCTGTGCGTGTCTCCAAGGTGCCTGCCTTTATTGCCAAGGCCAAGGAGGTCACGGCCGAAAAATTCCCGATGGCGACACCGATTTTGGTCAACCATCTGGGCGATGGCAATGTGCATTACATTCTGATGTTCCCGCATGATTACTGGAAATCGGTCGAAGACCCGTATGCCCTGACCGACGAAGTCCAGACCTGCGTTCATGACATCGCGGCAGAGTTCAACGGCACCTTTAGTGCTGAACATGGCGTTGGACGCAAACTGACCGGCGAGCTTAAACGTCTGAGCGATCCGCTGCGCTACGAGATGATGAAAAACATCAAAAAGACGCTTGATCCGGAGAACCGCATGAACCCGGGCGTGCTATTTGACTGACATATAGCACGGCAAACTTGCACAGCCGCATCCTGCCCAAGTCGGACAGGATTGGCACAGACGGGCGCACTTCGGTGCGTCCGTTTTGTTATCGAAAAAACCGCGACAAGTGTTTTGCTATCACCTATCGTGATGGCATCATGGCTTTTACCATTCGACAGCTTCAGTATTTCGTCGCCGTGGCCGAACAGGGAACTGTATCGGGGGCGGCGCATATTCTGTCGATATCGCAATCAGCCGTGACCGAGGCGATCAAGGAACTTGAAGCCGATCTGGGGGTTGCGCTGTTTGATCGTCATTCGCGCGGGCTTAACATCACCCATAACGGTCATCAATTCCTGCGCCACGCCACGACCATCCTTGCCAATGTCTCAGACGCCAAACAGACCTTTGAGGAAACCGCACAAACCCAAAAGGGCGAATTGCATCTGGGCGTGACATCGCTGGTCGCGGGTTATGTGCTGTCTGATATTCTGGCACGCTATCGCCGGGCCTACCCGCAGATCACGGTGAGTGCTACCGAAGATAATGGCGACTACCTTGAACATCTTCTGATCGGCGGCGAGATTGATGTTGCCGTGATGGTGATTTCCAATCTGCGGGATCGCTTGGCATTGCAATCTGAAATTCTTGAAGTTTCACCCTATCGGCTGTGGCTGCCGCTGGGGCATAAACTGGCCACCGCACAAAGCATCACGCTTGATGATGTCACATCCGAGCCGCTGATCATGCTGACCATCGACGAGATCGAGGAAGCAACCGGCAAATTGCTGGGTGCCCTTGGCACTCGCCCCCGTGTTGCCTTCCGGACAAGATCGGTTGAGGCGGTACGGAGCCTTGTTGCCACCGGGGCCGGATTATCGCTTTTGCCTGATCTGGTTTATCGCCCCTGGTCGCTTGAGGGCGACCGGATTGAAAGCCGCGATGTATCGGGTACGCTTCCAATGGTTCAGGTTGGCGTTGTCTGGCGAAAAGGCTCCCCGTTGTCCCAGGCGGCACGTGATTTTATCGGTCTGGCACAGGCCCATCGCGCCACCCGCCTGCGTTAAGCACGCAGATATCATCACCAGTGAAACAAGAAAATCGTCGTGTAACAGGCCGTTACGCTGCGCCGCAACAGATATCGGAAAATCCGATAACGTATTTCTGTTAAATGAAATTGTGAATGCTCCAGATCGGCGTAGGCTTGCCGTCGGGAAATAAAAGTCACGCGAACTGACGTCCTGCAACTGGGAGACATCACAATGAAATCACTATTGAAATCAGGCACGTCCGTGATGGTCGTGCTTGCCTTTGCCGCCAGTCAGGCGGCTGCCGCTGACATGATGACCGAACTTGGCACACCGGAAGGTTCCGTGAATATCGTTGCCTGGCCGGGCTATATCGAACGCGGCGAAACGGATGCCAATTTTGACTGGGTAACGTCCTTTGAAAAGGAAACCGGATGTGCGGTGAATGTCAAAACCGCCAACACGTCCGATGAAATGGTCGCGCTGATGAACGAAGGCGGCTTTGATCTTGTCACCGCATCGGGCGATGCGTCGCTGCGCATGATTGCCGGCAAACGCGTTCAGCCGATCAATACCGACCTGATCCCAAGCTGGAACACCGTCGATGACCGTCTGAAAAGCGCGCCATGGCACACGGTTGACGGCGTACATTACGGCACACCCTATCAGTGGGGTCCGAACGTTCTGATGTACAATACCGACGCCTTCGCCGAAGCACCGAAAAGCTGGAACGTCGTGTTCGAGGAAATGACCCTTGCTGATGGCAAATCGAACAAGGGCCGCGTTCAGGCCTATGACGGACCGATCCACATCGCCGACGCCGCGCAATACCTGATGGCGCACAACCCCGAACTTGGCATCAAAAGCCCCTATGAGCTGAATGCCGATCAATATGCCGCCGCCCTTGATCTGCTGCGCGGTCAGCGCGAACTGGTGTCACGGTACTGGCATGATGCCTTCATCCAGATGGATGATTTCAAGAACGAAGGCGTGGTCGCATCCGGTTCCTGGCCGTTCCAGGTCAACCTTCTGAAATCCGAAGGCCTTCCGGTTGCATCGACCATCCCCGAAGAAGGGGTTACCGGCTGGGCTGATACCACCATGCTCCATGCCGAAGCCGAAAACCCGACCTGTGCCTATCTCTGGATGGAACATTCCCTGTCTCCGAAAGTTCAGGGCGACCTTGCGGCATGGTTTGGTTCCAACCCGGCTGTTCCGGCAGCCTGCACCGGCAATGCCCTGTTGGGCGATGAAGGTTGCGCCACCAACGGCTTTGATGATTTCGACCGTGTCAGCTTCTGGCAAACCCCGGTTTCGAAATGCGAAAGCCAGGGTGAATGCGTGCCTTATTATCGTTGGGTTTCCGACTATATCGGCGTGATTGGCGGCCGCTAAGCAATCCTGCGATCAGGTTCCCCACCCTTGTGAACCTGATCGGGCAAGGGGATGCGCATGGCGAGTTATCACACCCGGCACGAAATGCGCACCCCATTCTGATCGGCGGCAATGGCACGGTACTTCCGGGCTCCGGGGGACCCGGAAGGTGCCATTGCCGCTGATCAACCGCCAACGCCAAATGCATCACACCCGCCACCATTCCTTACTAAACGAAATCCGACTTATGTGCGGGTTTCAAACAACTGGTTGACCCATGACGACTGCAGTTTCCTTCGCAAAGGTTTCAAGACATTTCGGCGCGGTTCGCGCTGTGGATAATGTCGACCTGTCGATTGCCGAGGGCGAATTTTTCGCCATGCTCGGCCCGTCAGGATCAGGCAAAACCACCTGTCTGCGCCTTATTGCCGGGTTTGAACAACCCACCAGCGGCCATATCGAGATTTTCGGCACCACCGTCGAACATGTGCCGCCCTATCGCCGAAACGTCAACACGGTGTTTCAGGACTATGCCCTGTTCCCGCACATGAACATTATCGACAACGTCGCCTATGGCCTGATGATCCGCGGCATGAACAAGGCCGATCGTCATGCAGCTGCCAACGAGGCGCTTGAACTGGTTGCCCTGCCGGGTTACGGCGAACGCCGCCCGGGGCAGCTTTCCGGTGGTCAGCGCCAGCGCGTGGCGCTTGCCCGCGCATTGGTCAACAAACCCAAGGTGCTGTTGCTTGACGAGCCGCTTGGCGCGCTGGATCTCAAACTGCGCGAACAGATGCAGGAAGAACTCAAAATCCTGCAACGCAAACTTGGCATTACCTTTGTTTTCGTCACCCATGATCAAGGTGAAGCCCTTTCGATGGCGGACCGGGTCGCCGTTTTCAACGACGGCAAAATCCAGCAGATCGGAAGCCCGCAAGACATCTATCAACGTCCGGAAAGCCGCTTTGTCGCCGATTTCGTTGGCTCGTCGAACGTGCTTGAACCGGGTTTTGTCAAACAGCTGACCGGCAAGGAAAGCTATGCCAGCCTGCGCCCCGAGGCGATCCGCATCGTTTCCGCCGATGGCCATAGCGCAACCGTCACCGGCAGCAGTTATCTTGGTGGCACCACGCGCATCAGCCTTGCACTTGGCGATATGCGGATCGGCGCGCTGATCCCGGCCGATCAGGCCGTGCCAGAGAACGGCACCACCGTTCAAATCAGCTGGCAGGAAAATGACCTGCACCTGATGGAGGGGGCGCAATGACCGCCACCAGCGCCTCCAATGCCAAAACGGTTCAAAGCGAAAGTGCAGTTCTGCCGGGACAGGGCGGGATCACCGGCAGCTTGTCTGACAAATTCTGGCGCAATCCGAAGCTCCTTCTTATCCTGATGCTGACCCCGCCGGCCCTTTGGCTTGGTATCATCTATCTTGGTTCGCTTTTTGCGTTGCTCGCGCAAAGCTTTTTCTCGATCGATGAATTTTCCGGCATGGTTCAATATGAACTGACGCTAAAAACCTATGGCGAACTGTTCCGGCCAGCCAATCTCGACATCATCATCCGCACGGTTTCGATGGCAGCCATCGTGACATTTGCCGCCGCCTGTGTCGCATTTCCGATTGGCTATTTTGCAGCCCGCTATGCACGTGGCAAGTGGAAGGCGTTGTTTTACATCGGCGTGATGTTGCCGCTTTGGTCGAGCTATCTGGTCAAGGTCTATGCCTGGAAGCTGATCCTGGCCAAGGAAGGCATCCTGACCTGGATTTTCACCAAGTTGCATCTGACCTGGCTGCTTGAAGCCTGGCTGGCGATCCCGATCATTGGCGGCTATTCGCTTTCGGTCAGCTATACCGGGACTTTCCTTGTTTTCCTCTATGTCTGGCTGCCTTTCATGGTTTTACCGGTGCAAGCAGCACTTGAACGCGTCCCCGGCAGCTTTATCGAGGCATCGGGCGACCTTGGCGCGACGCCGGGCCAAACATTCCGCCATGTGATTTTCCCGCTGGCCTTACCGGGCATTGTTGCCGGTTCGATCTTTACCTTCTCGTTGACGCTGGGCGATTACATCATTCCGCAGATTGTCGGCTCATCCCGGCTGTTTATCGGTCAGGCGGTCTATGCCCAACAGGGCACGGCGGGCAACATTCCGCTGGCAGCTGCCTTTACGGTCGTGCCGATTGTTATCATGGGCTTCTATCTTTGGGGTGCCAAACGGATGGGGGCTTTCGATGCGCTCTGATGGGAAACAACGCGCTCCTTGGGGCCTGAAACTTGCCGCCGGTCTTGGCCTTGCCTTCATGCATTTGCCAATTGCGCTGATTTTTGTCTATGCCTTCACGACAGAAGACAAATCCTATCAGTGGCCACCGCCCGGCTTTACCCTGAAATGGCTTGAGGTGACGTGGAACCGCCCGGATGTCTGGGAAGCCCTGAAACTGTCGCTGCAGACCGCAACCATTTCGACCCTGATCGCGATGGTTCTGGGAACACTTTGTGCGGCGGCGGTATCACGCACCAAATTTTTTGGCCGTGAAACCATCTCGCTTCTGGTGATCCTGCCGATTGCACTTCCGGGCATCATTACCGGTATTGCGCTTCGTTCGGCATTTAGTATTGCCGACATTCCGTTTTCGATCTGGACGATCATTCTGGGTCACGCGACCTTTTGTGTGGTGGTTGTCTATAACAACGCGGTTGCGCGGTTCAGACGGACCTCGGGGTCGCTGGTCGAGGCATCCATGGATCTGGGGGCCAACAGTTTCCAGACTTTCCGGCATGTCATTTTGCCCAATATTGGCACGGCGCTTCTGGCCGGTGGCATGCTGGCCTTTGCCCTGTCCTTTGACGAAGTGATCGTCACGACCTTTACCGCCGGACAGCAGTCGACACTGCCGATCTGGATGCTTGAAGAACTTGTCCGACCCCGCCAGCGCCCGGTCACCAATGTGGTGGCGATGGTGGTGGTTCTGGTCACGGTCCTGCCGATCCTGGCGGCCTATTACCTGACACGCGATGGCGATCAGGTGGCCGGATCGGGAAAATAACAGCACACGATAACGCTACCAACGGGAGAGCTTATTATGGATACCAAGATGCTGATCGGCAGCACCCTTGAAATGGGCGTTGAAGCCGAAGAAAACATCATCAATCCCAAGACCGGCGAAACCATCATGATGCTGCCCGAAGCATCGATGGAACAGATCGACCGTGCGGTCAGCGCCGCCGAGCACGCCTTCCAGTCATGGTCGCGCACAACGCCGGCAGAACGGTCGAACTACCTTCTGAAAATCGCGGATCGGATCGAAGCCGAGGCAGAAGAGTTCGTCAAACTGGAATCGCTTAATTGCGGCAAACCGATCAATGCGGTCCGCGATGATGAAATTCCGGCCATTGTCGATTGCTATCGCTTCTTTGCCGGTGCCGTGCGCTGCATGCAGGGATCGATTGCCGGGGAATATATGGCGGGCCATACCTCGATGATCCGCCGCGATCCGATCGGGGTGGTCGGTTCCATCGCGCCATGGAACTATCCGATGATGATGATGGCCTGGAAACTGGCCCCGGCGATTGCCGGTGGCAACACGGTCGTTTTCAAGCCATCTGAACAAACGCCACTGACCGCGCTTAAGATGGCGACCCTTCTGGCTGATATCCTGCCCGAAGGTGTGGTCAATATCGTTCTTGGTCGCGGTGCCACTGTGGGTAATGCCCTGATCAACCATCCCAAGGTCGATATGGTGTCGATCACGGGTGATGTCGCAACCGGCAAGAAGGTTCTTCAGGCCGCGGCCAAATCAGTCAAACGCACGCACCTCGAACTGGGTGGCAAGGCACCGGTGATTGTCTTTGATGATGCCGATGTCGATGCCGTCGTCGAAGGCTTGCGGGCATTCAGTTACTATAACGCCGGTCAGGACTGCACGGCGGCGTGCCGGATTTATGCTGGCCCGAAAATCCATGACAAGCTGGTGGCGGATCTGTCATCTGCGGTTTCCAGCATCGCCTATGCCCGTGCGGACGACAGCGAAAACGAAATCGGCCCGCTGATTTCCGAACGCCAGCGTGACCGTGTGGCAAGCTTCGTCGCGCGTGCGTCCGAACAGAAACACATGGAAATTACCACCGGTGGCAAGCTGCATGATGGGCCCGGTTTCTTCTATCAGCCGACCGTGATTGCCGGTGCGCTTCAATCTGATGAAATCGTCCGGCGCGAAGTGTTTGGTCCGGTGGCGTCCATCACCCGCTTTACCGATGTCGATGAGGCCGTCGCATGGGCCAATGATTCCGATTACGGTCTGGCATCTTCGATCTGGACCAAGGATATTTCGCGCGCCATGCAAACAAGTGCCCGCCTTCGTTATGGCTGCACCTGGATCAATACCCACTTCATGCTGGTCAATGAAATGCCCCATGGCGGTCTGAAACAGTCCGGCTATGGCAAGGATATGTCGCATTACGCACTAGAGGATTATACCGCCGCCCGTCACATCATGATCGCGCACGGATAACCCAAAAATCCAATCATCAGACAGAAAGGGCAGCCCATGTGCTGCCCTTTTTTATTGGTCTGACTTATGGCCGAAACAGCCTTGCCGCCGGATGTTCGAACGTTACCCGACCATCTTTCATGCCCCAGATCGGGCGACTGATTTCCGAGACCACTTGTGCGCGGCTTTGGGCGGGGAGGACGATGAAGCTTGCGGCTTCGCCGACCGCAATTTTGCTGGATCGGCCGAGAAGCTTGGCCGGGGCGTCGGACACCATGGCAAAGCAGTTTTCAAGTTCGGCCTCGGTCGCGAGCTGACTGACATTGGCATACAGATTTGCCATGCGCGACAGCGAACAATCGCCATAAGGCGTAAACGGGTTCAGCACATTATTCGTCGCAATCGTGCAGCACACACCATGGGCGGCAAACTTGTGTGCCGGGGCCACGCCGCAGGGTACGGAATGATCATGATCGCGCCCGGTCAGGAAAAGGTCGGTTGCGGGCAACACGGTCAAACCGATCCCGGCATCGCGCATGATGGCAATCGTGTCTTCAAGTTCGGGTTTGGGCAGCACCGACAGTTTGGTCACATGCCCGATCATCACGCGGCCCTGCCAGCCAAAGGCGATGGATTGTTTTGCCACTTCATCCAAATGCCGCCAGCTGGCATCCAGATCGAAATCCAGATGGAAATCGAGATCGACATCATAGTCGCGCGCCATTTCAAAAAGACGCAGGATCTGGCCATTTGGGTCGGTATCCATATAGGGGCAACCGCCCAGCAAATCCGCACCACTATCCAATGCCTGGCGCAACAGTTCCTCGGTGCCGGGATAGTTAAACAGTCCTTCCTGGGGGAAAACGCAAATTTCGATATCCATTGCCCAGGCATAGTCGGCCTTAAGCCGCTTGATGGCGTTGAAGCCCGCCAAGCCGATGCCCGGATCGATTTCGACATGGGTGCGCACCGCATTGGTGCCCTCGGTAATTGCCTTTTCAATCACGCGGGCACCGCGGGCGTAAATGTCATCCTCGGTAAAGCCGCTTTTGGCGTTGGCGACCGCACTGATTGCGCCCTGAAGCGTGCCGGTTTCGTTTTTGGCCCGGTCAAGGATGCAGGCCTTATCAAGGTGGATGTGGCTTTCAACAAAGCCGCAACTGATCAGCTGGCCCGCTGCATCAAAACTTGGCGTATCCCCGGCAATCGACTGGGCGATCTCGACAATTTTGCCATCCGCCACGGCCAGATCGACAAGCGCATTCTCACCACTCAGGCAGGCGTTCCTCACCAGATAATCAAGCATTCTCGTGTGTTTCCTGTTTTGGTTTCTTATCGCCTTGTTCCGAGCCCCCCAGATAGGCGGCAATCAGGCGTTCATCTTTTCTCAGCTCGGATGCCTTGCCTTTGGCAACCAGCTGCCCCTGTTCAAGGACATAGGCATAATCAGCCACCGAAAGCGCCATGGTCGCCATCTGATCGACCAGAAGGATGGTGACCCCTTCGTCGCGCAATTCGCCCAGAATGGCATAGAGTTCCTCGACCATGGCCGGGGCCAGACCAAGCGATGGTTCATCAAGCAACAGCGCCTTTGGCTTGGCGACCAGACCACGGGCGATTGCCATCATTTGCTGTTCGCCCCCGGACAACAGACCAGCCGGGCTGTTGATGCGATCGCGCAGACGCGGGAAGCGGTTCAGGATGGCTTCAAGTTCATCCGAACTGACAGGTTTGGGTTGCTTATAGGCCCCCAGTTCGATGTTTTCGCGGACGGTCAGTTCCGGGAAGACCTGACGGCCTTCAGGCACCAGAACCAAGCCCTGTTCGACGATCTGATGCGGGGCAAGGTCATGAATATATTCGTTATTGAGAACGATCTTGCCATCCACCGGGCGGAGCAACCCGGCCAGTGCGGTCAGGAAGGTCGACTTGCCCGCACCGTTTGCCCCCAGAAGTGCAACCATTTCACCCTGCCGGACCTTAAGATCAATGGAATGCAGAACCGGTGCGGCGCCATAGCCAGCCGTCAGGCGCAGGGTTTCAATCACCGGAGAGTACCCGGCCTCGAACGGGATCGGGCGCGGGCGGGCCTTCATTTCGCCGTCACCAAGGTAGGCCGCGATGACCTGCGGGTCGTTTTGCACGGCCTGCGGGGTGTCAAAGATGATCGGGGTTCCGGCATCCACGGCCAAAATATGATCAGAAATGCCCATGACCATTTCCATGTCATGTTCAACCAGCACCACCGTAATTCCGGCATCGGCCAGTTGGCGCAGCAATTTGGCCAGTGACACCTTATCGGCATGCATCAGGCCAGCAGCCGGTTCATCGAGCAACAACACACCGGGTTTGGTCGCGAGCGACCGGGCAATTTCAACCAGCCTGCGATCCACATGCGGCAGGTCACCGGCACGGGCATCGATATCGCCATGATAGCCACAAAAGGCCAAAAGTCCGGCGGCATGGTTGCGGTTGGCATCCGATGCAATCGCACTGAACGGCTTGCCAAAGCGACCGACCGGAAGACCGGCAATGACGTTGTCGATCACCGACATGTTTTCAAACAGACGGGTCGCCTGGTAGGTGCGCGCAATGCCATTGCGCGCGGCAAAATCGGTTGGCTTGCCTGCGATATCCTGATCCCCGATGCGAACAACACCTTCGGTCGGTTTGTAAAATCCGCTGATGATATTCAAAAGTGTGGTTTTACCTGCCCCGTTCGGACCAATGATGGATGTGACATCGCCCGGCTTGGCGGTAAAGGAAACGGCATTGACCGCCTTCACCCCGCCAAAGGCGATGGACAGATTTTCAACCACCAGACCGTCTGATTTGGCGTAATCCTTAAGGCCTGCCTCAATCTCGTGCGCCGGGGTGGCGGTGACACCGCGCTTGGTCAGCGGGATGAAGCGTTCGATCACGCCAACAATCCCGCGCGGGGCAATCAGCAACACGACAATCAAAAGTCCGCCAAAAATCAGCAGGCGGTATTCGGCAAAGTCGGCCAGCAGTTCGGGCAACAACACCGAAACCGATGCACCGACCAGCGGCCCCAGAACCGTACCCGCCCCGCCCAGAATGACGGCAAACAGATAGAGGATCGACTGGCTAAGCGGGAAGTTTGACGGTGCGATAAACATCATAAGCGGCGCAAAAAGTGCACCGGCGAGCCCCGCCATGGCCGCCGCAATCGCAAAGCCGGTCGCCTTGACGGCAAAGGCGTTATAACCCAGCGAACTTGCGGCAATTTCGGCATCACGCATGCTGGTCATCGCCATGCCCCAGCCACTTGTTGCCAGACGACGAAACGCAAAAAGCGCGACCCCGGCCAGAACGACACACAGCATCACAAGGTCACGTTCGCTAAACATATAGCCAAACAGGTCGGGCATCGGGAAACCCATCAGGCCGTTTTGCCCGCCGGTCAGTGCCCGCCATTCAATCGCGCCATGTTCGACGATAAAGGCAAAGGCAATCGTCACCATGGCAAGAAACGGCCCCGCCATCCGCACAGCCGAAAGTGCCAGGACACAGCCCGCCAACCCGGCAATCACGGTCGATGCAATCAGCGCCATCCAGAAATTAAGCCCGGCCAGCGTCAGGATGGCACTGGCATAGGCCCCGATGGCAAAGAACCCGACCTGCCCCAGCGACACCAGCCCGGTCAGGCCATACAAAACATTCAGCCCGACACACAAAACGGTGGTGATGGCGACAAGGCCGATGACGAACTGGGTATAGCCGCCCGTGATCGTCACACCGATCAAACCGGCGATGATGGCGGCCAGAATGGTGGCATCAAGGGCGATGGATTTATTGAGTTTGGGCATCGGGTTTTTGAATTTAATATCGCGTTTCATCATCAGACCTTCTTGATCGCAGCACGGCCAAACAGGCCGCTTGGTTTGACGGTCAGAACCGCGATCACAAGCGCGAAGACGACGATGAAGGTGTAGGACGATCCGAGGTAGGTGGTCACACCGGCCTCAACCAGGCCATAGATAAAGCCAGCCAACATGACGCTATAGGCCGATGTCATGCCGCCCAGAATGGCAACCGCAAAGGCCTTGAGACCAAAAAGCGTGCCCATATCCGAATGCACCGAAAACAGCGGAGCAATCAGAAGCCCGGCACACCCGGCCAGCATCGATGAAATGGCAAAGGATCCGGTCACCATCAGGGTGGTGTTGATCCCCATCAGCTTGGCCGCCTGAAGGTTCTGCACCACCGCCAAAAGGGCGCGGCCCTGACGGGTATGGCGGAACAGGGCATGCAGTGCGAGTGCCACACCAATGGCAGCAATCGGGATCAGGATTTGTTGCGGGTAAACGCCGGTGCCAAATACGTTCCAGCTTTCACCGACAAGGGCCGATGGCAGGGTGCGCGGTTCGTTGCCAAAGGTGAATAGCACGGCGTTATCAAGCAGAATGCCGCCCGCGACAGTCGCCATCAGCCAGGCTTCCGAATTGCGAATGGCAAACGGACGGACAAGGAAAAATTCGACCATGATACCGGCAAGCCCGCAGCACAAAATGGCCAGCGGATAACCGACAATGACCGGAAAACCGTATCGTTCGCAGAACACAAAGCCCAGAACAGCGCCCAGCATCACCATCGATCCTTGCGCGAAATTGACCTTGGAGGACACCGAATAGGTGATCTGGAA
>NZ_DCAO01000036.1:21631-35595 GCF_002311515.1 Thalassospira sp. UBA1131
CCTTCGACGAAATGCGCGAAGGTGTAGTCTTCCGGACCAAGCGCATCCTGATCGTCCGGGGTGAACGGCTTGTCATAGGTTTTGATCATGCCTTCGACACCGCTGATTTCGTACATCGCTTCGCGGATGGCCGGACCTTCGGTCGAGCCGGCCTTTTCAATCGCAGCTGCAATCAGAAGGGTCGCGTCATAGGCATTGGCAATGCCGGTCGCCGGGGTCACGTCGGCAAGGGTTTCGATCTCCGGGAACTTTTCCTGAAGTTTGACGAACATCGGATTTGCCGGATCGGTAAACAGATAGGTCTGGATGAAGTGGACCTTCTCGCCCGACTTGCCCGCCAGTTCGGTGAAGCGGCCACCGGCCGGACCCCAATGCGATGAAATCGGAACATCCCAGCCCATGCGATCAAGCGACTTGATCACCTGTGCGGTCGGGGCAACGTTGGCAACGACGAACAGGGAATCCGCGCCGTTTTCCTTAAGACGGGTCAGCTGCGGGACAACATCGACATCGTTTGATTCAAACTTTTCGATCCCGGCATGTTCCATGCCACGCTTTTCAAGCGCCTTGAGCAAGCCCTTTTCATTGGACTCCCCCCACGGGTTGTTGATCAGGATCATGCCCGGTTTCTTGGCACCATAATTGGCAATCAGATATTCCGTGATGGCTTCGTCGACATATTCATCAACCGCCGAAACGCGGAAGACATAGTTTTCCTCGGCACCGTTTTTGGTGATCCCGGTTCCGGCAGCCCACGGGCCGATGAACGGGATTTTCTGCTGGTTCACATAGGGCACGATGGCAAAGGATACCGGCGTATCAAGGCCGCCAATGATCGCCGCAACGCCTTCGCGCTGGGCCAGTTCACGGGCCGCGACCAGACCCTTGCCCGGGTTGCTTTCATCATCACGCGAAACAAGTTCAAGCGGCTTGCCAAGAACGCCGCCCTCGGCATTGATCTTGTCAATCGCAAGGGTAATGCCACGCGTAATGGCTTCGCCCGATTTGGCCGACTGTCCGCTGAGTGCGGCAACAAGGCCAAGCTTCACAGTGTCTTCTGCACGGGCATCATGGGCAGGCAAGGTGGTGGCAAACATCAGCGCAGCAGCGGCCCCGAGAAGGGCGGCACGCCGCGTTATTTTCCGGAAAGGCGAAGAAATAGGCATGTGAGACTCCCTGATTATGTGTCTGCGTCGTCCGGCGTCGCAAATTGGGCATGCGCACCAAATCGTCACCGCATTGCAGCAAGCGACATGCCAAGAATCACAATCATTCAAAATCAGAGACTTAGGCGTTTTTCGATCCGTACAGAAAACAGAATTGCCTCATGTATACGCAGATTGCATGCAATTTTTGCATAAAATTAGTGCATGCAAAATTTCTGCACAGCGTTTATGCTGATGTCAGATCAATTCCCGAAAACAGAGGCCTTCGAAATGAGTGACCAAACCGTGGAAAATGTGCTTGATACCCTGCCGCCAGAGGCGCAGACGGTGCGTGATTTTCTGGATGCATCCATGAAGCCCGACCCGGAACTGGCCGCGACATTCATGTCCGATGATGTTGTCATCACCTTTACCGACGGTCAGAAATACGATCATCCGTCGGGCACAACGGCGTTTAACGCCGCGCGTTATAAATGGGTGAAAAAGAAGTTCGGTCAGTTTGATGTCGCTCATACCAATGGCCAGACTGTTGTCTACAGCACCGGCTGGCTTTACGGCGAATGGCCGGACGGCACCCCGTTTGAAGGCAACCGTTATGTCGACCGTTTCGTGATTGAAAACGGCAAGATCATCAAAATGGATGTCTGGAATGAAAGTGCGGAACGCATCCTGATCCGCAAGGGCATCAAGGCCTGAGCCAGACGGGAACCCGAATGATGCAGCCCGCACCAGCCATCTGCGATCAACACGCCACGCGCGAAGTCCCGCGTGCGGCTTCTGATATGGCGATGGTGCGCGCGGGTTTAGCTGGTGCCGTCGCGCACCTTTTTGGCATAAGGTTCCAGCGCATCAAGATACAAAAGCGGCCCGCTTTCCTTGGTCGTGAACAGGGCGCGGTCGGCAACCGCCGTCAGATGATGGCGCATCAGTTTTCGCGCCGCATCTTCGTCGCCCTTGGCCAGCGCCTCGATAATCTGGCGGTGTTCCTGAATGCCGCAATCGGTCGAATGCGGGCGGGCATAAAGCGACAATGTCAGGCCGCAACGATATCCGATTTCCTCGACATAGCGCAGCAAGACCGGGCTTCCGGCAAGGCGGGCCAGCAGGATGTGGAATTCGGTGGCAAGACGGATCGAAATCGGCTCGGACGCGTTTTCGGCTTCGACTTCCTTGGCAAGATGGGCTTCAAGTTCGCCGAGAATTTTCGGGCTCATATTCTTGATCACCCGGCTGATGACAAGGTCTTCGATCTGGGTGCGGAGCTCGAAAAGGTCGCGGGCCTCTTCAAGGCTGGGCTTGGCAACCGCAGCCCCCTTGTTACGGCGAAGTTCGACCAGCCCTTCGGCGGCAAGCCGTTCAAGCGACTGGCGAATAAGCGTGCGGCTAACACCGAACCGTTCGCCAAGGGAATCTTCGGGCAGCTTCATGCCAGGCATCAGAACACGTTCGAGGATTGCCGAACGCAATGCCGAACTGATCATGTCTGTGCGATGCTTTGCCTTGTCCGCTGCTTTCATCCCGATCCGCCAAGTTTCTTGTTTCGATCACTTTATTGCCTGCGTCTGTATAAAGGATTGCATGCAATTTCGCCACAACCGATGCACGCATAACGCTAACCTGTTTGAAATCAATCCTTTTGGCTGAAAGAACCAAGCCCATGACCGACCATCAAACTGCCCCCGAACATCGCGCCATGGTCACAAGCCCCAGCACGGCGGCAAGCGAAGCCGGTGCGCAAGTCTTGCGCGATGGTGGCACCGCGATTGAGGCCGTCGTCGCCACCGCGGCAGTGTTGGCGGTAACATACCCGCATTTCTGCGGCATTGGCGGTGATGCGGTCTGGATGGTTTCAGACAATACGGGCAAGGTGCAGTCTTTCCTGGGTATTGGTCAGGCCGCCGAAAAAGGCGGCGACACAATCACGCCCGGCACGCCCATTCCGCTGCGCGGTCCGGGCTCGACCCTGACCACGGCGTGCACGGTGGATTCATGGCAACATGCGCTTGATCATTCGGCAAAGAACTGGGGCGGGACCAAAAGCCTCTCAGAGCTGATCACGCCTGCGATTGCGCTTGCGGAAAATGGCTTTGCGATCAGTCCGTCGCAATGTTTCTGGCTTGATTTCCGTAAAGAGGAAATCGCCAACTGGCCGGGCTTTATGGATGTCTTCACCCCGAATGCGCGAATGCCGCATGTCGGCGAGACATTTCATCAGCCGCACCTGGCACAAAGCCTGAAACGCATTGCCGAGTTTGGCGCGCGCGATTTCTATGAAGGCGGGCTTGCCGATCAGATCGTCAAAGGCCTGTCAGCCGTCGGATCCCCGATCACCAAGGCGGACCTTGCGAAAACCCGGACCCGCACGGTGGATGCGGTGTCGCTTGATTATGGTGACGTCACCCTGTTTGCCCCGCCCGCGCCCACGCAAGGATTGGCGACGCTCATGACCATGGGGGTGTTGCGTGAACTGGGTCAAAAGGACTGGGCCGAGGGAACGGCGGATCACTACCATCTGGTGGTAGAGGCCATCAAACGCGCATTCCTGAAGCGCGATCAGATCGCCGATCCCGCTTTTACCAGCACCGATTTTGCCGCCCTTCTGGATCAAGCCGGTCTGGCCGCAGACGCCACGGACATCTCGCCCACCAAGGCGCTTGATTGGCCGCACCCATTCCGCCATGGCGATACGGTGTTTCTGGCCGCCAAGGATGCCAATGGCAATTGCGCCAGTGTGTTGCAAAGCACCTATTTCGACTGGGGCAGCGGGGTTGTCGCGGGCGATACCGGCATTGTCTGGCAAAACCGCGGGGCGGCATTCAGCACCGATCCGACCCACCCGAATGCTTTCGCACCGGGCAAGCTTCCGTTCTATACGCTTAATCCCGGTATGGCGCTTAAGGGCGGCAAGCCGCATTTGCTTTATGGGACGCAAGGGGCCGATGGGCAGCCACAAACCCTTGCCATGCTGCTCACCCGGATGCTTGATTTCGGCCTGTCGCCGCTAGACGCACTCGCCAAACCACGCTTCCTGCTTGGCAAGACGTTTTCAGACACCAATGACAGCCTGAAACTGGAAGTCGATGCCGGGGACGACGTGTTTGACGAACTGGCCGCACGCGGTCATGTCCTGCGCGCGATTGAACCGCAAAGTGCGCTGGCCGGTCAGGCGGGGATCATTCGCATTGACGAAGACGGCTTTGTCGATGGCGCGCATGATCCGCGCAGTGACGGCAAGGCGATTGGGGTTTAAAGTCGTCGTTCACTTGGCCTAGCGCGGGCACTGATCCGGGTGGGCGTTGGCGAAGGCTGCAATCGCGTTACAGCGTTGTTCTATCGCGCAAATTCGCGGAAGGTGAGCAAAGCTCACATTCCAGCGGCGCGCGTTATAAAGCTGTGGGATCAGGCAGATATCGGCCATGGACGGGCGGTCACCGTGGCAGAAATCGCCATGGTTACCGTCCCTGTCACCGGCCAGCATGGCTTCAAACCCGGCAAGGCCCGATCCGATATATTTCGTCATCCATTCCTGTCGTGCGGCGTCGGCGTCATCACCATGCGCCTCGGCGATATCCATCACGTGGCGCACCACCCCCAGATTACAGACCGGATGGGTATCCATGGCAATCGCATGAGACAGAGCCCGCACCCGTTGACGCGCCAGCGTTTCGGTCGGCAAAAGCCCCTGCCCCGGCCGGGTTTCATCAAGATATTCAATGATCGACACCGACTGGGTCATCATGACCCCGTCGATTTCAAGGGCGGGGACGAGGCCTTGCGGATTGCGCGCCAGATGCTCACCGAATTTGTGGCTGCCAGCCAGCAGATCAACCGGCACCGTCCGGTAAGGAAGGTTGAGCAACCCCAGCGCAATCCGTACGCGATAGCTCGCCGAGGATCGCCAATAGTCATACAAAACGATCTCGCTCATGATCTCGCTCATAGTGGGGGGCCTTATGGTTTGTATTGGCGCACAGTTTGTTCAATCGCGCCAAAGATCGACTGGCCTTTGGCATCAAGCATTTCGATTTTGACGCTGTCGCCAAATTGCAGGAATGGCGTTGCCGCCGAACCATTTTCGATGGTTTCGATCATGCGGATTTCAGCAATGCAGGAATAGCCCGCACCGCCCGCGGCAACCGGTTTGCCCGGCCCACCATCCAGCTTGTTCGATACCGTGCCCGACCCGATGATCGACCCGGCACAGAGCGGACGGGTGCGGGCCGCGTGGGCGACAAGCTGGGCAAAATCAAAGGTCATGTCGATCCCGGCATTGGCGCGCCCGAACGGCTTGCCATTGAGGTCCACACAAAGCGGCAAATGAAGCTTGCCACCATCCCAGGCATCACCCAGTTCATCGGGTGTTACTGCAACCGGGGAGAAGGCCGAAGATGGTTTGGACTGGAAGAAACCAAATCCCTTGGCCAGCTCGCCGGGAATAAGGCCACGCAGCGACACATCATTGACCAGCATGATCAAGCGGATGGCATCGCGCGCCTGATCAAGGGTTGCACCCATCGGGACATCATCGGTGATGACGGCAATTTCGCCTTCCATGTCGATGCCCCAGGCGGTATCGCCCATCAGGATATCATCACGCGGCCCAAGGAAGCTGTCAGACCCGCCCTGATACATCAGCGGATCGGTCCAGAAGCTTTGCGGCATTTCAGCACCGCGGGCCTTTCGGACCAGCTCAACGTGATTGACATAGGCCGATCCATCGGCCCACTGGAACGCGCGCGGCAAGGGTGAATGTGCCTTGGTCTGATCAAATGCAACGCGTTTGGCCGGACCTGATCCGGCTTCGACATCGCCTGCCAGATCCTTGAGGCGCGGGGCAATTTCGGCCCAGTTATCAAGCGCTGCCTGAAGGGTTGGCGCAATCGCGCTGGCATCGACATATTCCGACAGATCCTTGGAAACCAGCACAAGCTGGCCGTCGCGGGTACCATTTTTAAGGGTGGCGAGTTTCATTGGTTTTGTGCCTCCGGCATTCTTTTCGTTAAGTCCTGAGTGATTGCTTTTTGGGGGCGCGGTTACGGGCGACCTTCTGGTGTGCCATCGAACTTGCGTTCCAGCCCCGACCAGCAATCAAGATAATCGTCCTGAAGCGTCTCCAGTTCGGCGGCGAATTTCGTCAGTTGCTGCGGATAGCGGGTCTCGAACATGAAGGCCATGGTGCCATCAAGTTTTTGCGGCCCGAGTTCGGCGTTCGATGCCTTGTCAAACCCATAGGCATCCGGCCCATGCGCCAGCATCATGTTATGCAGGCTCATGCCGCCGGGGACAAAGCCCTCTTCCTTGGCGTCATACTGGCCGCAAATCAGCCCCATGAATTCCGACATAATGTTGCGGTGATACCAAGGCGGGCGGAAGGTGTTTTCAGCCACCATCCAGCGCGGCGGGAAGATCACGAAATCCACATTGGCGGTGCCGGCCTCGTCCGTCGGCGCGGTCAGGACGGTAAAGATCGATGGATCGGGATGATCAAACAGGATCGCGCCCACCGGCGAGAAGGTCCGAAGATCATATTTTAACGGTGTGTAGTTGCCGTGCCATGCGACGACATCCAGCGGCGAATGGCCGATTTCGGTGACATGGAACTGCCCGCACCATTTGACCAACACCCGACACGGGGTTTCCTTGTCCTCATAGGCGGCAACGGGTGTTTTGAAATCACGCGGATTGGCAAGGCAGTTGGCCCCGATCGGCCCGCGTTCGGGCAAGGTGAATTTGGCACCATAGTTTTCACAGACATAGCCGCGTGCGCCGCCATCAATTCCGGCCTCAAGGATGCTGACCTTAAACAGCATGCCGCGCGGAATAAGTGCTATTTCAAGCGGGGCGACATCCATCATGCCAAGTTCGGTGAAGATGCGAAGCGTGCCACTTTCGGGCACGATCAGAAGTTCACCATCGGCATTGAAGAAATAGTCGTCGACCATGTCGGTATTACAGACATAGACATGGCTTGCCATGCCGGTCTGGGTCATGGCATCGCCCGCGGTCGTGACGGTGCGCATGCCCGAAATGAAATCAACCGCATCCTTTGGCATCGGCACCGGATCCCAGCGCAACTGACCCAGCGCAAGGCTGTGATCATTCAAACAAGGCGCTGTTTTCCAGAACGGTCGATCAAGGGCCGCAAAGCGCCCGTTATGTTTGACACTGGGGCGAATGCGATACAGCCAGGACCGTTCGTTTGTGCCGCGTGGCGCGGTGAAAGGCGATCCTGAAAGCTGTTCGGCATAAAGGCCATAGGCGCATTTTTGCGGGCTGTTTTGCCCCTGGGGCAACGCACCCGGAAGACTTTCGGTTTCAAAATCATTGCCGAAACCGGGCATGTAACGCAGGTCGTTGGCATCGCCTTTTTCGGCATTTTTGGTCGGCTCATTATGATCCGTCATTGCCTTTTTCCTCCCAATCTTTGATATAGTTACATTCGTAACTGTAATTTTTGTAACTATCAAACAGCCTTTTGAAGCCAATGAAATCCGAATTCGATCTTCACAGTTTCCTGCCGTTTCTGATGCATCACGCCAGTGAAAAGCTCAGCCTTGGCTTTCGCGATATCTATCGCGACCGATACCGGATGACGCGGTCCGAATGGCGGGTTCTGGCGACACTCGGCCAGTATGGTGCCTTAACCGCGACCGAAATCGTGACCCATACCGGACTGCACAAAACCAAGGTTTCGCGGGCTGTCTTTTCCATCGAGAAACGGCGTTGGTTGAAACGGTATCAGGATGAAAATGATCGCCGCGTGCATCGCCTTGACCTGACAACGCAGGGAAAATCGGCCTTCACGTCACTGTGTGAGGCGGGTGTCGCCTATGACCGGAAAGTGCGCGACTTTCTGGGCGAAGATGAATTCAAACGTCTTTCAGACCTCCTGAAACGGTTTAACGACCTGTGACCCCGGCACACTATGCCTGATCAGATTCCGCACGTGGCGTGCCACCCCAACTTTGCGTGAAATCGGCAATGGCACGGGTAAACACATCGAACGCGGGTTGGCCCGGCTGAAAGTAATTGGCATTGGGGTTCATCAGCGTGACGCAACAGGCCACCGCCCCGTCGAGATTATAAACCGGCGCACTGATCGCCGATAAACCGGGCACGATATCGCCTTCGATCACAGCAGCCCCGCGTTGTTTGGTGTCGGCAATCAGCCGGTCCACCGTGGCATCATCCCAATGCAGGATATCCTGTTCGGCCGAAATGACATGTTCGATCGCGCTACGCGGCATACTGGCCAAAAAGGCCTGCCCGGTCGCAGAGCGCAAAAGCGGCATGACGGTGCCAAGCCCCATGGTCGATATGATCGGCGGGCCGCCATGTTCGGTGCGGATCAGGACCGGACCGCGTTCCCCCCAGATCGCCAGATGCCCGGAAGATCGCAACTCAATCGCCAGATTGCGCAACAACCGACCGGCGCGCATCACCACATCATTGCGTTCAATCGCCGAAACACCCATGCGCAACGCCATCGGGCCAAGACCATACAGCCCCGTCTGGTCATCCTGCCAGGCAAGGCCGATGCGCACCAGACTGGCAAGATAGCGATGCACCTTGGCCGCCGGCATAGAAACCGCGTCTGCAAGGTCCTTTAGCGGCACCGGGAATTTGAAATCGCACAAGGCGGCAATAATGACGCCACTGACCTCCACCGATTGGATGCCTTTGCGCTTGTCAGCGGCATCAACCACGTCGGCGATGTCATGTTCGGTTTCGCGATCCGGGATATTTTTGGGCGAGGCTTTGGTCAAAATTTACCTGCATAAATTTCATATTGCGTAATTGATTATATATATCATAATTCCAATTCAAAGAAAAAACAGCATTCCAGGCGCGATCCCAGACTGCCATCCCGGACATGCACAGGCTGATGGCAACTGCACAGCAATCGCTTGGCCCGAAGCTGGTCAGACGCAAGACCAAATGAACGACTTAAAAAAATAGGGAGACATCCGTGAAACATCCTAATCTTCGTAAAACGCTGCTTGGTCTTATGACCGGCGCAACCATTCTGGCCGGTGCCGGTATCGCGCATGCGGCCGACATCACCCTTAAAGTCAGTCACTATCTGCCGCCAAGCCACGGCTTCCAGAAAGACTTCCTTGAAAGCTGGGGACAGCAACTGTCGGAAAAAACCGGCGGCAAAGTCGAAGTCGAGATCTATGACGCCACGTCGGCCTTTGGCAAAATCGACCGTCAGGCCGATCAGGTGCGCGCGGGCGTTATGGATATGGCCGTGGGCCTTAATGGCATTCCGCGTGACCGTTACCCGGCTGCCTCGGTGATTGAACTGCCGTTTTTGGTGAAATATGCCGATTCCGGGTCGGAAACCCTGTGGCAGCTCTACAAGGAAGGCCTTCTTGGCAGTGACTATCAGGACTTCAAGGTCCTTGGCCTGTTTACCCATCCGGGTGGCCTGATCCACACCCTTGATACACCGGTCAGATCGCTTGAGGATCTTAAGGGCCTGCGTCTTCGCACGCCAAGCCCGGCGATTTCGGCAATGCTGGAATCCTTTGGGGCATCCCCAGTCGGCCTGCCGCCTTCGGCCATCTACGAAAACCTTGAAAAAGGCAATATCGAAGGTCTGGTTGCCACCTGGGATCTGGTCAATGCGGTCAAGGCCAATGAACTTTTGAAATATCACACCGATGCTGCGGCCTACACCGCCGGCTTCTATTTCGTCATGAATCAGAAAAAATATGACAACCTGCCCGACGAAGTGCGGGCCGCAATTGACGAAATTTCCGGCGATGTCCTTGTCGGGAAATTCGGCGACTGGTGGGACAAATGGGAAGCAGTTGGCAAGGCCGATGCGGAAAAACACGGCAATGAAATCATCACGATTGATGACGCCACCCGTGCGGAATGGCAGGAAGCATCCCAGCCGATGATCAAGGAATACCTTGCCAGCCTGAAGGGAAAGGGCGTTTCAGATCCTGAGGCGATCTATCAGCGCGCGCAGGAACTTATCGCGGAATTTGATGCCAAATATCACGCTGGCGACAAATGACCCAGCCGACTGAAAACTTCGGTGGATCGCGGCTTTATGCCGCGGTTCACCGCACTGACCGCTTTATGAACAAACTGACCGACATTCTGGCTTTTGTCGGTATGGCCGCCCTGATCGGTGCGATTGCCATTGTGGTTGTCGATATCATCTGGCGCCGCATTGGCGGCCAATCGATGGTGGGCGCGGTTGACCTGACCCAGTTTTGTGTCATGGCGGCGGCATCCTGGGCGATCCCCTATGCGTTTAGCGCCCATGCCCATGTCACGGTCGACCTGGTCGGCAAGAACCATCTTCGCTTCCTGTTTCGTATTATCGACACCCTGATCCCGCTTCTGTGTGCCGGGCTGATGGCGTTCCTGTTTTACCTGTCATGGGGACGCGCGATGGAACAATGGAGCTATGGCGATGTGTCGCAGAACCTTGAGATTCCGATGATCCTGTTCTGGGGCTTCCTTCTCAGCGGCATGGCGATATCGACAGTGGTCTGTCTTGTCCATTTTCTGAAAATGCTTTTAACGAACGAGAATAACTGATGGCGACGGAATGGGCGGGATTGATCGGGTTTGTTGCAGCACTTGCACTGGCCCTGTTGCGCGTACCGGTTGCTGTCGCGATGGCGGTTGTTGGCATCATCGGAACGCTGCTTTTGACCGACTGGATGTCAGCAAGCTATGTCATGGCAAGCCTGCCGTTTGAGGCGATCTTCCCCTATGGCCTTTCGGTGGTGCCGCTGTTCATTTTCATGGGCGTGTTCGCATCGCACTCCGGCCTTTCAAGTAACCTGTTTCGCGGGATCACGGCCTTTTCCGGACATCGTCCGGGCGGACTTGCCGCATCAAGCATCGGGGCGAGTGCGGTGTTTGGGGCGATTTGCGGATCGTCGCTTGCGACCTGTGCCACCATGGGGCGGGTGGCACTTCCTGAAATGCGTCAACGTGGCTATGCCAAAAGTCTTGCCGGGGCATCGATTGCCGCCGGTGGCACACTGGGCGTTCTCATTCCGCCATCGATCCTGCTGGTGATTTACGCGCTGATGACCGAACAATCGATTGGCGCCCTGTTTGCCGGTGCGATGATCCCGGGTCTGTTGGCGACGGTTCTTTATATCGCATCGATCCGTATTCAGGTGATGCGCGATCCATCGCTTGCGCCGGTCAGTACCTATGTGCCCTGGTCGCAACGCTGGGGCGCATTGCTGCAAATGTGGGATGCGGTCCTTTTGATCGCCTTGGTGATTGGCGGCATTTATGCCGGCCTGTTTTCCCCGACCGAGGCCGCGGCCGTTGGCGCCGGGGCGGCTTTGCTGTTTGCCTTTATGCGCAAGCGCCTGACCTGGACTGTTTTGCGCACCGGCATTCGCGAAACGGCCGGCATGACCGGGATGATTTTCCTTATTCTGGTGGGGGCGGCACTTTTCAATTTCTTCATTGAAACCAGCGGACTGACCCAGACCCTTGTCGACTGGATCACCACACAGGGCTATTCGCCACTTGTCGTTTTGATCGCCCTTCTGGTGTTTTATGTCGTACTGGGCTGCTTCATGGATAGCCTGTCCATGATTCTTCTGACCGTGGTTCCAGCCTATGGGGTGATTACCGGTGTCGGCTATGACCCGATCTGGTTTGGTGTTGTTCTGGTATCGGTTGTCGAAATCGGCCTGATCACCCCGCCGATTGGCATGAACCTGTTTATCATTCAGGGCGTTTCACCGGACATGAAGATCACGACGCTTGCGCGCGGTATCCTGCCATTTCTGGTGGCTGACTTTGTGCGGGTGATCCTGATGATCGCAATCCCGGGGCTGGTTTTGTGGTTGCCGCATCTGCTGGGATTTGGTGCCTATTGATTGGTCCCACGGTTAAAAACGAAGCCCCGGAACAGGCAGAACCTGTTCCGGGGCTTTTGTGTTTCTGACCTCAATCGCGCTTATTCGGCGGCATCAACCTTCAACACGCCACGGCGGATCTGGTCTTCTTCGATGCTTTCAAACAGGGCGCGGAAATTGCCCTCGCCAAAGCCCTCGTCGCCTTTGCGCTGAATAAACTCAAAGAAGATCGGGCCGATCACGGTTTTCGAGAAGATTTGCAGCAAAATCTTGGTCGTACCGCCATCAACCACACCTTCGCCATCGATCAGGATGCCGTGGGTTTTCATGCGTTCAATCGGCTCGTCATGACCGTGCACGCGTTCATGCGATTTCTCGTAATAGGTTTCCGGCGGGCCGGGCATGAATTTCAGGTCATTGGCGGCAAGCTTGTCGGTGGCGTCATAGATGCCATCGGTGCCGACCGCGATATGCTGAATGCCTTCGCCCTTGTATTTGCGCAGGTATTCTTCGATCTGGCTTTTGTCATCGGTCGATTCATTAAGCGGAATGCGGATTTTGCCACAGGGGGATGTGATCGCGCGGCTGACCAGACCGGTGATTTTACCGGCAATGTCAAAGAAGTGGATTTGCTTGAAACCAAACAGGTCGCGATAGAAGTCCCACCATTTATCCATATTGCCGCGATAGACGTTATGGGTCAGGTGATCGAGGTAATAGAAACCAACCCCTTCGGGCTTCGGATCGCGTTCGCCCAGCCAGTCAAATTCCGCGTCATAGGCCGAACCGGTTTCACCATATTTATCAACGAAATACAGCAACGACCCGCCAATGCCGACGATGGCGGGCACATCAAGCGTCTTGTCATCCCCGGTGTAGGGCTCTGCCCCCTTGGATACCGCATGATCAAAGGCATGCTTGGCATCCACAACGCGCCATGCCATGGACGGTGCACAGGGACCATGTTTCTCAACGAATTTCATGCCGTGCGATGATGGCTCGGCATTGAGGATGTAGTTGATATCGCCCTGACGCCAGACGGTGATGTTTTTGGTTTTGTGCTTGGCAACCGGGCTGTATCCCATGCGGGTAAACAGGGTTTCCAGTTTGTCGGCGTCTTCATGGGCGAATTCGACGAACTCGAACCCGTCGGTTCCGGCCGGGTTTTCATCGCTAATGGTTGCGCGCGGGGCATCATGCGGGAACGGACCCATCGGAAGTCTCCTTTGATTGGAACATTCGAATGATTGGAATTATTCGAATTCTTGTTATGTCCCAATCGTGCGCCAAACCGCGTGCAACGTGCGTGCATTTACGCTTGCTTTTCGGGTTTCTTTGCATGCATCATGCATTAAATAATCATTTGGCGCGTGAAACATGCAACTGGACAGACTGGACCTTAAACTGCTGGCGGAACTGCAAAAGGATGGCCGTCTGACAAACAATGATTTGTCAGAACGCATCGGCCTTTCGGCGTCACAATGTTCGCGCCGCCGTGCGCGCCTTGAAGACGACAAGGTCATTCGCGGATACCGTGCCGATATTGACCGGCAAAAGATGGGCATGGGTTTGCTGGTGGTGATTTCGGTGACACTTGCCACCCATAACCGCGACAATGCCAAACGGTTTGCCAGACTGTTGGCCGATCTGCCCGAAGTGCTCGAAGCATTTTCGCTGACCGGGGAGATGGATTACCACCTTAAGGTCGCGACCAAGGACCTGGCCGCACTTTCGCATTTCGTCAATGAGGTGCTGTTGCCCCATGACTCGGTCCAGCATGTGAAGACATCGATTGTGCTGAATGTGCTGAAGGATTTCGAGGGGCTTGCCGTCGATCCGGATCTTTAAGCCATAAAAAGGGAAAAGGCCGCGCCCCGAAGGCACGGCCTTACCTGTCCCGAAACTCCCCTTACAAAAAAGTTTCGGTGACGCCCCCCTGTATTGA
>NZ_DCAO01000036.1:35734-38199 GCF_002311515.1 Thalassospira sp. UBA1131
ATTGATGGGTCCTGACCCTAATCACTAGATGGCAAGGTACTGGTCGCGCAGTTCCTCGTTATCGAGAACAGCCTGCGCGGTGCCGTCAAAGACGATCTCGCCGCTATCCATGATAATCGCGCGGTCGGCCAGTTTCAGGGCTGCAATTGCGTTCTGCTCGACAATAATCGTCGTAATGCCGAGCTTCTTGACATTTTGCAGGGTCTTTTCAATTTCCTGAACAATGACCGGCGCCAGGCCTTCATACGGTTCATCCAGCAGCAAAAGCTTGATGTCACGGGCAAGTGCACGCCCGATCGCCAGCATCTGTTGTTCGCCACCCGAAAGGGTGATGGCTTCCTGTTCCGCCCTTTCACCAAGACGCGGGAACAGTTCATAGATGCGCTGGATCGACCAGCCATGCGGCTCGGCAATCTGGGCCAGTTCAAGGTTCTGCTGAACCGTCATGCCCGGAATGATGCGCCGATCTTCGGGCACAAGTTGCAGACCCAGACGGGCGGCCTGCCATGCCTTCATTTCGTGCAACGGCTGGTGATCAAGCCAGATTTCACCGTGTTTGAGTTCCGGGTCGCCCATGCGGGCGAGCGTGCGAAGTGTCGATGTCTTGCCCGCCCCGTTACGACCGAGAAGGGCCAGAATTTCGCCCTCGCGGACGTCAAAGGACAGCCCCTGAACGATATAGCTCTCGCCGTAATAGGCATGGATGTCATAGACCGAGAAAAACGCCGGATCTCCACCCTGTTTACGGACGGGTTCCTGTTTTGGCAAAGCGTTCATACCGTTTCCCCTCCGAGATAGGCTTCCTTGACCCGTGGGTCGTTACGTACTTCTTCCGGCGTGCCTTCACAGATGATGGCACCCTGGGCCAAGACGCTGATGCGATCGGCAAGACTGAAGACAACATGCATGTCGTGTTCAATGATCACCTTGGTCATGCCGCGTTCCTTGATCCGTTTGAGCAGATCAATCGTGCGGTTGGTGTCATGGCGCGACATGCCAGCAGTCGGCTCATCGAGCAGGAACAGTTTCGGCTGTTGGCCAAGGCACATGGCAAGTTCAAGACGACGTTTGTCACCACGCGACATCGAACCGGCAAGATGATCCTTGTGCTGAAGCAAGCCGACATCTTCAAGAAGGTGTTCGGCATGTTCGCGGACTTCTTTTTCCGCAAACAGGCTGCTGAGGAAGTTCATCTTGAAAATGCCTTCGCGCTTGGCAAAGGCCGGAACCATCACGTTTTGCAAAAGCGACAGTTCCGGAAAGATTTCCGGCGTCTGGAAAACACGCGCGACACCAAGCTGGTTGATCTCGTGCGGTTCCTTGCCGGTCAGAACCTGATCGCCAAGCAACACACGACCGCGGCTTGGTGCCAAGCGTCCGACAATCACGTTCAGCAATGTCGATTTGCCCGCACCGTTTGGCCCGATGATCGCGTGAACAGTGCCTTCCTTGACCCGAAGGTTGATATCGGAAAGCGCCTGCAGACCGCCAAAGTTCTTGTCGACGTCGGTGACGTCAAGAATGTATTCGGACATGGATCAGACCTCCCCCGCCGATGTTTGTTCTTTTTCTTTGGTTTCGTGGGCTTCGGACTTCGGCTCGGCTTTCTCACGTTTGGTAACCAGGCGCGTCAGGCGCGTGATACCTTCCATGATGCCACCGGGCAGGAAGATCACGATCAGCATGAAGACAAGACCAAGGGTCAGGTGCCAACCTTCGCCGACAAACAGGCCGACCACGGATGCCACCGGATGGGCCAGCCAATCGGGCAGGAAGGAAAACGCATTGAGCAACACGGTATCGTTAAAGGCCGAGAAGATGTTCTCGAAATACTTGATGATACCAGCGCCCAGAAGCGGACCAATCAACGTACCGACACCGCCAAGGATCGTGATCAGAACGACCTCGCCCGATGCGGTCCATTGCATGCGCTCGGCCCCGGCCAGCGGATCGGTTACCGCCAGAAGCGAACCGGCAAGACCGGCATACATGCCCGAGATGACAAACGCGGTCATCAGATATGGACGGGTGCTGAACCCGGTATAACCCATGCGGTTCTGGTTCGACTTGATCGCACGCAGCTTAAGCCCGAAGGGTGAGCGGAAGATGCGCAGGTAGATGAAGAAGGAAATCAGCATCAGGGCGGCACAGATATAGAAGCCGGAATAACCGATCCCCTCGATCCCGAACAGGTTCGGGGTCGGAAGCGATCCGTCATCGACGATGCCCGACATCCGATCCAGAACGCGCGGGTCCGCCTGTTCAAGCTGCAGACCGGTTTCACCATTGGTGATCGGGGTCAGAACCGAATAGGCGAGGTTATAGGACATCTGCGCAAAGGCCAGTGTCAGGATCGAGAAGTAAATCCCCGAACGACGCAAGGACACAAAGCCGATCGCGAGCGCAAACAGCCCCGACAGCACCGTGCCAAAGATCATGGCCGGAATAACGTTCATCGACAGCAG
>NZ_DCAO01000036.1:38386-43728 GCF_002311515.1 Thalassospira sp. UBA1131
TGCAACCAGATCGGCATGGTCAGAACCACGACCGACAGGATGGCCATAAAGATCATATCTTTCTTGGGCGAGACGATTTTTGTATTTGACATTATTAGCTCTCCATCACGCCCCGGCGTCCCAGCAGACCACGCGGACGGGTCAGCAGAATGACGACGGCAACAAGGTAGATGATGATCTGGTCAATGCCCGGGAAGATGTCTTTTACCTCGGTCATGGACGAGAAGGACTGCAGGATCCCCAGCAGGAAGCCAGCGGCCACCGCACCGGGCAAGGAGCCCATGCCACCCACAACAACCACGACAAATGACAGCACCAGGAAGTCCATGCCCAGATGGTAATCCGGGGGCAGAACCGGCGTGTACATCACGCCTGCCAGACCCGCGACCACGGCCGCGATGCCAAACACAATCGTAAAGCGACGTTCAATATTGATGCCCAGAAGTTCGACCGTTTCGCGGTCGGCCATCCCGGCGCGCACCACCATCCCGTAGGTGGTGAAATGCAGGAACGAGAACACAAGACCAATGGTGATCAGCGAGAACGCCAGATAAATCAGACGCCACCACGGATAAACCACTGCTTCGCCCAGACCAAAGATCGCACCAACGGCAGCAGATCCGGAAACGATATCCGGTGCGCCCTGCGGGATCGGGTTTGCGCCAAAGGCGGCCTTGACCAGTTCCTGAAGCACGATGGCCAGACCAAAGGTCACAAGAATCTGTTCGGCGTGAGGACGCTTGTAGAAATGCCGGATGAGGGAGCGTTCCATGACAATGCCGATGAGCAACATCACCGGTATTGCCAGAATGATTGATAACGGTACCGACCAGTCAATGATCGCCGTCCCGGTATCGCCAAACCACAGTTCGAGGTAGGGCGTTTCCTTGTAGGCGTCAAAGAAGGTAACCGACTCATCCTTGACCTTGACCGAAAGGGTCAAAAGTTTTTCGAGAGTTACCGCGCAAAATGCGCCCATCATAAAGATGGCACCATGCGCGAAGTTCACCACGCCAAGCGTGCCGAACACCAGGGTCAGGCCAAGCGCAATCAGTGCGTAGGCACCGCCCTTGTCCAGACCATTCAGGATTTGAAGAAATATAGCGTCCATCAGATATCCGCCGCGTATTCGTAAGGGACTTAGTCAAAAGTCGTACAGGCCGAGGCCAGAGGGCAAACGGGCCGACCATTGGGAGATGGCCGGCCCTGCTTGCATCAATTTGGGTGCATCAGACTTGATACGGACCCAGTTCACCGCCGAACATGTCGGCCGGATACTCGACCTGTGACCGCGGCACTTCCTTGACGACTTCAAGAAGGTCGAAGTTGGACTGCGGGTTTTCTTTACCACGCACGACCAGAACATCCTTGAAGCACTGATGGTCTTCTGCACGGTACAGGGTCGGGCCATTGCCCGCGCCATCGAACTCGAAGCCTTCGAGCTGTTTGATGACTTCCCAAGGTGCGAAGGTACCGGCCATTTCGCAGGCGTTTGCATAAAGCAGCGTCTGGACGTAGCAGGTATGTGCAGCCTGGGACGGCGGGAAGCCGTATTCCTGACCGAACGATTTCACGAAGGCCTGCGAACCGGCATCCTGAAGCGACCAGTGCCAGTTGGTGGTCCCAAGGATACCTTTTGCAGCTTCGCCAGCACCCTGTGCCATCAGGCGGGAATACAGCGGAACAACGATTTCGAAGTTCTTGCCATTCACCTGCTTGTCACGCAGACCGAACTGAACGGCCTGGGTCAGGGAGTTGACCATGTCCTTACCATAGTGGTTCAGGATCAGGACATCTGCGCCAGAGTTCAGAACCGGGGTGATGTACTGGGAGAAGTCACCCGCACCAACCGGGGTACGCACCGTGTTGACGGTTTCCCAACCGATATTCTCGGTTGCGGCCTTAATCGATTCTTCCTGCGTCCAGCCCCAGGTGTAATCGGCCGTCAGGTGATAGGCGCGGCGTTCTGCGCCATACTCGTCGAGCAGAACCGGCGCAATCGCCTGACCGGACATATAAGCGTTGAAGAAGTGGCGGAAGCCATAACGCTTTTTGTCTTTACCGGTGGTGTCGTTCGAGTGGGTCAGACCCGCCATGAAGATGACGCCCATTTCCTGGCAAAGACCCTGCACGGCAATTGCCACACCAGAGGACGAACCACCGGTGACCATCGCCACATTGTCTTTTTCAATCATACGCTTGGCAGAAGCACGCGCAGCATCGGACTTGGTCTGGGTATCACCGGTCACGAACTCGACTTTCTTGCCGAGGATGCCGTTACCCTTAAGCTCAAGCGGCTTGATGGTATTGAGCATACCGCCGTCGCCTTCGCCGTTGATGTGCTTGACCGCAAGCTGATAGGCACGCAATTCGTCAGCACCCTCATCGGCATACGGACCGGTCTGCGGCACGTTGAAACCGAGTTTGACGCTGGCAGCACTGCCCGGATCACCCCGGAAGGTCTGGGCATGCGCGTTCTTGATGAAATGCATCGGGAAAGTGCCGCCGATGAGGGCTGCACCCGTGGTTGCCGCGGATCCCTTCAGGATCGTACGACGAGATACATTTCCGATAAGCTTAGTCTCCGACATGGTTTTCCTCCCCAATGTCTTGGGATCTGTTTCAGAGAAATCTGAGGCCTGTTTTTTGGTTCGTTTTTTTATCGACCTGACAAAACAATGAGGATCATCTGAAAATGAATCAACACCTAGTTGATATAAAAGAACTTTTTTGTAAATATATAGATGAGCTTTGTGAAAATTAGTAAATTCTGTCAACAGGCAAGACTTTAGTATGGCGCGTCAGGCCCCCATCGGACACCGCATTCGCGGACGGCGAAAAGACATCGGGATGACCCAGAATGCCCTGGCAAAGGCTGCGGGTATCTCGGCGTCCTACCTTAATTTGATCGAACATAACCGCCGCTCGATCGGCGGCGGGTTGTTGATGCGGATTGCCGAGGCACTGGAAATTCATCCTCATAGCCTGTCAGGGTCCGAGGAAAGCCGGTTGCTTTCGGATCTGGCCGAAGTTGCATCTGATCCGGTCTTTCGCACCACCCCGGTCGAAAGCCGCGAATTCCCCGCCATGATTGCGGCTTCACCGGGCATGATCACCGCATTCTTGTCGCTGTATCGGGCCTACCGCAGTGGTCTTGATGATATTGACGCGCTGTCCGAACGGCTCAGCCATGACCCGTTTCTGACCGAGGCCAGCCATTCGATCCTGACCCGGATTACCTCGATCCGGACAGTGGCCGAGATTTTCGATGACTATGATGATCTGTCACGCGACCAGCGGGCACGCTTTAACGCGACACTGGTGCGCGAATCCCAGCGCCTTGCCGAATCCGCGACCGAAATTTTCAACTTCCTTGAACGTGGCGAAGCCGGCCGCCCGGCCGCCAGCCCGGCCGAGGAAGTTGATGATCTGCTGTATGACAATGCCAACCACTTCCCTGCCCTTGAAGACCACGCCAACAAGATGCGCCCGGTGATTGATCCCGATGGCGGGCTCTATCTGACCGATCTGATCAATTATCTTGAAGACACCCACAACACCCGGATCGAACGCCGCCCGTCCGAGGACTTCCTGACAAGCGGCTATCAGTGGGATGCCAAGAACAATACCCTGCGCATTTCCCGCGCCCTTCCGATCACCTCGGCGCGTTTTCAGGCGGCACGCACCATTTGCCGGCTTGAAGCCGCCGACCCGATCAATGAGATCCTGGATCGCGCCCAGATTGGCAGCAAAGCCGGACGGGTTCGCGCATCCGAGGCATTGATTTCATACACTGCTGCCGCACTGCTGTTTCCCTATGACCTGTTTTTGGATGATGCGCGCAGCATGCGCCATGACATCGAACTTTTGCAGCAACGCTACGCGGCAAGTTGGGAACAGATCTGCCACCGCCTGACGACGCTTCGACGCCCGGGGGCCGAAGGCATTCCGTTTCACTTGGTGCGCACCGACATCGCCGGAAACATTTCCAAACGGTTCTCGGCATCAGGCCTGCAATTGCCGCGTTATGGTGGGGCCTGCCCGCGCTGGGTGGTGCACGAAGCCTATACCGCGCCCGAACGTGTCATTCCACAATTTGTCCGCCTGCCCGATGGCAGTGAATTTCTGTTTGTTGCGCGCGCCTTGCGGTCCGGGGCCGGGGGATATGGCGTTCCGCGCTCAGTTCATTCGGTGATGATCGGTTGCGACACGGCCTTTTCAAATGATGTGGTTTATGGCGACCGATTATCGCTTGATCGTCCTGAATCTGCGGTGCCCGTCGGGATTTCATGCCGCCAGTGCCCACGCGATGATTGCGCACAGCGGGCCTATGAAATGGCCGATGGCACGCCGAAAACCGCCAAAAAATGATCCGATGAGAGCTTTCAAGCAACGTCTTATGTATACCACCCCAAAGTAGCATTATCATTCAGCCCGTAAGTCGTTAGGATTGGGAATATAAAAATCCAAAAAATCGGGGAGAACGTCCTTGAATGAGAGACCAAAGGTCTTGATTGCCGAAGACGAGGAAACCATTGTCGAATCACTCAGCTTTCTGATGGAAAAGGAAGGCTATGACGTCAGTGTTGCAACAGATGGCCGTACGGCGATTTCGATGATTGCGCGCGATATTCCGGACATGGTTTTACTTGATGTCATGATGCCCGTTTGCGACGGGTTTGAAGTCGTGCGCGCAGCGCGTAACGATCCCAACACCCGACAAATGCCCATCATGATGCTGACTGCCAAAACCCGCGAAGTGGACCGCCGCAAGGGGCTTGAGCTTGGCGTGGATGACTTTGTCACCAAACCGTTTTCCACACGCGATGTTGTGTCCCGGGTCAAAGCCCTGCTGGAACGTGCGGAAAACTGAGACGCGCGTTTGCGTTCCCCATCAAGGCGCAGGAGGCCCCCATCACACCACCACGCAAACTTACCGAACGCGCCCTTGTTCTGATGCTGGTGGCGTTGTTCATCTGGCTGCCGCCGATTGTGGGGATGTTTTCGCTTGATGGCACGATCCTTGGCCTGCCGATCCTGTTTGTCTATTTCTTTGCCGGGTGGGCCATCCTGATTGCGCTGTGTGCTGTTCTGACCCGCGCGCTGCGCAGTGCCGCCCAGATCGAGAGGAAATAGCCCATGCTATCCTCGGAACTGGTCATCCTTGTGTCGCTGATTTATGTCGGTCTGCTTTATGCGATTGCATGGTGGGGCGACAAACGCGCGCGTGATGGCCATTCCTGGGTCCGCAACCCGACGGTCTATACCTTATCCATCGCGGTATATTGCACGTCTTGGACGTTTTATGGCGCGGTCGGAACAGCCGCGCGCAACGGGCTTGA
>NZ_DCAO01000036.1:43828-62246 GCF_002311515.1 Thalassospira sp. UBA1131
ACCCTGATCGCGGTGATCGGCACCACGCCCTATATCGCGCTTCAGCTCAAGGCGATTGCCACCAGTTACACCGTGCTGACCGGCTGGGAATACGGCATGGTCGAACCGGTCCGCGAAACGGTCAGTATCTTTTCCGATAGCGGCTTTTGGGCCGCCGTTGGCCTGACGCTGTTTGGCATTCTGTTTGGCACGCGCTTCATTGATGCTGATGAACATCACGAAGGCATGGTTGCCGCCATCGCCTTTGAAAGTCTGGTCAAGCTGTTTGCCCTTCTGGCCGTTGGCTTCTTTGTCTCGTTTGTCATGTATGACGGGCTTGGCGATCTGTTTGCCCAATCAGCCGAAAACGCTGATACGGCAAAGCTCCTGATGCTGCCCGAAGGGGGCAGTTCGCGCTGGTTGACGCTTATGATGCTGTCGATGGCAGCCATCCTGTGCCTGCCGCGCCAGTTTCAGGTGATCATTGTTGAAAATGTCGATGAACGTCACCTTGCCACCGCAAGCTGGGCCTTTCCGCTTTATCTTCTGGCGATGAACCTGTTTGTTCTGCCAATTGCACTGGCGGGGCTTGGTGCCCTTCCGGTCTGGTCAGACCCGGACTTCTTTGTGATTTCCGTGCCGTTGTTTGAAGACCAATCGATGCTGGCGTTGCTCGCCTATGTCGGCGGACTGTCGGCCAGCACCAGCATGGTGATTGTTGCGACCATCGCGCTTTCGACCATGGTGTGTAACGACCTGATTGTGCCAGCACTTTTGCGTATTCGCCCCCTGCGTCTGACCGAACGCGATGATCTGACCGGGCTTCTGATCTTTATTCGGCGAGCCTCCATCGTCGTCGTGGTGTTTATGGGCTTTGCCTATTACCGGTCCGCCGGGGCCAGTGATGCCTTGGCCGAAATCGGGCTGATTTCCTTTGCCGCCATTGCCCAGTTCATCCCGATCATGATTGGCGGGCTTTACTGGAAGGGTGGCACGCGGACCGGCGCGCAGGTGGCACTGACCATCGGCTTTGCGGTTTGGGGCTATACCCTGTTGCTGCCATCGCTTGCCGATAGTGGCTGGATGGATCCGTCGCTTATTCTCAATGGCGCGTTTGGTCATCCGTGGTTGCGCCCCGAAAGCCTGTTTGGGTTGACGGATTTTGCACCCCTGACCCACGCGCTGATCTGGTCGATTTCACTCAATACAGCGGCCTATGTGTTGATCAGTCTGTTTACCGAGCCAAGTGCGCTTGAACGCATTCAGGCAACCCTGTTTGTCGATGCCTTTTCACGCAAGGGGCAGGACACCGTGATCTGGCGATCATCGGCCTCGGCCAATGATCTTTATGAACTGGTCGAACGGTTTTTGGGCCGGGATCGTGCCTATCAGTCGTTCCGTCAGTTTGATCAAAGCATTGATCCATCCTGGCGCGGCAAGGGTGAAGCCGACGCCGACATGATTGCCTTTACCGAACGGCTTCTGGCGGGCTCCATCGGGGCGGCATCGGCCCGGGTGATGGTGTCCTCTGTTGCCAAGGGCGAAATGGTCAGCCTTGATGAAGTGCTCGAGATTCTCGAAGAGACCTCGCACGTCATCGAATATTCCCAGCGCCTTGAAACCAAGTCACGCGAACTTGAAAAAGCCGCCGCCGAACTGCGTGCCGCTAACGAACGGCTCAAGGAACTGGACCGGCTCAAGGATGAATTCCTGACCATGGTCAGCCATGAATTCAGAACGCCACTGACCTCGATCCGGTCGTTTTCAGAAATTCTGGTCGACTCCCCGAACCTGGACCCGAAACAGGCCGATCACTTCCTTGAAATCATTGTCCGCGAAAGCGAACGCCTGACCCGCCTGATTGACGACCATCTCGACCTTGCGCGCCTTGAAGCCGGTCATTCCGACTGGCGCGCGGTCGAAGTCGATCCGCGCACGGTGCTTGATGAAAGCATCGATGCGGTCAAAGGCCTGTTTGATGCCAAGGGTGTTGTTCTAACCAAGGAATATTCGCGCAATTCGGCTTTGTTGCATGTTGACCGTGATCGCCTGACGCAGGTCTTCATCAACCTGCTGTCGAACGCCGCCAAATTTTCCGCCCCCGATCATCCCGAAGTATCGGTGCGCGGGGAAGCCATGGATGGCGGCTATCTGGTTTCGATCACCGATAACGGCAAGGGCGTTGCCCCGAACGAGCTTGAAATCATCTTTGACAAGTTTTCGCGCGGCGGCAAATACGCTGATGACAAACCCAAACCATCCGGCTCTGGCCTTGGCCTTGCGATTGCCAAGCATGTTGTCGAACATTGTCAGGGCAAGATATGGGCCGAAAGCCCTGCGGGACGCGGGGCAACCTTCCGCGTTTTCATCCCCGGCACCATCATGGAGGCCATCAAGCCCGCCAAACCGGCATCCTTTGGCAGCTAATACAAATTCCTTCAGACACAAAAAGGGCGCGCAAAGCAATACTTGCGCGCCCTTTGGTATTGTGATGATCGCAATACTTATTTCATGGTCGGCATGACGAACTCAGCACCCTTGCGAATGCCGGTCGGCCAGCGCGTGGTGATAGTTTTAAGCTTGGTATAGAACCGCACACCTTCCGGGCCATGCATGTGATGGTCACCAAACAGCGATGCTTTCCAGCCACCAAACGAATGGAAGGCCATCGGGACCGGGATCGGCACGTTGATGCCAACCATACCGGTCTGGGTACGTGCGGCAAATTCACGGGCGGTGTCGCCATCGCGGGTGAAGATCGCGGTGCCATTGCCATATTCGTGGTCATCAACAAGGTTGGCAGCGGTTTCGAAGTCATCGGTACGTACAACCGACAGAACCGGGCCAAAGATCTCTTCCTTGTAGATGCTCATATCCGGGGTGACGTCATCAAACAGGGTACCACCGACGAAGTAGCCGTCTTCATAGCCCTGAAGTTTGATGTCGCGGCCGTCGACCACCAGCTTGGCACCTTCTTCGACACCCTTGTTGATATAGCCGACAACCTTGTCACGGTGGGCTGCGGTTACCAGCGGGCCCATTTCGGCCGCCGGATCAATACCCGGTGCCACGCGCAGTTCATTAATGCGCGGAACCAGTTTTTCGATCAGGGTATCGGCGGTTTCCTTGCCGACCGGAACGGCAACCGAGATGGCCATGCAACGCTCGCCAGCCGATCCGTAAGCAGCCCCCATCAGGGCATCAACCGCCTGATCCATGTCGGCATCGGGCATGATGATCATGTGGTTTTTCGCACCACCAAGGGCCTGGCAACGCTTGCCCTGCGCGGTTGCGGTTTCATAGATGTATTTGGCAATCGGGGTCGAGCCGACAAAGCTGATTGCCGAAACATCCGGATCAAACAGAAGCGCATCCACCGCTTCCTTGTCACCCTGAACAACGTTGAACACACCATCCGGAAGACCCGCTTCGGTCAGCCATTCGGCCAGCAGAAGGGACGCGGACGGATCACGCTCTGACGGCTTGAGGATAAAGCAGTTACCGCAGGCAAGGGCGACCGGGAACATCCACATCGGCACCATGGCCGGGAAGTTGAACGGTGTGATACCGGCAACGATACCAAGCGGCTGACGGATGGAATGGCTATCAACCTTGGTGCCGACATTTTCGGTGAACTCACCTTTCAGCAGCTGCGGCGCGCCGGTGGCAAACTCAACAACCTCGATCCCGCGGGTGACTTCGCCCAGCGCATCGGACAGAACCTTGCCATGCTCGGCCGTAATCGCGGCTGCGAGTTCTTCGGAACGCTCTTCGAGGATACCGAGGAACTTGTTGAGGATACGTGCGCGGCGCAGCGGCGTGGTTGCGGCCCATTCGGCGGCAACGGCGGACGCGGATTCAACAGCGGCACGGACCTCGGCCTTGGATGCCAGATCAACCGTTGCACTCTGTGCGCCTGTTGCCGGATTGAAAACCGGTGCCGAACGGCCGGAGTTACCGGCAACGCGTTTGCCGTTAATGTAATGGGTAAGTTGGGTTGCCATTGGGTTTCTCCCGATAAACCTGATGATCAGTGGGACGATCTTAATATAAGTGGGGGTCTTCCCCCTTAATATCCTGCATCTATTATGGCTATGCACAGGGATGCACATCAATTATCATTTCCGCAAATTCGATGTGCAAAAATTAAAGTCATGACAGGATCACACCCATTATGGATTGGGATCGCTTCCGCATCTTTCTGGCTGTTGCCCGCCAAGGTCAGATCCTTGCCGCTGCCCGGCAGCTCGGCCTGAACCACGCAACGGTGGGCCGCCAACTGACCGCGCTTGAGCAGGAACTTGGCACCAAACTGATTGAACGACGCACCACCGGATCGGACCTGACCCCGGCGGGACGGGAATTGATGCAGGCAGCAGAGGCCGCAGAGTCGGCTTTCTTGCGGGCTGGCACCGCCGTTTCCAACCAGTCAGAGCTGATCAGCGGCACGGTTCGCGTCGGCGTCCCCGATGGATTGGGCAACTATTTTCTGGCAAGTGAGTTGGCTCACTTTGCGTCAAACCACCCGGATCTTGTGATCCAGCTTGTCCCGCTCCCACGCACATTCTCGCTATCGCAACGCGAAGCCGATATCGCCATCACGCTGGATCGACCCAAGCAAGGGCGCCTGGTGATCAGCAAACTCACCGACTATACGCTCAGTGTCTATGCCAGCAAATCCTACATCGAACGTTTTGGTGCGGTCAAAACCGAGGCCGATCTGACAGACCGCCTGTTTGTCACCCATATCGAAGACCTGATTTACAGCCGCGCGCTTGATTACGCTGCCCGCCTTGGCAAGCTGATGAAACGCCGATTTGAATGCGGCAGCGTGGTGGCCCAGATGGAGGCCGTGCGCAACGGATACGGCATCGGCATCCTGCATGACTATGCCACCGAAGGCATCCCCGACCTCGTTCGCCTGCTGCCTGAAATCCGTTTCACCCGCAATTACTGGATGCTCCAACACCCGGACACCAAGGATACGCGAAGTGTCGCAGCCATTGTCGATCATATAACGCGCGTCGTGCGCGGGGCTCGTGATCGGTTTATCATGAGCTGAGAACACACAATTGCCGTCAACGGCACCGGCCTGAATGCGCACAGCGGATCGCGATCACATACCCGTTGCGACCAGGCAAACAAAACAAAAGCCCGTTCAATACTGAACGGGCTTTTTGATCACAAAGAAGTGACGATCGGTCATTTATTTCGCCTGTCAATTTCGATCTTGGTCTGCGGCGACAGGGTCCGCAGCTTGTCTTCGAAATAAGCCTGCATGTCCGCAAGGCTGTTTTCATCGGCCGCAGACATCGCAACTGTCAGAAACAGCGGCGTCGCTGTCAGCTCGCACGCACCATTTTCAAATGCCAGAACACCAGCATCGGGTTTGCGCAGGGTTCCCTTGACGTCTTCGCCACGGGCTTGCAGCATCATCCCCTTGAGAAAGCAAGGCGCGCCGCGCAAATAGATATCTGCAAACGCAAAGCTACCGACACCATCCTGTGCCTTTGAAGTCCGAGACACAGGGCCAGCCTCATCAACTGAAACATCCATCGGATTGACCGAAACCGGCCAAGACTCGTTCACTTTGATCGCCAGATTAGACATGTGCATCACCAATCCTGTAAGGGCGCTTCATGCGCACGGTATCCCCATACCCCTTGGACAAGCATTTCACATTGCTTAAGCACTGAACAACAATGACCTAAAGTCACTTATCGCAGATTGCTTAACAACGTCAATGCACTTTGTTCTGACAAAAATGTCCTGAATTGGGCAAGATGCAAGTCCATGCCCACTAATTTTTGATTTTTTATTCTCAGGCCAATGAAAACAGGTAGGTGGCACATAAAACAAAGACTTTTATAGAGGCTTAGATCTGCAGTTCACATTCATGTGAGCTGCAGATGTGATAACTATCCCGCCTACCGCTTATCGCAGCCTATTCCCAGCTTAGCCCTGAACGACTTCCTGACGCTGCGCGCCCAAGCCATCGATTCCCAGTTCCATCACGTCACCGGGTTTGAGGTACACCGGCGGGTTTTGCCCCATACCCACACCCGGCGGGGTGCCGGTCGAGATAATGTCACCGGGTTGCAGGCTCATGAAACGCGACAGATAGCTGACCACGAATGCAACACCATAGGCCATGGTTTTCGTACTGCCGTTCTGATAACGCTTGCCATTCACATCGAGCCACATGGAAAGGTTTTGTGGATCGGCAATCTGATCGCGGGTGACAAGCCACGGACCAATCGGGCCGAAGGTATCGGCACTTTTGCCCTTCACCCATTGCCCTGAATGTTCAAGCTGAAACGCGCGCTCGGAAACGTCATTGATCAAGCAGTAACCTGCGACATGATCAAGTGCATCGGCCTCGTCGACATATTTGGTGTGCTTGCCGATCACCACGCCCAGTTCGACTTCCCAATCGGTTTTGGTCGAGCCACGCGGAATTTCAATCGTGTCATTCGGACCACAAACCGCCGAGGTTGCCTTAAGGAAAATGATCGGTTCTGGCGGCAGTTCCATACCGGCTTCTTGCGCATGGTCAGAATAGTTCAAACCGATGCAGATAAACTTGCCGGGCCGCCCGACGCAGGCGCCAATGCGCGGATCACCTGACACGACAGGCAGGCTTTCCGGGTCAAGTGCGGCAATACGTGCAAAGGTTTCATCGGAAATCGTGGTCGGATCAAGATCATCAATCACGCTGGAAAGATCGCGGATTACGCCATCCGCATCACAAAGCCCCGGTTTTTCCGCCCCGACCGGGCCATAGCGCAAAAGCTTCATGAATTCTCTCTCCTGATATCGTCACGCGGGTTCTTTCTGGGTCCTGCACAAGCCAAGTCCTGCAAAAAGAACGATTTATTCCTCATACCTTAGTGATGTCACATCATGATCCCAAAGGGCAAGCCAATTGAGGATACATTATCCGCAGTGACCATGATGATTGTTCTCGCCCGGTAATTCGATATCATCACCGAAAAGACCACTGCGTCGAGAAAGGAAACGACAGGACATGATGGAGACCCTTCCCGCAGCCGACGGGCATAAACTCGATTGCTGGTTTGAGCCACCCGTTGGTACAAGACGCGGCGCGATTGTAATCCTGCAGGAAATTTTTGGGCTCACCGAACAGCTCAAGGGGGTTGCGCGCAAATATGCAGCCCTTGGCTATGAGGTCGCCATCCCTGCCCTGTTTGACCGGGTGGAGCGTGGTGCGGTTGTGGACTTCAACGATTTTGATCGCGCACGTGCGCTGATGATGGCGTCCGAGCTTTCAAACACCCTGACCGACATCGATGCTGCCGCCCGCGCCCTGTCTGCCGAGGGCGGCAAGGTTGGCGTGATCGGTTTTTGCTGGGGCGGCGGGTTGGCACTGCGCAGCGCCCAATGTCTTGATATCGCGGCAGGTGTTTCATTTTATGGCACGCGTATCGACCAATATCTTGATAAGCCGCTGCACACGCCATTTCTGGCACATTTCGGATTGTCAGATGGTCACGTCCCGATTGAGATGATCGAAGACGCCAAGGCGGCTTTGCCCGGCATGGAAGTACATATGTATGAAGCCGGTCATGCCTTTGCCAACGAAGCACGTCCGTCCGCCTATGTCGAAGCGGCCGCCGAAGTTGCGCATGCCCGCACAGCCGAATTTCTTGCCCTTCATATCGCAGACTGACGCGACAGAACACCTGCCCTGACCCATTGGAAACACAGCCCAGATGCGTATTGCCATTCTTGATGACTATCAGAACATCGCCCTGCAGTCGGCCGACTGGACAGAGGTCCAAAATCACGGCGAGATCACCGTATTTGACGATCATGTTTGCAATACAGGCGATCTGATCAGCCGCCTTGAGCCATTTGACGTCCTGTGTGTCATGCGTGAACGCACAGCTCTTACGGGTGACATTTTGCGCGCGCTTCCGAACCTCCGGCTGATCGTGACCACCGGCAAACGCAATGACGCCATTGATGTCGCAACCGCAAGTGAACTGGGCATCACGGTTTGCGGCACAGAATCCCCATCGACGGCAACGCCCGAACTGACCTTTGCCCTGATGCTGGCATTGGCCCGCAATCTCATTGCGGAAAACGCATCGATGCGCGCCGGCGGCTGGCAAGTCGGGCTCGGTCAGGATCTTGCAGGATCGACCTTGGGGATTATCGGACTTGGACGGTTGGGCGCAAAGGTCGCGAAAATGGCGCAGGCCTTTGACATGAATGTCTGTGCCTGGAGTGCCAACCTGACGCAGGAGCGCTGCGACGAACTTGGCGTGACCCATATGGCAACCAAGGAAGACCTGCTGCGCGCGTCGGATTTCGTCACCATCCATCAACGCCTGTCTGATCGCACCCATGAACTGATTGGCACGAATGAGCTCAAACAGATGAAGCCAACCGCCTATCTGATCAACACATCACGCGGCCCGATCGTTGATGATACTGCCTTGATTGACGCGCTCAACAGCGGCGAGATTGCCGGTGCGGCACTCGATGTCTACGACCACGAACCGCTGCCCGTATCGCATCCGCTGCGCCATTGTGATGGCCTGTTGCTAAGCCCGCATCTTGGCTATGTCACCCGCAACACCTGGAACGTGTTTTACGGCCAGACGGTCGAGGCCATTTTGGCCTGGCACAGCGGCAAGCCGATCCGGGTCATAGAGCCTTGAGAAGCGAAACTTTGATTGTATAGGGAAACTCAGATCGCAGAATGCTTGCGATAGCCCGGCACAAACAGAAGCCGGGCCGATGTGATGCCGGTCTGGTTTTCCCAGGTGGTACGTTCCATCAGGAAAAGCGATGTGCCCGGCTCGGTGCGCAGCACCTTGGCCTCTGCCTCGCTGGCGTTGACGGCGGAGAAATAGATGTCGCCGCGCGTGTAGGGCGCATGCAAAACCAGCCATTCATTGGCGCTGATTTTTTCAAGATCGGCATCGAGGATTGTCGGCGTTGCGGCAATCGACACCCAGCGATCTTCAAACATGAACGGCTTGCCATCGGCCAGATGAAGCGAGGTGATATGCAGCATGTCGCTTTCGGCCGTGACGCCCAGATTGGCACAAATTTCCGGCGGCGGGGTGCGCCGTTCGCTAAACAGCAGGGCATAGGCATATTTCTGTCCGCGCCCTTCGATCTCAAGCCTGATGACCGGAATATCAAGCTTGGCGCGCCGCACCGGGTGGGCAGCGACCCGCGTACCCGCCTTGCGCCTGCGATCCAGGAACCCTTCGGATGCCAGTTCGCGCAGCGCACGGTTCACCGTGGCGCGCGCACAGCCAAGTTGCTCGGCAAGTTCGACTTCCTTGGGGATCAGGTCGCCGGGTTTCCACTCACGGGTATGAATGCGGCGCAAAACCTCGTCATGGACGGATTGCCAGCTTTGCTGTTCCAGGCTGTTCACACTGCTTCCTTGAGTTGTTCCATCACTTTGCGATACCGGCCGGTGATTGCGTCATGGGCAATGTGGCGGCCCTCGGTCACAACATGGCGACCGGCCGACCAGACATCACGCACCATGCGATCATCTCCGGCAAAGATATATGTATCGAGGATCGTATCGCCTGTCCGGCCGATCAGGTCAACCGCCGAACCATCCAGCGCCATCAAATCGGCCAGTACACCTACCTCAATCCGGCCTGAATCGCGTCCGGCGGCCTGTGCGCCGCCCTTGGCGGCCGCGTCATAGATGCGACGCGCGGTCGATTTTTGTTCGGTCGCCAAAGCCGCGCGGGAGTTATCACGCAGGCGCTGGCTGTATTCCAGGTTGCGCAATTCTTCCGAGAGCGAAATACGAATATTGGAATCCGACCCCACACCAATCACGCCACCGGCATTCATATAGCGCACGCCATCAAAGATACCATCGCCCAGACTGCTTTCGGTGATCGGGCAGAGACCCGCCACAGCCCCGGTTTTGGCCAGCTCAAGTGTTTCGTGTTCTTCCATCTGGGTGCAGTGGATCAAACACCAGTTCGCATTCACATCGGCATTTTCAAGCAGCCATTCGGTCGGGCGCTTGCCCCAGCTTTCGCGCACTTCATCCACCTCGGCCAGTTGTTCGGCCAGATGCATGTGGATCGGTCCGTCCTTGGATAAAAGACTGGTCGCAAGCAGGTCTTCTCGGCCAACGGCACGCAGGGAATGCGGCGCAACACCCATCACCGTATCCGCGGGAAGGTTTTTGATCGCGCGAACGGATTCCTCATACAATTTGACAAACTGGTCGGGATCATTGCCAAAACGGATCTGACCGGGACCGAGCGGGCGCTTGTCACAGCCGCCATATTGATAATGCACTGGCAGAAGCGTCAGGCCGATGCCGGTGATTTCGGTGGCCGCCGCAATACGTTCGGCCATCTCGGCGATATTGTCATACAAATGTCCACCGGGTCGGTGATGCAGGTAATGGAACTCTGTATTGTTGGCATACCCGGCTTCCAGCATTTCCATCTGAACGAAGGCCGCGATCGCCTCGACATGGTCCGGGGTCAACTGATCAAGGAAGCGGAACATCAATTGCCGCCAGGTCCAGAAGGTATCGCGCGGATCTGGCCCGCGCCGTTCGGTCAGGCCCGCCATGGAGCGCTGAAACGCGTGGCTATGCAGGTTTGAAATCGCCGGAAGAAGGATATCGGTTTTGCTGGTGGCATCGGATGGCGCAGCAGAATCGGCCTGAATCGCAGCAATTCTGCCATTCTCATCAATCTCGATCCGGACATTGCGCTGCCAGCCTGATGTCGTAAGTGCCTGATTTGCCCAAAGAACCTTCATTGCCTCTACCCGTCTTGACAGAAATAATATGTACGTACATATTATCTTTAATAACAAACTTATCAAGGGGTGATGCTTCGCGATGCTGCTTCGAAACGCAAAAATCGTCACGATTGAGGTTCAGGACAGTTATGGCCTGATCGAGTGCGGCGCGATTGCCATCAAGGACGGCCTGATCGATTGGGTCGGCGCGGATGACGCCATCCCGGCCGAATATCTTGACGGTCCAGTGCGTGACCTTGAAGGTCGCCTGATCACCCCGGCCCTGATTGATTGCCACACCCATGTTGTCCATGGCGGCGACCGCGCGGTTGAGTTTGAGATGCGCCTGAAGGGTGCAAGTTATGAAGAAGTTGCGCGTGCTGGCGGCGGCATTGTTTCCACGGTTAAAGCAACCCGCGAAGCATCAATTGAGGATCTTTTGACATCCGCCCTGCCGCGCGTGGATGCGCTGCTGGCAGAGAGTGTGTCGGTGATCGAGGTCAAGTCGGGTTACGGCCTTGATCGCGAGACCGAACTTAATATGCTGCGCGCAGCCCGCATGATTGCCGATCATCGCAATGTGCGGATCAAGACCACCTTCCTTGGCGCGCATGCGGTGCCGGTCGAATATAAAGACAATCCGGATGGGTACATTGATGAGGTCTGCATTCCGACCCTGAAGGCCGCCCACGCCGAAGGTCTGGTTGATGCGGTTGACGGGTTCTGCGAAGGCATTGCCTTTAACACCGATCAGATCAAACGCGTGTTTGACGTTGCCCGCGAGCTTGGCATTCCGGTCAAACTCCATGCCGAACAGCTATCGAACATCGGCGGCACCAAACTGGCCGCCGAATATGGGGCGATGTCGGTCGATCATATTGAATACGCCACCGAAGAAGACGCGATGGCCATGGCCAAGGCAGGCTCCGTCGCAGTGCTTCTGCCCGGTGCGTTTTATACCCTGCATGAAACCCAGTTGCCGCCGATTGACGCTTTCCGCAAGCATGGTGTGCCGATGGCAATTGCGACCGATTGCAATCCCGGCTCATCGCCGCTGGCATCGATCCTTTTGACCATGAATATGTCCTGCACGCTGTTCCGCCTGACACCCGAAGAGGCACTTGTTGGCGCGACTGCCCATGCCGCACGCGCCCTTGGCCTTTCTGATACCGGGCGGATCAAAGTAGGCCTGCGGGCGGACCTTGCCATCTGGAATGCCAAACACCCGGCCGAGCTTGCATACCGCATCGGGTTTAACCCGCTGTTCGAACGCATTGTTGGCGGTGAAAGCACCGCCGCCTGAGCCCAAAGATAACCGCGCCACCGCATCAACATGTGACCTTAAGGATAGATTATGACTGTCACCCTTATCCCCGCTTCGGTCAAACTGGCAGAGCTTGAACGCATCTGGCGTGATCAGGTCGCAGTCAAACTCGACCCATCGGCCCGTGACGGTGTTGAAGCGGCGCACGCAATGGTCCGTAAGGCCGCCGACGGCAGCGATGCGGTATACGGCGTCAATACCGGCTTTGGCAAACTGGCCTCTGTCAAGATTGCCCCGGAAGATACCGAAACCCTGCAACGCAACCTGATCCTCAGCCATTGCTGTGGCGTGGGTGATCCGCTTGATACCGCGACCACCCGTTTGATGATGGCGTTGAAATTGCTGTCGCTTGGGCGCGGTGCATCAGGTGTGCGTTGGGATTTGATCGAACTGATCGAAGGCATGCTGGCCAAGGGTGTGACCCCCGTCGTCCCGTCGCAAGGATCTGTCGGCGCATCGGGCGATCTGGCCCCGCTGGCGCATATGGCAGCCGTCATGATCGGTGCGGGCGAAGCCATATATGACGGTGCGACCCTGCCAGGTGGCGAGGCACTTGCCAAGGCTAGCCTGACACCGGTGGTGCTGGGCCCGAAAGAGGGCCTGGCGCTGATTAACGGCACGCAGTTTTCAACCGCCTGCGCACTGGTCGGGCTGTTTTCAGCATGGCGCAATGCGGCAAGTTCAATTGTGACATCGTCGCTTTCGACCGATGCCATCATGGGATCGACCGCGCCGCTGGTCGATGAAATCCATACCCTTCGCGGTCATCCGGGCCAGATCAATGTCGCGCGTGCGATGCGCGATCTGATGACCGGATCGGAAATCCGCGAAAGCCACCGCGAAGGCGATACCCGTGTTCAGGACCCCTATTGCATCCGCTGCCAGCCGCAAGTCACCGGGGCGGCGATGGATTTGCTGCGCTTTGCCGGTCAGACGCTTGAGATCGAAGCCAATGCCGTCACCGACAACCCGCTGGTTCTGAAAGAAGACGGCCGCATTGTTTCGGGCGGTAACTTCCATGCCGAGCCGGTCGCCTTTGCCGCCGATCAGATCGCCCTTGCCGTTGCCGAGATCGGGGCGATTGCACAGCGCCGGGTTGCATTGATGGTCGATCCTACCCTGTCACATGATTTGCCGCCGTTCCTAACGCCGGAGCCGGGCCTGAATTCTGGTCTGATGATTGCCGAGGTCACGACCGCAGCCCTGATGAGTGAAAACAAGCATCTGGCCAATCCGTGTTCGACCGATAGCACACCGACCAGTGCCAATCAGGAAGACCACGTGTCGATGGCGGCCCACGGCGCACGCCGCCTGGCCCGGATGAATGCCAACCTTTCCTACATCCTTGGGGTCGAGCTGATCTGTGCGGCACAGGGTGTTGAATTCCGTGCCCCGCTTAAGACCAGCCCGGGGCTGCTCAATGTTCTGAAATCTGTTCGTGCCTACATCCCGACCGTCAAGGAAGACCGTTACATGGCGCCGGATCTGGCGAAGGCCGCCGAACTTGTCACTGGCGGCACGCTTGTAAACGCCGCCAAGCTTTCGGGCTTTGTCGTCGGCGCGGAGCGCTGACTGAGTATCAATAACCGTCCATCATCGCACAGAAGATGGCGGTAAAACCGTCACAAATGCCAATGGCAGACGTGGCAAAAACCGGAAAAAAATCCGGACATAAAGGGAAGGGGCGGTCCGCGCTACGGATCAGACCTAAACAAATGCAGAATGCATTTTTATCAGAAGGGGCGACTATGTCTTTCAAACGTATTCAATTAGCGGGTGTTGCGGCGATCCTGATGCTGGGTGCTTCAACAACCGGTGCAAGCGCATCTTATTGCAGTGATGGAAATACCGTAAAGTTTGCGGGTATTAGTTGGGAAAGTGGTGCCTTCATCACCGAGGTGATGAGGAAGATTCTGGAAGAAGGTTATGACTGCCAGACTGATGCCATTCCGGGCAACTCCATCACGCTGGAGCAAGCAACGGCCAACAATGACATCCAGATTTTCGCAGAAGAGTGGCTTGGCCGTAGTGATATCTGGAACAAGGCGGTTGATCAGGGCAAGGTCAAGGCCATCGGCGCAACCTTTGTCGGGGCCAGCGAAGGTTGGTTCGTGCCCGATTACGTCGTGAACGGAGATGAAAAGCGCGGTATCGAGCCGATGGCACCAGACCTGAAATCAGTGTCACAGCTTTCTGATCCGAAGATTGTAGAGCTGTTCACTGATCCGGAGGAACCGTCCAAGGGCCGCTTCCTGAATTGCCCGTCAGGTTGGACCTGCGAGGGGATCAGTTCTGCCAAGCTGGAAGCCTATGGCCTCGATGAGAGCTATGTGAACTTCCGCCCCGGCACGGGTACCGCGCTCGATGCGTCGATCAAGTCGGCCTATCTGCAGGGTGAACCGCTTCTGTTCTATTACTGGTCGCCGACGGCAATGATGGGCAAATTCGATCTGATCCAGCTCGATGAACCAGCCTATAGCGATGCCTGCTGGGAAGAGCTTTCCAAATCCGATGGCAAGCGCGAAGAAGGCTGCGCATTTCCGAGTGTTGATGTCGCCTATGGCGTAAACAGCACTTTTGCCGAGGAAGCACCTGAAATCATTTCCATTCTGGAAAAGGCGACCTTCCCGCTTGAAGACGTGAATGGAAGCCTTGCCTTCATGTCGGACAATGAAGTCGACGCCGACGCAGCCGCCATCGAGTTCCTGAAATCCAAAAAGGATGTATGGGGCGATTGGGTGACTGACGAGGCGCGGGCGAAAATCGAAGAAAGCCTGAAGTAACGCGATCACATGATGGTTTCCCGGCTGATTTGGCAGTCGGGAAACCGGTCTTTTGCGATTTGCGGTCAAAGAGACGCGTTTAAAGGATTTTTCTTCGATGTTTCCCGAAAATCTTCATTATTCCATCCGCGGGCCGGTCAACGATTTCATTGAGATGCTGGTCATCAATTACGGCTGGATTTTCAAGGCGATATCAAATGCGTTGCTTCAATCGGTTCTGCTGATCGAGGCGGCGCTGCGCGGCCTTCCTTGGTGGGGCGTTATTGTCATCTTCATGGTGGGTGCTTGGTACAGCTCGCGGCGTATTACACTGACGATTGCAGTCGGCGCGTTACTGTTCTTGGTCGGGATTCTGGGTTTGTGGGACCTGACCATGCAGACACTTGCGCTCATGCTCATGGCAACCATTGTATCGGTCCTGATTGGCGTTCCAGTTGGTATTCTGGCCGCCAAAAACCGGCTGGTGCGCGGTATCATTTTGCCAATACTCGACATCATGCAAACGATGCCGAGCTTTGTTTATCTGATCCCGGCACTGATGCTGTTTGGTTTGGGGAAAGTCCCGGCCATTCTGGCGACGATTATTTATGCTGTTCCCCCGCTTATCCGCCTGACAGATCTTGGCATTCGGCAGGTCGACAAAGAAGTCATCGAAGCCGCGACCGCATTTGGCGGAAGTCCGATACGTATTCTGTTTGGTGTCGAGTTGCCATTGGCGACACCAACCATCATGGCCGGCCTGAACCAGACCATCATGATGGCCTTGTCGATGGTTGTCGTGGCGTCAATGATTGGCGCACGTGGTCTGGGCGAGCAGGTTCTGAATGGCATTCAGACGCTTGATGTCGGCAAAGGACTGGAAGCAGGAATTGGTATCGTTATCCTTGCTGTGCTTCTTGACCGGATTACACAAGGTTTTGGCAAACCCCGGGCCGGAGGCGTCAGCAATGGGTAAAATTGAAATCCGCAACGTCTTCAAGATTTTCGGACATCAGGAAAGCAAGGGTCTTGAACTGGCGCGTCAGGGCATGGGCAAGGACGAAGTCCTGAGTCTGTCGGGATGCAGTGTCGGGTTGAACAATATCAGCATGACAATCGAGCCCGGCAAGATTTTTGTCATTATGGGACTGTCCGGGTCGGGCAAGTCGACACTGGTGCGCCACCTTAATCGACTGATTGAACCGACAAGTGGTGAAGTGCTTTTTGACGGGCAGAATATTCTGGACCTGTCACCTAAAGCATTGCGCGACTTTCGGACGCACCACATCAGTATGGTGTTCCAGAGTTTCGCACTGATGCCCCATCGCACTGTTTTGCAGAATGTCATTTACGGTCAGCGCGTTCGCGGAACGTCCCGTCAGAAGGCGCGTGAAATCGGTCAGCAATGGATCGATGCGGTCAATTTGTCGGGATACGAAAACAAGTATCCGCACGAACTATCAGGCGGCATGCGGCAGCGTGTTGGTCTGGCGCGCGCCCTTGCGGCAGATACCGACGTGATCCTGATGGATGAGGCATTCAGTGCACTTGATCCATTAATTCGTGCCGAGATGCAGGATCAGCTTTTGGAACTGCAAACCAAACTGTCCAAGACCATCATATTCATCACGCATGATCTGGAAGAAGCACTGCGTATTGGCTCTGAAATTGCGATCCTGAAAGACGGGGAACTGGTGCAGGTCGGGAAACCGGCCGAAATCCTGAAAAACCCCGCAAACGACTATGTTGCACGCTTTGTCGAACGTCGGCCGGTTGGAGTTATTGCAGAATGACGAAAACCGTCACTTTGTCAAAACCACTGACATGGCAGGAAGTCTCACATGTCGCACAAGGAGCACGCCTGGAACTGTCCCCTGAGGCCACTGAGCGGATTAGTCATGGCCGAAAGATCGTTGACGCCCTGATCGAACAAGAGATCAAGGGATATGGCATCAATACCGGTGTCGGTGCACTGTGCGACGTGGTCATTGACAAAACCAAGCAAAGCGCCCTTTCACACAACATATTGATGAGCCACGCATGTGGCGTGGGTGAGCCACTTGGCGTGGAAGAAACACGCGCAATTATGACAGCCCAGATCAATAACTTTGCGCATGGTGCATCTGGTGTGCGTCTTGAAATTGTAAAGGCTCTGATCGCGCTTCTTAATCATGATTGTATCCCGGTTGTGCCGGGGCGTGGTTCGGTTGGTTATCTGACGCATGCAGCCCATATCGGGCTAGTGCTGATCGGGCACGGTTTTGCCGTCAAGGATGGCGTCCGTATCAGCGGCACCAAGGCATGTGAACAGGTCGGAATTTCACCGTTACAGTTGCAGGCGAAAGAGGGACTGAGCCTGGTAAATGGGACGCCGTGTGCGACCGGTCTTTCCTGTGTCGCGCTTACAAGGATGGCGGCATTGCAGGACTGGGCCGATATGGCCGCCGCAATGAGTGCGGAAAATCTCGGCTGTCAGATTTCAGCCTTTTCCGGGCCTCCGTTACATTTGCGTAAGTCTGACGGATTGCAAAAGGTCGGCAGAACACTGCGATCTTGTCTGAAAAGCAGCCCTATGCTTTCAGCCGCAAAGGGTAAGCGCACGCAAGACCCGCTGAGTATTCGGGCAGTGCCCCATGTCCATGGGGCAGCACGTGACATGTTTGTTCAGGTGGCCGAAACGCTTAACCGCGAGCTTGAGAGCGTCACGGATAACCCCACTGTTTCGGGAACGCCGGAAACACCCGAAGTTCATTCCCAAGCGCATGCTGTAGGGGCTTCTTTGGCATTGGCCACTGACAGCTTTGGAATTGCAGCGGCGGAGATGGCATCGATTTCTGAACGCAGGATTGATCGGCTGGTTAATCCGATGGTGAGTGGCTTATCGGCCTTTCTTGTGCCGGAAAGCGGTGTGTGTTCTGGCTATATGATTGCGCAATATACAGCCGTTTCGCTGGTATCCGAGAACAGACGGCTTGCGGCACCGGCCAGTTTGGATGGCGGCGTTACGTCAGCTCTGCAAGAGGACATGCTGACGCATGCAACGCCTTCGGCATTCAAGGCCCTGTCCATTCTTGAAAACCTTGAGACAGTAATCGGGATTGAGCTTTTGGCAGCAGCCCAAGCCTACGATCTACGTCCCGAAGCACTGGATATTGCCGAAAGGACCGGTGACATCTATCGCGCCATTAGAAAGTCAATTCCGCCCTATCTCGATGATCGTCCGATGCAGGAAGATTTCGATGCGATACGGGCATTTATGAAAACCTATCCCATCAATCAGGAGCTTGATTGAGATGACCCCAGTGGAAATCCATCGCGGTGATGGCCCCATTGTCCTGGGACTGCCCCATACTGGTACTTATGTGCCCGATGACATTGCCGCGAAACTGAATGATCGTGGCCGTGAACTGGCCGATACGGACTGGCATATTCATACCCTTTATCACGGGTTGCTCGATGGTGTGACGACCGTGCGTGCGACATTCCATCGGTATGTGATTGATGCCAACCGTGACCCCGAAGGTATCAGCCTTTATCCCGGCCAGAACACCACCACCCTTGTGCCGCTGACCGATTTTGACGG
>NZ_DCAO01000036.1:62363-70358 GCF_002311515.1 Thalassospira sp. UBA1131
CGCGTGCGCGCCAAACACGGTGTGGCGATCCTCTATGATTGCCATTCGATCCGCTCAAACATTCCGTTCCTGTTTGACGGCACATTGCCGGACTTCAATATCGGCACCAATCTGGGCGCCACATGCGATCCGATGATCGAGACGCTGACATCCGAAATCTGTTCGCAGGCCCAAGGATACAGTGCGGTTCTGAACGGTCGCTTCAAGGGTGGCTGGACCACCCGCCATTACGGCCGCCCGGAGATCAATCAACACGCCATCCAGATGGAACTGGCGCAATCCACCTATCTAACGGCCGAGGAAGCCCCTTGGTCCTATGACGAAAGCCGTGCAGCAAAATTGCGCACGCATCTTACTGAAATCCTGAAGACACTGGCCGATTTGGCCCCAGCACTAAGAGGCAAGTCATGACCAACAATCCGCGTCACAACCAGCGTGATATTTATCCCGACACCGGGAGCACAATTTCGGCGAAAAGCTGGCTGACAGAAGCACCGATGCGCATGTTGATGAACAACCTGCATCCCGATGTGGCCGAAAACCCGCATGAGCTGGTTGTCTATGGCGGCATCGGCCGGGCAGCGCGCACCTGGAAGGATTTCGATCAGATCGTTGCCAGCCTGAAGGAACTTGAAGATGACCAGACCCTTCTGGTGCAGTCGGGCAAGCCGGTTGGCGTGTTCCGCACGCACAAGGATGCGCCGCGTGTTCTGATTGCGAACTCCAACCTTGTGCCGCATTGGGCCAACTGGGACCATTTCAACGAACTCGATAAAAAGGGTCTGGCGATGTATGGCCAGATGACCGCGGGTTCGTGGATCTATATCGGGTCACAGGGCATCGTGCAGGGCACCTATGAAACCTTTGTCGAGGCCGGCCGCCAGCATTATGACGGCGACCTTACCGGCAAGTGGATCCTGACCGGTGGCCTTGGCGGCATGGGTGGTGCACAGCCGTTGGCCGCTGTGATGGCCGGCGCGTGCTGTTTGGCAGTCGAGTGCGATGAAACCCGTGCGGATTTCCGCCTGCGTACCCGTTATGTCGACGAGAAAACCCATTCGCTCGACGAAGCGCTTGAAATGATCGAGCGTTGGACCAAAGCAGGCGAAGCCAAGTCCGTTGCCCTGATCGGCAATGCGGCGGATGTGTTCCCGGAACTGGTCAGGCGCGGTGTTCGCCCGGACATCGTGACGGATCAGACATCAGCACATGACCCGGTACATGGATACCTTCCGCAGGGTTGGACCGTGGCCGAATGGCGCGAAAAGCAGGAAGCCGATCCCAAGGCTGTTTCCAAGGCCGCCCGCGCATCGATGCGCGTTCAGGTCGAGGCCATGGTTGCCTTCCACGAGGCGGGCGTCCCGACGGTCGATTACGGCAACAACATCCGTCAGATGGCGCTTGAAGAAGGGTTCGAGAACGCCTTCGCCTTCCCGGGCTTCGTTCCGGCCTATATCCGCCCGCTGTTTTGCAAGGGCATCGGTCCGTTCCGCTGGGCGGCCCTTTCGGGTGACCCCGAGGACATCTACAAGACCGACCAGAAGGTCAAGGAACTGATCCCCGATGATCCGCACCTGCATAACTGGCTGGACATGGCGCGCGAGCGCATTTCGTTCCAGGGCCTGCCGGCGCGTATTTGCTGGGTCGGTCTGGGACAGCGCCATCGTCTGGGTATGGCGTTCAACGAAATGGTCAAGAATGGTGAACTGAAAGCCCCGGTCGTCATCGGGCGTGACCATCTTGACAGCGGTTCGGTCGCAAGCCCGAACCGCGAAACCGAAGCCATGAAAGATGGCTCGGATGCGGTCAGTGACTGGCCGTTGCTTAATGCGCTGCTCAATACGGCGTCCGGGGCGACCTGGGTATCGCTGCATCATGGCGGCGGTGTTGGAATGGGCTTCTCGCAGCATTCCGGCATGGTGATTTGTTGTGACGGCACAGAAGATGCCGCACGCAGGGTCGAACGCGTCCTTTGGAACGATCCGGCAACCGGTGTGATGCGTCATGCGGATGCAGGATATGACATCGCACTGGATTGCGCCCGGGAACACGGGCTGAACCTGCCCGGGATTCTCGGCAAGTAATTAAAACTCACGCGTGGGGGCAGTGACGACTGCCCCTGCACCGCCCTTTTGGGGTACAATCAAGGAGGCTTCTTAACATGAAAAGACGTGAATTTCTGACCGCCGGTGTGGCCGGCGCAGGTGCAGCGGCCGCTGCGACATTCGCAACCCCTGCCATCGCACAGGACAAGCGCCAGTGGAACATGGTCACCGCATGGCCGAAAAACCTGCCTGGGCCGGGTGTGGCTGCGCAGAAACTTGCAGACCGTATAACCACACTTTCGGGTGGCCGTCTTGAAGTCAAGCTTCATGCCGCTGGCGAACTGGTTCCGGGCAATGGTGTGTTTGACGCCGTTGCCGAAGGTACGGCTGAGATTTATCACGCGGTTCCGGCATACTGGGGGTCAAAATCCAAAGGTATCCTTCTGTTCGGGTCGCAGCCATTTGGCCTGCGCGCCGATGAACAGGTTGGCTGGCTGAACTATGGTGGCGGTCAGGAACTGTATGACGAAATCTATGGTCAGTTCGGTCTGAAGCCGTTCCTGTGCGGTAACTCCGGCCCGCAGTGGGCAGGTTGGTTCCGTAACGAAATCAACTCGGTCGATGACCTTAAGGGGCTTAAGTTCCGCACCACCGGTCTGGCATCGGAGATGTGCTCGAAACTTGGTATGGCGGTTCAGGCCATGGGCGGTCGTGACATGTTCCAGGCACTTCAGTCTGGTGCGCTTGATGCCGGTGAGTTCATCGGTCCATGGAGTGACAGTGCGCTTGGTTTCTATCAGGTTGCCAAGAACTACTACTGGCCAGGTGTTGGCGAGCCGTCCTCGGCCGAGGAATGCGCGGTGAATGCCAAGGCCTATGCCGACCTTCCCGATGACCTGAAAGCCGTCGTCAAGTTCGCGGCAGACAGCCTTTATAACGAAGTATGGACCGAGTACGAGACCAAGCATGCCATGGCGCTGAAACAGCTTGTTGCAGAACAGGATGTGAAGGTTCGCAAGCTTCCGGACGAAGTTGTCGAAGCCATGGCCAAAGCCGGTGCCGAGGTGATTGCGGAGCTTCGCGAAAGCGACGATGCACTGACTAAAAAGGTCACCGAAAGCTTTGTTGCCTATCGTGACCTGATCGGTGGTTACATGACCTATGCCGATAATGGTCAGATGAATGCACGCGCCAAAGCGCTTGGCTTCTGATAGACGTTATGACCGGTGCCGGAAATATCCGGCACCGGTTTCTTTTTTCAGGCGTGCCTTTCACGGGGAGATGTCATGCAACGCCTTGCTGATGCACTTGACCAGATAAACCACTGGACCGGGATGACTGTGCGCTGGTTCGCACTTCTGATGGTTCTGTTGCAGTTTACCGTGGTCTTGCTGCGCTATGTTTTCGGGTTCAGTTCAATTGCGCTTAATGAAAGCGTTCTGTATCTGCATGCCGCTTTGTTCATGTTGGGGGCGGGCTATACGCTGTTGGTTGATGGCCATGTCCGGGTGGACATTTTTTATGCCGCAGCCACCGACAAGACCAAGGCGCGGATCGATGCGTTTGGCTATGTGGTTCTGGCAATCCCGTCGATGGCAGCCCTGCTGTATTGGACCTGGCCGTCAGTGATCAATTCGATCTCGATGATGGAAGGGGCCATTTCGGTGGGGGGCATTCCCGCCGTCTGGTTTTTGAAATCCCTGATCCCGGCCTTTTGCATTCTGTTGATTATCCAGTCCGTGGCCTGCTTGCTCAGGCAGGTGGTTTTGCTGCGCGGCAATGTTGAAGATCAAGGCGGTGCAAAGTGATGGAATATCTTGATCTTTTGATGTTTGCCGCCCTGATGGGCTGCATCCTTCTGGGCTTTCCGGTGTCATTTTCAATCGCCGGAACGGCGGTGATTTTCGGTTATCTCGGCTGGGTCACCGATACGATGAATATCGGGCTGATGGGGGCGTTCGGGCAGCGCGTGTTTGGCACGCTGACCAATGATGTCCTGATCGCCATTCCGCTGTTTGTCGTTATGGGTGTTGTCCTTGAACGATCCCGCATTGCCGAAGATTTGCTCCATACCATGGGCCGACTGTTTGGTCAGTTGCGCGGAGGTTTGGGTATTTCGGTCGTGCTGGTGGGGGCATTACTGGCGGCCTCGACCGGCATCGTTGGCGCCACGGTGATTGCCATGGGCATGATCGCGCTTCCGACCATGTTGCGCACCGGATATAACCCGAAAATGGCATCGGGCCTTGTCTGCACGGCAGGCACGCTTGGCCAGATTATCCCGCCCTCGACGCTTTTGATCATTCTGTCTGACGTGATGTCGTCGGCCTATCAGCAGGCGCAATATGAACAAGGCAAGTTCACCATCGAAACCATTTCGGTCGGGCAAATTTTTGCCGGTGCGCTGATCCCCGGCCTGACGCTGGTGGCGATTTATATCATCTATATCTTGCTGCGCGGGCTGATACGCCCGGCCGACATGCCACCTGTGCAAAGCGATGATGGCCGCCCCAGCGCGGGCGAAGTGGTCGGTGCGGTTTTGCCGCCTGTGCTTTTGATCATTGCCGTTCTTGGTGCCATTCTGGGCGGGGTTGCCACCCCGACCGAGGCGGCATCGGTGGGCGCGATCGGTGCGATCCTGATGGCGGGCGTCCGTCAGGGGGCGAACCGCAATCTGGTTCTGACCGGGACCGTCGCACTCTTGATCCTGGCGATCATGGCCGGTGTCGCGCCGGTGCGTTTCCAGCGCAGTGACCTGACCGGTATTGATTATGCCCTGGGTGCTGGTTATGTGGCGCTGGCGGTTATCGGGATTGTCGCGATCCTCGCCTGCCTGCGTCAGGCATGGAAAGCTGACATTCTGAAATCGGCGCTGACTTCGACCATGACGGTCAGTTCAATGATCTTTGCCACCATCCTGACGGCCAGCATGTTCTCGCTGGTGTTTATCGGGCTGGGCGGCGAAGACCATGTGGAGGAAATCCTTGAATCGATGCCGGGTGGTCCGACTGGGGCGCTGATCTTCTGCATGGCGTTGATCTTTGTTCTCGGCTTCTTCCTTGATTTCGTGGAAATCACGGTGATCCTGCTGCCGCTGATTGCGCCGGGGCTGATCATGATGGGCCATGATCCGGTGTGGCTGGCGATCCTGATTGCGATCAACCTGCAGACATCGTTCCTGACACCACCATTTGGCTTCTCGCTGTTTTATCTGCGCAGTGCCGCCCCGCCGGAAATCACCACCGGCCAGATTTATCAGGGTGTGGTGCCGTTTATCGCCCTGCAGCTGTTTGGCATTTTCGTGATCTGGCTTTGGCCGTCACTGGCCAACTGGCTGCCAAGCGTGGTGTTCTAGGCAAAGAACTGAAAATGAAAAAACGCCCCCGATTTATTGGGGGCGTTTTTGTTTGGTCATGGCCAAAGCGGCTATTACAGGACTTCGTAGACCGACACATAGACCGTGCTTTTTTCGCGCTGCCCGGATCCGACAAAGATCCGGTGATTAAGCCAGCTATAGCGTTCATCGCCGGTTTCGAACCGGGGCTGGGTGCGCATGTAATATTTCGATGGGTCGACATGTTCACCGCGTGCAAGCGCGTCCAGAACGTCCTTGGGGCCATGCCGGAACCCGAAATTGCGGATATCAATCAGCGCCCCGTCGTGGGTTTCGATGCAATATCGGGTATCAAGTTCGGCGACACCGTTTTCAAAAACGGTTTGCCAGTCGGCACCCAATGCCAGAACACGGCCGTTCAACGATTTGCCTTCGACGTGACCGCCTATGATCGGAATGATCCGGCGTGTGCCGCGCATTGAGTTGCCGAGCTCCATCGGGGCTTCCAGCTCGACCGTTAGATCGCAAAAATGTTCAAGCTCAAGCTTCATATCGGCCTCTTTAGTTCATGGTCGTCGGCAGGAAAAGAACGATGGATGGCACAGCAACCAAAAGGATCAGGCGAATGATGTCGACCGCAACAAACGGGATGACACCCTGAAAGACCTTTTGCAGCGGCACTTCGCGGGCAATCGAATTGATGACAAACACATTCATCCCGACTGGCGGGGTGATCAGGCCAAGTTCAACCGTCATGACAACGATGATGCCAAACCAGATCGGATCAAACCCCAACTGGGTGACCACAGGAAACACGATGGGCACCAGAAGAATGATCATCGCCATGGCATCAAGGATGCAGCCCAGCAACAGGAAAAACACCAAGATCAGCGCAAGTGTCGGATAGGCCCCGATATCAAGCCCGACCAGCCACGCGGTGATCTTTTGCGGGGTCTGGGTGATGGCCAGAAAATAGCCAAACAGGATCGCACCGATCAGGATGGTATAGATCGCAACCGAGGTGCGCAGGGCCTCGACCAGACTATCAAGAATGCTGCGCCAGCCAAGCCGCCCCCGAATCACCCCGATCAGGGCGGTCAGGACAGAGCCAACTGCCGCGGCCTCGGTCGCGGTGACGACACCCAAATAGATGCTGCCGATAATCGCGATGAACAGGGCCAGAACCGCCCAGACGTCGCGCAAGGATCGAATGGCGTTGCGCAAATCAAACGGTTCGCCCGCTGGTAAACCACGGGCATAGGTCACCCGAAAGGCCAGCATATACATCACAATCGCCAGAAGGCCCGGAATGATGCCAGCAATGAAAAGCTTGCCGACATCCTGTTCGGTGATAAAGCCATACACCGCCAGAACAACCGACGGCGGGATCAGAATGCCAAGCGTTCCGCCCGCGGCAATTACCCCGGTCGCCACATGATCGCGATAGCCACTGCGCTGCATTTCCGGCAAAGCGACCTTGGTCATGGTTGCCGCCGTTGCGACCGATGATCCCGATATGGCGGCAAACCCCGCACAGGATGCAATGGTCGAAAGCGCCATGCCGCCCCGAAATGATCCTAGCCACGCCTGCCCCGCGCGAAACAGTTCGCGCGACATGCCGGAATTGGTGGCAAGAACGCCCATCAGAATAAAGAACGGAATGAGGCTGAGGTTAAAGTCGGTGATGGTGCGGATCGGCGATTGCGCCAGAAGGTTGAGTGCAGGCGTCGGGCCAACAATTGCGGCAAAGCCGCCGACACCAACAATCCCCATCGCAATGCCGATCGGCACCCGAAGCAGCATCAGGGCAAACAGCGCAACAAACCCGCCCAGTGCGACAAAATCGGCTTCAGTCATCACTTCCCCCTGAACCACCAGTTTGCTTTTGTTTTTGCGGGTCGGAGGCAATATGCGGCTCTGACTCGGCGGGTTCAAAATCATCCAGACCGGCATTGGTCAGCGCGATCATCAAGGCGCGCGCCAGAATGGTCAGCATGCTTACCGCAACACCAAGCCAGATCAGCCCCATGACCGGCCAGACGGGAACCTGCAGATCAAATGTCGTCTCGCCACTGTTATAGGCGCTGGTAACACGCGCCAGCATTTTCCAGCACAGCAAGCCGGTGAAACCCAGCAAGACCATCCAGGCAAAGAAATCCGTCCATCGACGAACACGCGCGGGCAACATCAGGGCGAACAGATCGACCTTGATGTGCGATCCACGATAGCCCACGCAGGCAAAACCCCACATGATGACCACGCCCAGAAACAGGCGCGAAAAATCAAATGCATCCGGGATCGGCCATGCAAACAGGTAGCGACCAATTGCGGATGCCAGAACCAGCAACGTGATCACCGCAAGCAAAATGGCCGAGACCATTTCGACCTTGCGCGAAAAGGCTTCGAGATATGTCAGGGAGCGATGAAGGACCCGCATGATCTATGCACTTTCAGAGGTATCGGCAGCACCGACATGCGATGCCGCCGATACAGGGAGCGTCATCAATACTTGGCGTTCTCGGCTTCGAGCGCGTCGATGAAGGCCTTGTAAATGGCATCGGCATCACCGCCCTTGGCCGTAACGCTTTCGCGCCATTGGGCAACAAGCGGTTCGGC
>NZ_DCAO01000036.1:70515-77744 GCF_002311515.1 Thalassospira sp. UBA1131
CCGGACCATTCCGGCGTGCAGTGATCATCCATCACCTTGCGGTTTTCGGCTGACAATCCTTCATAGACACCACGGTTGATCACAAGGATCTGCGAGGAGACATAGAACGGCATATCAAGGTGATATTTGGTTTCCTGATCAATCCCGAAGATATAGATCGAGTTCCACGGGAAGGTGATCGCATCTGCCGTGCCCTTGGCGATCGCTTCGCGGGCCTCGGGGGCTGGGACCTGAACACTTGCCCCACCCAGCAGGTTTACAAACCGTGCCATGGTGGCGTGCGCCGGACGTACCGCATGGCCGTTGATGTCTTCTGGCACGCGGACCGGCATTTTTGAATGGATGGTGCCGGGATCATGCGGGTTGACCAGACAGAGTTTGACTTCCGGCATTTCCTGTTCGGCGTAGTTGGCATACCACTTGTGAAGGGCGACCGATCCATTGACCGCATCCTTCACATTAAATGGCACCTCGGTCAGGCCATAGATCGGGAAACGTCCGGCCTGATAACCCGGATTGATATAGCCGATATCGGCAATGCCATCGCGAGTCATGTCATAGTGATCAGGTGCGGAGCCCAGTTGCTGGGCCGGGAAAATCGTGAAGTCGATGCTGCCACCGGATGCCTCGCGGATGGAGTTTGTCCATTCTTCAAGCCCCATGGTTTGCACCGGATGGGTTGGCGGCAGCCAGTGGGCCAGACGGAAATTCACTTCCTGGGCAGACGCACCGGAAATGGCAGACATGGCGGCAACTGACGCCAAGGCAATCACTGAACCAAGTTTAAGTCGTTTCATTGTTTCCTCCCTGAGAAAACCGACACCGGCAATTTTGTTTTTGTTGCCTTGTCTGTCGGTAACTCGATTTGATCAGACCACCCTTGGAAGCCTTTGCCCCATGGGTTGGGCTGATCGCCAAACCGGGCCCAAAACCAATGTCCCGGTCAAAAATAACGTCTCCGTTTGTCGCGACCCGGCGCAACCGATGGCGCCCTGGATCGTGCTATGCCAATTTCGTGTTTTCGATTAGAACAGCAATGCCCTGCCCGCCGCCAATACAGGCCGATGCGATGCCATAACGACCGCCGGATTTGACCAGTTCGCGCGCCAGCGTGTTGGTGATCCGAACCCCGGTCGCACCCAGCGGATGACCAATCGCAATCGCGCCGCCATTGACGTTGACCTTGTCTTCATCAAGGCCAAGTTCGCGGATGCAGGCCAGGATCTGTGCCCCAAAGGCCTCGTTGATTTCGATCCGGTCAATCTGATCAAGGGTCATACCGGTTTGATCAAGAACGGCCTCAATGGCCGGGACCGGGCCAATGCCCATGATTTCCGGCGGCACACCGACAGCTGCGCCTGCAATGATGCGGGCACGCGGTGTCAGACCGTGTTTGCGGGCATAATCGGAACTGCCCAGAACAACACCGGCTGCGCCATCCACCACGGCTGATGAATTGCCACCCGTCTGCACCCCGCCAAAGGCCGGGCGGAGCTTTGCCAGAATGTCATAGGGCGATGGCCGAATGTGGCTGTCGCGGTCGACCTGATCGATCTTGCGCGGCAGGCGGATGGAGCGCGGATTGCCATCGGCAAATTCAAAGGTTTCGTTGGTCACGGTGGCAATTTCACCGGCAAGGAAGCCGTTTTCCTGTGCGCTCACGGCACGGGCAAAGCTGCGTTCGGCAAAGCGATCCACTTCTTCGCGGGTGATGTTGTATTTCTTGGCAAGGTTTTCCGCCGTGTCGCCCATGGTGCAACTCACAGCCGGATCCAAAAGCGCTTCCCACAGGAAGTCCTTGAATTCGACCTGCCCCATGCGAAAACCACTGCGATGGGTGTAGGCCGCCACGGGATTTCGGCTCATGGATTCAGTGCCGACACAAAGGGCCAGATCCCCACGACCAAGTGAAATATGATCAGCAGCCTGCAGGATGACTTCAATCCCGGTACCACAGATCCGCTGCACAAGATGGGCGGGGCGATCCACCGGCACCCCGGCGTAAATCCCGATATGGCGCGGCGTCATATAGGCATCATAGGATGCCTGGGCCATCGATCCGGCGACGGTGAAATCGATATCGTTCGCATTCACCCCGGCGTCCTCGATGGCCGCGCGGGCCGCCTTGATGCCAAGATCAATCGGGGAGACCAGCCCGAAGGCCCCGGTATAATCGACAAACGGTGTGCGTTTTCCGCCCAGCAGCCAGACATCTTCAAATTCGGTCCGAAGACCTTTGGCGTTCGCAGTCATTCTGCTTATCCCTTTTTGGCAATCATGACCCCGGCGGGTGACGGGTCGGTATAAAGTTCGGCGACCTTGTCAGCGCGTTTAGTCAGAACCGCGCGCTGATTGATCGAGCCCTTGTCGGTGACTTCGTGCGCATCGAGTTCCGGCGAACTTTCAAGCAAGATCGCGCGCGCGACAAAGTTCGAGCTACCGGTCGATTTGGTCGCCAACTCATTGAGGCATTTCTGAAAATGCGCCTGCACGGCCGGATGGGTTGCGATGTCACGCTCCGACGCGTTGGCGGGCAGATCCGGGCACAGTTTTTTGCAGGCGGTGAAATCGGCAAAGATCAGCGCACCGACATAGCCTTCGTTCAAACCGGTCAGCACCGCATCACGCACATAAGGCGCAAAGGTCTGGGCAATGGCGGTGCGGATGGCGGCGACATGCACCCAGGTGCCGGTCGAGAGTTTGAAATCTTCGCAGACCCGGCCATCAAACAGGAAGCCCCGTTCGATATTATCCGGATCCACAAATTTCAGGGCATCACCAATCAGGTAATAGCCTTCATCGTCAAAAGACTCGCTGGTTTTATCAAGTTGCTTCCAATAGCCGGGTGTAATGCTCGGTCCCTTAAGACGGACTTCGAGCTTTTCGGCATTGGGCACCAGTTTGATATCAAGCCCGACGGCCGGAAGACCGACACTGCCCGCCTGATCAACCGCCCAAGTGGTGGTAAAGGCAAAGGGGGCGGTTTCGGTGGAGCCATAGCCGGTGACGATGACGATCTTTTCGCCAACCGTGTCCTCGGCGATCTTTTCCAGATTGTCCCAGACATATTGCGATAAACCGGCACCGGCATATTGCATGAGTTTGAGCTTGGCAAAGAACATCTCGCGCAGTGTTTTGTTTTCGCGCAGATGATGGACAAGTGCCTCGTACCCCTTGGGGACATTAAAATAGATGTTGGGCGATACTTCGCAAAGATTGCGCACGGTTTCATGAATACCGTCCGGGGTCGGTTTACCCTGATCGATATAGAAACTGCCGCCATTATAAAGCGCGATGCCGAAATTATGGTTGCCGCCTGCGGTGTGGTTCCATGGCAGCCAGTCGACCATCACCGGTGGTTCATCCTGCAAGAATGCCAGCGCGTGACGCAGCATCATCTGGTTAAAACACAGCATCCGCTGGGTATTGATCACGGCCTTTGGCATCCCGGTGGAGCCGGACGTGAACAGGAACTTGGCAATCGTGTCTTCGGTGATTTTGCCATTGGCGGCATCGACCGCATCGGTCGGCGTGGTCTGACGGACATCTTTGAAAACATCGCAGTCATATTGCGACAGCGGGTTTTCCAAAACCAGCAGACGCGCATCCTTTGGCATGACGGCGGCCAGTGCCTTGGCATATTTGGCACCATCATCCACAAAGATCAGACCGGGGTTCAAAAGATCACAGATATGGCGCAGCTTGGCGAAATCGGACGACACCAGCGAATAGGCTGGTGACACCGGCGCATAGGGAATACCGGCATACATCGATGCCAATGCAAGAAGCCCGTGTTCAAGACTGTTGCCCGACAGGATTAGGACCGGGCGATCTTCGGACAGGTCCTGTTCGATGAGGTACTGCGCAAGACTGCGGACCTCGTTTCGGGTTTCAAGGAAGCTTCGTTTTTGCCAGCCGCCGGTTTTGTCACGGTCGGCCAGAAACAGATGATCGGGTGTATGTTGCGCCCAATGGTCAAGCTTGTCGGTGATGGCGCGCGGATAGTCATCCGGCGTTTCCGTTGATCGGATATAGATCGTGCCGTTGTCCTTTTTGGACATCGAGACACGCGTATCTCCCATGCGAACCGGACGGAGTCCGGGTTCAGCAATCATAGGCATGAGACGAAACCTCCAGTTTTCATTTTCTTATTTGTTATAATTCATAACAATCATAATTCATCACATCAAGCGCAATATCTTTATGCGTGTACGGGGACACAACAATTTGACCTTGAGTATAATTATGCTCGCGCGCGAGGGGCGTGAATTTCGATGCGATTTCAGTTGACTAATGACGATTGACGCCGCTCTTTTACTGTGTAAACATAATTGTTATAAAACATAACAAACTTTGGGTAAGGAAATGCAGCTCAATCAGGTTCCCGCCATCATTACCGGCGGCGGCAGCGGCCTTGGTGCCGCCACCGCACGCACATTTGCGGTTGCGGGCGCGAAGGTCGCGGTGTTTGATCGCAACGGCGATGCCGCCAAACGAGTCGCCAGTGAAACCGGCGGAATTGGCCTGGAAGTCGACGTCTCTGACCGAAGCTCGGTCGAAGCTGCATTCAAGACCGTGAAACAAAATCTTGGGCTGCCGCGCATCCTTGTGAATTGTGCCGGTATTGGCACCGCCAACCGTATTCTGCCACGCGACGGCAGCCTTCCGATTGATGATTTTATCAAAACACTGAACGTCAATCTGACCGGCAGCTACATCACCATGAGCTATGCCGCGCAGTTGCTGTCGGAAGCCACCCCGGTAAATGACGATGGCGAACGCGGCGTGATCATCAACACATCATCCGTCGGGTATGAAGACGGGCAGATCGGCCAGTGCGCCTATGCGGCATCAAAGGGCGGAATTGCGTCGATGACCTTGCCAGCCGCGCGCGAGTTGGCCCGGATCGGCGTGCGGGTTATGGCGATTGCGCCGGGGCTGTTTTCCACCGCAATGACCGACACCCTGCCCGAGGAAGCCCGTCAGGCCATTGAAGCCAACATTCCGTTTCCCAAGCGGCTGGGCAAGGCACAGGAATATGCCGACCTTGCCCGCCATATCGTCGAAAATACCATGCTGAATGGCACCGTCGTTCGGATCGACGGCGCGGTTCGCCTGCAGGCAAAATAAAGACCAGATTGCTTTACGTAAGGAACAAGAACATGACCAACGGCGCGAATGACGTATTGAACGTCGCAATCAACGGATCGATTGCCCGTTTGACCATCACGCGACCTGAAAAGCGTAACGCGGTCAGCGATACTTTGATGGCAGCACTCGAGGCGTTTTTTGCCAATCCGCCCGAAGGGGTGCGGGTTGTTATTCTGGCCGGTGAAGGCGGGCATTTTTCAGCCGGGCTTGATCTGGCCGAACATGTTGCGCGCAATGCGGCCGATACGATGCGCCATTCACGCAACTGGCACCGCATCATGGATATGATCCAGTATGGTGGATTGCCGGTGATTTCGTTGCTTAAGGGGGCGGTCATCGGCGGCGGCCTTGAACTGGCCAGTGCGACCCATATCCGTATTGCCGATGAAACCGCCTTTTTCCAGCTTCCCGAAGGACGCCGTGGCATTTTCGTTGGCGGCGGTGCATCGGTCCGGGTTGGCCGAATTCTGGGCGCGGATCGCATGATCGAGATGATGCTGACCGGGCGCAAATACAACGCCGAAGACGGCCTTCGCCTTGGCCTGACACACTATGTCTGTGACAGCGAGGAAGCCGCCGAAGCAAAGGCCATAGAGCTTGCCAATACGGTTGCCGAAAACGCCCAGCTTTCGAACTATGTCATGATCCAGGCCCTGTCACGGATCGAAGACATGGCAAAAACCGATGGCCTGTTTACCGAAAGCCTGTGTGCCGCCCTGACCCAGACCAGCGAAGATGCACAGGAAGGATTGAAGGCGTTCCTTGAAAAACGTGCACCGAATTTCAAGTAACCGCCTATAACAGAGCCGCAGATAATTGCGGCCATCAGATCGCATACCATAAGATCAAGGATCGGCAAGAAACCGCACAAAGCGGACGCCAGAACATTCAGGAAGGAACAGGGTCACCCAACCAAAACCGGTGTGCCCATAATGTGAGGAGACGTTCGATGTCAGGATTTTCCGTTAATCGCCGCCAGATGCTCGGCATCATGGGCGGCGCATTTGCAGCCCCTGCAATCATTGGCAAGGCACGTGCAGCCGAAGTCACCCTTCGTCTGCATCATATGTTGCCGCCGGTGGCCCCGATGCACAAGGCGTTCTTCGAACCGTGGTCCAAGACCATCCGCGAACAGTCCGATGGCCGTATCGATATTCAGATTTTCCCGGCCATGCAGCTTGGTGGCAAACCGCCGCAGCTTGCCGAACAGGTGGCAAACAACGTTGTGGATATCGCCTGGACCTTGACCGTGTACACGCCGGGTCGCTATCCGATTTCCGAAACGCTGAGCCTGCCCTTCATGGTGACAACGGCCGAGGCAACATCGGTTGCCATGCACAAGTTCATGGATGAATTTGGTCAGGACGAATACCGTGGCATGAAGCCATTGGCCTATCATGTTCATGCCGGTGGCAAGTTCCACATGCGCGACAAGGCGATTGAAAATCAGGCTGATCTTGACGGCCTGCAAATCCGCGCCCCGAACCAGAATGTCGGTAAAGCCCTGTCCATCCTAGGTGCTGAGCCGGTCTTCTTCCCGGTTACTGAAATGGCCGTCGGCCTTGCCAATGGCGTGATTGATGGTACCTGCCTGCCTTATGAAGTGGTTCCGGCCTTTAAGCTTCATGAATTGACGTCGGTGCATTGCGCCCCGGCAGAAGGCGGACGTGGTCTTTATGCCAACTCGTTTGCGCTTTTGATGGCGGGCAATGCCTATGACAGCATGCCTGATGATCTGAAAGCGGTGATTGATGCCAATTCCGGTATCGATCTGTCACGCCAGATCGGCAAACAGTTCGATAGCTTTGAATCGGTTGGCTACAAAATGTGTGCTGATCGCGGCAACAAGTTCGTCGAGATTCCCAAAGACGAAATTGAACGCTGGCAGTCTGCGACCCAGCCGGTCGTCGATGAGTGGATCGAGACCCTGAATGATGCCGGACATGATGGCAAGGCGATGATTGATCGCCTTAATCAGCTGATCGACGCCGAGACCGCCTGACATGTCAGGAGCCACCCGTGATCACAATGGGCGCGGCAATCGCGCTGCGCCCATTCATTTTCTTGGTCAGTTTGTT
>NZ_DCAO01000036.1:77985-127493 GCF_002311515.1 Thalassospira sp. UBA1131
ACCCGCACCATTCTGGATCAACTTTGGGAGATCCTGTTCTGTTGTGGCTGGGTGATTATTTCCTGGCGGGTCGCTTACGGCCTGATTGATATGTTTGATTATAACGACCGCAGCATGCTTTTGAGAATGCCCACCTGGATTATCTACGGCTTCGCACTGTTCGGACTTGGGCTTTCAGCCCTGACCGCGTTGTCGAACGTCATCGAACAGTTTGTTCGCCCGACCACCCCATCGCAAACGGATGCCCCACAATGAGCCCGGTTGAAATCAGCATCATTATGGTCGTCATCCTGTTGGCGCTTATTTTCCTGCGCATGCCGATTGCATTGGCGATGGCCGTTGTCGGGGCGGGCGGATATGTGGTCCTGTCGGGATGGATGCCGCTGTCGGCTTATCTCAAGACCGCGATTGTCGATAAGTACATTTCCTATGACCTTGCGGTCATTCCGCTGTTTATCCTAATGGGGCAGATCGCCACCCGGACGGGCATCAGCCGCGCAATCTTTACCGCGTCCAACGCCTGGCTTGGTCATTGGCGGGGCGGACTTGCCATGGCATCGGTTGCCGGCTGTGCGGCGTTCGGATCGATTTGCGGGTCCTCGATTGCGACCGCAACCACCATGGGCCGGGTGGCCTTGCCCGAAATGCGGCGCCACGGATATTCCGGCGCACTTGGGGCCGGAACACTTGCCGCGGGTGGCACGCTTGGCATTCTGATTCCGCCGTCGGTGGTTTTGATTATTTACGCGCTTCTGACCGAACAGAACATTGTCAAACTGTTCCTGGCCGCGACCATTCCGGGACTTCTGGCCGTGCTTGGCTTTATCCTGGCGATTGGCGTTTATGTTCGCCTGTTCCCTGAAGAAGGCCCGGCCCACGCGGGACTTCCGATGCGCGAACGCATCAGGTCGCTTGGCGGGATCTGGCATGTTGCGCTTGTTTTCATTGCCGTTCTGGGCGGCATTTATGGCGGTGTTTTCACCCCGGCCGAAGGGGCATCTGTTGGTGTGGTGCTAATCGCGCTGACCGGCTTTCTGATGCGCAGCCTGTCGATCAAGGGCCTTTTTGAATGCGTGATCGAGACTGCGGGAACCACGGCGATGATCTTTGCCATCATTTTTGGCGCGGATCTTTTTAATGTCGCGCTTGCCCTGACGCGGGTGCCGACCATGGCCGCCGAGTGGGTCGGCACGGCCGGGATCGCGCCGATGACGGTTCTGATGGTGGTGATCCTGTTTTACATCGTCATGGGGTGCATCATGGACAGCCTGTCGATGATCCTTTTGACCGTGCCGGTGTTTTTCCCGGCCTTTATGGCGATGGATTTCGGGATGGACCCGACCCATCAGGCGCTGTGGTTTGGTATCATCACCCTGATTGTTGTTGAACTGGGGATGATCACACCCCCGGTCGGGCTTAATCTGTTTATGATATCGGCGATGGCACCCGATATTCCGACCCGCAAGATTTTCCGCGGGGCGGTGCCGTTCCTGCTGGTCGAGTGCCTGCGCATCGCGATCATTGTCGCGTTCCCGGTACTGACATTCTGGCTGGTGGATATCGTCACAGGATAGCCGCGTCTAAAAAGATGGAGACACCGTTGCAAGCAAACAAAAAGAAGAAAAACGATACGGATACCGGTATTGCGGGATTGTCGCCCGACAGTCCGCTGCGCGGCTTTGTCGGCTATAACCTCAAGCGTGCCTATATGTCGATCCATAGCGATTTTGTCGCCAGCCTGACGCATCTTGATCTGAAGCCGACGACCTACAGCGCGCTTGCCATCATCAATGAAAACCCAGACATCAGTCAGACCGATCTGGCGCGGGCTCTTGCCATGGAACGGTCAAACATTGTCGTGATGGTCGATGAACTTCAGGCGCGCGGATTAATTGTGCGCAACAAGGTGCCAACCGATCGTCGTGTTTATGCGCTGCGCACCACTGCAAAGGGGATTGAGCTTTTCCTTGAGGCCAGCCGCGCGGTTCAAAAGCACGAAGACAAGCTTCTGGAAGGGTTTGATCCCGAAGAACGCGCACACCTTGTAGAGATGCTGATCCGTATTCAGCAGGTAAAATAACGCTTTGATCAGGTAAGGTTCCATGTTGCGACTGTCCCGTGAAATCCGTGTTGAATGGGGTCACTGCGATCCGGCCCGGATTGTTTATAACCCGAACTTTTATGACTGGATGGAAGGCGGCCTTCTGGCCTTGCTTTCGGTTGCCGGGTTCGACCTTGCCACCATGATCGCAAAGGATGCGGATTTTCGCGGAACGCCACTTGTGCGTGGTGATGCCAGTTTTATGGCGCCGGCCCGGGTCGGGGACTTGATCGTGCATCACGTCGAAGTATCACGCTGGGGCGGCAAATCGTTTGACCTTTCGCATCGCTTTACGCTGGGTGAAACCACCTTGCTTGAAGGATCGCAAACCCGCGTCTGGGGGCAGGCCAACCCGGACAATCCGGCAAGTCTGGTTGCGGTTGCCGTGCCCGATGCGGTCAAGGCCGCCTTGTCAGAAGACAAGGTTATTCGCCTGACACTCCATCAGGAAACGCAAGCTTAAGAGACGCCGTCGTGATCCCCTTCAAAGCGCCGATTGACGATATTCTGTTTGCCCTGTCAGTGACCGGCGATGAAAACCACGCCGCAGAACACGGCTTTGATGCGGAAATCACCCGCGAAATTCTGGATCATTTTGCCCGCTTTGCCGAAGACGTCATCGCCCCGATTGACGAGCCGGGCGATCAGGAAGGCTGCCGGATCGAAAATGGCCGGGTCCGGATGCCATCGGGTTTTATCAACGCCTATCAGGCCTATGTCGAACAGGGATGGCAGTCGATTTCCCTGGCCGTGGAATTTGGTGGTCAGGGTGCCCCGGCCACCGTCTGTGGCGCGATCAGCGAAATACTGGCCGGGGCCTGTCATTCCTTTCAGATGGTCACCGGACTTGTCCCCGGTGCCGCCAGGCTGATTGCACAATTTGGCACCGATGACCAACGCCAGACCTGGCTTCCCAAACTGGCGTCGGGCAGCCACCTTGCCACCATGTGCCTGACCGAACCGCAAGCAGGCTCAGACCTTTCAGATATCCGCACGGTCGCAAGCCAGCAAGAAGATGGCAGTTGGGTGCTGACCGGGGAGAAGATCTTTATTTCCGGTGGGGATCAGGATCTGAGTGATGAAATCCTGCATCTGGTTCTGGCGCGGACCGGTACTCGCGAAGACGGGGTTCGGGGGCTGACGCTTTTTCTCTGTCCGTCACATTCGAGCGAGACCGAACGCAACGCCGTCACGGTCACCCGGATCGAAGAAAAGATGGGTTTGCATGCCTCCCCCACCTGCCAACTGGCGTTTGACGGTGCAACCGCCACCCCGATTGGCCCGGTTGGCAAGGGGTTGATGTGCATGTTTACCATGATGAACCATGCCCGCCTTGATGTCGCCTTGCAGGGGGTGGCGCACGCTACCCGCGCCCATCACATCGCCCAAAGCTATGCCGCGGAGCGCAAGCAGGGCCGCGACAGAAAAACCGGCCAACCGATTTCCATCGATCAGCATCACGACGTTGCGCGCATGCTGGCCCGCCAGGACATGCTGGCGATGACCGGTCGGTTGATGGCCTATAAGACCTTTGCGTTGATGGAGACGGGTACAAATTCCGACCTGATCGAATTCCTGACCCCGATTTGCAAATCGTTCTGCACCGATGCCGGGGTTGAAGCCGCCCAGATCGGCATACAGGTGCTTGGTGGATACGGATATTTGCGCGAATACCGGGTGGAACAGACGCTGCGCGATGCGCGCATCTGCCAAATTTACGAAGGCACAAACGGCATTCATGCCCTGACCCTTGCCGGTCGCCTGACCCGCCACAAGGACGGCGCAAGTGCCAAGGCGTTCGAGGCCCTGATCAGCGACCTGATCGCGGGCTCTCGCGGTGATACCGAGCTAGCAAAGAAGCTTTTGGCATACTGGCAACAGATGACATCAGAAATCATCGCCAGCGACACGCCTGAAAAATTCGCCCAAGACTATATGCAAATCAGCGCTGCAACCTATGGCGTGGCACTTTGGACGGAACTCGCGGATCGACTTTCAGCCGATCAAACCAGCCGCTATGAGAAATGTCTGGCGCAAGTAATGGAATGGGGCCGTGTCACACGCGCCTGCTGTCAGGCACGCATGGCGCATCGCTAAATCTCTGGATGCCTTTTTGCTGTCAAACTCGAGCATCTAAATTAAAGACATTTCTTTGGCACGTGGGCCAATTTATAGTTCGAGAACCGAGTCCTAATTCAAGGGAACGCTTTTGGCCGGATTTCATTGGTCCCGAAATCAACGACTAAGCCTTGTTGGCCGATATACCTTGTTATCGGTCGGTGTTGTCGTGTGCGCGCTTCTGGCACTCAGTTTCTTTTATCAGCGCTTTTCCAATGAACTGATTGACCGTCTGACAGGCGAACGGCTCAGTGCGCAGGTCGCGGCGACATCAAACAAGCTTTCTGCCTTTCTTGATGCGCGCATCTATCAGCTGGTTACGCTGTCAAACCACCCGGCTCTGCCGGCCTTTATTGAAGCGCCGAACTCCCCGCAGGCGGAAGAGGCCCTGACCCTACTTCGCGTTGAGGCAGATTCGCCTGACCTTTATGGTGTGCTGTTTTTTGACTGGTACGACAATCTTGATCGTCTGGTCGCCGGCCAAGCCGCATCCGGCCCGCCTTATTGGTCGAAAAACGGCTGGGATATTTCCGGCCTGCCGCGTGTCGAGCACGAAGGCATTGAGTTTATCGGCCCCAAATTGCCTGAAAATGGCAATTCCGGCTGGATCTTGATGCGCGCACACATTCGCGATACCGGCTTGGGGCAGAACACGTCTGTCGCCCTGCATGTGCGCCTGGCATCCCTGACCGAGCTTCTGGCAAGTGCCGGGGTATCGGGCGTGATTGATCCGCTTTTGCGCACGCCGGGCGGTATTGTTCTTGATGCCACCGGGCGCCCGACCGAGGTCACTAGCGAACTGATCGAAGGTCCAAGCATCCTTCCGGGCTGGAACCTTGTGATGAGTGTTCGACCGGGCACCATCCTGCAACCGATTGATGAAACCCGCTTTTGGCTGACGGTGACAGCCGCCGTCATCATTGTGGTTATTTTGGCGATCTTTTTTGCCCTGTCGCGCAGCCTGCGCCGACGGGTCGATACACTTGTTCAGGGGGCACACAGTATTGCATCAGGCGATCTGTATTACCGCCTGCCAGAAGGTCGCCGTCGCGATGAAATCAGCACGGTCGCCAAGGCCTTCAATACCATGGCCTGGCAGCTTAAAGACCTGATTGATCGGACAGTGCGCGCTGAAAAGCTTGCCGTTCTGGGCCAGTTTGCCACCGGTGTGGCGCATGAGGTCCGCAATCCGCTGGCCACGATGAAAACCACCGTTCAGGCCCTTGTGCGCAAGGAACCCGATGCCGAACGCAAAACACTTTTGGATGATATGGGCCACCAGATTGATCGGCTGTCACGCGTGGTCAATGATCTTCTGGCCTATGGCCGACCCGGTGAAGCCTGCCCGCAGGAAACCGAAATACGGGATCTGTTCCGACAGTCATCGCGCGTCCTGACCCCGGTCGCCGAAGAGGCCCAGGTGCGGTTTTACACCAGCGGCGATTCCCGCCTGACGATCTTTGTCGATCCGGATCAGGTGCTGCAGATCCTGCTGAATATCGGGATCAACGCCATTCAGGCCTGCCAGCCCCGCGGCACGGTGAGCCTGCGCGCAGAACGCCACCAGGATCAGGTCGAGATCCGCGTCACCGATGATGGTTCGGGCATCCCCAAAGAGCATTTGCTTGACGTCGTGCAGCCATTTTTTACCATGAAAAGCAAAGGAACCGGACTTGGCCTGACAATCAGCCAACAACTGGTCGAGTCAAATAACGGTTCAATCAATATTGAAAGTGCCCCGCAAGAGGGCACGACAATCACATTGAAGTTCCCGGCAACGAAATCGGAAACTTCAAAGGAGGAAACATCGAAAAATGCCCCGCCAGATCAGGATTCTGATCGTTGATGATGAGGAATCATTCGTCCGATCACTAAGCTTTGCGCTTCGTACCGAAGGCATGGATGTCACCGGCGTCCATTCCGGTGAAGATGCGTTTTTGCAAGTCCGTGAAAACAAGTTCGATATCATCCTGCTTGATCTGCGCCTGCCCGGTGCCGATGGCATGGAGGTCCTTGATAGCATCCGCAAACTTGATATCGACGTGCCCGTCATCATGATTTCGGCCCATGGTGACACGCGTGCAGCGGTGAAGGCCGTCAAACTCGGTGCGGCCGATTACCTTAGCAAGCCGTTCGAACTTGATGAGCTGATCCACACGATCAACACCACCCTTGATCAGAACCGCACCGCACTTGAGCTTGATTACCACCGCAAGCGCAATGTCCCGACCAACGGTCTGATTGGCGAATGCGCGCCGATGCGCGAATTGCGCACAACGATCGACCGTGTCGCACAAAGCAGTGCCAGCCGCATCCTGTTGCAAGGGGAGTCCGGGACCGGCAAGGCGCTGGTTGCGCGTGCCATTCACGGCCAAAGCCCGCGTGCTTCCAACGCCTTTATCGAAGTCAACTGTGCCGCCCTGCCGGAACAGCTGATCGAAAGCGAACTGTTTGGCGCCGAAAAGGGCTCCTACACCGGTGCGCATCAGAAACGCACCGGCCTTGTCCGTCTTGCCGATGGCGGCAGTCTGTTTCTGGATGAAATCGGCGAATTGCCGCTGGCGCTGCAGGCGAAGTTTTTGCACTTCCTTGAAAACGGCGACTATCGCCCGGTCGGGAGCGAACATTCCGCATCGGCCGATGTCCGCGTAATTGCCGCGACCAACCGCGACCTTGCCGAGGAAGTTCGTCTGGGCAATTTCCGTGAAGACCTGTTTTACCGCCTGAACGTCATCACCATTGATATCCCGGCACTGCGCCACCGCGGCGAGGACATTATCAAACTGGTCGACCATTTCGCCGATCATCAGGCAAAGGCCGAAGGATGCCATCCGATCCATTTTGACGATGCAACCCTTGATCTGCTGCGCCATCATCGCTGGCGCGGCAATGTGCGCGAACTTAAAAACCTGATTGAGCGTCTGACCATTCTTTATCCGTCCAAACAGATTTCAACGGATCTGCTGCCGGCTGAATTCCACGTAACGGATGATAACCCGGATGATCGGCATGGCGGAGTTTCGGATGGCAATGCGCAATTGCAGGACCGCATGGACAACACCGAGCGTCATCTGGTGCAAGATGCGCTTGATCAGGCCGACGGTCACAAAGGCCGTGCGGCAGAAATACTTGGTATTTCACGTCATGCCCTGAAACGCCGACTACAAAGGCTGGGGCTGCAATAACTTACCCCCAACCCGAAGCATTTCCGACGCACCCTTGAGCGGTTTCCGCTCAAGGGTGTTTTGCTGTTTGAGCGCCTAACGCTCATATTCGCGCTCAAAACCGCTCAATGATTTTGGCCCAAAACGGTCAATCGTGCGGCTTTCCTGACTTTGCACCGAAATTTCGCAACTGGCACAGCCTTTGCGGAATACCGAGACAAAGGTACAAACGCGGATGGAACAACCATTCGCAGGGAGGAAAGTCATGGAGATGCTCAAACACCCGGTTTCCGGGTGCATCACCATTATTGTAGCCACGTTCGCACTGTTTGCGGCCAATACCGCACAGGCAGAACGTTTTGAGCTGGGCGCATCTGCACAGAACGCAGATGCTGTCATCGGCTGTTTGTACCCGATGACCGGACGGTCGGCCACCTATGGCCGCGACAGTATTTCCGGCATCAAAATCGCCCTTCAGGACCTCGAAGCCGAAGCAAAATCCGGCCTGGATGTGCCCAATCTGCGCGTCATCGCCGATGACCCGCGATCAAAGGCATCCTATGCAGTCCGGCTGGCACAGGATTTCATCACCAATGACAATGCCAAGTTCTTCTGCGGCATCGTGTCATCGGGTGTGGCCCACGCCGTGAGCGATCTTGCCAAGAACGAAAAGATCATCATGGTCGGCACCGATCATGCGTCATCGCGGCTCAGCATCGAGGCCGGCCACGATTATTACTTCCGCGTCACCAATGACAGCTGGACGTCGATGGCCGCCGGTGCGCGTTATTTACGCGATCTGCAAAAGGAAACCGGCTGGAAACGCCTTGCCTTTGTCGGACCGGATTACGATTACGGCCATGTTTCCTGGACGGATCTGCAACTCGCCCTTGATGAACTGGGTGTCGAATATGAGACCGTCGGCGACCTGTGGCCGAAGCTTTATGAGCCTGATTATTCGATTTACATCAACGCCCTGCAATCGGCGAAGGCCGACGTGGTCGTAACAGCCCTTTGGGGCGGGGATTTCATCGCCTTTATCAAGCAGGCGGCATCAACCCGTTTCTTTGAAACCACCCGTCTGGCCAATTTCGATACCGGTGCAAATTACGATGTGATGATGGCCCTTGGCGATCAGCCCTATCCGGGTTTGATCCTGTCAGCGCGCCATCACAATAACTGGCCCGACACCGGACGTAACAAGCGGTTCGTCAAGCAGTTTCACGACATGACCGGGCGTTATCCGACCTATGCGGCCGAAGGCGCCTATACCGGGATCATCGCAATTGCACGCGCCATTGAAAAGGCTGGCGGCGTGGATGATGACCGCGCGCTCATCGCCGCACTTGAAGGATTGCAACTGGCCCTGCCCGAAGATCCGCCGGGATTTGCATCCTATATCGATCCCGAAACTCACCAGATTGTCCAGGCGCAAGCCGTGGGCACGGTCGTCCACAACGAAGACTTTCCGCCATCGAAACTGATGGTGGGGAACTGGGCGATCTACGATGCCGAAGACCTCAAACCATCAAAAGAGATGGTCAAACGTCGCCGCGATGCCGTGGCCGGCGGGTCGGAGGCAGTTCCACCGCCAACTCCATGACCTTTCCCAAGGGAGGAAATAGTGAAGAACAATAAATCAAAATTCAGCAAATACCTTGTATCGGGCGTCGCAGCGCTTGCCCTTGCAGCTGGCGCAGCCGGTTCTGCATCGGCTGCTGAGAACGGCAAATTCCGCGTCGGGATCGTGACCTTCCTGTCCGGTCCGGCAGCTGGTCCGTTCGGCGTTCCGTCGGCAAATGCCGCCAAGGTTCTTGTTGAAGAGCTGAACAAGGGGAACCTGCCCGCACCATACGACAAGATCGGCATCAATGGTGCTGAAATCGAAGCCGTGATCATCGACGAAGCCGGTGGTGCAACCAAGCAGGTTGAAGAATACCGCAACCTTGTTCAGCGTCAGAAAGTCGATGCTGTCATCGGCTATGTTTCGTCGGGTGACTGCCTGGCAATTGCGCCGGTTGCCGAAGAACTGAAAACCTTCACCATCGCATATGATTGCGGTACTCCCCGTCTGTTTGCGGATAACCCGGACGCGGCCTACATGTTCCGTACCGGCCTTGACGCATCGGTCGATAACATCGGTGCTGTTCGTTACCTTGCCGCGACCCGCCCGGACGTTACCCGTCTTGCCGGCATCCAGCAGAACTATTCCTGGGGTCAGGACAGCTGGGCTGACTTCACCGCCGCTGCATCGGCACTCCTCCCTGAAGCAGAAGTTGTCGAAGAACAGTTCCCGAAAATCTATCAGGGCCAGTACGGTGCTGAAATCTCTGCCCTGTCCGTGAAACGCCCGGAAATCGTTCACAGCTCCTTCTGGGGTGGTGACATGGAAGCACTGGTTCTGCAGGCAAATGCCCGTGGCCTGCTTGAAGACGCCACCGGCCTTCTGACCTGCGGTGAAGCATCCTTTGCTACCTACAAGGATCAGGCCCCGAACGGCATGATCATCGGTGCACGTGGCCCGTTTGGCCAATTTGCCCCGGACAACGAACTGAACACCTGGTTTGAGGGTGTCTATCAGAACGCCTATGACCTTGAGCCGGTCTATCCGGCAACCAAGATGGCCCAGGCGATCCTGGGTCTGAAGTATGCCGCCGAGAATGCCGGTGTCGCCGATAAGGAAATCCCGTCGGCAGAGCAACTTGCTGCTGCGATGAAAGGTGCAACCTTTGAGTCGGTTTCGGGCACGGTTGAAATGGCACGCGGCAATGGTCATCAGGCCATGCAGGGTATCACCTATGGTGAATACCACTACGAAGATGGCGTTGCCTCGATCAAGAACGCTGTTTCGTTTGATGGCGAATGCGTAACACCCCCGGAAGGTGTTGCTGCTGCGGACTGGATCGCAGACGGCTTCCCGGGCGCTAAATGTAACTAAGTTGCCCGCTCTGTTTCACAGAGCTTCCTGATCCTGCGGACATCCCGTCTACCTTGGGATGTCCGCCCCTTTCCCTGCACACTGGATATTTGTGATGACAAGTCTTCTTGCCGTCCTGATTGATGGCTCGATCTATGCATCGTGGCTGTTTCTTGTGGCTGCCGGCCTGACCGTGATTTACGGGGTGATGCGCATCCTGAACATGGCGCATGGCAGCTTTTATGCTATCGGCGCCTATTCGGCAGCGTCACTGGTTGGCTGGTATTTCAACAACGGCATGGGCCCGGCATGGGTCAGCTATTTGTTGCTGGTTGGTGCCGCGCTGGTTGCCGGTCTGATTGTCGGTGTGATCGTCGAACGCGGATTGCTGCGCCTCATGTATGGCCGCGACGAAATCCTGATGGTGATCATTACCTATGCCCTTCTTCTGATCCTTGAAGACGGTATGAAAATCGTCTGGGGTGTCAGCCCGTATTTCGCCTATCAGCCTTATTCCGAGCTTGGGCGAACATCGCTCGGCTTGCTTAAGGTTTCCAATTACGACGTCGCCCTGGTCGGGGTATCCGCATTGCTCGGGCTTGGCCTGTGGGCGTGGCTTGAACGCACCAACCAGGGCAAGGTCCTGCGTGCAGTGATCCATGACCGCGAAATCGCGGTTGCCATGGGCGTGAACGTGAAACTGATGTTCACCATCACCTTCGTTCTGGGCACCACACTGGGCGCACTTGCCGGTGCGCTGACTGCACCTGCGATCTCTGTCGTGCCGGGGATCGGCATCGAGGTGATCGTTCTGGCCTTTGCCGTGGTGGTTATCGGTGGCCTTGGCAGCATCGGGGGGGCCGCTGTTGGTGCCCTTTTGGTCGGGCTAAGCCGTGCAGCCGCCGTTCACTATGCCCCTGAATTCGAACTGTTCGTCATTTATGGCGTGATGTCACTGGTTCTGGCGTTCCGTCCCGAGGGCCTGTTTGGTCGTACTTTGGCGAGGAAAATCTGACATGCGTCTTGATAAAACTGAAATCTCGCTCGGACTGATCGCGCTTGCCTGCGTTCTGTTCGGCTTCGTTTCGCCGGGTTGGCTGATCTTTCTTTTGACCATCGCACTGGCCAAGGCACTTGTCGTCCAGGGCGTCGTCATGCAGATGCGTTCCGGCCTCGTATCCTTTGGTCAGGGCCTGTTCTATTGCATCGGTGGTTACACCGTTGGCATGGGCGGTCAGTTCTTTGGCATTCATGATGCGATTGCCGCCCTGTCACTTGGCATGTTTGTCGCAATCGTTGTTGCCATGCTGTTGGGTCTGTTGCTGACGCGCTATCGCGAAATCTTCTTTGCCATGCTGTCGCTGGCATTTTCGATGATCCTGTTTGGCATCCTTGTCAAAAGTCAGGAACTGGGCAGCACGGACGGCTTTAACGTTCATGACTGGACCCTGTTTGGCTGGGCCCCCGAAGCAGGCGCTGGCAGCCAGCACACCGTCTTTACCATGACTGTGGTCTCTGGTCTGATCGTTGCTGTTCTGATCCATCGTTATACCAAGGCAGGCATTGGCGTCATTTGCGAAGCTGTTCGCGAAAATGAAGTCCGTGTTGAATATCTTGGTCTGTCACCGCGCTGGTTGCTTTATGGCAACTATGTTGCTGCGGCGGCGGTATCGGCCCTTGGCGGCGGTCTGACGGCCCTTGCCACCGGCCACGTTGATCCGGAGATGGCCTATTGGACCACGTCGGGTGAATTTGTCTTCATCGCGCTTTTGGGTGGTTTGGGCCACGTGGCAGCACCGTTTATTGCGGCCATCGTGTTCTCGTTCGTGCGGACCTACGCCATCGAATTCGTTCCCCATACCTGGCAGATGATCCTCGGTTTCACGCTGCTTGCGGTCATTATCTTCCTGCCCAAAGGGCTGTGGAGCCTGGTCAGCCGTGAAAAAACAGGAGAACGGGCATGACCTGCATTCTTGAAACACGTTCGCTGAACAAGGAATTCGGCGCGGTCATCGCCGCAAAGGATTTGAACGTTCAGATCAACAAGGGTGAAGTGGTTGGTGTGATTGGCTCCAACGGGGCTGGCAAAACGACCTTCATCAACATGGTGACTGGCTATCTCAAGCCGACGCGCGGCGAGATCCTGTTTAATGGCAAATCCATCATGGGCCATTCCCCGCGTGCGATCACCCGGGCCGGCATGGCGCGTTCCTTCCAGGTTGCGCAGCTGTTCCCGGAAATGACCGTGCTCGACAACCTGATTGTCGCGCTGGCTGCGGCCGAAAGCGCCCGTCCGAGTTTCCTAAGCCCCCTTCGCAGCGATGCCCGCATCGCCAGAGCTGAGGAAATCCTTAAGGAATTCGGTGTCGACAATTATCGCGATTCACTGGTAACCGCCGTTCCGCAGGGTGCGCGTAAACTGGTTGATATCGCCATGGCGTTGATCGGCAATCCTCAGATGCTGCTGCTTGATGAACCGACCAGTGGTGTCAGCGTGGATGAAAAAACCGACCTGATGGATACGGTCATGAATGCCGTGCGTCAGCATGGCGTAACCGTGCTGTTTGTCGAACATGACATGGATGTGGTCGAACGCTATGTCTCGCGCGTTCTGGCATTCTATAGCGGCGAAATCATTGCTGATGGCGAACCTGCGGCTGTTCTGGCCGATCAGCAGGTCCGCGATCTTGTGACCGGCCATCGTCCCACCACCAAACAAGGGAATGGCGCATCATGACCCTGGAAATCAGTAATCTCGATGTATCGATCGGTAATATTCCGATCCTGCGCGATGTCTCGCTTTCGGTGCCGTCCGGCAAGATGTTTGGCCTGATCGGCCATAACGGGGCGGGCAAGACCACGCTGATGCGCGCCATCATGGGCCTTCTGGACGCAGATCAGGGCACCATCACCTTTGATGGGCAGGACCTGCGCAAGATGGCTGACTTTGCCCGTGCCAAAGCCGGCATCAGCTATATGCCCGAAGATCGCCGTCTGATCCCGTCCCTGACGGTCGAGGAAAACATTCTTCTTCCGGCCTGGACCAACGGTATTGCGGACGCCGCGGAACGGTTGAAATGGGTCTATGATCTGCTGCCGGAAATCGCCCAGTTCCGGGATCGCCGCGCGCTGCAGCTTTCCGGTGGTCAGCAGAAACTGGTCTCGCTCGGGCGTGCATTGATGCCCGGTCGCAATCTTTTGTTGCTCGATGAACCGTTCGAAGGAGTTGCACCGGTCCTGTCACGCCGCCTGTCGGAAGTCATTTCCGATCTTGGCAGCAGCGGGCTGTGCGTTCTGATCTCTGAGTCTGATGACAGCCACTCCGCCGATCTGGTGGCGGGCAGTTATCGCATCGAACGTGGCACCGTTTCCAAGGCTGAACTGGAAACCGCCTGATCCCGACGACAGCCCCGACAACAGACATGTCAAAAGATGAGGTCCCCATGTCAGACTTTGTGTTTGAAACCACCCCTCGCGTCATCTGCGAGTTCGACGGTGCCTTGCAACTCGGCACCCTGTGCAAGGAGTTCGGCGCGAAACGCGCCGTTCTTCTATCCGATCCGGGCTTGCAGAAGGTTGGCCTGACCGACGCCCCTTATGCAGCACTTAAGGAAGCCGGGATTGAAACCCTGCTTTGGACTGATGTTCAGGCAGACCCGCCCGAGGAAAGCATTCTTGCCGCGGTCAAAGGTGCCCGTGACTTCAAGGCCGATATCGTCATCGGCCTTGGCGGCGGTTCATCGCTTGATACCGCAAAACTGGTCGCCCTTCTGTGTGGCAAGGATCAGAAACTTGACGAGATCTATGGCATCGGTCTGGCGACGGGCCCGCGCCTGCCGCTTATTCAGGTGCCAACCACGGCGGGTACCGGTTCGGAAGTCACGCCGATTTCGATCGTTACTACGCCGACGCACGAGAAAAAGGGCGTGGTGTCCAGCCTGCTTTATCCCGATATCGCACTGCTTGATGCCAAACTGACCATGGGCCTTCCGGCCCCGATCACGGGCATGACCGGCATTGATGCCATGGTGCACGCCATCGAGGCCTACACCACCAAGCACAAGAAAAATGCCCTGTCGGACGGACTTGCCATCCGCGCGATGCAGCTGATGACCGCCCATATCGATGATGCGGTTTCTGCCACCCCGTCACGCGAAGCCCGTGAAGCCATGCTTCAGGGGTCCATGCTGGCAGGAATGGCCTTTGCCAATGCCCCGGTCGCAGCGGTTCATGCCCTTGCCTATCCTCTCGGCGGGCATTTCCATGTCCCGCATGGACACAGCAATGCGCTGGTCCTGATCGAGGTTTTGAAATTCAACCGGGATGCGGCCGTATCGCAATATGCCGAACTCGCCCGCGCCATTCTGCCGGATGAAAAGTTCGCTAATGACGATGCTGCCTGTGATCGCTTCATTGCTTTCATGACCGACATGGTCGAACGCATGCCGTTCAGCCGCACCTTGCGCGAAGTCGGCGTGGCGGAGAGCGATCTCGACATGCTGGCGACCGATGCGATGAAGGTGGAACGCCTTTTGATCAACAATCCGCGTGAAATGACGTTCGACGCCGCACGCGCGATCTATGCCGCCGTGCTGTAACGAAAAGGAATAGCCACCATGACCATCCAGCTAAATGATACTGGCCTTTGGCAAACCCAGGGGCATATCGACGGCAAATGGGTTGCATCCGACAGCGGCAAGACCTTTGCGGTTGTTGACCCGGCCACCGGCGAACATCTTGCCGATGTGCCCGATATGGGCGCGGCCGAAACCAATCGTGCGATTGATGCCGCCAATGCCGCCCTTCCAACTTGGCGGGCCAAAACCGCCAAGGAACGTGCAAATGTATTGCGCAAATGGTTTGACCTCTGCATGGCGGCACAGGCCGACCTAGCATTGCTGATGACCCGCGAACAGGGCAAACCCCTGGCCGAGGCATCCGGCGAAGTGGCCTATGGCGCGTCCTTCCTTGAATGGTTTGCCGAAGAAGGCAAACGCATTTATGGCGATGTTATCCCGTCGCATGGGGCGGACAAACGCATCATCACCGTCAAACAACCGATTGGTGTTGTTGCCGCGATTACGCCATGGAACTTCCCGATGGCAATGATCACGCGCAAATGTGCCCCGGCCCTTGCCGCCGGTTGCACGGTCGTCATCAAACCGGCGGAAGATACCCCGCTGACCGCGCTTGCACTGGTCGAGCTGGCCAAACGCGCCGGGTTCCCCGATGGCGTAATCAATATCGTCACCGCATCACACGGGGCGGAAATCGGTGGTGAACTGACTGCCAACCCGATCGTGCGCAAGCTGTCCTTCACCGGCTCTACCCAAGTCGGCAAACTTTTGATGCGTCAATGTTCTGATACCGTCAAAAAAGTCAGCCTGGAGCTTGGCGGCAATGCGCCGTTTATTGTCTTTGACGACGCCGATCTGGATGCGGCCGTTGCAGGCGCGATTGCCTCGAAATACCGCAATGCCGGTCAGACCTGCGTCTGTGCCAACCGCATTCTGGTTCAGGAAGGTGTCTATGACGCATTTGCCGCCAAACTGGCCGAGGCAGTTGGCAAATTGCGTGTCGGTTTGGGCACGGAAGAAGGCATCACACAGGGCCCGCTGATCAATGCCAAGGCGATTGAAAAGGTCGAAGCACTGGTCGAAGACGCGGTTTCTCGTGGAGCAAAGGCTGTTCTGGGTGGTGATCGGGCCAAACCGGACAGCAACTTCTTTACCCCGACCATCCTGACCGGGGTTACGTCGGATATGCGGATTTTCTCCGAGGAAATCTTTGGTCCGGTTGCACCACTGTTCAAGTTCAGCAGCGAAGACGACGCCATTCGCATGGCCAATGACACGCCATTTGGTCTGGCGGCCTATTTCTATGCCCGTGATATCGGCCGCATCTGGCGGGTTGGCGAGGCGCTTGAATACGGCATCGTTGGCATCAACGAAGGCATCATTTCGACCGAATCAGCACCGTTTGGCGGGGTTAAGGAATCCGGTATCGGCCGCGAAGGGTCGAAATACGGCATCGATGACTTCGTCGAGATTAAATATATGTGCCTCGGCGGTCTCGCCGGGAATGCCAACTGATCCCGGATAAGGAGACACATCATGAGTTTCATGTTCCGAAGCGTGCCGCGCATCGTCTGCGAAGCCGGTGGCATTGCCAAGACCGGTATCCTGATGAAGGAACTCGGCGCCAGCCGTGTCACCATTGTCTGCGATCCCGGCATCGTCAAACTGGGCTTTGCGCAAAAAGCGCAAGATGCACTTGAGGCCGCCGGTATCGCGGTTCAGGTCTTTTCCGAGGTCGAAGCCGACCCGCCCCAGAAAATTGTCGAAGCCGCCATTGCCGGTGCACGTGACTGGAAGGCGGATGGCGTAATCGGTCTTGGCGGCGGCAGCTCGCTTGATAGTGCCAAGCTGGTTGCATTGCTTGCCAACAGCGATCAGGCCATCGAAGAGATCTATGGGGTGGACAAGGCAACCGGTGATCGCCTGCCGTTGATCCAGATCCCGACCACCGCCGGGACCGGATCGGAAGTTACATGGGTGTCGGTGATTACCGATAACGACCACCTCAAACAGGTTGTCTACACCCCGCAACTGATGCCCGATATCGCCCTTCTTGATGCGGAACTGACCTATGGCCTGCCAAAAAAGGTCACAGCGGCCACGGGCCTTGATGCCATGGTCCATGCAATCGAAGGCTATACCAGCCGGACGCGCAAGAACCCGATTGCCGATGGCATGGCGGTCACCGCCCTTTCGCTGCTGGGCAAAAACCTTATGAAGGTGATTGAAAATCCGGGTGACAAGGAAGCACGCTCTGCCATGTTGCAGGGATCGCTGATTGCCGGGATGGCCTTTGCCAATGCATCGGTTGCCGCCATTCATGGATTGGCCTATCCGCTGGGCGCACGTTTCCACATCCCGCATGGTCATGCCAATGCACTGGTCATGGCGCAGGTGATCCGCTTTAACCTGCCAGCCGCGAAAAAGCTGTATGCCGAACTCGCCCCGTGCCTGATCGAAGAGGTCGATTTCGACAGCGAAGACGCCGCCGCCGAGGCGTTCGTCAAAAGGATCGAGGAAATGGTCCCGGCCAGCGGTCTTGAAATCCGCCTGCGCGATCTTGGCGTCACCGAAGAGTCCCTGCCGGAAATGGCCGAGGAAGTCTTTACCAAGATCCATCGCCTGATCGACAGCAATCCGCGCGACATGACCGCCGAGGAAATCGAGGCGATTTATCGCAGCGTTTATTAATTTGCCCGTTTGCAAACTTCGGTTTGTATCGTGGCACAAGAACCGGCGGCCTGTTTGGTCGCTTGGCCGCCGGTTCTAAAGTTATCAAAATGATCAGATCGGCTTAACGAATGGCAACCGGGTTGATGATCATCTGTACAGCGCCCTTAAGCTTGGCCTGCCCGAGAACGAACAGGAACTCGTGCGCCCGGTCTGCGGCCAGGTCCCGGGTGACGATATTTTCAAGAATATAGACACCGTTTTCTGCCAGAAGCTTCACATGGACCGGAAAGAAAGCACTGGGATCTTCATGGGGAACAGCTTCAAGCCCCCATGTATCGGCACCAACGGCCACAACACCCTGATTTGCCAACCATTCCGCTGCTTCCAGACCAAGGCCCGGTTCGGTCGTTCCGTAAAGCTCATTGTCCTTCCCGACCAAATCAAGCCATCCGGTATGGATCAGAGCCACATCTCCCTTGCGAATTTCGGTACCCGCAGCTTTTTGAGCCGCGATGATGTCCTCAAGGGTGATGACATAGCCGCCTTCAAGACGATCCGTCCCCTTTACCGCAGCAACGTCGAGCAAGACACCACGTGTTGCCATCGGCGGCACATGTTCGATGCCTAACTTGGTCAGGCCGGTGGCTGCGACCATGTCTTCGGCGTGGTTATTGTTATAATAGGTATGATGATCACCCAGATGGCCCAGACCATCAATCTGTGTCCCGACACCGAGCCAGCCGGTGAACATGTCATCGTTATAGGTTCCCGCATTGCTGCCGATTGTTTTGTTACCACTTTGTCCGGGCGAGAAAACCGTCACAGCGACACCACGTGGTGCAAAGGCCGGCGTATCACGTGAAATTTCCATCCCCAGTGAATAGACCTTGCCTTCGGAAATCAGCTTACTGGCTGCAAGTGTTACTTCCGAAGTGAGATAGTTCGCTGCCCCGATTTGATCATCAGGTCCAAACGGTGATGTGAACCGGTCATCGGCCGAAGCGGTACCGATTGCGCCGATAAGACCAAGCATCATGGATGCAGAGACAAGCATTTTTGCTTTTTGCATTTTTTCCTCCCTAAGTTGATAAGGACTCAGGGAACAGCAATTCTAATGCCAACAAAAAAATGGCTTAAAACGGCGATCGTCAAAAGGAATATGAGCGGCAACCGATCAATCGAACACCTGACATGATCGGTTGCCGCTCCGGCAAAACATGCAGGCGATCAGCCTGTCTCACCAAGTTCGCAATTTTTGTCATTCTATCTTTTGGGAAAAGCGATGGTGCCCCCCGGGGAGAATCGAACTCCCAATCACTAAGTGAAACAGATTTTGAGGACATGTAACAATCAATAGTATCAATACTTTTCCGAGATATTCTTTATATTTTGATACTCGATTTTTCGAATACCACATGGTTTCACAGAACGGTTTTCTAAATATTTCTGATCGTACGCTCCACTAGCTACCAGCATCAAAATTTATGTTAACAACATTCTTGAGGCCAAAAGAAAAGTTAAACTAGTCGTTGGAAGCGAGCATTATGAAACGTGCTCGGTTAAGACGGCACCTCATAGACACATCAGTCAGAGGACATTGCATTCCCCCTTCATGATTTCTCGAAATGCACCCTCACCTCTGGACTAAAAAACTGAAAAAATTCAGAACGATCCAATCATCCCGTCCAACATGCAGTGTTCCCCTTTCAGCCTGATCGCTGTTATTGTGATGACAATTGTGCAGTCCCCTCTTTAATCGCTTTATCAAGGGCCTCGAGATGGAAATAAAATGGCTTGAAGATTTTGTTTCGCTCGCCAGAACCCGGAATTTTTCGCGATCTTCCGAAGAACGCAATGTGACACAGCCGGCTTTTAGTCGCCGCATTCGCGCCCTTGAAAACTGGATCGGAACCGATCTGATTGATCGGCGAACATATCCGATACAATTGACCGAAGAAGGCAGGCTATTTCGCGACACGGCAGAAACTGTGCTGCACGATATTTACCGTGACCGTGCGCAGTTTCATCAATTGCAACATGCCGCGCGCCCCGATATCCGCATTGCCGCAGCGAGCACACTCAGTATCAGCTTCATTCCAGCCTGGCTTAAAGAAATTCAGCAATCCATCGGTCCATTTACCTCCAATATCATGACGGAAAATTTCCACGATATGGTGCGACATCTTGCTGATGGGGACATTGATTTTGTTCTGCAATATTGCAGCCCGAGTGTTCCGGTTCTGTTTGATACAACGCAGTTTCGCGCCTTAACGCTCGCACGCGAAAAGATGATTCTGGTTGCCCCGTGCGATGCAAATGGCGATCCGGTTGCGCACCCCGGCCAAAGCGGTCCGGTGCCATATGTCGGCTATTCGAAAAACGGCTATTTTTCGGAGATTGAGTCCCTGATTTTCGGGGAAAATCCCGGCACAGCAAAACGGTTAAAACGCATTAGCGAAAGCCCGACATCTGAATTTGTAAAACGCATGGCCATTGAATTTGAGGCACTGACCCTGGTTCCTGAAAGCTGCGCGAAAGCCGAATTAAATCGTAAGGAACTGGTTCAGATTGATGCCCCAAACTGGACCCACGAACTCGACATTCAGATTTACCGGAAAAGCGACACCAAACGTTTGATCACCCGCAAGCTATGGGAAACCCTGACCGAGAGTTGACCGTGTCAAAGGCCCTCGATCAGGGACAGGTGATTTAACCTTGATGCGGTTCGTCATCTCGATAGATGAAGGTCTCAAACCGGCCATCCTGGGTCACAACACCGCGATACATGCCCTCGCTATTCATCGGCATGGAAACGTTGCCGTTGGCATCCACCGCGACAAGGCCACCTGATCCGTCATTTTTACCCAAATCTTCCATCACAATGTGATCAGCAGCCACGGCAAGGCTTTCACCCCGATGGCGCATGCGCGCTGCGATTTCATGTGCCGCACAATACCGAATGAAAACTTCACCGTGGCCGGTGGCCGAAATGGCACATGTCTGATTATCGGCAAAGGTGCCCGCGCCGATGACCGGTGAATCCCCGATCCGGCCCGGGGCCTTTGCCGTCATGCCGCCGGTAGAAGTCGCTGCGGCAAGTTTACCGTTGGCATCACATGCAACCGCCCCGACCGTGCCATGGCGCCGTGCCGGATCATCGCTTTCCTTACCCTCGGCACGAAGCTTCAATGTTTCCTGAAGAGCATGCCAGCGGACCTCTGTATGAAAATAGTCATCTTCTTCGAAGCGTAACCCAGCGTCACGGGCCATCTTGATGGCGGCATCCGCACCAAAGAAAACATGTTCCGACTGATCCATAATCAGGCGGGCAACTCTGACCGGGTTACGCGGGCCACAAATGCCGGCCGTTGCCCCAACATGACGATTTGTGCCTTCCATCACGGCCGCGTCCATTTCATGTTTGCCGTCAGCTGTAAAAACAGCCCCCCGCCCGGCATTGAACAATGGATTATCTTCCAGGGCACAGACGGCCTCGACGACCGCATCAACAGCATCGCCGCCCTTTTCCAACACCGCATAGCCAGCCTCAAGCGCCAACTTGATACCCGCATGATAGGCCGTTTCTTTTTCTGCGGTCATTTGACGACGCAAAATAGTGCCCGCACCGCCGTGCACTGCCAACGAAAATCGATTAGTCATTATGGAGGCTCCTGCGATAAGGCGGGTGGAATTCCGATATCATTTTGGCAAATATTATCGCCTAAGCCCCCCATGACAACTCGCCGATTTTAATCGGGAAACGCGATCATACCTGCTTGGCATAACGCCCAAGGCCGATATGGCGCGCAACCAAATGCGTTTGTGCCCCTAATTCGGTAGGGACGGTCTTTTGTTCAATCAGCCCTTTATCGGGAACTATGCCAAATCAGCATAGTTGTTGCCAAATCAGCTTTGGCCGAAGTTTGACCTCCTCGTTAACGTCCCGTCACAAGCAAGAGAACTCCGCGGCACAATGACCGCGATCGATATCAGGGATTTTTGAATGCCAGAACAAACGCGCCCGTCGCTTTTATCCGTACGCAATCTGACTGTCGCCTTTGGCAAAGACAAAATGTCCCCAACGGTCGTAAGGAACCTTGATCTTGATGTGCGCAAGGGCGAAACCGTCGCCATTGTCGGCGAATCAGGGTCCGGTAAATCGGTTACGGCTCTTTCGATGATGCGCCTTATTGAGTTTGGCAACGGCAATATCGTCGACGGGTCGATCAACCTTGTACGGCGTGACGGCAAGACTTCCGATATCTGCAAGCTTGACGACGAAAGCGCCCGGACACTGCGCGGTGATGAAATCTCGATGATTTTTCAGGAACCGATGACGTCACTTAATCCGGTTTTCACGATCGGCGAGCAGTTGATTGAGGCGATCGCGACCCATCAGAAACGCAGCCGCAAGAACGCCGCAGCGATTGCCATCGAGATGCTTGAAAAAGTGCGCATTCCCGATGCGCGCAATCTGATGAAACGCTATCCGCATCATCTTTCAGGCGGCATGCGCCAACGTGTGATGATTGCGATGGCCCTGTCCTGCCGCCCACAGTTGTTGATTGCGGATGAGCCGACAACGGCATTGGATGTCACCATTCAGGCACAGATTCTGCGCCTGATACATGATCTTCAGGTCGAAAATGGCATGTCGGTCCTGTTTATTACCCATGATATGGGCGTTGTTTCGGAAATTGCTGATCGGGTGATCGTAATGTTCCGTGGCGAGAAGGTTGAAGAAGGTCCGGTCAAGGACATTTTTGCCAAACCGCGGCACCCCTATACCAAGGCGCTTTTGCAGGCTGTACCGCGACTGGGTTCAATGAAGGGAACCGAACTTCCGAGCCGTTTTGCCATTCCCGGTGAAGAACCAAGAGAACAGGCAGCCCCTGCCACCAAGATTGATTACACCCAATCGCCGCTATTGTCGGTCCGTGACCTTACGACGCGTTTCGACATCAAAGAAGGTCTGTTTGCCAAAACCACCAAACGAGTCCATGCCGTCGAAGGCATTGATCTCGACATCTGGCCGGGGGAAACGCTTGGACTGGTAGGCGAGTCCGGATGCGGAAAGTCAACAACCGGGCGCTCGATCCTCAAACTGGTGCAATCACAGTCATCGCGGCTATTGTTTGATGGTCAGGACATGTCGTCCATGTCCAATACTGACCTGCAAAAACTGCGTCGGCAAATCCAGTTTGTTTTTCAGGACCCCTATGCATCGCTGAACCCGCGCCTGACAGTCGGTTATTCGATTTGCGAGCCGATGTTGATCCACCGTCTTGAAAACCCGAAAAACGCGATGGACAAAGCCGTCTGGCTGCTTGAGCAGGTTGGTCTTTCTGCTGAACATGCCAAACGCTATCCGCATGCTTTTTCAGGCGGGCAACGTCAACGCATTGCTATTGCGCGTGCACTGGGGACGGATCCTAAGTTGATCATCGCCGACGAAGCGGTTTCGGCCCTTGATGTTTCGGTTCAGGCCCAGGTGATTAACCTGATGATGGACCTTCAGGAAAAATTCGGCCTGGCATGGCTGTTCATTTCCCACGACATGGCCGTCGTTGAACGGGTCAGCCATCGCATCGCCGTGATGTATCTGGGGCAAATTGTTGAAACCGGTACACGACGCAATGTGTTTGAACATCCCGGTCATGCATACACGCAACGCCTGATGGATGCCGCACCAATCCCCGATCCGTCGCTGCGCATCGAACAGCGCCCCCTTATCACCGGCGAAGTACCAAGTCCTGTCAGGTCGATTAACAATCCTCCTACACGGCATGCCCTGCGCGAAATTTCGCCCGGGCATTTCATTACCGCGGAATAAACGTCCAATCCATCTATCCCGAATGGTCAGGTCAAAAAACAAGAACGACCACCCTAATCAGCAAAGAGGCATCAAACATGAAGCTATTGAAAACCGCACTTTTCAGCGCCACCATTATGGCTGGAACCTTTGGGGCATTTCAGTCTCAGGCAGCAGAACTGTCAATTGCACTTAACCAGATTGTGCAGGGGCTGAACCCGCAGGATTCAAACTACAATGTCGACTATTCCGTCGCGAATGGCATCTATGAGCGCCTTATTGCATTTGACGGCGATATGAAGCTTGCTCCGCAGCTTGCAACGGGGTGGGAAGGCAATGAAAACGCAACCGTATTTACCCTGCATCTGCGCAAAGGTGTGAAATTCCAGGACGGCACCGATTTCAACGCAGCCGCTGTTAAGTTCAACCTTGATCGTCTTGCAGACCCGAGCCTGAACCTGAAAAAGCACAGCTTGTTCAAGCTGATTGAATCGGTTGAAACCCCGGACGATTACACCGTTGTCATCAAGCTGAGCAAGCCGTTTGGCGCAATGATCAACACCCTGGCACACCCGTCTGTCGTGATGGAAAGCCCGGCTGCCATCGAGAAATATGGCAAAGACATTTCCAAGCATCCGGTCGGCACAGGCCCGTTTAAATTTCAAGAGTGGATCCCGGGTGAAAAACTGGTTGTTGTAAAGAATGACAATTACTGGGATGCCGAGTGGCCGAAGCTTGATAAGGTTACCTTCTATCCGGTGGCAGAAAACGGCACCCGCGTTTCGATGCTGATGTCCGATGAAGTTCAGTTTGTGCCGATCCTGCCGGCCGAGCTGATGAAACGGGTTAGCGAGTCTGACACCTACGAAGTTATTGAAAAGCCCGGTATCTCGGTGTGGGTCATGGCGATGAACATGATGCGCAAGGAATTCCAGGATATTCGGGTCCGTGAAGCCTTCAACCTCGCGATTGACCAGCAAGCCTTCACGCAGGTTGTTTATGGTGGCCACGCCATTGTCCCGGATTCTCCGTTGGCACCGGCAACCCAGTTCTATGCAAGCCAGTCGCCGGAACTTTCGACCGATATTGCCAAGGCAAAGGAATTGATGAAAGAGGCCGGTTATGAAAACGGCTTTGAAGTCAATCTTTGGGCCCGCAACAACTCGACTGAAGTCCGCATGCTGCAATTCCTTAAGCAGCAGTTGTCGCAGATCAATGTCAATGTGCAGATCGTTCCGCTCGAAGGCGCAACCCGTGCGGAAAAACTGTTCGGTTCTAGCGTAACGCCGGAAACCGCCGAATTTGATATGGTGATTGGCGGTTGGTCACCGTCTACCGGTGACGCTGACTGGCATCTGCGTCCGGTTTATTCGACCGAAGGCTGGCTTCCGAACATGTATAACGAAGCGTTCTATTCCAATCCGACCGTCGACAAAGCCGTTAACGATGCGCTTGAAACGGCAGATCCGATTCAACGTTCTGCGGCCTATGCGATTGCACAAGAGCAAATCTGGAAAGACAAGCCTGTTGTCTGGCTGGCGATCGAAAATGCCTTGGCCGGGCGCAAAAAAGGTCTTACCGGTGCATTCCCGATGCCCGATGGCACCATGCAGTATGCCCACGCGGCTTTCGAAGAATAAGCCTGCCTGAAAACAAAGACCCGGTATCGCCTGTGCGGTACCGGGTCGCTTTGACCAAGAGCATCAAATGCTGCAATATTTTCTGCGACGGCTTTTTGCCCTGATCCCGGTTCTTTTTCTGATTTCGTTATTTGTTTTTCTGTTCGTGCACGCTTTGCCAGGTGATCCTGCGCGTGTCCTTGCCGGTGACAATGCCACCCTCGAAGAAGTTGAAATCGTTCGGCGCACCCTAAACCTTGATGCGCCACTCCACGAACAGTATTTTGATTTTATCAGCAATATCGTCCAAGGCGATCTTGGTGTTTCCCTGCGAACTCGTGAACCTGTCACCACCATGATTGGCCGGGCATTTATGCCGACCGTGTGGTTGGCGCTGTGCGCACTTGGCTGGTCGGTTCTTTTTGGACTGCTTTCCGGTGTCATTTCGGCCGTAAAGCGTGGCAGTGTTGGCGACCACGTCGGTATGTTTGCCGCCGTATCGGGCATTTCGATGCCCCCCTTCTGGCTTGGATTGCTGTTGATGCAGTTTTTCTCAGTCCAACTGGGCTGGTTCGGCACCAGCGGCTTTGATGCCCCGGCCGACCTTGTTTTGCCATCGCTTACGCTTGGCGCCGGGGTGGCTGCAATCATGGCGCGCTTTACGCGCTCTGCCGTTATTGAAGTCATCCGTGAAGACTACATCAGAACCGCACGTGCCAAGGGATTGACCGAAAAGCTTGTGATCTGGAAGCACGCATTGCGCAATGCGTTGATTCCGGTTGTCACCATGGCGGGCTTGCAATTCGGGTTCTTGCTTGGCGGTTCCATCGTTATTGAACGCGTCTTTCGCTGGCCTGGTATGGGGTCGCTTTTGCTTGATGCCATCAGTTTCCGCGACTACGCCGTCGTTCAGGCGGAAATCCTGATCTTCTCGCTTGAATTCCTGCTGATCAATCTTCTCGTCGATCTGCTTTATGCGGTCATCAATCCGAAAATTCGCTATAGCTAGGATACGGTCATGACGCAACAAACTGACATTGTCATTGATGCTGCCCCGGCAACCGGCGAAGCGGCAGCAAGCCCTTTCAAGGAATTCTGGGGGCGTTTTTCAAAGCGAAAAGTCGCCGTTGCCGCGGGGATTTTCCTTCTTCTGATGTATGTTATTGCCTTTCTTGCCCCGGTGATTTTACCGTTTGGGCCGAACAGCTTTGACTACATGAATACCCTTCAAACGCCATCCGCCCTGCATTGGGCAGGCACAGACGAGTTTGGCCGCGACATTTTTGCCCGTTTGATGAATGGTGCAAAACTATCAATGTTCATCGGCTTTACCTCGGTTTCTGTGGGAGCTGTGGTTGGCATTCTCGCCGGTCTTTTTGCCGGATATTACGGTGGCTGGCTTGATGCCTGCACCATGCGGATATCGGATGTATTGTTCGCCTTTCCGGGCATTTTGCTGGCAATCGGAATTGTCGCAATTCTTGGTCCGGGATTGACCAACGTCATTATTGCCGTTGCGATTTTCAGTGTCCCTGCATTTGCCCGTATTGTGCGGTCCGGCACCCTTGCGCACAAAGAAAGCACCTATGTCGAAGCCGCCCGCGCCGCCGGGGCATCGAACATGATCATCATGTTCCGCCATATCCTGCCAGGTGTTCTGGGGGCTGTGATTGTTTATTTCACCATGCGCATCGGGACATCGATCCTGACGGCAACCAGCCTGTCATTTCTCGGCCTTGGGGTTGAACCTTCAACGGCTGAATGGGGGGCGATGCTGTCGACGGGACGTGATTACATGATGGCGGGTGAATGGCATCTGACCCTGTTCCCGGGGATTGCCATTTTCATCACCGTTCTCTCCTTTAACATCTTGGGTGACGGGCTTCATGACGCACTTGATCCAAAACTTGACAGGGAATAAGCCATATTTGGGTGGTGCGCAGAAATGACCGGACACTTTCGAGATACCTTTCCGCCGTTGGACTGGTGGGTTCATCCCACCGGCCCGAACAACCTGATCACAGATGTGTCTGGCGTTAGCGTCGGACATTATACCCACAACACAGGCGATACGGCCCGCACGGGCGTTACCGCCATCCTGCCCCATAACGGCGATCTCTTTGACCGGCCGGTTCATGCGGCATCAGCTGTGCTTAACGGCTTTGGCAAAAGTGCCGGTTTGGTCCAACTCGACGAGCTTGGTGAAATCGAAACACCGATCATTTTGACCAATACGTTTGCTGTGGGCGATTGCAGCAAGGCATTGACCAAACGGGCCATTCGAGCCAATCCGAAGATCGGTCGCAAGATGCCGACCGTTAATCCGTTGGTTCTGGAATGTAATGACGGTGTGGTGAATGATATTCAGGCATATCACGTCACCGACGAAATGGTCGATTTTGCCATTGACCATGCAAGTGCCAATTTTGCCCAAGGCACCGTTGGTGCCGGCACCGGGATGAAGACGTTTGGCTTTGCCGGAGGCATTGGGTCTGCATCGCGCATCGTCAAGTTACAAGACAAGACCAAATACAATCTGGGCGCCTTGGTGCTTTCCAATTTCGGTCAGAAATCCGAATTGCGGGTGATGGGCAAGAAACTCTCGGCCTTTGATCATGCCTGCCCGGATGTCGTCGACAAGGGGTCGATCATTATCGTACTGGCGACAAACGCACCGCTTGATTCCCGCCAACTTGGCCGGGTTTGCAAGCGAAGCGGTGCCGCCCTTGGTCGACTTGGCAGTTTTTGGGGCCATCAAAGCGGCGATATCGCTGTTGCATTCTCGACCGCGAACAGCCATTCAAGGTCGGACAACATCAGGTACGATGCTGTTCGTCTGTCAGAAAACTGCATGAATGAATTTTTCCATGCATCCGTTGAGGCGGTTGAAGAAGCCGTGCTTAATGCCCTTTGGTTTGGGCGTGCCAGTAATGGCTATGACGGGAAAAAGCTGCCTGAATTCTGTGCCCTGTTTGAACAGTAATCAGACTTTTCGATATCGGCTTGTTAAACAAAATGCCCCGCTTTGAAAGCGGGGCATTTTGTTTGGAAGCGCCAGCATCGCTTGGAAAAATTGGCGTCTGGCTATTGCATCCCTGCAATCATCAGAGACAACGCCGAAATTGTGCTAATGGCATCTGCATGGCCTTTAACATCAAAACTTACGGTGTGCGCATCATGGCGTGTCATCATCGGCAACAATGAAGCTGCGTCGGCATATAGCGACTTGTGAAAACGCACCGATACATTCAGCGCCCCCGTGCAAGGGGATTCAACCTTTGCGGATTTGGCGTTTTTGACGGCCGCACTTACTTCCCTGCGAATCAATTCACGTGATTTGGCTGGTGACAGGCTGTTGGCGGCATGCGCGCCCAGGGCCTGCTTTACAACAATCGTTTTCGCATTGGGGAATTGTTCGGATATTTCCCCGGCCAGGCAATCATCGCCGCTGACAGCAAGCAACGGCACACCGATTTCTGCTGCATATCCGCCAAACAAAGTCGGTTCTCCGGCACGTATCCCATTGATCTCGATAGAGTGAAACGCCATGCCGCTTACAGTGTGGGCCAAAATGCCCGCATTGGATGCGGCTGCGTGATAGCCTATCAGCAGAACACCGTCATGGTTTGCATCAATGCCCTGGATCATCGACAAAGGCCGGGGTTTTCCCGAAACAAGACGCGCGCGTTCATCAAGATCTTCGGCGATGATGTTACGCATCGGGCCGTGGGAATCAGCAACAATCACATCGGTTGCACCACCTTCATATGCGCCAACAATTGCAGCATTGGCTTCCTGCGTCATCAGATGCCGCGCCCCTTCATATTCTGCGTTTCCGCGGCGACCTTGGATGGTTTCGCTTACGCCAGCTACACCCTCGATGTCGACCGATATCATTATCCGCATTCTTGTCTCCGAAATCGTATTTCAACTTTATTGTAAAATTTAGGACATAGCGAAGACTGACAGCCAATGCCGATATGACATGATCTATACGGGGCAAAACAGTAATCGGAAGGTCACAGATTTCTCAGTGAGCCAAACATGAGGATGGTCCAAAGTGAAGGTCCTATCATTATTGAAGGGCCCTTCACAAAGAACGCCACTCTCTGCAGCCTGCTGAACGCGCTCAGACCAAGTCAATTGGTCTACACCACGACAGACAGTTCGGGTACCAGTTTTGGTGCTGCAATGCTCACCTTGAATTCCACCAGAGAAAACCCGCGAGACCCCAAATCTGTTGAGGCAAGCACGTTCCCCGGATTAGACAGCTATCGCCAAAAGTGGCGACAACTTGTCTGCTCGGCAAAATAAAAACTCTTTGAAATCTGCTATTGGCTATGGAAAAGCGATGACAGCAATTCAATCTCCTAGCGTGAGCAAGATTTAACCAATGATCAATTACTGACAATATAAGGCTTTGTGCTAGCCCGCTGCACGAGCTCCGCACCGATCTGGATTTTTGTAGATGGCAAGTCTTTATCAGAGCTGAGCAACTCATCTAACACCATCACCGCCATGCTGCCGATTTTTCGCTTTGATACATCGACAGTAGTTAATGGTGGATCGAATGTAAGGCTCATTGGCAGATTATCAAAACCTACGATCGAGACATCGTCGGGAATTCGATATCCCTTCTCTTTCAAGGCCTTTGTAAATCCATAGGCCATGATGTCATTTGCACAGAAATAAGCGTCAGCGATGTCATCCCCAATAAGGGCGACACTATCCTCGTAAGCACTTGCGATTGTCGAACCAATCGCAAGAACGTGCTTATGGTCAACGGATAAACCAAGAACATCCATAACCTTCAGGAAGGCTCTCTTTCGAAGTTCGAAGTTGTGTGTTTCAGTTTCGCTACCAACAAAGCCAATTTTAGTAAAACCAAGTCCATGTAAATAATGAAGGACCTTGTGAACGGCCTCAGCGTTGTTCATATCGACGAAATTGGCGTCGATCAGATCGTAAAACGTATCGATGAACACGACCGGAATGCGCAATTCCTGAATTCTTTGAACATCTTCTCGACTTAACTCAGTACCAAGCACGATCGCAGCAGTCGCATCTGACACCATCATCAGCTCAGCAACATCTGATATCTTCGCGTTGTCGCTGCTTACAACTTGAAGGTTATAGCCCCGACTCGCTGCTTCTGCCGACATCCCATCGATGTAGTCAGAAATGAAGTGACTATGATCACGATTAACCGTGCGTCCATGCTTGGAGAGCTTGAGAAACTTGATGATTTTCTGCTCAGGATTGCGAGTTCGTGATGAACGCGGCGCATAGTTCAGCGACGAGACAACTTCTAACACTCTGGAACGGGTTGCTCCAGAAATCTCACCTTTTCCATTGAGCACCAAAGACACCGTAGACGGGGAAACTCCTGCAAGTTTAGCGATCTCTTTGATCGTAGTTTTTTGTTGTTTTTTCATACAGTTAACCCTGACACCTCATCCCATCACGCCCGTCATTTATTTTGTTTAATAAACACGCAACCCCATACAATGCAACTCTGGAATAGTCCATTAACTGCAAAAGGCCGCTTGCCAACATAAAATTCAGTTGCTAGATTTTAGTCAACAAATCAAAAAATTTACTAAACGCATAAGGGAGGATTTATGCGTACCAAAGACGGGCACTTTACCGTCCTGATCGCGCTCATCGTAATTTTGATGACGTCGGGAGCACTCGTATCTGACGGCCAATATCTATCTTTATTCAACTTGCAATCCATGGCAGGACAAGTACCAGAGATTGGCCTCCTTGCAATCGGGGTCATGCTGGCAATGTCTGTTGGCAATGGCGGGATTGAATTGTCTGGCATTGCTCTCGCAAACTTGTCAGGTGTCGTAGCGGCAACTGTTGCAGCATGCTTTGTTTCGGCCTCTGGTGAGCCTGCTACATTCTCTCTTATCTTTATTCTTGCAGCCTTGACTGTTGGTTTGCTCGGCGGGTTACTCAATGGATTATTGATCGCTTATCTCAAGATCACGGCCATTCTGTGTACGCTTGGCACACAGATGTTTTTCATCGGCCTGGCCGTTGTGCTGTCTGACGGACGATCTGTTCGTGTAGGAGCCCCTGCCCCTCTCTACGATATCGGCAACGGCTATCTCTTCGAGGTACCGGTAAGCTTTCTTCTTTTCATTTCGGTCGCATGCTTTATCGGCTTTGTGCTGCGCTACACACCCTTTGGTTTGTGGCTGATGATGACCGGCTCAAACCCAAAAGCATCCGAATATGCGGGCTTTCCCAAGCACAAAGTGATCGTTGCAACTTACACGGTTAGCGGGATCCTGTCTTCGCTAGCCGGAATCATCATCGCGTCGCGAACCATCAACGTGAAATGGGATTATGGGACATCATACCTGCTTGTCGCCATTCTGATTGCCGTGATGGCTGGCGTCCGCCCTGAAGGTGGCTACGGGCGGGTCGTATGCGTTGTTCTGTCCGCCATTACACTTCAGCTGATGTCGAGCATGTTGAACTTTATGGAACTCTCAAACTTCGTTCGAGACTTCGCGTGGGGAGCACTACTGCTTGGCTTCCTCGCCATTGGACGGTTCCGTCTCATTGACTTCTTTAGTCCGCAAGTGCGTGCGGTCTCATCTTCTGTGCAAAGCCCTCAAGCACAGAAGCAATAATAACGAGGGCATTGTCCGCCTAAACAAGGATTTCCATTTCGGGAGGAAACTGATGAAATTCTCTACTCTCTTAAAGAACTCAGCCTTTGCAGTCGCAGCACTCTCAGCTGTTGGTCTTGCAACACCTGCATCTGCCCAAGACAGCAAAGCAATTACGACTGTCGTTAAAATTAGCGGTATTCCATGGTTTGACCGCATGGAAACCGGCGTCAAGATATTCGCTGATCAAAACCCAGACATGGATATCCGCCAAGTAGGTCCGGCAAATGCTGACTCAGCACAACAACTGCAAATCGTTCAGGATCTCGTCGCTACCGGTGTGGATGCTTTAGCGATTGTACCAATGGATCCAGATATCCTCGAAGGCATTCTCGGTCGAGCAATGGATCGCGGAACGATCATCGTTACACACGAAGCTGATAACCAGGCCAACACCCATGCTGACATTGAAGCATTCGACAACAGTGATTATGGCGCAGCCCTGAACGAGCGCCTCGCGCAGTGCATGGACGGAGAGGGAAAATGGACGACTTTTGTTGGTTCATTGGGAAGCCGCACTCACATGCAGTGGGTAGGTGCCGGTGAAGAAAATGCCGAGAAATATCCAGGCATGGAACTGGTCGATCCAAATAATGAGTCGTTTGATGATGCAAACGGCACATACGAAAAAGCCAAGGAAATCCTGCGCAAACACCCCGACATCAAGGGCTTCCAAACCTCTGCGGGCAATGATGTTTTGGGCGTAGGTCGCGCAATCGAAGAAGCTGGTCTAACTGGCAAGGTTTGTCTGGTAGGTACTGGCCTTCCAAACCCGTCCGCAGCATATCTGGACTCTGGCGCCATCACCGCAATTGGCTTTTGGGATCCTCAGAAAGCAGGCATGGCAATGAATGCTGTTGCCAAGCTCATGCTTAAAGGCAAGCAAGTCACTGATGGCATGGACCTCGGCGTTGAAGGTTACGAGAGCGTCACCGTCACGCAAGGCGCAGGCAAGGGTCTACTGATTGTGGGTAACGGCATGGTTCTAGCCGATAAGGATACCTACAAGGACTACCTTTTCTAAGCTGAAGTAGACGTGAAGGTCCGGCAGGGTTCATCAAACCTGCCGGATCGATCAGTCATGTTTGAACTCATAGTCAGCCGAAAGGGAATTATTGGTGACCGAGTTAGATCATCAAAACCGCTGCTTCCTTGAGCTGCGAAATATTCACAAGCGTTTTGGCGGCGTGCATGCGCTTCGCGGCGTCGACATGTCTCTGAACGCGGGCGAGGTATATCATCTGCTTGGCGAGAATGGTTGCGGCAAAAGCACTGTTATCAAAATAATGGCAGGCGCCCATCCGCCTAGTGAAGGCGAAATCATTCTCGATGGCAAAGCCCACAAAGAACTCACTCCGATCCAATCACTCGATTTCGGGATAGAGACTGTCTATCAGGACCTGTCGTTGATCCCGAATTTAACAGTTATGGAAAACGTGGCACTGAGCGAGCAACTTGTCGAAAGCCATGGCAGCTTGATGAGCAAGCTTGACCGTCCCCGACTTAAGGAAACTGCGACACGCGCACTGTCACAAGTTGGCCTTCCGGTAAACCACGAACTGTTGGGTTCTATCGTCTCGGAATTGCCGCTGGCCATTCGACAACTGATCGCAATTGCACGCGCAATCGCCTGTGAAGCGCGTTTGGTTATCATGGACGAACCAACGACATCTTTGACCCGGCGAGAAGTTGAAAACCTGATCGCTGTAGTCTCGCGCTTACGCGCGCAACATGTTGCCGTGCTCTTCGTAACCCACAAGCTTGAGGAATGTTACCGTATCGGCGGGAATGCAATCGTATTTCGCGATGGTGAATGTGTCGCGCAAGGCCCAATCGAGAGTTATACCCGCGCTGATCTGGCCGAACTGATGACCGGGCGTCAAATCAGCGAGAAGCGTTACCGCAAAGCCGCGCCATCCCAAAACACCCTGTTGTCGATCACGGGACTCTCCGTCCCTGGGCGCTTCAACGATGTAACATTCAAGCTCAACAAAGGCGAAGTGCTCGGTATTACCGGACTGTCAGACTCAGGACGTAACGAGCTCGCTCTGGCCATTGCAGGCATTCGCCCTGCAGAAAATGGCACAATCGAAGTTGGTGGTAAGCCTGTAAGTATCAGATCGTCATCGGAATCGATAAGTGCAGGAATTGGATATGTCCCAGAGGACCGTCTGTCCGAGGGACTGTTTCTAAATAAGTCGATTTACCAAAACGAGATTGCACTCATTCTTCGAAAACTCGCGGGGAAACTCGGTATTCTCGATATGCAAAAAGGCAAACAGATTGCCCGCGATATATCTGAGAACATGCGTCTGAATACTGCCGATATTGAGCTTCCTGTTTCTGCACTTTCCGGGGGCAACCAACAGCGTGTTTTGATCGGCCGTTGGCTCAGCATCAACCCCGAAATACTCGTGTTACATGGCCCGACTGTTGGCGTCGATGTGGGCTCGAAAGATGCGATCTACCAAACAATTCAAACAATGGCTGAAGACGGAATGGGCCTTGTAATTGTCAGCGATGACCTTCCCGAGCTTTTGCAGAACTGCGATCGAATTCTTGTAATGAATGCGGGAGACGTGATCGCAGAACTGGATGGTGCATCAACCAACGAGGACGAGATTTATCAAGCCATGCTTGGATCAGTACAGGAAGGTGCGGCATGAGTTCATCCGAAACTTCCAAAAACTTGCTTGCTGCGCAAAGCCACTCATCAAATCGACTGGGCAATCTGATATCCAAACGGCCCGAGTTTGTAACCTTGGGCCTGCTGGTCGCAATCTGCATTGCCGTTTCAATCGCCAACCCTGCGTTTCTAACGCCGACCAGCTTGATTGATATCGGGCGCGCCAGCGTTGTCATCGGTCTGTTCGCCCTGGGAGTATTTGTCATTCTCGCGGCGGGCGGAATTGATGTCTCTTTTACCGCCATCGCAGCCCTGACCATGTATGCAGTCACATTATTAGTGCAAACCTGTGCGCCGGGACTGCCGATCATTTTCGTGTTTGCCGTTGCGGTGATCGGTGGGATCATCCTTGGTGTTGTGAATGGATACCTCGTTTATACGCTCAACGCCCCTTCCCTGATCGTCACTATTGGAACGCAATACCTTTTTCGGGGCGGATTGCTGGCCTTCATCGGTACAACATGGATCATGGAACTGCCCGGCGAAATGGGCACCTTTGGCAGGGTTTCGCTGCTCGAGTTTGAGGCTGCGAACGGCGCAGTCGTAAGCTTGCCAATGTATTTCCTGATTTTGCCAGCCGCCGCCATACTGACATGGTGGATCACACGACGGACGCTAATGGGACGGGCGATCTTCTCATTGGGGGGCAACCCGGAGGTAACTGCTCGGCTCGGCTACAATGTCAAAATTGTCCATCTGTTTCTTTTTGGATACTCAGGAGCCCTCGCCGGGCTTGCAGGTATTGTTCATGCAACAGCCAACCGCCTTGCAAATCCATTCGATCTGGTTGGGACAGAGATTGCAGTCATTGCAGCGGTCGTTCTCGGTGGTGCGCGTATTACCGGCGGCACGGGCTCGGTCATCGGAACCATGCTTGGCGTTCTACTGGTTGTCGTTGTCGACAATGTTCTTGTGATGGTCGGAATTCCCAGCACTTGGCAACGGGTCTTTGTTGGCGCCTTCATCCTACTCGCGGCTGCCTTTTTCGTTACCCGACAACGTAAATTCAAACCCACGAAATAAAAGAGTTCGCCATGAAAAAGTTTCTCAATGATCCGAAGAATTTCGTCGATGAAATGCTCGAAGGCATTTACCTCGCCAACCCTGAGGTTACCTATGTCAACGATGACAAGCGTTGCTATGTGAAAACCAATCCCAAGAAGGGCAAAGTAGGTATTGCGACCGGTGGCGGTTCAGGACACCTCCCCTTGTTCCTTGGCTATGTTGGAGAAGGCATGCTTGATGGGACGGCAGTAGGCGGCGTATTCCAATCTCCGAGCGCAGAGCAAATGCTTGAGGTTACCAAGCATATCGATCAGGGCGCTGGCGTTCTGTACATCTACGGAAACTATACTGGCGATATTATCAATTTCGACATGGCTACCGAGCTCTCCGATCTTGAAGATATCACCGTGAAATCCGTTGTAGGCAACGATGATGTCGCTTCTTCCGTTGTTGGTGAAGAACACAAGCGTCGCGGCGTAGCAGGCATTTTCTTTCTGTACAAAGCCGCAGGTGCTGCCGCAGAAGAAGGCATGTCACTTGATGAAGTCGTGCGTGTGACGGAAAAAGCGAAAGAACGCACTCGCACCATCGGCGTCGCATTAAGCAGCTGCACGATCCCCGAAGTTGGCAAGCCCTCATTTGAAATCGGCGCGGATGAAATGGAAATCGGCATGGGCATTCATGGCGAGAATGGCATCAGTCGCAAAAAGCTGACCCCGGCTGATCCGCTCATTGATGAAATGATGGCGAAAATCTATGCCGAGCAAGACTACAAGGCCGGAGACGACGTCGCTGTACTGGTCAATGGTCTTGGGGCAACTCCCCTTGAAGAACTCTACATTCTGTTCCGCCGGGTGTCCCAGCTCATGAGCGAACGCAACATTAACGTTAAACACGTTTGGGTTGGTGAATTTGCCACCTCGATGGAAATGGCTGGCGCATCGGTTTCCGTGCTGCATCTTAATGCAGAGCTGGACCGCCTTATGGGAGCCAAGGCGAACACGCCATTCTTCAAACACTTTGCCAAATAAGCCGAGATCCAGATGGACAAGATAAAGAACAGTGACATTTCCGCTCTATTCAAAGCACTTCACCAAACGTTTGAAGAGAACCGAGAGACTTTGATCGCACTTGATGCCAAGGTTGGTGATAGCGATCTTGGTATTACAATGAATGCCGCATTTGAAGCGGCTCGCAACACAGTTGCCTCAATGAGCGAAGACCCGCTCGGTAAACAATTCAAAATGGCCGGTGCTGCAATGGCAAAGGCGGCTCCCTCGACCATGGGTACGTTGACGGCAACGGGCTTTATGCGTGGTGGTAAGGTCCTTGATGATGCCGAGAGTATCGGCACAACCGAAATGGCAGCCTTCTGGCGGGCCTATGCCGATGGCATAGCAGAGCGTGGCCGCGCAAAACTTGGCGACAAAACCGTTCTCGATGTGCTGGTCCCAATTGCCGAAAGCCTCGAACAGGCAGCTGATAACGGTGCAGGGCTACCAGAGGCCACAAACGCGGCATTTGACGCCGCGGAAAAGGCGCTTGAAGCTACCAAGGACCTTATCGCGCAACATGGCAAGGCCGCAGCTTTCGCAGAAAAAAGCAAAGGCCTTCAAGATGCTGGGGGCACCGTAGCTGCGCTGATTATTTCAACGATTGCAACCTTCGCCAACGATTAAAAACGAGGAATACAGCTCCGACTGGTCACTCCCTCAAGTCGCGCCGTATTCCTCGCACTCCCTTTGCCGCCACGAACATAAAAAGTAGGAAAACGTTATGGAATACAGAACACTCGGCAGATCCGGCCTGAAAGTCTCAGCCATTTCGATGGGTACTTTCACATTCGGTGGTAAGGGTCCTTTCGGCATGGTCGGAAATCAGACTGTCGCGGATGCCCGAAAACTTGTCGACTGCTGCCTGGACCATGGCGTGAACCTCTTCGATACAGCCAATATGTATTCGGCGGGCCTTTCCGAGCAAATCCTTGGTGAAGTTCTCGATGGTCGACGTGATCAGGTTTTAGTCACGTCGAAGGCTCGCATGCGTATCGGTGGCGGGCCGAATGACGAAGGCGTAAGCCGCTATCACCTGATACGAGAGTGCGAAAAGACACTTAAAAATCTCCGCACTGATCATATCGATATCTATTTCATGCACGAGTGGGATGGCGTCACCCCGGTCGAGGAAAAGATGGCAGCCCTTGATACCCTCGTTACTCAAGGTAAGGTGCGGTATGTAGGATGTTCGAACTACTCCGGATGGCACATCATGAAATCGCTGCAAGCATCTGAGCGCGATAGGCGCGTTCGGTTTGTTACACAGCAAATCCATTACACCCTTGAGGCACGTGAAGCCGAATACGAGTTGTTGCCAATCTCGGTAGATCAAGGGTTGGGCGTTTTGGTCTGGAGCCCTCTGGCTGCGGGCTTGCTGAGTGGCAAGCACACACGTCAGACGCCTGTCGCTCCCGGGTCTCGTCAGGCTGCGGGCTGGACCGAACCACCCATCCGGGATCAGGAACGTTTGTGGGAAATAGTTGACGTCCTCATCTCCGTGGGTGCGAAACATGGTGTTGAAGCGGCCCAGATCGCGTTGGCTTGGCTACTCACGCGCCCGGCAATTTCATCCCTTGTCGTGGGTGGCAGCAATACCAACCAATTCAAGGCCAACTTCCACGCGCTGGACATCAAACTCGACGCTGAGGACCTCAAAGCGCTGAATCAAGTCAGCCAACCTGAGTTAATCTACCCCTATTGGCATCAAAACCAGTTCGCCATCGATCGCTTCTCAAACGGCGACTGGGCACTGCACGAGCGAGAGTAGTACAGCAATTGACGACGAAGAAGAGGCCGTTGTGCTACACAGCCATCAAAAGACTTATAGCCCGAATCAATAAAAACAATGATAAATTGAATCGGTGTCCGATCAGGGCAAAGCTAGGGTAATTTGCCAGTTAGAGACACCAACTCATGACTGCCCCATGTCCTGTTGTTATGCTGTTCGTCTTAAAGCTATGTGCATTCCATATTGCATAGGGTCTATGCAAGCGCCAAGCACAGAGTATCGAAGCATTGCAGTTGCTTACAAAGACGCTGCTGCCCCTAAGTTACACCATCTGTTCAATCAAAAACGCTACTTCTGCGGAAATAGACCCTGAACGCTTAAACACCAAGGCGCTCTCTCAAGATTTTCTGCGCAAGCTGTGTTTCCCTCGCAACTCCAATCCTGACGCATCGACAAGCGCCGAGCACTCATAAAGAAATAGGTCCCGTTCGACTACCAACGGAACCTATTTGACCAGTGGCTCGATTGCCTGTCCTTTAACGTTACCTTCCGCATGAGGCCAGACGTATTGGTATTCTATCTGATAAATCAGCCGCCCCTGCAGCACAGGGGCATAAAAAGATGTCGGTAAACCACAAAGAAGTGGCCCCGGATGCACCGAAAAAACATACTTCAGTCCGCTCAGCATAAAATCACACAATGCACGACTGCTTGCGACTGGGCGACCTGGTTGCAAATATTTCAACGCAAGGCCAGAATCCAAGCTCCTATTGAGCGAAAGGCTGATTTCAGATTTGTCAATTCCTAACGATTCTGCCCCCCTGACCGAGAGAGCATCATTCTCCTTCAATGCATCACCTTGCTGAAAGCGCAGTTCATTTTGCAAGCTGATCTGCTTCAACAAGACAACGATATCCTAGCTTTTCATGACTTGGCTCTTGAAAAAAAATTTTCCCATTGTCCATGAACTATGGACAATTTCCCACGTTAATATCAAGTGTCACGTGCCACCAAAGGTGACCATTCGACTTCTTTCAAAATCAACGTCTTAGCATTTCCGATTGCCAATTAGGTTGACATGGATTTACGCATAAGTTGACATAAAGTTGCTGAATTGACAAAAAATCTGACAATTTCCCATCGCTTCCAATACGGAACGCTTGAACGCACTTTCGGCACGTGCCGGAAAAATTATCGCACGTTATCGTATGTTGGCGACTATGCGCCGATCGGCGCTGATTTCATCAAACGCTTTTGGGCAGCAATGCGGAACGGTGCATTTGGCGCACCATAACCGCCATAGCCACCACAACGTTCAACAATCTCGAAAAAGAACCCGTCCGCGTGATTGGCACTGAAAATCTGAAAGAATTCGCCGTAATCGTCACGATCATAAAGAACGTTATATTGCCGAAGTTTTGCAACAAAATCCTCGGACAGGCTGAAACGTGCGGCAACGTCATCATAGTAGTTTGATGAAATCTCAAGCGGATGAAAACCCTTTACCACAAGGGATTTTGCCGTCGCGAAAATGTCATCACATCCAAGCGCCACATGCTGTACGGCGGACCCGAATGTCTCAGCAATGAAATGCCCGGCAAGTGTCTTGCGGCTTTCCGCCCCGTTGAGCGTTAAGCGCAAGGACCCGGTTTCATTTTCAATCACCTGGCTGCGCACCAATCCAGCCGGATCAACCACATCGACCATCGGCATTTTGTGCGTATTGAAAATCGATGTGTAAAACAGGATCCAGGTGAGCATTTCCTCATAATTCATCGTCTGGGCGATATGGTCCACCGACGTCAGACCAATTGGCGAAACTTCCGTATTCTCGCGACTAGGTTTGAACTCGGTTTCCCACATATGGGCAAGTTCGCTCTGATCATCGATGAAATGCATCAAACCGCCGCCAACACCCCGAATCGCCGGTATTTTCAACTCGCCGGGGCCAAGTGGCTGTTCAAAAATCGACGCCCCCAATACTTCGGCACGCTGGACCGTCGCCGCCGCATCATCGACCCGCAACCCGATATCGCAAACAGATGTGCCATGCATGATATAGGCCGCATGGGCGAACCCTTCGCGCTCGGTATTGATCAAAAGATTGATATTCCCCTGACGCCAAAGCGAAACGTTTTTTGAAACATGCTTTCCGCACAAAACAAACCCAAGGGTGCGGAAAATATCGGCAAGGTCTTCGGCTTCTTTTTCATCGGCGGTAAATTCGATGAACTCGATGCCTTTGACATTGATGCGATCGGCAATTTCAGGCGTGCTGATCTTGATATTGGGTTCGCGTCGGCGGACCTGATCCATCAGATAAACAAGCGACCGTTTGCCATCCACCGCAATCGCCTTGGGTGAACCGCCACGGAACTGGTCATTAAAGATTTCAAGCGACAAGGGCCCGTCATAACCGGTTGCCGCAACCGCCTGCATGAACTCCATGACCGGTAAGTCTCCTTCACCTGGCATGTTGCGGTAATGACGGCTCCAATGCAAAAGATCCATATCAATACGCGGCGCATCTGCAAGCTGGACAAAGAAAATCTTGTCGCCCGGAATGGCCCGGATCGAGTTGACATCCGTCCCCCGCGCCAGCGTATGAAAACTGTCGACGATCAGGCCAACATTGTCATGATTGGCACGGCGCACAATTTCCCAAGCGTCCCTGTGATCATTGATATGACGTCCCCATGCAAGGGCTTCATAGCCGATGCGAAGTCCGCGTTTTTGGGCCCGTTCGCCAAGTTCACGCAAATCATTTGCCGCCCGATCGATTCCGCCAAGCGATACCGGTGATACATTCGAACAAACCAGCATAAGGTCGGTTCCAAGTTCCTCCATCAAATCGAACTTGCGCTCGGCCCGATCGAACGCCTGAATGCAATGGTCGTCGGGCATGCCTTCAAAATCGCGGAATGGCTGAAACAAATAGATTTCCAACCCGTGATCACGGATCATTTTTGCGACATCGGCCGGGGTTCCGTCATAGGTCAGAAAATCGGTTTCGAAAATCTCCAGCCCGTCAAAGCCCGCCGCCGCAATAGCATGCAGTTTTTCACCGAGATCACCACTGATTGAGACGGTTGCAATTGAGGTTTTCATATCAATTCCCCCCCCACAGCGTCAGAGCTTTGCACCCCCGGCCAAAGTGCAAGATGGCGCATCTGGAATTCAAGTTGAGCCGTCGCCATTTCCTTGCCAGTCTGGACTTTGCGCCCCAAACGCTCCGCCGCCCTCAACAAAGCCGTTTCAGCGGGCTTGGTCACAACGTCGGCGACGATGCCGTCCTTGCGCACGACGATAGGATCAAACGGCAAGGGATCGTTTTGCTGCATGCCAAGCGCGGTCGCATTAATCGCAATATCGATGCTTTCGGGTGCATCGGGCGCTGTCAGGACAACCGAAACGTCTGGATAAACACGGGTAAGAGCGGCAAATATGTAATCGCGGCGTTTCTCGTCACGTTCGACGAGATAAAGCGTCGCAACACCGCTTTCGCATAAGGCATCGGCAATTGCCGCCCCGGCACCGCCGCCGCCGCCAACCAGCATTGCCGATTTGCCAGAAACCCCAACGCCATTGAGCTTCAGGGCTTCGATCATCGCCAACCCGTCAGTCATATCCCCGATCAGACGCCCGTCATCCAGACGGCGGATAATATTGACCGACGAAGACCGATGTGCGCGTCCGGTCAACTCATCGACAACGCGGAAAGCAGCCTGTTTGTGGGGAACCGTGATGGAACAACCCCCACAATTTTGCCAAGTCCGCAACAGGCGAAAGAACTCGTCTGCGGCGGCGGGCGGCGTATCAATAGCAAACATCACCGCATCAATCGATTGGCGTACGAACCATTCATTGATGGTCGGCGGCGTGCTGACCTGTGCCACCGGGTGACCAAACAGGGGATAACAAACCGTCGTGCCGGTGATGGTGGGCGTGGCAACGTTCATCGGACTTCTTTTCGTTTTGCGAGATAATCCATGACCCAGCGTTTCAGCGGTGTCTGTGACAGGATCATCAGGATCAGGGAAAGGGTCAGAACCAACGTGATCGGGTGTGAAACAAGGTTCCAAAGGAAGCTTCCAAGGTCACCACGGGCGGCAATCATGGTCCGACGATAATTGGTGTCCATCATCGGGCCTAGAATAACCCCCAGAATGACCGGCCCCACCTGAAAGCCATAAACCTTCATGAAATAGCCAACTACCCCGAACAAAAGCATCCAGTATATATGAACCGGGTTGTTCTGAATGGCATAGGTCCCGACCGCCGACAGCACGATAATCAACGGAATAAGGATCGCCTTCGGACATTCGACGATCTTGGTAAAAACTTTGATCCCCGTCAGGCCAAAGATCAGCAAAAAGATATTGGCCAGCGTCAGGTTCCCAACCGTAAACCAGAACAGGTGCGGTGTTTCCACCAGCATCAGCGGACCGGGCTTAAGGCCATGGATAAACAGTGCCCCGATAATGACAGCCGTCACCGCATCACCCGGAATGCCCAGCGTCAGCATCGGAATGAACGCACCACCAACCGCCGCATTGTTTGCGGTTTCCGGGGCAACCAGGCCTTCTTTTGCCCCTTTGCCAAATGGCACCTCGGGATTCTTGGTCGAGCGTTTTGCATGATCATAGGCCAGCAATGCGGCAATATCTCCGCCAGTCCCTGGTAAGGCCCCGATAATCGTCCCGATCCCGGACGTCCGGATGGCCAGCCAGAAGTATCTTTTAATGTCACGGAAACGCGGGATGATCCGGTCAATCTTTTGCTTTACGGCTTTAAGATCAAGCTGATGGAGCTGGACCAGTGCCTCGGCAACCCCGAAGAAACCAATCATCGCCGCGACATAGGGAATGCCACCCATCAAGTCGATCGACCCAAAGGTAAATCGCCCCTCTGCCGTCATTGGATCAAGACCTACCATTCCGATCAAAACCCCAAGCGCGCCGGAGAATACGCCCTTGGCAAAACTTTCCCCAGAAAGAGTTCCCACCAGAAGAATACCAATCAACCCTAGCAACAGATAGTCGCGCGACTGGAACAGAATGGCGAAATCGGAAATGACCGGCGCAAACAATGCCAGGGCCAGAATACCGATAAACCCGCCCATCACAGACATAACCGTCGTAAGACCGATGGCTTCCCCGGCCTCGCCACGCTTGGCCATGGGGTATCCTTCAAGGGCAGTTGCTATCGCACTCGGCGCGCCGGGAATATTTAGCAAAATCGCAGTGCGCGATCCGCCATAAACCCCGCCGACAAAAACACCTGCAATCAGGGCAAGGGCTTCGTTGACCGGCCATTTGAACGTAAATGAAATCAGGATGGAGGTCGCCATCGTGACCGAAAGGCCCGGAATGGCGCCGACATAAATCCCGGCTAGAGTTCCGAGTGCCGTCAGGCTCAACAACCACGGATCCATCCACGACATGGCAAAATTCGAAAGAATATCCATGGCTTAAAATAATCCTCTGAACCACTCGCCTTGGGGCAGAACGACCTGAAACACCACACGGAAAATGAAATAGATGCTGGCAAGGGATGCTGCAGTCACGCTGAGTGTGGCAAGGATGCCTTTGCCCCACAAATAGCTAAATGAAATCAGCAGGAACAACCCGGAACTGACGATAAACCCGAGCCATGGCATGCTGAAAAGATAGGCCGCCATTAAAACCAGAATAGCGAACTGCCGGAACGGCAAAACCTGTCGGAAAAAAAGGCGCAGCTCTTCAATCGTCCGGTGACTTGGCACAGATGACGTTGCCGTTTTGCACAGAATGATAAATGAACTCAACACCATGGTACCGGCGGCAAGCATCGGGAAAACGCCCGCGCTATGCGAACTTGAAAAGCCCGAAATTTCATATGCCTGCCAGAATGCGACGACGCTGAATACGGATATGATAACCGCAAAGACCAGCTCAGCGGGGCGTTCTGAGGGTGCGTTTGACATAAAGACCTCCCAAAGTCAGGGATAAGACAACCCCCGGCACCTTTTAACACCGGGGATGGTCTTGGGCGTTGGCTTACGGACGATCAATGCCCAGTTCTTCCGGGCTGATCTTTGCCGCACCGGTGTCAAACAGTACCCACGAGGTAACCTGTTGCCATTTTTTAAGGAAGGCATCTGCTTCATCACCGGAAATGTTCATCATAACATTACCGCGATTGCGCATCAGGGTTTTGAATTCTTCTGCGTCGGCTGCCTTGGCATAGACATCGACAAGTTTGTTGCGAATATCTTCGGGTACGTCACGCTTGATGAATACGCCATAGAACGGCCCCCATGGCAGATACTTTTCCATTTCCGGAACCGCATCGGTAATTGCCGGAACACCCGGAAGTGCATCAACCGGCTCCGTATTCACGACGGCAAGTGCGCGCATTTTACCCGCTTTGATCTGCTCCGCAGCCGCCGAAATACCCGCTGGCATAAAGTCAACTTCACCACCGAGCATCGCGGTCAGGCCGGGGCCTTCACCATCAAACGGAATGCCGATCACTTCAAAATCGGTTGCGTTTTTGATCAATGCGCCAACGGTACTCGGCAGGCCACCGGGACCGGTTGATCCCATAACGACATTGCCCGGATTGGCTTTAATATCAGCCAACAGGTCTTCCATGGTCTGGTACTTTGAATCCTGCGGAACCGTAATCACCGCAACGCCACGGCCCAGAATATTCACCGGATAGAACGACGCATAATCAAGATTGGTCAGGCCCATTACCGGATGAAGCTGCGGGTTTTCCGCCCCGTACAACAGGGTATAACCATCCGACGGTGCAGCATTTACGAACGAGGTCGAAAGCGCACCTGCACCCCCTGATTTGTTCAGCACGACAATCGGTTTACCAAGGGCTTCTTCGGCTGCCGGGTTAACGGCACGTGCAACCGTATCGGTCGCACCGCCTGCACCCCACATAACAACGCCAAGGACTTCGCGTTCCGGATAATCGGCCGCAAAGGCAGCAGACGACATGACTGAAAGAGCGGCAACCGCTCCCAGAAGTAATTTTTTCATAGTTTCCTCCCGTCGGCACACTGGTGCCGCGATGTGATCGTTTGAATTCCCACTGTCTGTCTGCGTCTTGCTTTTAATTTTCTGACGCGCAGTTGAGACTTATTAGAATTTGACAATTTCGAGACATTAACGCAAATACCAATTTGGAAGAAAAACATAACTTTTGGTTATAATTTGAGCATCATTACCGGTTTAACTGTCATGAACAAACGATCCGAAACCAGTCTAACCCTTCGCCAGATTGAGGTGATGCGTGCCGTGATGATTTCTGGTTCGATTACCGGTGCGTCAAAAATGCTTAATGTCTCCCAACCGGGCATCTCACGCACGATGAAGCATCTTGAAACCTCTTTGGGGGTTGCACTGTTTACCCGCACGGGCGGCCGTTATGTCCCAACCCCCGCTGCACAGCAGGTTTTCATGCAGATGCAGGAAATCGACAAAAAACTACGGGATCTGAATTTTTCGATTTCACAGCTCGAACGGGGGCATGACGTTAATGTGTCTTTGGCCTCGGTCCCAAGCATCGCCCATGTCATGGTCCCGCGTGCTGCTGCCGGGCTCAAGCGTCGCTATCCCGACATCCGGATGAATATCGAAATCCTCAAAATCGAAGAAGCAATCGACTTTCTTCTTTTGGGTAAAGGTGATTTCGTATGTATGAGCTATCGCTTCGACCATCCGTCAATCACGTTTGAACCGCTTGCCGAGGGTCATCTGGTGTGCGTGTGTCATCAGGATCATACTTTGGCCCAATATGCTTCAGTTTCGGCGGCTCAGATCGCGCAATGCCCCCTAATCGGCATCGACACCAATGATCCCTATGGCAGGGTTTTGTCGCAAATTTTTGATGAGCACGGTCTTGAATATCAGATTGAAATTCGTGCCCGGTTCGGCACCACCGTTTTGGGCCTTGTACAGCAGAACCTTGGCGTGGCCGTTCTGGATTGTTTCACTGTTGACGGACTGGAAGCTCGCGCCGCAGAACTCCGTGTGATCCCGATCAAGGAAAAAACGATCTTTTCCACATGGATTGCACGGCGCGACGACATCGAAATATCAAGCTTCTCGCAAACCTATATTGACATCCTCAGACAGGAAATGGCCGCCGTTTTCTCGGTAGACTAAGATGGCGATTGTTCATCCTATATCCTGACGAACACGTCTTTGCCGGAGCTATGGGTAATTACCCAAATGCATACCCCCGAATTATGACAATTCAGGCGAGTAAGTACTTCTGACTGATTTTGGAGGGGAAGATGAAGAGCGATGGAGCAGTGATGACATTCTGTAAACACTGCTGTCACGTACAATAAAGTCTGGCACCTTTCCTCCAGCCTAGAGCCGTTTCGCGCTTCGGGAAGAGATATTAGGGTTACGCCAACCAGTAAGTGCCCCCAGCCACCCGAAATCAATTTTTGTCTGTGCCGGAAACGTCATCGCCAACCATGCTTTGTCAATTGCCATAACTTGGGTCTGGTATTGCGTGAAGGTCTTGTAGCTCAATTTGAACCCTGCTCCCACTTCCGATACTGAGCTCGGCTCATACAGTTTTGGCGGCACAGTCATACCTGTTGTCAGTACCTTTCCCAAGCTTTCCCGTCCGACCCAAAGTATTGATGCAGCCTCATATTCATTCAGAGACAGTTTGAAGAAGTGCTGCCTTAAACGCGCGTTAACATCACTCAACACGGGCACAACATCGGCCTCAGCCAGGTTTTCAACATCAACGCCGATCGGGTGGCCTTTATGGTGAATAACGGCAACACAAATCTGGTCCGAATGAGAAATCGAAACACCAAGTTCACAACATCTGACAGATGCGCCCATAATAATAGGCTGGTGAAAGACACCACTGCCTATGGCGACATCATTTGGTGACACATCATCCAAATGACATTCCAAAGCAAGCTTCGCAGCCAATCGTCCTATCGTGAAACTGTCGCGTCGTTGAGGAAACTCGAAGGCCAGCCGTATTTGCTGTTCCTGTGTGTGCAGATATCTGTTCGCCAGACTTTCGATTTCCTCCTGACCAAGGCGTTGCCTATATATTATCGCAACGGTCGCTTTCAAAATGTCCGTGGCACCAAAGCTTCCGAAAGATCCATCCCGAGTTAATGCCAGTTTTTGCACGACGCAGCTTTCCGGAAACATGGTGTTTAACTTCATACTTTTCAGACTGCTTCTGTATGGGCCGACGCAAACGGTTGCTTTCCCAAGCTTTATTCAGGGAACCACACACATTCTCTGCACACAGGTGCAGGATGCAAACTTCATACGCCCAGCACAACTAATTAATTGCGAATGAGTATTATTTTTGATAACTCCTTAAAAACCCATCACCTTAGTCAGGTATGTGACTTGGCAATAACTGACCTCAAAAAACTCTTCCAGTCTCACCAAAGGGAATTGCAGATTTATCTGACGCGTCTTTTGCGTGATACGGATACAGCAATGGATCTGACACAGGAGACATTTTTGCGTGTGTCAGAACATGCCAGCCCCGATAAGGCAAACAAAGTCACCCATGTCCGTTCCTATCTGTACCGCGTTGCCCATAATCTTGCGATTGATCATGTCCGGGCACAAAAGCGAAACCCGGTCGCAGGCGCCAAAGACATTCCCCTTGATGTCATTCCCAATAATTCACCCTCGCCAGAACAGATCGTTGGGGGGCAATCGGAACTTGAATATGTACGTCGCGCGCTTGATGAGCTACCTGACAAAACGCGTAAAATCTTTACTCTTGTACGCATTGAAGGGCTGACCTATCGCGAAGCGGCCGAACAACTAGCTATTTCTGACAGTTCTGTTCAGAAACATGTCGCGCGCGCAATTGCCCATGTGATGAAGCGCATGCGGGAAGGCCGATAATGAAACTGCACAAAGTTTTTACGCATTTCTTGCAGTTTTATCGTCCAACAGATAAGGACGCTTTGTCCGAATTGTCGGCAAATGCAGGTTGGTAACGTGAGCCAAATGCGAGAAACACAGAAAAACATTGATCTGACCGCGGCCAATTGGGTTGCGAAACTGGTCAATGGCGACCTCAGCGCATTTGAGCATGAAGAGCTCAATGTTTGGTTGGATGCAGCGCCGGAAAACCAGCAAGCTTTCATAGAGGCCAATAACGCGCTTGCTGTAATGGATGATGCGATCAAATCGACAGATCGCACAACCGAGAGTCCTTCATCAGAGGTTGTTGAGCTTAAGCATCTGGCAAAACCGCCATCCAAAGCCTCGCTGGCAAAGAATCGTCGCTGGGGCTACGTCGCACTTGCCGCAAGTTTTCTGCTGGCGATTGCTTCAACCCGCGTTATGGTTGGTGACCTGATCGTTTTCCTAAGTGCTGATTACCACACTGCTGTTGGGGAAGTTCGGGCCATTACACTTGAGGATGGTAGCATCGTCACCCTGGGACCCGATAGTGCAATAGCGGTTCAGTTTACCGATCAAACCCGAAATATCGCATTGATTAGCGGACTTGCAGACTTTCAAGCGGTCCCGGTGGAACATGCGGACAAGCGTGTTTTCACCGTCACCTCGCCGCATGGCCAGGTGCAGGCTTTGGGCACACGGTTTATCGTTAACAGTTTTGATGGCCACACCAATGTGGCCGTGCTGGAACATCAGGTTGAAGTCAAACCGAACTCGGCAACATCAAAACAAATAGCGATTTTGGCGGAAAATCAGGCCGCTCGTTATAACCGCCGTTCAATCAGCCCAGTTTCGACAATCAATCCTGAAAGGGCGCTTAGTTGGCAAAAAGGCAAGCTGATATTTGATCGCGTTACTCTGCGCGAAGTTGTCTCGGAATTCTCACGGTATCAGCGCGGCAAAATCATGATTGCGAACGAGGCTGCGGCACGCAAGCTTGTCAGTGGTGTCTTCGATATGACCGATCCTCAGGCTGGACTTGAACTGATTTCACGGGAACTTGGTGTCCAAAATATCTCGATAACACCCCTAATGACCGTTATTTACTGAGCATAGCAGCAATCTGAAAAGCCCGGATTTCTTCGGTTTCCGGTCTTTATCGACACAAAAATCAAAAAAACTGAAATTTATCTTACTGAGTCTGAACGCAAATCCCGTCTCACCCAACACAAGCAAATGACAATCATTTGCGTTTTGGGAAAAAACTTTCGAGAATGGGGGTCTGCGTAATGCAGGTAATAAAAACCGGCAAAGCTGGATTGGTAAACGGGTTTGGCCATCGTCTGGCACATAGTGTCAGCTTGGTCGCATTGGCTGCGGGTATTTTTGTTGCTGGAGTATCCACGCCTGCAGCCGCACAGCAAAATACAGAAACACAAAGTGACGCAGCATCCG
>NZ_DCAO01000036.1:127806-128381 GCF_002311515.1 Thalassospira sp. UBA1131
ATTTCCGTCGTATCTGGCCAGGAAATCGAGGACCGCGCCGTTGCGAGCATCGAAGATGCAGTTGCTTATACCGCAGGGGTAGCAACCAACAATTACGGATATGATCCGCGCTTTGATCAGGTTTATGTTCGTGGCTATCCGGTACATATCTACGGCGACTACCGAGATGGCTTACGCCAGATGACAGGCGTCTATGCAACGTTTCGCACCGAACCCTACGGCCTTGAACAGCTTGAAATCGTAAAGGGCCCCACAGCGGCACTTTACGGGCAATCAACACCGGGCGGCTTACTCAACAGCGTTACCAAACGCCCTCACCTTGGTGCAAAGAACAATGTCTATGGCCGTTTCACCAACACGGACTCATACGAAGGCGGGTTTGATTACAATCTTGGCCTGACAGAAAACGGGACCTGGGCATCACGCATTGTTGGCATGGCCCGCTTTGGCGAAACCAGCAACGAAATTCAGGATGATCGGCAAATGTTCGCGCCAACAATTCGTTGGCAACCCAATGCAGATACAGATCTGACTATCTATACCTTGTTCCAGCATGACGAAACGGATGCCTCGGC
>NZ_DCAO01000036.1:128488-133235 GCF_002311515.1 Thalassospira sp. UBA1131
CCTGTTACTTTGGCCCAGAAGGCGCGGTTTGGATATTTCGATCTTGAGGCACGGTATCTGACCGGTGGTGTTGTTGGTGGCGGTTGGAATGCTGCCGACACCGAATATAGACGCGTAGCCCAAGCAGTACAGGAGACCCTCTGGAGCGCGCAGGTCGACAATCAAGTCATCACGACTTTCGACACCGCTGACGCCAAACACGAAGTCCTGACCGGTCTTGATCTGATGTATTCCAAGTCAGATTACCGCTCCGGTTCAAGCGCGGTGCTTAGTGACTATAGCTTCTATCTCAGCGATCCTTATCGCTCGATCTCCGGCACCACACCGGCTTACACAACACTTGATGACGTAACCTATAATCAGTCCGGCATCTATGTTCAGGACCAGATTGAACTGGGTAACTGGCATCTGAATGGTGGTGTGCGCTTTGATTATGCAGAACGCAAACGTATCAGCCGACTGACCAATACGGGGTCAACCGACTACAATACCGCCACAACCTTTAACGTCAGTGCCCTTTATGCCTTTGACAATGGCATCTCGCCTTATGTCAGTTGGGGCACATCCTTCTTGCCAAGCACCAGTCAGGACTCTGAAGGTAAAATGCTCACCCCGACGGAGGGTGAGCAGTATGAAGCTGGCATCAAGTTCGAACCGGTCGGGTTTGATGGCTTCTTCACGGTTTCCGCCTATCGCCTGACCGAGGACAACGTTGCCCGCTATGCTGGCTACAGTGGCTCTATCGGTTCGTATTATGACTCAATTGGCAAAGTTGAATCGCGCGGACTTGAGATTGAAGGCAGTGCCAATGTAACTGAAAATCTTAGCCTTGTTGGCAACCTTGCCTACAACAATGCCAAAATCGTCAAAGGCTCCTATCGCGGTAATACCCCACTTGTAACACCGGAAAAGACCGCATCCTCTTGGGCAAACTACAACTTCAATCAAGGCCCTCTTGATGGATGGGGATTTGGCGTTGGTGTCCGCTACACCGACTCAAGCTATGCCAATTACACCAATACGAGCAAGAACAAGCCCTATACGGTGCTTGATGCTGCGATCCGCTATGACTTCGCAGCACTTAGTAACAAGCTGGATGGTCTGACCCTTGCGATTAACGGCACTAACCTTGCCGATAACGATGCCGCTATCTGTAACAACGGTTACTGCTACCAGATCGAAGGACAGACCATAGCTGCAACTCTGAAATACGACTGGTAATCGATTAATCCGGGGCGCACGGTTGCGCCCCGGCCCCATTCTCGCAATCCGCGTTCACCGCGGATTTTCTGCGTTTATCGAGAGCTAATTATGGCCATGGATTTATCTGATCGTCCTGCTGTCCTTGGAATGCAAAAAGCCCGCTTTGAAACGGCTAGAGGCGTGACACTCCTTGACAACATATCCGTTACTTTCCGCGCTGGCTGCCTGACAGCAATTGTCGGCCATAATGGGTCTGGGAAATCCACTGCGCTTAAAATGCTGGCCGGACTGAACAAGCCAACCAGTGGAGCTGTCACACTTGACGGGAATGACGTTGGGCGGTTTAGCGCACGTGAGTTTGCCAAAAACGTTGCCTATCTCGCACAGGACCCGGGGCACGGGGCGGACTATACCGTCGAAGAACTGATTGCGCTTGGTCGTTATCCATGGCACGGGCCATTTGGTCGCCTGCGCGAGCGCGACAAACAATCGATTGAACGTGCGATCCTTTTGACGGGCCTCGAAGCCCTTCGCAAACGCGCAGTCAGCACGCTTTCAGGTGGTGAACGCCAAAGAGCCTGGATCGCAGTTACACTTGCGCAACAAGCCTCCTGCCTTTTGCTTGATGAGCCGATTTCTGCGCTGGATCTATCACATCAATACGAAATCCTGCTTTTACTCGAACAGCTCTGCAAACAGGACGGTCTATGCATTGTTGCCGTCTTGCATGACATCAATCTGGCCGCGCGCTTTGCCGATCATATTGTCGCGCTTAAGGGCGGTAAACTGATCGCGGATGCGCCACCGGCGACCATCATGCAGTCAGACATGCTTCGCGATATTTTTGGCATGGATATGCTGGTGCAGCCTCACCCCACCAATGGGCATCCTTTTGCCCTTGCCAATGTGTGATTGGGGGCGATTCAATGCATCAACAACATCAGACATGTTCCAGACGACACTTTCTTAAGGGTCTTGCTGGTCTATCTGCCATTGCAACGCTCACACCTGTGCTGCCAGAAAGCTTTACACGCTCCGCTAAGGCTGATGTTCCCAAGCGTGTAGTCATCGCAGATGGCGCACTTGCTGAAACAGCACTTGCGATGGGGATCGTTCCGCTTGCCATGGCGGATGTGCCAGGATACCGCGCCTGGGTTCAGGAACCAAAAGTTCCTGAACAGGTCATCAATCTTGGCGCACGTTTTCAACCAAGTCTGGAAAGATTGGCGCAACTTGATCCCGATCTGATACTGACCAGCAGTTTCTATGCAAACCAGTATTCCCGCCTTTCCGACCTGGCCCCGATTGAAAAAATCGACATTTATAGCAGTAGCAAGAAGCCCTTCCTGAATGCGATGGCCGCGGCACAAAAGATTGCCGAAGTTACCGGGCATCGGGGCACTGCCGAGATACTGATCTCGGACACCCTAAGCCGCATAGATCAAGCCTCTCGCAAACTTACTTCATCGCAGGCCAGTTCGGTACTTGTCACCAGCATGCTCTCGCCGCGCCACATGCGGGTCTATGGGCAAAACAGTCTGATGCAGGATGTGATTGATCGCCTTCCCGTCAAAAACGCCTGGACAGGCCCCACCAATCATTGGGGGTTTGCGACCGTGACGATCGATCAGATCGCGCAATACTCAAACGCAGCCCTCATCGCGATCAAACCCGTTCCAGACAATGTCGACCGCGCAATTGTACATAGCCCGATCCTTTCGGAACTACCGTCCATCAAACGCTTTGGGCTGATCACGATGCCACCAGTAGCAACATTTGGCGGGCTTTTTGCCGCCGGTCGCTTTTCTGATCTGCTTGCCAATGCCCTGACATCGCAAGGTGCTGCTCATGGGGAATTCGCTTCATGACAAGTCAAGCCATGCGCAGACATGCGATCCAATTCCATGCGGTTCCCGTTTCGCTTTGCATCCTTGCCGTGTTGCTAAGCCTGCTGTCTCTGGACATTGAGGCCGGTAGCCTGTCCCCGGCGGCAATATTCGACCTTGCGGCTGGATCGGACACGCGGTCGTTGTTGCTTACCCAGGGCTGGATACCAAGGTTTTTGATTGCACTTGTCGCTGGTGCGGGTCTTGCCGTTGCCGGTGCTTTGTTTCAACACACGTTAAAAAACCCGTTGGCATCGCCGTCCACACTTGGCCTTGCAGGCGGCGCTAAACTGGCGCTGACACTGGTGACGCTCTATGTGCCGGGTGCGTTTGCCATTGGTCAGGAAACGATTGCACTGTTGGGTGCACTTGTTGTCGGTTTTCTGGTATTTGCCTTGGCGCGCCGCAGTGGCTTCTCGCCACTGATCGTCATCCTGACAGGTATGATAATCGCGCTCTATTGTGGGGCAGTAACAACTGCCTTGGCAATAATTCACCATGAATGGCTAAAAAGCCTGTTTATCTGGGGAAGCGGCGACCTTACCCAAGACGGTTGGTATATCCTTGAACCATTGGCAGCGAAAGTATGCATGGGTGCGGCACTGGCTGTCGCCTTGGCCCGACCGCTTGAAATGCTTAATCTCAGCGATCATCAGGCGATCGTCCTTGGCGCATCGCCAGGACGACTGCGACTACTTTGCCTTTTGATCGGCTGTTGGCTTACGGCAACCATTGTTGCAGCGGTAGGTATTATCGGGTTTGTCGGACTGGCTGGACCAGCCATTACGCGCATGCTGGGCTTCAGACGGTTGCGATCAAAACTTCTGATGTCTGCTGTTTTCGGCGCCGTACTATTGTGTGCTGCGGATCAAGGTGTTCAGGTTTTATCAGGATATATTGGGACATTGGTGCCTGCTGGTGCGCTGACCGGGATTCTCGGTGGACCGCTTTTAATCATTATGATCCGGCAACTGCGCAGCAATTCTCAACCATCGCAAAACACGTCACCCGCCCCAGAACCTGATCAGCGCAACATTAGAAATCACTTGCGCGTTCTGGCTGGTGTGCTTCTGGTGATCATAGGGGCGATCTTGGTCGGTCGAGATATTCACGGTGACTGGCAACTTCAATTGGGTAATGCGCTGAATACCGTCTGGCCGTGGCGCGGTCCGCGTATTCTCGGCGCAATGGCTGCTGGAACCATGCTGGCAATTGCAGGCACCATATTGCAACGCATGACGGCAAACCCGATGGCAAGTCCCGAAAGTCTGGGTGTCAGTGCAGGTGCTGCAATCGGTATGATTGCGATTGTCTTCCTGATCGATGCACCAACGGCTTGGTTGCAGATTTCTGGTGCAGCAATTGGTGCATTCATTACCCTGGGGGCGATCTTTGCGCTTACCCGAAAATCTGGATACGCGCCGGAACGGATTTTGATTGCCGGTATTGCGATTGGTGCTTTGTTTGATGGCTTCATCGCATTTCTGATGGCCGGTGGTGATCCCCGCGCAACACGCTTGTTGGCCTGGAGTTCGGGATCAACATACGGCCTTGGCTTCGACCGCGCGAGTGTTCTGGCAATCATTGCTGTGAGCGCCTTACCCATTCTTCCAGCATTTGCCCGTTGGCTTAATCTGTTTCCGCTGGGGCCTGTGACA
>NZ_DCAO01000036.1:133430-134232 GCF_002311515.1 Thalassospira sp. UBA1131
GGGGCCGCGCTGATCGGAGCTGCTTTAATGGTTGCCGCTGACTGGCTTGGGAGAATGTTATTCTTTCCTTGGGAAATTCCGGCCGGACTGATGGCCGCTATCATTGCCGGGCCTATCATGGTCTGGCTGCTTATGCGCGTCGGGCGGGGTGCCTCATGATGAATGCCCTTCAAAACGGCTCTGAAAAGAACGCTTCTCCCGCCATCGGCAATTCCCCTACCACCCGATCACTGTCTGAGATCAAAACCGATCTCTTTCAAGGACCCTATCAAGGGCTTGGTGACCGGCATCAGATCCTGACGACGCACAGTAGCGGAATTGATTGCTTTGCGCTCCACGATCCTGATTGTTTGGCACCACTTCTTGATCACTATTGCCAGGCAAAATATCCGCAAGATGATCGGCGTGCCGCCATCTCGATGTGGTCACAATGGTATTTCGGAATTCTGTTATCCCCTGTGCTGGTTTTGGCCGCAGCAGGCGAAGCAGTCCTTACGTTTCAGCCCAACTTTATCAGTCTGACAACGGACGATAATCAATGTCCGGCCGGGTTCGATATTCATGACCGGCAGGTGCATGAGTTGAAAGAACAATCGATCGCGCCTGATCCTTGGGCTCATCTGGAATGCCTGATTGACGGACATCTCGAACCTATGGTTGCTTCACTGGCTGCATCGTCAAAAGTTTCGCCAAAGGTGTTTTGGTCCAATATTGGCGTTGTCGTTGCTTACGTTGAGAAACACGTCCTGAAAAACACCAGGGTATCGCTTGCACCACTGATCAACGACGTCAAGCGTCCCGA
>NZ_DCAO01000036.1:134466-141215 GCF_002311515.1 Thalassospira sp. UBA1131
GATCTGATTTGCCATCAGATCCGTCCGAATGACAAAAGATGATCGACCCCGTGGAGAGTGCAAACCGCGTCCCAAATTTGCAAGTGACTATTATTTTCACTAACGAGCAAACTAACGGAGACATTCGGAAATGCACCAAGCAAGCCAAACTGCCCCACTTCCAAAAGACCAATTTCAGCGACAAGCTTTGCTAACTATCGCCAAAAGCCAAGAGGGGAAATTGCGACGCGTTGCCCAGTCTATCGTAAAATGTCCCCATCTGGCGGATGACATTGTTCAGGATACCTATGCCAAGCTGCTCACCGCACAAATAGACACAGAAGTCGCCACACCAAGTGCCTTCATAACGCGCATTGCTAGAAACATGGCAATCGACAAGGTTCGCCAAATTACGTTCGAACGCACTCTTTTCGCGGACAGCGATCCAACTGATCTTTGTCCTGCGGGAAACGCAGACTGCCCCGAAGCGCGTCTCAGTGGTTGTCAGGCCCTTCGGGTCATTGAGAACGCATTAAAAGAGCTGCCACCACACGTGCGCACCGCTTTTTACCGGCATCGCGTGGACGGGTTCGCGCAAAACGTCATTGCAAAGGATATCGGTGTCTCCAAAGCATCTGTTTGCGCATACATCCATCAGGCCGATCAGCGATGCCGTCAGGCACTCCATAATGTAGAACTGACCCGTCCAGCATAAGGCTTCAGGATCTGCAGCCTGTTCCCAAAGTCGAACAGGCTGCAGATTTCAGTTTGCCGTCCCTAGCCCCAGGCCTGCACGACAGCACCACCTGCCCGGTCCCCAGTACCGGCAACCCAGTCAACAATCGGTGGATTTTGATCAAGATTGAAGACGGCCTTGCCTGTCAGAGCATTTACAATCTTAGCACTTCGCCAAGCCATCAGGCTTAGTTGAGGCTCAAAGATCCCCAAATCGATCCTGCCGGCATTTTGAACAAAGATGTTTCGGTCAGATGGTCCATCCCATTGGGCACGGAAATCCGCATCCAAGCGATAGGCACCTGATGCCCCCACTTCCAGAAGTGAACGCAGTGGCGCCATGAATTCCGGCAATGTCGTTTCATAACCGGTTGCCAGAATCAGCGCATCCGCATCGAAGAACTCGACATCCTGATTAAGCCCGTTTCTGGCAGCAATCCTCATTGTTTCACCATCTTGCTGAACCTGAAAGACTTCTCGTTGGGGCAGGAGCCGACCGGCAACATGGCCCTCCTGCAGGTAACGCTGCCGGTATAGCAGCTGATAAATCGACTTGAGCGTTGAAAGCGATGCACCATCACTGGCAAGCTTTTGTCGAGACATCAAATCCTGTTTACAGGCATCCGGCAGACCTGCGAAGACATCGGCATATCCGGGCGTGAAATACTCATTTACAAATGGAGTATCATCAAGGGGTTCGAAATTGTCGCGACGCGATAACCAGAGAACTTCTTCAACACCTTTGACGTTTCCACCAAGCAGATACTCAACAAGTTCAGCACCACTCTGTCCCCCGCCAATAACGGCAATTCTCTTGCCGCGCAGCTTTGGCAAATTCGACTTCGCTTGGCTTGTGTGAAAGCATTTATGCTTGGGCAACTGGCGCGCCCAGGCGGGAATAAATGCAGGCTTGCCGACACCAATGGCAAGATTGCTCGTGACATAACTTGTATGATCCGTACGAACCTTAAAGTCTTGACCATCGAATGCGACTTCGCGCACCACATTGTCAAATGCCAAGCCTTCCAAATGGTCTGCAACCCATTTCAGATAAGCGGCGAATTCCCGTCTTGGCACCGCGACAAAATCCGCGTTCATGAAATCAAGCATGCGTTTCTGGCCGACCATGTAAGACAGGAAAGACCATTTGCTCGTCGGATTGGTTAGGGTTACCAAATCTTTCAGAAACGAAGTCTGAAGCTCAACACCGGGCAGCATCATGTCCGGGTGCCAGGCAAATTCAGAACGTTGCTCAAGAAAGATTGAAAACACATCAGCAACCCCGTCCAGCTGCGCAGCAAGACTAAGATTGAAAGGACCAATTCCAATCCCGACAAGATCCAATTTATCCATCGTTCAAGTCCTTCTATTTGCTTGAAAATTTCATATCGGCTGGTTGTTCGAAAGCGTTCGTCAAACGTTTGCCAAACCGCGTGTGGAATGCCGGATCACCGATGATCGTCAAATGATCCGTTCCGGGAATATGCTCAGGGGCCTCGGCAAGGCGTGAAAGTGACTGCCAATCAATCAGATCAAGTTTTCGACTGACCGTATCGCCTGCAAGCCATGAAGCAATCGGCACGTCATAGGGCAGAAGTTCATGGCGGCGGAAAACAAGGGCATTGTCGATTAGCACCCAGAACGTATGTTCGCGCGTACCGATCCCCGGCCCGTCTGTGGGCAACCCGAATTCACTTTTTCCCACAAAATGGACAAACTGCGCATAAGCAAGGTCATCCATCAGCGCCAAAAGGCGTTCCCATTCTTCACGCATCTTGGTTTTCTGCAGCCAGACCCGAATGCGTGCTTCAATCTCGGCCCGCTGCCCCGGTTGGAATTTTGGCCGTGCGTTCAGATCAAAATCGTCGTCCATGTCGCAAACATCGACCATGCCGATCATTCGTAGATCGATATCGTTGCCCAGCATTCGTGCAGATTCATATGCAAGCAACCCGCCCCAGGACCAGCCCAGAAAGGCGCAGGTACGTCCCTTCGCTTCCCCATAAACCAGCTCTGCATATCGCGAACTGATATCGGTGACCGAAACATCAAGTTCCTGATTTTCTGTAAGCGAATGGCACATGAAGCCCACGGCGGATTGATCCTCGCCCAGACTTTTCACCAGCTTCATATATTCGCGCGTGCTGACAAGCAGCCCCGGAAAGCAATAAAGGACAGGCTGATCGGGCTTGCCTTGCTGCAAATGCACGATATCCGCCCCCGGCTTGCATTCGGGTTCAGACAGCGCCAACAACAAGCTTCGGATGGTCGGAAAGTTGAAAAGATCCGTAATTTCCGCATTGCGTTCAGGAAACTGATCGCGAACTTTTGCCAGTACACGCAGGGCTGTTATCGAATTCCCGCCGATCTCGAAGAAATTATCGGTCACTCCGACTTCATCGAGACCCAGTGCGGATTTCCAAATGATCAACAGAGCGGCCTCGTCGTCATTAGCTGGCTTGATTATGGCCCCCTCGCGACGCGGTAGCGGCAACTGTGATTTATCGACCTTGTGATTGGCATTAAGTGGCAACATCGTCATTTCAATGATGTAGCCAGGCACCATTGCGCTTGGCAGCAGGTCCTGCAACCGCACACGAACTGAACGGGTATCAACCGATGCTCCGGAACGCGGTACGACATAGGCAATCAGTTCCAACCGTGAGGCAACTTCAGCTGCGACGACGACGCAATTGGCAACGTCATCAAATCCACGCAAGACAGTCTCGATTTCTGCCGGTTCGATGCGATGCCCGCGTATTTTGACCTGATCATCGACCCGTCCAGCAAACTGGATCATGCCATCCGGAAGGAACCGGCCCAAGTCACCGGTGCGATACATTCGTGCATGATCATTCCGCGCAAAATTATCGTGAATGAAAAGATCGGCGGTCTTTTCAGGCAAGTTGTTATATCCACGGGCAACACAATAGCCGCCAAGATGTATCTCACCGATTTCGCCGGGTGCAACCGCGTTGCCATCCGCATCAAGGATATAGGCCCAACGATCTCCGACCGGTCGTCCGATCGGGGCTGTAACGGTCTCACAAAGCCGGTCCTGAGCGACACGCCACAACATGGGTGTCATCACGGTTTCTGTCGGACCATAACCGTTGATCAGATAACGAGAATTGATGGCCCGCGCGATCCGGTTGAAAGTTTCCTTTGGCATTGCCTCACCGCCAAAGGAACAAAGTATCAGATCAAGAGTCTGGCCCTTCTCGCGAAGCCACCCTGCCAACTCATGTACATAGCTGGTCGGAAATGAAGCATGGGTCACGCCATGTTTACGAATGGCGTCAACTGTGTCTTCCGGCGTCCAGAGCAGTTGGTCAGGCAATAAAATACTGCCACCTGCCATCAACGGCACGATCCAGCGTTCATGACCACCATCAGATGAAAATGGAAGAAAGGGTAGTTCTCGCGAATCTTCATCCATCAGATAGATTGGCCCGGTAGCATTCAAATGGTCAATCAACGGGCCTTGATCCACCATGACCCCTTTAGGTTTACCAGTCGAACCGGACGTGTAGATAATATAGGCAAGCTGATCGGCAAGCGGGGCGACGGCGAGGAAGTCGGCTTCCGACGTGTCGAGCTCATCGACAAGAACAACCTCAAGCTCCTGCTGACCAAGAACCGTCAAATCCCTGCCGGTGGTAACAGCGTAACGTGCATAACAATCAGTCAATACGTGCTGATTTCTGGTCTCGGGGTGCTGCGGGTCCACGGGAACAAAAGCCCCACCAGCTTTCCAGACACCAAGAATGGCTGCAATCGCCATCGCAGATTTCGGAAGCGCAACAACAACAACGTCACCACGCTCGACCCCATTGGCAATCAGAGCGCAGGCAATCGCATCTGACGTTTGTTTCAGGCGCTTTCGCGACCAAACCTCATCTGTTGTCAGGATGGCCGGGCGGTCGGGATCATCGTCGCAAAAACGGTCAATGACTTGGTGCGGATATCCTTTCATCCGCCAGGGTTCCACCGCCCATGGCAAACCAACAACATCTTCTGAAATTGAATGAAAACCGGGTTGCGAACTCGGTTCGTTTGATGGGTTTAAGGACGCGGCATTTACCGCCTGAGAACCATTCATGGTCGTCTCCACATTGGCAAAGCAAGTTTCAAGCATTTGCACCAAAGACGAACCGTCACCTGCCAAGTTCAGAAGTTTCTGCATCTCGAATCGAAAAAATGCACCTGAACTTCCAATCCTCTCATCCGTCCGGACTACAGAGACTTAACGAACCCAATCGGGTTGGAAACTTAGACATCAGGAGATCTGAATATGAATGTCATTGCATTAGAAGCACCAACTCAAAACTCATCCCAGAAACTGGAAGTTCCACACTTTCAGAACGCAGGAAACTGGCACTCGTCCATCGAGGACGGACATATTCAGCTTTGTGGGGAAAGTGAAAATCATGACTTCTATTTCACCCTCTCACCGGACCAGATCGTACTTGATGATGTTGCAAGCCTGACGCTTAACGTTCTAGATGCCAAAGGTTTGGCTGCGCTGGGCGAAGCACTTCTGATTGCTCATCCTTCTCGATCTGAAATCAAACTTCCCCCGCAATTGGATCCGGAATGGACAGCGAACATGTTTCGCAACGGTTTGATTTCTCATTCAGGTGACAGCATTGTTGTCAGTTCACGCAATCTCTATCAACTAACGCTGAACTGGTTGGCACATCCCGAACGCGACCCTTTCCCTTTGCGTTACACGTCAACCAACGGACGCCGTCATCCAGTCCGTCGCCCAAGTGCCTCGCACACACTTTATGCGCGTTACATCCCTTGGATCGACAAAACTATCCGGTTTGAACGCGCGGATATTCGTCGTCATCTCGGGTGCTTCCATAAATGGATGAACGACCCGCGCGTCGACGTCTTTTGGGAAGAGTCCGGCTCAGAGGAAAAGCACGAAGCCTTCATCCAAAGCCGACTGGATGATCCCAGAACCGAGCCGCTGATCGGGTATTTCAACGACACCCCATTCGGGTATTTCGAGCTCTACTGGGCACAAGAAGATCGCCTTGGCGAACATTATGATGCAGATGACTTTGACCGCGGCTGGCATGTTGCCATTGGCGAAGAAGCATTTCGCGGAAAGGAATATCTGACCGCATGGCTTCCGTCTCTGATGCATTACATGTTCCTTGATGACCCAAGAACGCAACGCATTGTCGGTGAACCTGATGCAGGCCACAATCAGCAAATCCGCAACCTTCTGCGTTCAGGCTTTGCCGGCATTAAACAGGTTCGTTTCCCACACAAGACGTCACTTCTTGTTATGTTGCTGCGCGAACGCTTTTTTGATGATCGACTGTATGTTCCGGACTTTGTCCACGATGAGGATGCTTCCTGATGCGAAAGCGTGCTCTTCCGGACCTGAATGATCCGGCGATTATGCGATTGATCCTGCGACTGGCCCTGCCATCTGTGGCTGGGCTTTCGATCAATGCCATCAATCAGGTCGTCGATGCCTTCTTTGTTTCCCAATATGCGCTTAGTGCCATGGCGGGGGTAACTTTATCCATTCCCTGCTTCATGCTGGTCGGTGCAATCGGGCACGGATTGGGCCTAACAGCCTCAACCGAAATCGGTCGTGCACTTGGCAGGGACAATGTCCATGATGCCGCAAGAAGCGCATCCCTTGCCTTGGCTTTGGCCATTGGCTTTGGCGTTAGCGTTGCCATCCTGATCACATTATTCCACGGACCAATTCTGCATCTGCTCGGTGCGCGCAACGAGGTTTTCACCGAAGCTTCCATATACATGCGAATTCTTGGGGCCTGCTCTGTGCTGGTACTGTTGCAGATCGTCTGCGATTTCATTGCAATCGGTGAAGGTAACAGCCGATTTTCGATGTACACCTTGCTCGGGTCGTTTGGTCTGAACATGGTACTTGACCCGATACTTATCTTTGGATTCGAATTGGGGGTTGCAGGGGCGGCGTGGGCAACGATCATCTCACAGATCGCGGCCCTTTGTGCGTATGTCTATTACTTCAAAAAGCGCCTTGG
>NZ_DCAO01000036.1:141323-142742 GCF_002311515.1 Thalassospira sp. UBA1131
TACCGTTTGGCAAGCTCGGCATTCCAGCCAGTACAACCACTATTCTGGCATCAATATGCTTTGCCGCTCTGATGCAGGCAGCCACCAGACATGGCAACGAAGAAGAACTGGCAGGATTGGCCATCTCGTTGCGTATCGTGCTTCTTGCCATTCTTCCGATCATCGGCTTTTGTCTGGGTTCACAACCCATCCTGAGCTACGCAGCAGGTGCAGGTAATCAGGCACGGTTTGAGGCCGTGTTTAAGGGCATCCTTCTCTATTGCGCGGGTTTCTCGATTACCTGCGCAGTTATTGCCTTTCTGTTCGGGGATTGGTTGATTGCCGCCTTTGTCAGCAAAGCGGAATTGATCACCTTTGGGGCGCATTTGCTCGATATCCTTGCCATACAAGTTGCGTTCGTTGGCATCTATCAACCGATGGTATCGCGCTTTCAGGCTGCTCATAATGCGCGGCGCGCTGCCATCGTCAGCATGGCGCCACAGGGCTACATTCAATTACCACTGGCGCTATTCTTACCCATGGCATTTGGCTTGGACGGAATTGTCATGGCGCCTGCGCTTGCGGCCGGACTGACTGCACTCATTGCCGTTGCTTTGACGTTTTCTGATCGCAAAACACTCTTGATCAAGGAGCTTTCATCATGAACGAGCTACCTTCAAAGCCACTCTCGCTGCAGGACCACGGATCCCGGCATCACGGTGCATTTGATCCCAACTACGAGCGCCACTTCCGGGCGGTTTCCCAACCAATTTATCAAACGTCGCTATTTGCATTCCGTGACTTTGACGACATGGCAAATGCCTATGCCGGAAATCCTGGCGGTCCCATCTATGCTCGTGGTGACAATCCCACCGTAATGGCATTCGAACGGGAAATTGCAAGATTGGAAAACACCGAAGCATCCCGTGCCTTTGCAAGCGGGATGGGGGCAATCAGTGCAACCGTCATGGCACTTGTCGAACCGGGCGACCGGATCGTTACCGTTCACAATGTCTATTCCGATGCATATCGGCTTTTTGAAACCATGCTCAGACCAATGGGCGTGGCCATCGACTATGTCGATGGCACCAATACAGATGCTTTAATTGACGTCATTTCAGGTGCAAAACTTTTGTTCCTTGAAAGCCCGACATCTCTGACATTTGAGCTCCAGGACCTGGAAAAACTGGGCCAAGCAGCGAAAGAGCAAAATGTTATCACCGTTATCGACAACTCGTGGGCAACACCGGTTTTTCAGCGCCCGGCCGATCACGGTATCGATCTTGTCATCCATGCCGCGTCGAAATTCCTGTCTGGTCACAGCGACACTGTTGCCGGCGTCGTCACCGGGCGAAAGGACCTGATCAACAAAATCAATGGTTCAACCTTCCCTTATCTCGGTGGGAAACTTGGTCCGTTTGAAGCATGGCTTTTGCTACG
>NZ_DCAO01000036.1:142872-144043 GCF_002311515.1 Thalassospira sp. UBA1131
AACCATGCTGGGAAACGCACATTACATGGCCATTCGAGCCTGTTTTCCATCATTCTCGATGAGACGGTCGACATTCGAAATTTCAGCAACACCCTTCGAACATTCAGGTTAGGCGTAAGTTGGGGTGGTCCCGAAAGCCTGATCGTTCCCGCTGCTGCGGTACTTCACCAGAAATATGAAATCAGTGCGTTTCGTCATTTCCAGTTGGACCGGCAACTTGTGCGCATCTACTGCGGGCTGGAAAACCCGTCTGACCTTCTGGCAGATTTGGAACAGGCAATCGATGCTGGGACAACCAGTTAAGCCACGGCTTAGGCCAATCCTCTGAACAGAAAAGGTAAAGGGCGCCAAACTGGCGCCCTTTTGCATTTCCGACTATTGTAGCTTAACTGCTAACCGACACAACTCCTTGCCGGGAGTTCGGCCTTGTGAGAACCGCCAAAATCAATTCAAGCGGTCCGCGTGATGCGAAGTGGAACCAAAGCTTGGCAAAAACGATCCACCCCAGATACATCACGACTGAAATCCACAAACAATCAGCCAAACGAACCTGATTGTGTATACCGGCACCGTAACCAAAGAATACCAATCCCATAGCCAATGACATTCCCAAATAGATCGTGAGCGACATGCGGCCAGCAGGCGCAATGAATGCAACCAAATTGCTACAAATCCTTGCGCGAAAAGCGACAAGACCATATGCAACAAGAACGATGGACAATGGTACCGCAAACAGCGGGCGCAAAACCAATGTCATCATAAAGAAGCGCTCTGGCTCAAATGCTGCGGGCAGCGATGCAAGCGCCCCGTAAAGAAGGCTTCCTGCAATTCCCGGAAAAGCGGCAAACGCCGCAATGGTGCGTAATTTGGCAACAAGAGCATCAAAGCCATATTCCTCACAAAACCGCGCGGAAGCAAGCCCCGAAACCATGGCAGCAGCAACAAGCAAATAGTTGCTCCAAAGACAATAGAGCTGGAAACTTGCCCAACTCTCAAGACGCACCGCCATTACATCGGCAAAACTGCCGGTCGCCAGAACCACCGAAACCGGCATTTCTGGCGCAATGTAAGGCGATGGGTTTAGCGTCAAGTTCACCCCAAACAGCACATTACCAAGTACAGCCATTGCCCAAAGAGCAACACCACAAACCATAAGTCCGCGAACAGACAT
>NZ_DCAO01000036.1:144196-159573 GCF_002311515.1 Thalassospira sp. UBA1131
AAAATCAGAATGAATTTGCTTTCAAACAATCCCTGGATCACGCTCGCGGCAAGCACATTCAGCCAAAGCGGCTCCCCGTCCTGCCATGCCCCGCCAGCAAAACCAAAAGTAATCGCAAAGAAGGGCAAATTGACCACAAGTATCCCGAACAAGGCGAACGCGCGAAGGGCGTCAATTGATGACTCACGTTGCATAAACATCTTACGTCTTTCCTCTAGATTAGAACTCTTATTGGAAAGACGTTTGGCAACTGATTTAGTTCAGGGGACAAGGGCGACTTCTGCGCTGCTTATGCACGCTCGGCCGCAAGTCCCGCCCCCCGAATTATGACAACCTGATGTCTCAGCGGGGTTGGCTACAACCAACATGAATTCGAGTAACTAATACTTGATACGAGAAACATGGCCACACCTCATTAGTCCCCCAAGGCAGTGGCCCAAAATGAAGTTACGACTTTTGCTGTCACCAACGCACTTGGTGATGACGTCACCTGCACTTGGACTCTTGTAGAGCGATGTACCGAAGCCCCAGAAAGCACGCGTATTGACGTCTTGCCCGCCACCGTCAACCAATCAATCAATCAATAACATTGTGATACTTGGGCTCATGGGACGTCGTTAGAAGGGCTAAAAGCCGCTCGGAAAATCTGCCGTTTTGATATCAAGCAGCTAGCTGCCAATCACACAGGATCAGCCTTGACCAAAATCAAGGAATTCACTCACAGGCTTCATTTTCAATGATATTTTGTGCAACAGCGGCGGGTAAATTTAAACGCAAGAGCTCATAAAATCTGGATCATTCCGAACGCCGTTTCCGGAATGAGATCTTTTGGCGTGATTATAAAAGCGCTGGAAGCTAGGGAAAAAGCGATGGTGCCCCCGGGGAGAATCGAACTCCCACTCACTAGGTGAAACAGATTTTGAGTCTGCCGCGTCTACCAATTCCGCCACAGGGGCAGGCAATTCGGGTGCGTGTGCGCACCCTCCATCAACGGGCGGGATAATAGCCGTAAATTTCGCCGGGTCAATGGGGCTTTGTGCAAAAATACGCCTGCGTAGTTACGGATAAACTGCGCCATTGCGATTGGCGGCAAAATGCGGTTTGATCTGGCCTGTTTTCAAGGCCAAGCGCCGTTCCCAAATCGCAGACAACATGACAAGGCGCTATTGCCGTGATCCGCAGCCTCTATGACTGGACCATGAACCTTGCTGGCCACCGCCATGCCGGCTGGGCCCTGTTTTTCATTGCAGCGATTGAAAGCTCTGTCTTTCCGATCCCGCCTGACATTTTGCTGATCCCGATGATCATTGCCGCCCCCACGCGCGCCTGGCGCTATGCGCTGATTTGCCTCGTCGGGTCGGTCCTTGGCGGACTTGTCGGATACGGTATCGGCTTCTTCCTGTTTGAAGCGGTCGGACAGCCGGTGTTGGAGCTTTATGGCTATGCCGACAAGTTTGATCAGTTCCGCGACTATTACAACGAATGGGGTGCCTGGGCGGTGTTCATTGCCGGTGTAACGCCATTCCCCTACAAGGTGATCACCATCCTTTCAGGTGTCACTGCACTTGATCCGGTTGTCTTTACGCTGGCATCGGTCCTGGCGCGTGGATTGCGGTTCTTTGTTATTGCCGCCCTGATCTGGAAATTCGGCCCTGTCATCCGCGACTTCATCGAACGTCGACTGGGCCTCGTTTTCGCCATATTTATTGTGGTTCTTGTCGGCGGGTTTGCTGCGATCAAGCTGATCCCGCATGGTTAACCCGACGCCAAATTCTTATGCACGCCAATAAACGGACCCACTGATGTTCAATTTGCTGCGCCCACGCTTCATCCCGGCCTTTCCGCCCCTTGCCCTGCTGTTGGTTTCAGCAGGCAGCATCGGCTTTGCCTTTTATGCGCAATATGTCCAGAAGTTGCTTCCTTGTGTGCTGTGTCTTTATCAGCGTGTGCCGTTTTATGTGGTTGCCGGTCTTTCGATCATCGCGCTGTTGCTGATCCGCTTTCCTGCCGCCGCACGGGCGGTGGTTTATCTGTGTGCTGCGACGTTTGCCGTCGGGACAGCAATCGCGTTTTACCACGTTGGTGTTCAGGAATTGTGGTGGGAAGGACCTGCCATGTGTGGCGGTGTTCAAAGCGGTGCCGCATCCGTGGCAGACCTCAAGGCACAACTTATGGCGCAACCGATTATTCGGTGTGACAAGATCGACTGGACCCTGTTTGGCATCACCATGCCGACCGTCAACGTGTTCTTTTCGGCAGCACTTACCATTTTCTGCCTGATTGCGCCGTCGCGCTGGATGAAAAAGTAACAGCAGACGCCTTTGGCCGCGCCCAATCAAATCTTTGGAAAACCCGTCTGACACGCCAGGCGGGTTTTTGCATTTCCAAGGATCGCCTTATGCGCGACCAATTGCTCAGAAATCTGACAATTCTTCGCCTGATAATGAGAATTGTTATTGTTTGCAGAAAATTCCCGGTTATATTGAGACCCATTCGCACCATAAGTTCCGACTGCACAAAGGACCCCATTGTCGTGAGCGCCATGGCATTCCATCCGCATATGACCAGCCACATCGAAGGTATTTCCCTTCTTGATGACCTGCGGTTCCGTCGCTGGAACACCGCCATTTCCGATTTATGGCATGTGGAATGTAAAGCAGAGGCCGGGGGAACCTATGTTTCGCAAGCCCCGCGTCTGGTGGCGATCCTTGATTGCGTGGGCGATGGGCGTATCAACGTCCGTTCCTCAGATGACGCGGCAGATCAGCAACGTCGCGGCAAAGGATGCCTGTCCTACATTCCGGCCGGGATGGAGGTCTCATCCGAGGTTTTCGGCGCTTGTCGTCTGCGTCATCTTGATATCCATCTTGATGTCGACGCGCTTGAAAACAGCATGGGCGTTCCGCTCGACCGCGCGACCCTGGAAACACCGCGCATCGGTTTTTGCGATCCGCGCATCAATACGTTGGTCCGGTTGCTGGCCGACGACCTGCAAAGCGAACATCAAAGCCCGCAGATCTATGGCGAAGGTTTGATCAGCGCGCTGACCGCGGCCCTGCTGCAACCGCGCCAAGCCAATGAACCGCAACGCAAACGCGGCAAACTGGCACCCTACCATTTGCGCAAATCGGTCGACTATATTGAACAGAATTGCGGACGCACCATCCGCCTTGATGAACTGGCACAGCTCACCGGGCTCTCACAATCCTATTTCTGCTCGGCCTTTCGCGAAAGTACCGGCATGCCGCCGCAACAGTGGCAGATGAAAGCCCGGGTGGAGCGCGCCAAAACCCTGCTTAAAGATGCCGAGACACCGCTAGCCTCGGTCGCCCTTCGGGTCGGCTTTGCCGATCAGGCGCATCTGACCCGCGTGTTCCGCAAAATCGTTGGCACCACGCCGGGTGCATGGCGCAAGGAACAGATTGCGTAACTTAAGCCAAATTCCGTTCAATACGCCGAAATCCGGTTCAATATTCCATCCCCCACCGCGTGATATCGAAAAGGCCATCATCATAGATGGCCCGCCGGTTCCCGCCCGACAGGTCGTCGTCAAAGACAACCGATACAGGGAATCCCAAATGCGTTTTACAGGACAGAAATTGTCTTCAACCCTTTTGCTGGGTACGGCACTTGCATTGGTTTTTGCCGCACCCGATTTTGCGCTGGCGCAGTCCGCAGACGACGCGACAGAACGTGACGGCGAAAGCACTGAGGCCACAGAAACTGCACCGTTGGTGATTGAAGCTGAAGGTGGTGTTGAGTGGGGAAAATCACCAGTACGAGAATACGTCGCGACACAGAGCAGCACATCGACGAAAACCGACACAGCTATTGCCGAAACACCCCAATCTATTTCAGTCATCGGAACCCAGGAGATTGAAGCCCGACAAGCTCAGTCCGTATCAGAAACACTGAACTACACTGCTGGCATCCAACCCGATAAGTTTGGTTATGATAAACGCTTGGACTGGTTCAACATTCGTGGCTTTGATGAAACACAAGGCGGCCTTTATCGCGACGGGTTACAGCAGCGGTCCTATAGCTTTGCCTCTTGGCAGCAGGAGGCATACGGGCTGGAACGCATCGAAGTGATGCGGGGACCGACCTCGGTGCTTTATGGACAAAATGCTCCGGGCGGCCTGATCAACACAGTCTCGAAACGACCAAGAGCCGATATGGAGAATGAAATTGAACTCCAGACCGGCAGCCATAACCGCAAACAAGGCGCATTCGACATTGGCGGAAAGATTGTCGAAGACGGCTCAGTTCTTTTCCGAGCAACCGGTCTTCTGCGCGATGCGGACACACAGGTTAATTATGTCGAAGATGATCGCGTTTACTTTGCCCCGTCCCTAACATGGGAAGGAGAAGATACCAGCCTGACCCTGTTATCCTATTATCAGCAAGATAGCACCGGTGGCGCGAATAGCTGGCTTCCTGCAAACGGAACATTCCGAGACGCAATCAACGGCGCCATTCCGAGAGACTTCTTCACCGGCGAACCGGGTTATGACCACTATGATCGCACCCAGTATGCTGTAGGTTATGAATTCAGCCACGACATCAGTGATTCACTGATGTTCCATCAGAATGCCCGTTACAGCTATGTCGAGGTTGACTACGACAGCCTCTATGGAAACGGGTGGGCGGATGAAGCTGCCGGAACATTAAGTCGCGGCGTGCAGGAAACCGATCAAGAAGCAGATTCTTTTGCCATAGATAACCAGCTTCAGGCAAAGTTCGAAACTTCTGGTATCCGCCATACCATGCTGGGCGGCCTAGATTACCAACACTATGTTTATGATCGTTTCCTTCGATATGGCTCGATTGACTCCATCAATGTTTACAATCCTTCCTATGGAAGTCGGCCAACCAGCTATTTCTCACCAACCGATGAAGAACTCACGGCGGAGCAAGTTGGCATCTATCTGCAGGATCAAATCGAATTTGACGAACACTGGGTTCTAACCCTTGGCGGACGACATGACTGGGCAGATGAATCAACCATCAACCGGCAAGACGGAACAGAAAGCAGCAGGAATGATCGCGCTTTTACAGGACGTGCAGGCCTTTCCTATAGAACTGATTTCGGCTTAGTTCCCTACATAAGCTATTCTGAATCATTCAATCCGGTCTCCGGCTCTGACCGCTTTGGAAACAGCTTCGACCCTGAAGAAGGCGTTCAGTACGAAGTTGGTGCCAAATACGAGCCTGAAAGCTTTGATGGCTTGTTCACCGTTGCTCTGTTTGACCTGACGCGTGAAAATATTCTAACGAATGACCCTGACGGCGGAGCCAACGATAACATCCAAGAAGGCGAGCAACAGTCTCGGGGCGTTGAAATTGAAGGCCTATTTGAGCCAATCGAAGGCCTGACCACAAAATTTGCCTATACCTATCAGGACGTTGAAATTACCGAAACCAACACGTCATCGGAGCAAGGCAAAACACCAGCCGGCATTCCAGACCACACAGCATCAGCATGGGCAGACTATACACTGAGTTCAGGCGCTCTTTCTGGCTTGGGTTTCAATGGTGGCATCCGTTATCTGGGATCGACATTTGCGACAGATGCAAACAGCATAAAGGTCCCTTCTACGACCCTGTTTGATGCTGGAATTCACTATGACCTGGACGGTTACCGGTTCGCTCTCAATGCGTCCAACCTAACGGATGAACGATATGTCACATCATGCTCGGATAGTACAAACTGGTGCTATTACGGTCAGGGACGCTCGATACTGGCATCCGTGAAATATCGCTGGTAGGTAACACCCACGTCGTCAAAACGCAAAAGCACCGCTCATACTAAAGGGCGGTGCTTTTTGTTTTGCTGGGGTACAAGGATCGGCATTAGAAATCGTATTCCAGTTCGGTATCCCAGTATAAAAAATCCCGCCAACTTTCGTGAAGATAGTTTGGCGGGAAACGGCGTCCTGTGGTCTGGAGTTCGTGCATCGAGGGCTGTCCCGGCGTCCTGCGCAGTCGCAGGCCGGCCTCACGCACCGATCGACTGCCTTTAAACAGGTTGCAGTCAGAACAGGCCGTGACGATGTTTTCCCAGTTGGTGCGGCCACCGCGGGCACGCGGGATAACATGATCAAAGGTCAGTTCATTTGTCGGCAGGCGGTCGCCGCAATACTGACAAGAAAATTCATCGCGCAAAAAGACGTTAAACCGGGTGAAGGCCGGGCTGCTTTTAAGCGGGACATATTCCTTGAGCGAGATGACGCTCGGCAGGCGCATTTTAAAGGAAGGAGAGCGTACTTCGCGGTCGTATTCGGACAGAACATCGACGCGTTCAAGAAAGACTGCCTTGAGCGTATCCTGCCATGACCAAAGAGATAGCGGGAAGTAGCTCAACGGCCGAAAATCGGCGTTAAGAACAAGTGCCGGACACGCATTGGGCGATAAATGCATACCATCCGCTCCACCGTGTTTACCGAGTCGCTTGCCTTATTTAGCAGGTCCGGGAATCGCTGTTGATGAACATATCATGACGTTTCACCAAACCGGGCAACACGGCGACGTAAACCACTGATAGAGCAAAGTATAGAGCAAATTTCCAAAAGCGCAAAGCTCGTGTGCTGCCGAGTCGCGTTTATTGAGACAGTACCCTTGCGCAGCCCAAGGAACCCTTGGAAAACTGCAGTGCGGCACGGCGCAAAAAAAGCCGCCCGACGATGTCTGGCAGCCTGTCCGGAGCACCCGAACCGACGCATCGGTTGGCCAAGCCCAGTGCCGAAAAACGAAAGGCCCGCTAAAAAGCGAGCCTTCGTAAATTCTGTCTGTAAAGCAGAAGCCTAAATTAGGCAGCTTTTGCTTCAACAGCTTTGGCGACCTGGCGTTTGATTTTCACCAAATCTGCCGGCAGCTTTGCATTTGCAGTGCTGAGCAGATACGCATCCAGACCACCACGTTTTTCGATGGTGCGGACAGCATTGGTGGTCAGACGCAGACGCACCGAACGACCGAGCGACTCACTAAGCAGCGAGGTCGGCTGCAGGTTCGGGAGGAAACGACGTTTGGTACGATTGTGGGCGTGGCTCACATTCATGCCGACCAAAACGCCTTTGCCGGATACCGGGCAGCGACGTGCCATGACCTGATCTCCTGGTCTATAAATTCGCAAAAGGACGCTTGGCCTGAACATGCAGGCCCGCGCTTGGAAGCGGGTTATTACCGCCTCTAACCCATGCCGTCAAGCCTTCATCAACCGAAAACCGCGACAAAAACGCTTATCAGAGCTGTTTTGACGATAATCCTTGGTTTGTGCCGGTATTTGCCCAACTCAACCGCACGGAATCTGATGTTTTCCAAACCGGGGCGACAATAACAAAGAACCCATTTACAGGCAATTGCGCCATCCTGACACAATGCGAACAATCGATTCTCTGTCTTTATATAATAAGAGGACCCTGCTTCATGCCTGCAAAGGCCTTTGGATTCAAACTGTCGCGTTTATTGATACGGATCAAAACGCCTACGCGCACAGCATGGTAGGTTCAACACCATGAGTTAAGAAATCCGTTTCGGGAGCATGACGGGACATGAAATCAGATAGCAAAGTTTCTCTGCCGCTTTTGGGCATTCTGCTGGTCGCTGTAATTGGCTTGGCACTTTACCTTGCCGGTTATGTTCTTGCCGCGTTCGGCGTTCCGATCGCATCCTTCTGGATTTATGTCGCTCTGGCGCTTGTGCCGGTCAGCTTCCTTGTTCTGATTGATTTTAGCCGCTGATTCTGTCCCCCAGCAGAACAGGACTGTGAACGGCTTGCCACACTTGCGGCAGGCCGTTTTTTTTTCTGCGCCAGTTCCAAAGAAACACCCTCAGGCCAGCAAATCCGGATCGGTTTGCCAGTGAATGTCGCGACACGGGAGCTGCCCCGGACGGGCAAAGAAGTATCCCTGATAAGCATCTACCCCCATCGCGTGGAGTTCCGCACGCTGTTGCGGCGTCTCGATCCCCTCGGCAATGACCTTAAGACCAAAGCGATGAGCGATCAGAATTGCTGCCTCGATCACCACGCGGGCATTTTCATCCATCGACAAGACAAAGGATTTGTCGATCTTGACCGCATCGACATGAATTTCATGCAGGCGCGACAAGGATGAATACCCGGTCCCGAAATCATCGATATGGATGCCGACTTCCATCGCGTGCAGATGATCAAGCACGGCGGAAATCTGCGACGTCTGGCGTTTTTCAAAGATCGATTCCGTGACTTCCAAAACCAACCGATTTGATGCAAGACCGGTTTCCGCCAGGATGCGCGAAACCATATCGGGAAAATTCGGCATCACGATCTGGCGGATCGAGACATTGATGGCGATTTTCGTGGCGCCCGGAATCTCGGTATTGTCATGCAGGGTCTGGCAGGCGCGCCGCATGCACCATTCCCCGATATCAGCAATAAGCGCGCTTTCCTCGGCAATCGGAATGAATTCATCGGGTGGCACAGTGCCAAGCACCGCGCTATTCCAGCGCAAAAGCGCCTCGTAGGCGATGATGTCGCCACGGGTTGCATCAATGACTGGCTGGTACTCGATATAAAACTCATCGGCACTCAGCGCCCGGCGCAACGCCTGTGTCACACTCAGGCGACGTTCCTGTTCCGTCAGCAGCATCTTGTCGTAGTTATGAACACTGCCCCGGCCGGATCGCTTGACCTCGGCCGCGGCCAGATCCGCCCAGTGGATCAGTTCCGATATCGACGGATTACGTCCGGACGAAAAGGCAACGCCGGTACTGAACCCGACATGCAATGTATGACCGACAATATTGATCGGCTGGTTAACCGCACGCTGGGCCAGTTCAACCGTGGTTTCGACCAGTGGGTGAAGCTCTTCATGCGGGGCGGCCAGAACGATCAGAAATTCATCACCGCCCCAACGGCCCAACGCATGGCGGTCATCAACACATTCCCGAAGCCGCATGCTGACAGCACGCAAAACTTCATCACCAATCGCGTGACTGAGGCCATCATTGATCTGTTTGAACCGGTCCAAATCGATAAACAGCACGGCGTAATCCAGAAGCGCGTCCGATCTCTTTTTATGTTCGAACCACGCGACAATCCCGTCACGGTTAAGAATACCGGTCAGGGCATCGTGTTCGACCAGATTGCGCAGCTCCTCTGTGCGCTGTTCGACACGCGCTTCGAGGGTGGCATTCCAGTTTTCGGTAATCCGGTTTTTCTGCCTGAGGTCTTCGACCAGCCCATGGTTCTGATGTTTGAGGACAAAGGACCGATAAAGGACAGCATGGTTGTTCCGGTGTGTCACCAGCATCACCATAAGGAACACCAGCCCCAATGCCGACAGGATGTAGTTCGATTCTGGCATCAGCGATAGAATGACTGCCGGCGGCAGCAACAGGGCGCAAAGGTAAATGCGCCCGACCCAAAAGACGGGTGCCAGAATTCCCGTGGCGCCGCCGGCCATACCAGCGATGATAATCATGGTGAGAAACTGGCTTTCACCGTGGACAGTCGGAATTTCGATCACCCCGACCATCGACCAAAGCAGCCCGGTTACAACCACGCCAGTCTGGTAACGAAACCGCCACTTGCGCAACAAGGCGTCGGACAAGTTACTGACGTTTTCACGCTCCATCCGGTACAGGTACCCACCCCAGAAGCGCACAAAACAGACCACCGTCACGACCATCAACCAGACCACAGTGATCGGTGCAAGATCGCCCAACAGCCACAGCATCACAACCAGACTGCCGCCCGCAGCAAGGTTGACCAGGATGTTTGCCCAATTGTTGCGATAGGCCAGATCAAGAAGGTCGCGCTGAACCTTTCCGTTCAACTCTTCCCCGGCACTCATTTCTATGCCCGGGTCGAGAATGCGTTTCGCAATTCCCCTAACCAAGCCAGCATCTTTTTTCATCTGGTCTTGTGCCCCCGACATCATCGTTCGATCAAAACATCCTATACGGAGGTAATAATCAACGACAACGGGAATATGAAAAACACAAAATATTACGGCTTACTAAGAAATCACCGCCGAGCCCTGGTCAATCAGAATTGATCCGCCAGCTTGATCACGTCGGCCGCCGACAATCCGTCTTCACGCATGGATCTGAGCGTCCTGGATTTGTCACGCTTGGCAAAGCGTTTGCCATCCGGGCCGGTCAGAAGCCCGTGATGGTGATATTCCGGCACGTCGTAGCCCAGTAATTCCTGCAACAAACGATGCAGGTGGCTTGAAAAAAACAGATCCTCGCCGCGGGTGACAAGGGTAATCCCCTGCAGATCATCATCATGGGTAACCGAGATATGATAGCTGGTCGGGGTATCCTTGCGTGCCAGAACCACATCGCCAAAGATTTCCGGGGTGGCGATCTGTTTGCCTGCCGCGCGATCAAACCATATCAGTTCGCGGCCGACCTGTTTGATCGCCGCAGCCATATCAAGACGAAGTGCATAGCTTTCACCGGCCGCGATGCGATCCTGACGTTTGGTTGGCGAACACTGTCGGCAGGTACCGGGATAAAGCGCACCATCCGGGCCGTGCGGTGCGTTATCGATGCGGGCTATTTCTGCCTGAATGTCCTTGCGGGTGCAAAAGCATGGATAAAGCAATTCCATATCCGACAAGCGATCCAGCACAGCTTGGTAGTCAGCAAAGTGATCGGACTGCACCCGAACCGGCGTTTCCCATTCAAGGCCAAGCCAGGCGAGATCTTCATAGATCGCGTCCAGATATTCCGGGCGGCAACGGGTTTGGTCGATATCTTCGATCCGCAAAAGAAAACGGCCATCCGGCCCGGCCTGTTTTGCAGAAAACAAGGCCGAGGCCGCATGGCCGAGATGAAGATATCCGGTCGGGCTTGGTGCAAAGCGGGTGATCGCGGTCATCCTTTACGCACCCCTGCCCTTACCAGCGGTCGCGATCGCCTGTGGCGTGATCGCGGGCCTGCGCGTTATCGGCGGGCACATGGCGCATCGGGCGTTTGGGTTGACGCGCACCCTGTTCGTCAAACAGATCGGACAATTCGCGCAGCATGGTGCCACCGAGTTCTTCCGGATCGTTGATCGTCACCGCACGACGGTAATAGCGCGTGACGTCATGACCGATCCCGATCGCCAGAAGTTCGACCGGCGATCTGGTTTCGATCCATTCGATCACTTCGCGTAGATGACGTTCCAGATAATTTCCGGAATTAACCGAGAGGGTCGAGTCATCGACCGGCGCACCATCGGAAATCACCATCATGATCCGGCGTTGCTCAGAACGACCCAGAAGACGTTCATGCGCCCAAAGCAGTGCTTCGCCGTCGATGTTTTCCTTAAGCAGCCCTTCGCGCAGCATCAGACCAAGGTTCTTGCGCGCCCGACGCCATGGCGTATCGGCAGCCTTGTAGATGATATGACGCAGATCGTTCAGACGACCGGGCTTTGGTGGCTTTCCGGCCTCGACCCAGCTTTCGCGGGACTGGCCACCTTTCCACTGACGGGTGGTGAAACCAAGGATTTCGACCTTAACGCCACAACGTTCCAGTGTGCGGGCCAGAATATCAGCCGACAGGGCGGCAATCGTGATCGGACGACCGCGCATGGAGCCGGAATTATCGATCAGAAGGGTGACAACCGTATCGCGGAAGTCGGTATCCTGTTCCTGCTTGAACGACAGCGACGTCGACGGGGTCGAGACGATCCGGGCCAGCTTGGCGGCATCAAGAATGCCTTCTTCAAGGTCGAAGTCCCAGCCACGGTTCTGCTGCGCCATCAGGCGGCGTTGCAGACGGTTGGCAAGCTTGGAAACCACGTTCTGAAGGTTGGCCAGCTGCTTATCAAGCATCGCGCGCAGGCGCGACAGTTCGAGGTTTTCACACAGGTCATCTGCGGTGACGACCTCGTCATATTCGCGGGTAAACGGCTCATAGCCGCGTTCAACCGGCTCGTTGCGGCCATCAAATTCCGGCTGCTCGCCCGGTCCGGCAGGCTTTTCTTCCTGCGACATGGCTTCAAGCTGCTGATCATCGATGTCGCCTTCACCGGCTTCGGCTTCTTCGGAACCGGCATCCTGTTTGTCATCACCACCATCAGGTTCGGAATCGTCATTCTGGCCCTGCTGGCCACCCTGACTTTCCATGTCTTCCTGATCGGGATCATTTTCGCCGTCTTTTTGCTCGTCATCCTCGCCTTCCTGTTCGGGCGGGGCATCGTCGAGGTCGTCTTCAAGCGAAAGGTGATCGAGCAATTTACGCATGCCGCGCGCAAAGGCATCCTGATCATCGAGCAGATCGCGCAGATTGCTCAGGTCGGAACCTGCATTTTCTTCGATATGTGAACGCCATAGATCAATCAGCGGACCGGCGGATTCAGGGGCCTTTTCACCGGTAAAGACTTCGCGCGCCAGCATCCCGATCGCATCGGCAAAGGGGGCATCGTCGCGCGATGTCACACGGTGATAGTTCTTGGCATGGCAGTCCTGTTCGGCATGTTCGCGAAGGTTTTTGCGCACACCGGGGAAATACCGCGAACCCACTGCTTCGACACGCGCAGTTTCAAGCGCATCGTAAACAGCCTGAGCCTCGGCGGTTTCGGGCATGCGTTTGGCGTGCAGGGTCGCATCATGGTGACGCATTTTAAGCGCCCAGCCATCGGCAACACCGCGCAGATCGGCGACTTCATCCTTGGGCATGGACTGTTTGGGCATCGGCAAACGCACATGTTCACCATAGCCACCCGGACGCCCGCCTTTGACAAAGCCGACTTCCAGATCATTGCGCCCGGCAAGCGCACGAAACGTCGCTGCCGTACCGCGCAAGAAGCCGGAAAGAGCCTCATCATTCTTCATCGCACTACTCGCTTGTGGAACCAGTTCGCCAATCTGCTTAAGAGCCACGCCTTAGCGGACCATCACATTGATGGCTTCCTCTGGCAGTTCTTCACCAAAGCAACGCTGGTAATATTCCGCCAAAATCGGACGTTCGACTTCATCGCAACGGTTAAGGAACGTTACACGGAAGGCATAGGAAACGTCGCCAAAAATCTTGGCGTTTTCGGCAAGCGTGATCACGGTACGCGGGCTCATGACGGTTGAGATATCACCCGCCACAAAGCCCTGACGGGTCAGGTTGGCAAGGGCAACCATTGCCTCGATCTTCTGGCGGCCTTCGGCAGTATCAAACGCCGGAACCTTGGCCGCAACGATGTTGGTTTCATCTTCGACCGACAGATAATTCAAAGTCGCAATGATCGACCAACGGTCCATCTGGGCCTGGTTAATCTGCTGGGTGCCGTGATACAGGCCCGTGGTATCGCCAAGACCGACCGTGTTCGACGTCGCAAACAGGCGGAAATGCGAATGCGGGTGGATGACCTTGTTCTGATCAAGAAGGGTCAGCTTGCCATCAACTTCAAGCACACGCTGGATCACGAACATCACATCCGGGCGACCGGCATCATATTCATCAAACACCATCGCGACAGGGCGTTTGAGCGCCCAAGGCAAAATGCCTTCGCGGAATTCGGTGATCTGTTTGCCATCACGCAGAACAATCGCGTCCTTACCGATCAGGTCGATACGGCTGATGTGGCTATCAAGGTTTACACGCACGCACGGCCAGTTCAGGCGCGCTGCCACCTGTTCGATATGCGTCGATTTACCGGTGCCGTGATAACCCTGGATCATCACGCGGCGGTTATGGGCAAAGCCCGCCAGGATCGCCATCGTGGTATCGCGATCAAAACGATAGGTCGGATCAATCGCCGGCACATGTTCGCTGCCCTGACTGAATGCCGGGACTTCCATATCGATATCGATCCCGAACGTTTCACGGACGGAAATGGTGATGTCGGGTGTATCAAGCGGATGTTCTGCCGCTGCACCGCTCGCTTCGTAACCTTGGCTCATAAGTACTCGCGCGTTTTTCGGACCGGCGCTGGTGACGCGGTCGTTTCGTTAAACTTGCTCATTAATAGCGGTTATGACGCATCACACAAAGGGAAGATGCGCAAAAAATATCTATTATCGCAAAAGGTTTGGTCGATAAGACCTTCCAGATACGCAAACTGCAACCAGATAGACCGGTTTTGACCAAATTTCGCAGAAAATTAGCCAGAAAGCTAAAGTGTCACACGCGCTTCAAGATCGCGGATATAGCGCGTGAGTGACGTATAGGCCGCACTGATCCGCTTGAACCGTTCCTCGGCCGCCTTGTCGCCGCCATTGGCATCAGGGTGGTACTTTTTGGAAAGTGCCTTGTATTTCGTCTTGAGTTCATCGCGGGTGAACGGCCAGCCGAGATCAAGGGTCGCCATGGCCTCTTGCTGTTCGGCGGGCATGCCCATGGCGCCCGCGCGACGCTGGGCTTCTTCGCTTTTGCGTTTGCGCTCGGCATTAGCCCTGGCTTCGGCGCCGGGGCCATGATGGGTCTGGTCGCCGTCTTCGTTAAAGAAGCCGAACCCGTCCTTGAATTTGAAATTGAACGGTTTTTTTGATCCGCGGATATGACCGAACTGCCATGTCGGGCGTTGCCAGTGGGTATCGCGACGCATGTCGTTTTCGATATCCTCGGCCTTCATGCCGGCATAATAGTTCCAGGACTTGTTGTATTCGCGGACATGTTCCAGACAGAACTTGTAATAGTCGCGCAACTTGCGATCCTTGGGCGCACGGAATTCCCCATGCCCGTCACATTCCGGCCAGTCACATTCCGGCAGAACGGGTTCTTCATGGTAAAGCGTCTTGCGCTTGTTGCGGTGTCCTCGGTTCATTTGCGTCTATATGTTCTGAAAATTCGATGCGCGCAATATCATACGGGCGCTTTAAATGCGATAAAAGGCTTGAAAAACGGTCACCGCATGACAGAACGTGACGTAAAGAAACGTTTTTGCAGCAATCTGCAAACATCACCAGAAAACAGAGGCCCTTACCATGCAGGTCGCCAACCAGATCCGTGACATCCTGACCGAACAATTCAGCCCGGTCGAACTACAGATCAATGATGATTCGTCCAAACATGCCGGTCATGCCGGTGCAGACCCGCGTGGCGAGTCCCATTTTTCGGTTCTTGTGGTTTCCGAAAAATTCGAAGGCGAGAACCGTGTCAATCGCCAGCGCCTTGTATATGGCGCGCTTGATGCGTTGCTGAAAGATCGCGTGCACGCGCTGGCACTCAAAACCATGACACCAGCGGAATACGAAACCGCACTGGCCAACAAAAACAATTAAGAATAATTCCACATAGTGAAATCAACCTAGACGTTCATCCCGATTAGGCGCAATGCTTATACACAAGCCGTGCGAATGGTGAAATTCGTGCGGCACGGATGCCGGTCAATGGCATCCGCGACAATCGGGAGGACTACGTAATGACGAAACGCCTTCTAATGGCGAGTATTGCGCTTGCCATGTCCG
>NZ_DCAO01000036.1:159726-173957 GCF_002311515.1 Thalassospira sp. UBA1131
AAGCTTCCTGATGGTTTCAAGATCGGTCTTTATGCCATTGTCCCCGATGCCCGCCATATTGCCGTCGGGCCACAGGGGGTTGTGACCTTTGTCGGCACGCGCAAGGACAAGGTGTGGTCAGTCACAGACCGCAACAAGGATCGTGTCGCCGATGAGGTCAAGGACTTCGCCCCGTCGCTTCGATTTAGCATCCCGAACGGTCCGTGCTTCTCGTCGGACGGGTTCCTTTATATCGCCGAACAGAACCGTGTTCTGGTATTCCCCGCAGCCGAGTTTTTCTATGAAAGCCCGGACGTTGCCGCGTTCAACGTGGTTAAGCAGGGTGATCTGATCCCACCCGCCGAGGAAAGCTATAACCACACCGCGCGTGTCTGCAAAATCGGCCCGGATGGAAAGCTTTATATCTCGCTTGGTCAGCCATTCAACGTGGCGCCGGAAGACAAGCTGGATCTTTATCGCGAGTGGGGAATTGGTGGCATCATCCGCATCAATACCGATGGCACCGGCCGCGAAGTCTACACATACGGGGTGCGCAACTCCGTCGGGCATGACTTCCATCCGGAAACCGGTGAACTGTGGTGGACCGATAACCAGGTCGATGGCATGGGCGATGATATCCCGCCCGGCGAAATCAACCGCCAAACGGCTGCCGGACAGCATTTCGGTTTTCCGTGGTATGGCGGCGGTGATGTCCGCACCAATGAATATGCCGGTCAGGAGGTGCCGTATGATGTGGTCATGCCTGCGGTTGAAACCGTGGCCCATGCCGCCGACCTTGGCATGAGCTTCTATACCGGCAACATGTTCCCCGCCAAATACAAGAACGCGATCTTTTCGGCCCAGCACGGATCGTGGAACCGCACAACCCCGGTGGGCGCGCGGGTGATGGTGACCTTCATTGACGATGAAGGCAACGCCACCATTGAACCGTTTGCCGAAGGCTGGATTGACGAGAACGAGGAATATCTTGGACGTCCGGTTGATGTTGCCCAATTGCGCGATGGCTCGATCCTTGTTTCCGATGATCTGGCCGGTGCGCTGTATCGCATCTGGTATGAGGGCAATTGATGCGCAGATTTTTGATCGCACTCCTCGGCGGGCTTTTGTCCGCCGGGGGCGTATCCAATGTGGCGGCCCAAGGCACGCCCACGCGAGATGCCGAGGCGCTTCAGGATGGCCGGAAGGTTGCCGGAATGTGTCGCACCTGTCACGGGCTTGATGGTCTGGCACGCATTCCGATTGCGCCGCATATCGGCGGCGAGCCGGTCGATTATCTGATCGCCCAGCTAAACGCCTTCAAGACCGGCGAACGTGAACATGAAATGATGACCGTGGTGGCAAGCGGCCTGTCTGATGATCAGATCAGCAAGGTTGCGCTTTGGTTCAGCCATTTCGAGGTATCAGGCACCCTACCCGCCGACACATCCGAGGATGATGCACCCGAACTTTGCGTTGGCTGTCATGGTGCGAATGGCATTTCAACACTGGAAGACGCCCCCAATCTGGCGGGCGAAACCAACATATATATCGAAACGCAACTCAAGGCTTTTCTCACCGGCAAGCGGGTTCATGACGTCATGACACCGATTGCCAAGGACCTGACGGATGCGGAGATGCAGGCCGCGGCAGACTGGTATAGCAATATCGCGATTGAAATTTCCGAGCCGCCCGGCAAGTAATCCGGGCGATTTGCCGATGCCTGATTTCAGCTTTCCGGACGCAGTGCTTCGGAAACGTTTAGGCCCACCGTAAGGGCGGCAAGTGTCTGACCACTATCCGGGTCAATGATCGGCACCGTAATGTGCGACAGGAACGCACGGGTCGAGGCGTCATACCAAATATCGGTGATCAATGCCTTTTCACGGTTAAGGCTATCGATCATCTGAAACTGGGCTTCGTCACTCTGATCAAAATCTGATGTCAGGTGGCTCATGCCGATGAGCTGACCATGGGTGTCAAACACGAATGCCTCTGCCACTTGTTCACCAATACTGGCCTGAAACGTGCGAAGATATTTTGATAAATCATTGCCAAGGATTTCCGTCGCGATTGCACTGGCGGCACCTTCGCGCGCCAGCGTGATCCATTCTTGATCGGTCAGACGTTTTTGATCAGCACCCTGTATTTCTGTCCCATCCAACTGGTTAAAAACATGGCCCAAAAGTTCTGGGGAACTTGCAAACTGGCGAATACCAGGCAGTTGAACATTTTCGATTGCTTCGCGTTCCCAGGTTTCCAGACGCATCGGGCGGGTTTCACAAAATTCCAGAACGGCATTGAGCTCATCAAGCAGCCGCGGGAAAGTCGCAACGTAATGTTTGGAAAAATACACAACCAGTGGCACATAGCGTTCGAATTGTACCCGGAACTTATCGGCTGTCAGTTTCAGTTCCTTGCGGGCGATTTCAAAACTGTGCTTATCCACAAGGGCATATTCGACCCGACCTGCTGCGACTTGCCCGACCAGTGACGCGATCGAAGGTACCCGCATGACATCCGTGTAACCCTGTTCGAGCAGCCATTCGGCCTCGTTCGATCCCAGTATCGCCCCGACAGTTGAAAAATCACCCGGCTTTGGCCGCCGACTGGCACGGGGATCATCCGATTTGATTGCGGGCGACACCCACACCCATTTTTCCAGTGCCAACGGATTTGACGCCACGGCGTATTCGTCCATCGCGTCGCTGATGCGGGCCAAAAAGAACCCGTCGGCCTTGCCGGTGCGCACCATTTCGCGGTTGCGTTGGCGGGGTGCAATCGCCAGCCCATAGCCAATATCAAGCCGATCAAACACACAGTTCAGGATCGAAACCGAATATCCGCTGAGTATGCCATTCTGAAGTTCCTGATAGGGGGGGTGCAGGTTGGTCTGCAAGATCAGGAAGCCATCCTGTTCATCAAGATTGGCTTGTCCGGCTTCTGCCTGTGGCGATGCAAGATCATGTGCCTTCGCCAAGGATGCTGTCAGAAGCAGCATCACCGTTACACAACAACAGAACACCGCCATTTCAAACGGGTGCAAGAAGCCTTTGCAATCTTTCTCGTTATTGGCGTTTCCACACCGGCGCAACATGAACACACGCCACCTGACAATTACACGTTACGGACCATTTGGATATTGGACCCCGCAGATGCACTTGCAAGACGCCCCGGTTAATCGTCACCGGTATAGAGTTCCGGGGATATCCGTTTGACGGCGGGCCCGTCACTGCGCCAGCCATGGCAGGTGTTGATCAAGGGATTGCGTCGTGGCGGTTTTTCATCGTTTTCATCCCGTGCCTGCAGGGATTCCTTGGCAAGGATCGGGAAAACTGTCTGAAACGCCGTGGTCGCAACCGGGCCCATCAATTCATTCAGATGCGTACAGCCATGAACGCCCCCTACCCGGTCGCGGATCTGTTTGCGCAGGCCCGGGCCAAGCTTCAAACCAACCAGCTTTTCGTAATTCGGGGCAATCGCATCGCAGGCCGAAAACGGGGCATAGTCGGTCACCGCCTCGACTTCGCGAATCACAAGATCATCGCCAATGGTAACGCGTATCCACATCCCGTGGACCGGCTCGCCAGCGGGGATTTCACCACGATCATGATTGGAAAAACCATAGGTTTTGACATCGGTGATGTGGCCTTCGATATCCCAAAGGCCGTCTTTGCGCCGGAACCCCTGACAGGTCACCGTGCGGGTATGGATGTGTTCGCGTTCTGCGGGGTGGGACAGTGGCATCGGAATTTCTCCTTTACGTAAACGTAAAGACGTTCACCTGCATGCTGTCAAGTCGCAAACGCATTTTCCGTCATCCCTCCGCCCAAACCTGGCGGCGAAAGACGGTCACCGGAATTTCGGGAAATTCATCGTAATTCTTCACGGCCACAGGCCTGACGGGGAATTCCCCATCAGGCCGATGCCATATGCTGCTTCCAGAAAACCGGTGACTTCAGGCCACGCCGTAGTCTGAGCCGAAGATGAACTTTTCGCGTTCCCGTACATCTTCTTCGAGTTGGCGTTTGACCACATTAAACAGGTCACGGATCGACACCATGCCAACAACCTTGTCGCCATCGACAACCGGCAGGTGGCGGTATCGCCGTGCACTCATCAGATCAAGCGCACTCATGGCAGAATCGTTCGGGCCAAGCGTATCAGGATCAGCGGTCATGACTTTGGAAAGCGGCACAGATGCCGCATCCAGCCCCTTTGCCACCACGCGGTTAACAAGGTCACGCTCGGTAAAAATTCCAGCCAGTCTGGCGTTGTTATCAACGATGATGACAGCGCCAATCTTGCGCTCTGCCATCATGGTGACGGCGTCCATCACGGAATCGGCGGGGTTGAGTGTCGCGATGGATTGTTCCTGGACCACACCCGGTACAATTTTCGTATCCATGCATCTCTCTCTGCAGGTTGCTGTTGCCACATGCCCAAACCCGATCAGATCATCTGGTTTCACACTGACTGACGTCACATAGAAATGACGTCACTGGATGACACAGTGTGACGGGCCCTTATTTGCAAGTGGCCCTGCAATCCTTTGGGTCAAGACCCTGAAACAAGAGTTTAACCCATAAGTAGATAAAGCTGAAATTTTTTACGCTATAGTGGTTTGTCGGCAACACACCGACAAATCGGTGAGACAGGTTTTATTCCTGTTCTTCCCCGGCCGGATCCGTCACCGCACGCAGACGTACACGGGTGATCTGGTTGCGAATACGCCGCAGCACTTCAAACTCAAAGCCATGGAAGCGGAACTGTTGCCCGACATCGGGAATACGGCGGGTTTCATACAGCAAAAGACCGGCCACGGTGGCTGCTTCTTCATCAGGCAGACGCCAGCCGAAGCGACGGTTCAGGTCGCGAATGGTGACATCGCCGCGCACAATGACCGATCCGTCGGCCTGCGGCTGGACACCAACCACTTCGACGTCGGTTTCATCGGCAATATCGCCAACGATTTCTTCCAGAATGTCTTCAAGCGACACAACGCCTTCGAACGCGCCATATTCGTCAACGACGATGGCAAAATGTTCGTGCCGTTCCTTGAACGCCTTGAGCTGGTCGGCAAGGGTTGTTGAATCCGGGATAAACCAGGGTTCGGAACTCAGTTCGCGGACATCCTCGGCGCTGGCGGGCTTGGCCCCGCGCACAATCGCCTTGAGAACTTCACGCGCATGCAGAACGCCGACAATGTTGTCCGGGTCCTTTTCGTAGATCGGAATACGGGTGTGCGGACTTGCCAGAACCGTATCAAGGATTTCTTCCATCGGGCGGGAAATGTCGATCATTTGCACCTTGCGACGGTGCACCATGATTTCCCAAACACCGACATCTTCAAGATCAAGCACCCCGTGCAACATCGTGCGTTCCGCATGATGGTTACCCACAACCACGTCATCGGCATGCAGTTCGATGGCACCACGCAATTCGCGTTCGCTATCAAGACCGGGGCCCTCGCCACTGCCAAACAGGCGCAGGGTCGCCTGCACCAGAACCTGAATGGTCTGGGTGATCGGGGCGAACAGCACGACAAGGATGCTCATCGGGCGTGCGACCCGCAACGCCATGGTATCGGCATGCTGAAGCGCGTAGGTCTTTGGCAGAATTTCCGAGAAAATCAGAACAAGCGCGGTCATCACCGCCGTCGCATACACGACACCGTTTTCACCAAACAGTTCGATCATCACCGATGTTGCAAGGGCAGAGGCCAGAATGTTGACCATGTTGTTGCCAAGCAGGATCGCGCCCAGCAACCGTTCCTGATACCGCCGCAACCTGTTGACGATTGCGGCCCGAATGTCACCATCCTGTTCCTTGTGATGCATGACCGGACGCGACGCCGCCGTCAGCGCGGTTTCCGAGCCAGAAAAGAATGCCGAAAGCATCAGCAGCAAAAAAATCACGACAATCGTGATCGTCATTCAGGGCCGTCTCCAAGCGGTGATTGCAACAGAGCAAGTTTGTTCTGTGTTCATCTATAAGGTCAAATGCCGTTAAACAAGTTAACAACAACACATTGGCGGCAAAGTCACCACCGCGAAGTGATCGCCACCATGCACGTCCGTCGACCCACACGCATTGTGGATCAGAATAATCTTGATCAACCGCGACAGGATCGGGTGATCGCGGCACGCATTTTTTCAACATCCATTGCCTTGGATGTAAACGCCTTGCCGATCCCGCGGGTCATGACAAAGGTGATCTCGCCGTCGCGGACTTTTTTGTCGCGCGACATGTGACTGATCACCTTGTCGATATCCCAATGCATGCCCGTGACCTCGGACGCCGTCACCGGAAGACCAACCGATTTCAGATGGGCAACAATCCGGTCTTTCTCGCCCGCAGGGGCCATACCCATGGCACCGCAAACGTCATGGGCAATGACCATACCCATGGCAACGGCCTCGCCATGCAAAAGCTTTTCGCCATATCCGGTTTCGGCTTCAAGCGCGTGGCCAAAGGTGTGACCAAGGTTCAAAAGTGCACGTTTGCCGCCTTCGCGTTCATCCTCGGACACAATGCGTGCCTTGGCCGCACAGCTTTTGATCACGGCCTGACGGCGCTCAGGCCCGTCTTTATCAAGAACCGCCTGCCCGTTTTCTTCAAGCCAGGCAAAGAATTCCGGATCATCGATCAGGCCATATTTGGCGACCTCGGCATAACCCGACCGCAATTCACGTGCTGGCAAGGTATCAAGAACGGATGTATCGGCCAGAACCAGACGCGGTTGATGAAACGCACCAATCAGGTTTTTGCCCGACTTCGAATTGATCCCGGTCTTGCCACCAACGGAGCTATCAACTTGCGACAGCAAAGTGGTCGGGATCTGAACGAAATCAAGACCACGCAACAAAGATGCCGCAACAAACCCGGCAAGATCGCCAACAACCCCGCCACCCAGGGCAATGATCAGGGTGGACCGTTCGATCCCCATCGCCAAAATCTGTTCGACGACGTTTTCGAACATGGCAAAGCTTTTGGACTTTTCACCAGACGGCACAACGACTTCACGGTGAGTAATGCCTGCCCCGTCAAGGGATGCCAGCACGGTCGGCAAATGATTGTCCGACAGTGCCGCATCGCTGATCACGACCACACCGGCCTTCTTGACGAACGGGGCAATATATTTGGCGGTATCGGCCAAAAGGTTGCTGCCAACAAGGATGTCATAGCTGCGCGCGCCAAGGTCGACGCGAAGGGTGTCGTGATTGCTCACTCTGTCAGGTTCCTGTCTTGATCAATTGACCATCGTCATCAAAGGAATTGGCAAGCAGTTCAAGAACCGCATCGCGGGTGGCTTCCTTTGAGGATTCATCACAGTCGAAAATAATGTCTGCCCCGGCATAGACCGGGTAACGCGTCTCGATCAGATCCGCGAGAATTTGTCTGGGATCACCGTTATTAAGCAACGGACGATGGGTCCGCCCGCTGGTGCGGTGCATCAGCAGATCAAGGTCGGCACGCAGCCAGACCGATACGGATTTTTCGAGGATTAATTGTCTGGTACGTTCACGAATGAACGCACCACCGCCTGTGGCCAACACGATCTGTTCGCCATCAAGCAAACGGGCAATTACACGTTCCTCGCCGTCGCGAAACGCCTCTTCGCCATACAGCTTGAAGATATCGGCGATCGAGCAGCCAGCGGCTTCTTCAATTTCGCGGTCGGCATCGACAAAATCCAGCTTGAGTTCCTTGGCGACCATACGGCCGATGCAGCTTTTTCCTGCACCCATCAGTCCAATGAACACCAATGTCCGGCCTTTCAGGCCGTCGCGAATTTTGGCGATCACGTCTTCGTGCAAACCCGACTCGGCAATGTTGCTGTCCATGTTCGGTTTGCAGTCCTGTGGTTCAATCATTGAGATACAAATTACCCAAATCTTTAGGCCAGCTTGCCCCCGAACGCAAGCAAACCGGACAGAAAACACGACAAAAATACTGCGCCAAATTGCCCCTTTCAGTCACTTTAGGCATGCCTATGCATCGTTTTGCCCAAGGTTGTTCTGCGCGATGGCATTAACTCTCTGTGAGTAACAGGCACTTATACTGCCTTTAAGTTGCCGAATTGGAGTGCGACCAACCCAATGCGATGACAGGTGCGAGATGCGCAGACGGATCGCCAGAATGATTGGCGGTTGCGGTTCTTGCATCTTTGATTTTCGTCCGCATACTGGTATTCGCGTCCATCGCTTAAACGCTTCGAAGTCTGGATTAAAATGAGAATTTTATCGCGCATCATCCTGTTGCTGGTTATCGCCGTGATTGCCGGCGGTGCCACTTTCCTGGTGACCTGGGACATTCCTGCCCCGACCGCCCAAATCGAAGAAACCATCCCGAATTCGAGGTTTAACTAAGATGACATTGCGTTCCCGCCTGTTAATGCAGACCTGTGTACTGGCCATGATGACGGGAACGGGACTTGGTTCCGCCCCTGCAAGCGCGCAAAACTCGGCCCCCGTGCCGTTGTTTTTAAAACAGGAAGCAGAACAGGACGCGGAACGCCAGGTTGCCCCAAGCCCGACCAATCCGGGGGTCACATCGGCCCCGCGATCAGGCGGCTTTGGCAATACGTCATCTGGCACCAGCGAGACTGATGCATTCCCGTCGGATCCGAACGCGGTGCAATCGCTGTCGCTTGGCGCAGTCGACGCCGAGGCCGTCGGGACCATTGATCAATCGCGCGGTGGCCTTGGCACCGATATGTGGAACGGCACCACCCGCCGGTCTGCTGCACAACTGATTTCGGAATTGCCCGCGACCCCGGCGACCCATGCTGCGCGTGACTTACAAAAACGCCTGCTTCTGTCCGCAGCCGCCCTGCCTCAGGGCTCGGCGGATATCAGCCTGCTTGAAGCACGTGTTGCCAAACTGATCGAAATGGGCGCGCTTGATGACGCCATCGAACTTGTCCGCGCCGCCCCGCAAGGATCGCGCGGCTCCATGCTGGCGCAGGCAGAGGTTAACGCCCTTCTGATTGGCTCCAGAGTTGATGCGGCATGTGACGCGATTGAAGGTTACGGCGCAAGTTACGAGGAACTTTTCTGGCTTAAGGCGGCGGCGATGTGCGCGTTTTACGCCAATGATCCGACCTCGGCGGCCTTCACCGTCGATCTTGTGCGTGAAATGGGTGGCGAAGGCGATGCCACCTTCTTTGGTCTGGTTTCCGCAATCCGCAGTGGCGGTACTGCCGATGCCGACTTGCTAAATGATTTGCGTCCGATCGATCTGGCACTTCTGGCAATTGCCAAACAATCGATCCCGACGAGCCAGCTTGAAACCGACAATCCAGTCGCCATCATTGGCATTACCACTGCCGATGCGACTGCGACCGATGTTCGCCTAGAAGCCGCCCGCAAGGCTGAAAATCTTGGCTTGATCAGCCCGAAAAAGCTGGCTGATGTGTATCAGTCGGTGAATTTCGAACCGGCGGCATTGGAGAGCGTTCTTGATGATGCCAGCGAAGGCATTCAGGCGCGCCAATATGCCAAGCTTTATCAGGCCGCAGCACAAAGTGATGTTGCCGCCGCACGGGCTGAAATTCTGGCCGCCCTGTTTGAAGCCGCGGATTTTGAAGGCGATTTCATGCAGGCCGCAAGGCTGGCAGCGCCCTTGATGACCGACATTCCGGTGAATGGCGACTTTTCGTGGTTTGCTGTTCCCGCCCTTCGGGCATCAATTGCCGCAAACAATTTCGAGCGGGCTGAAAACTGGCTTCAGGTTGCCAAATCATCGGCAAATGCCTCAAACGACATTTCATCTCGCCTGAGCCTGCTTTATCCGGTTCTGGCGATTTCCGGTCTTGAAGAAACCGGTGCCATTCGACCAACCGCGATGGCATCGGATGGAAACTCATCGCAGAGTTTTGGGTCTGATCCGCAGTCAGGCCCGACGCAAAACTTCGGTCTTGGCGGTGCCGTCGTGCCGGGCGCACCGACATCAAGTGGCGGCATGGCGTCGGCAACCGTGATGCCCAACTCGGCCTCGGCCGAGGATGTGCAAAGCGCATCTGATCGCGCAGCCGCCCTTGCCCGTCATCGTGCCCGCATGGTCGAGTGGCAGGAAATGCAGGCCGCGCGCGGTGATCAGGCCGCGGCACGACGTTATAGCGAACTGATCTTCAACCTGTTTGAAGGTTTCGGCATCGAAGTCCCCAATACCTTGTGGGACAGCATTCTGACCGCCCCCTATGCCGAAGAACGCATGACAACCAGCAGTGCGGTTTCGCATCAACTCAACGCAGCTGCGGCGGCGCGGCAAAAGGCGAAAACCGCGGCCTTGGCCATTCAGGCCCAACAAGTCGCAGCCGTTGATAATGCCGACCCCAAGGTCCTGAGCGATACCGTTACGTCGCTTCTGATCATTGGGCAGGAAAATGACGCACGGCGTCTGGCGACAGAACTGCTGATGTCGTTTAATCAGTAGGCTCTTTAATCACTGGCAGGACCGGTTATGGCCAAGGCACTGACAAGCTCGTTGATATCGGCCTTTCTGGAAATGATGGCCGCTGAACGCGGGGCCAGTGTGCACACGCTTGATGCCTACCGGCGTGATCTTGAAGATTATGCGTCATCGCTGACTGCGGGCAAGGCCGATCCGGTATCGGCAAGTGATGCCGATGTCAGGCGCTATATGGCCGAACTGGGATCTGCCGGGCTTGCCCCGCGCACACAGGCGCGACGCCTGTCGGCCTTGCGGCAGTTTCACAAGTTCCTTTATTCCGACGGGTATCGCGATGATGACCCGTCATCGAATATCGATAGTCCGCAACAGGGCCAGACCCTGCCCAAATTCCTGTCGATTGAGGAAATTGATCGTCTGATCATCGCCGCCACCAATCATCCGGGTATCAAGGGCAAGCGCTTACTTGCGATGGTGGAGCTGATGTATGCCACCGGCATGCGCGTTTCGGAGCTGGTCGAGCTCCCCTTTGCCGCAGCGGCACGTGATCCGCAGATGCTGATTGTGCGTGGCAAGGGCAGCAAGGAACGGCTGGTGCCGCTGTCCGATCCGGCCCGTGATGCGCTGCGTGATTATCTTGAAGTGCGTGATGCCTTCATTCCATCAGACAAATCAAACGGCCATGCCGATCGCCCCGGGCAATCCTCATACCTTTTCCCGTCACGCGGGAAAACCGGGCATTTGACGCGTCAGATGTTTCTGAAAATGATCAAGGATCTGGCGATTGAGGCCGGTGTCCCGCCATCAAAGGTATCGCCGCACGTGTTGCGCCATTCCTTTGCCAGTCACCTTCTGGCCAATGGCGCAGATTTGCGCAGCCTGCAAAAGATGCTGGGCCATTCCGATATCTCGACCACGCAAATTTATACCCATGTTCTCGAGTCACGCCTGCGCGGACTGGTTCAGGAACATCATCCGCTGGCCACACGGGCAATTGGTTAGTCGAGGCAGTATCGGGTTCGTCGATTTGTCTAACCCCTTTGTATAGAGATCCAGCCGTTTCTTGATAAAAAAGCGGATGTTTTCTGCGGATGTCACATATTCGTAACCCCACTGTCATGAACTTGTTGTCATATCTGGGATAACAGCAAACCTCGGAACTTCTAATTCTCACAACTTCCGGGAAAGCCGACCATTTTGAAGATCGGGGTACTGCATTTGACCTTTGATGCAGATGAACAGTGGATATCCGACCGACCCATGACCCAACCGGTCATGCTCCGTAACTGGCAGCAGGTCGTCGAAAAAGTCGACTTCGCCTTCCAGCCCATTGTCAGTCCGCACACCGGTCATGTTTTCGGCTATGAGGCGCTTTTGCGGCGCTGGGAAGAAGCCGGATTTACATCCATTCAGGCCCTGTTTGATACCGCATGGGATACTGGCAACCTGCACAGTGTCGATATGATGCTGCGCGCCAAGGCAATCGAGAAATTCGCGCGCTTTCCGGGGGCCAAGCGGCTCAAGCTGTTTTATAATTTCGACAATCGCGTCGTTAAGACCGAGGATTACCAACCCGGTCAAACCGCCGCCCTGCTGAGCGATGCCGGACTTGAACGCGATACCATCTTTCTTGAGATTTCCGAACGCCACGACATCAGCAATGCCGGATACCTCAAAGACATTCTGGTGCGGTACCGCAGTCAGGGCTTCAAGATTGCCATTGATGATTACGGCAGCGGCTTTGCCCAGTTGCGTGCGCTTTACGAATGCGAACCTGACATAATCAAGATCGACCGGTTCTTTATTGATGGCATCGACCGTGACCGTCGCAAGGAACTGTTTGTTACGCAAATTACGGCGTTCGCCCACATGATCGCGGCACAGGTCGTCGCCGAAGGCGTTGAAACCCGTGAGGAGTTCCTGTGCTGTCGGCGTTTGGGTTGTGATCTGGTGCAGGGTTTCTTTATCGCGCGTCCGTCACTCGATATCCCCGAACAGACCGATATTGTGTCCTCAGCAGCCGACATCGCGGCAGATTCACGCCGCCAGTCGGATCGCGATGATGATGTTGTCAGATCCTACCTGCTGGAAACACCGGCCCTGCCGATTGATATCAATCCGGTCGATATCCTGAGCTACTTCCAACAAAATCCGGATATCTCGCTGGTGCCGGTGGTCGACCATGACGGCAAGCCGTTGGGCATTGTCCGGGATTCAGAATTCAAGGCGTTTATCTACACCCCGTTTGGCCGTGAATTGCTGCAAAACCCGGCCAACCGGGCGAATATCAAACGCTTTTTGCGCCGTTGTCCGGTTGCCGATATCCGCACCAGCCTGTCGGAGCTTCTTGAAACCTTTGTCGCGACCGAGGCGCTGGACGGGGTGATCCTGACGGAAAACGACCAGTATCTGGGTGTTCTGGATCAAAGTGCGCTTTTGCGTGCGGTCAATGAACGCAATACACTGAATGCCCGCGATGAAAACCCGTTGACCCGCCTGCCCGGCAATAGTGCGATTTACCGTTATGCCGCGCGTGCCCTGGCGGAGCCGCGCCGACGTCGGTTTGCGGTCTATTTCGATTTCGACAATTTCAAACCGTTCAATGACCAATACGGCTTCCGCCAAGGTGACCGCGCAATCCTGCTTTTCAAGGATATCCTGGGCAAGGTCCTGAGCCAGAATGACTGGTTTGTTGGCCATATTGGCGGTGATGATTTCTTTGCCTATGTGCAATCGATTGACTTCGAAGATGCGGTCGCAGCTGTCCAACGCGTTCAGGCCATGTTCGATGCCCAGATCAAAAGCTTCTATGACCCGGAAACACGTGAAAGTGGATACCTGACCGGCAAGGGTCGCGATGGGAAACCTGCACGGTTTGATCTGATGAGTGTCAGTGCCGCACTGATCCGAATTCCGGCAGAACGCACCGACATTACCCTTGATCATATTTCGGTCGAAGCGGCAAAACTCAAGGCGCTTGCAAAGACCAGTCCACGCCGATTCGCGGCGGGTATTTATGACCCGGACAGCAACAACGCCAGCGAACCAAAACTTCTTTGATCGCTTTTTCAAAGACTTGTCATTTTTGTCGCTCTGAAGCGCAAATTAGGGCTTCAAATCCGAGTCACTCTGAGTAATATTCCGGCCGAATTAAAAACACCAATCGGTTCAAACGAGCAGTTCCGTCAATGGTAAATATCGCGCCTTTTTCTGATCTTTCGCTGTCCAATCCCGTCCGTCAGACCAGCCCCATCGCCCAGCAACGTGGCGATGAGCAACGATTTGCCGAGCAAAACCGGATTATCGATGGGACACGCGCCTCTGTCCTGACATCGGATCAGGAGATCGAGCGCGCTGTTCAGTCCTATCAGCGTGACCGCAGTGAACAAAAGCAGTTCCTGAAAGACGGCGAACAGAAAACAATTTCAGACAGCTATGTCGAAAAGATCTCATCGCCGACATACAGCGCATCTGGCGATCCGTTGAATAATCTGACCTCGGGCGCCGGCGGTCGTGGCCAGTATTTCGATATTCTGACCTGATTGGTTGCCCGACCCTTAGTCGTCTGACGCCGAAAGACCAATGGTCTTTTGCACAGCACCCCATTCCCAGATCAGATCTGCCAACCGGTCATAGCCGAACTTGTCGGGGTGATAGCCATCGCCGCGCCGTAATGCGCGTTGCCATGTATCGTCTTCAAGCGTCGTGGCAAGCAGATCAAGATACGGCACATCAAACCCGCGCGCGGTTTCGAGATAAATCTGGTTCAGGCCTTCGAGGCGCTGGTTGATTTCCTGACTGGATTTGCTGCCGTTAATCACGGCCTGCGGCCCGACCCA
>NZ_DCAO01000036.1:174098-175273 GCF_002311515.1 Thalassospira sp. UBA1131
CGGTCTTCGGCGTGGTTGGCGTCATTCACCCCAAAACTGAAAATCAGGACCGTCGGGAATTCTTCAACCATGCGAAGGTTGGCTTCAACCTGCCAGCGGGACTTGAGCCCCTCGGACGTTTCCGCGCGAATACCAAGATTATAGATCGTGACGTCACGCCCGGCCTCGTCCAGAAGACGCCTGGCCAAACGCATCGGCCAGCCGCCCTTTTCACCGTCGCGAACACCATTGACCAGACTGTCGCCAAAACAGCAAATCCGATGTCCAATTGCGCCTGTCGTCATTCTTTCTCCTCATCGCCTGCCGTGACCTGGCGGGCAATATAGTCCATCAATTCATCCAGACCGGGTTGGAAATCGCGATCGATCCAGTATTCCTCGGCCTGTCTTAAAAGCGCCCCGATACGCGGCCCCGCAGGTGCAAGGCCAGCTTTTAGGATATCGCGGCCCTGTATTGGTAATTTCACGGGTTGCCAGTTTGCCGCGGCCTCAATCAGGGCTTTCCATTCGTCATTTTCTGCGCGTGTGCAACGTGGTGGCACCGTAGCGCGCGCACTCCACGCCAAGAGCACGGCATCACGAAATGCGGCGGCCCCCATCCGGTACAGATCGCGGCGCACGATTTCCGGCCGCAATTTCGGATCAATCAGCGGCGCATGCGCGACCATTTCGGCAAAACGGTCGGTTTCTTCGTTCGACAGTCGCAAATCGCGCGCAAAACGTTCAGCCGCCGCCAGATTGTCTTCGTCATCATCGCTGTTGCGTCTATCGCCCCCCGGCGCAAACAGTGCTGCAAGGCGGCGCAACGGATCGGGCTGTATCGCCGGATCGGCAAGGGCGGTGCTATCAAGCCACTGCATGATGCGCAGGCAATCGGTGTGGATCAGTTTGGGCAAAATGGCGGGTAAAATGCCAAACCCGATCATGTCATTGATCGTACCAGCAGGACTGCGCGAGCGGAGAAGCTTGAACATCTCGTCGCGAATACGTTCGACCGAAATATCATGAAGACCGTTTACCGCCTTGCGACAGGCTTCTGCCCCGACGGGATCGATCGGCGGGCGGCCAAACCAGGCCTGAAACCGGAAGAACCGCAAGATGCGCAGGAAATCCTCGGCAATGCGGTTTTCGGCCACGCCAATAAACCGCACCCGCCCGTCGCGCAAATCGGTTTCG
>NZ_DCAO01000122.1 GCF_002311515.1 Thalassospira sp. UBA1131
ATCCCGACCTGTAAACACCTTTTTCAGAAAAAAATGCATTTAATGGGAACTTTTCTGAATATTGTTATTTTTCAACAACATAGTCGAAAAGCCATATCCAACCATAAAAGTCAGACACCAGTCCCCATCAGACTCTTGGTTGAAAAATCCCGTAAAGGTCCTGAAAAAGACCCGCAAAGACCGGGCTTTTACCGGGCAAAAAACATTGCGCCGGATCAAAATGATTCGAAAAAACCCAGATTACGGGCCGTTGATTCGTCTATCGGCCCAAAATCAGGTTCAACCCGTTTGATGTGATGCAATGCGCACGGTCATATTAAAGGTCATATTAACCGTGATAGTTCCGCCAATTTAGTCCAAAAGGACATATGATCCGGGCAAGGCCGCAAAATGGCGCAAAAGCAAATATGTGAACCTTTCCTTTACATTATGACCCGATGATAGGGCGAGATATCCATACCCCTCGTTATAAGACGGGCATCAGGGGACCGAAGGAAGATGATGAGACTGCGACAATATCTTATATGTGCCGCCGCCTTTGCGGGGCTCTCTCTTGCCGGGTGCTCTGGCACCAATCTTGTGCCCAATACGGGACCGGGCAGCAGTGAAGGCAAAGGTGGCCAACCTGGTCCGTCTTTCACCCAGTTCACAGATATTCCGATGCCGTCCAATTCGTCACTCGATATGGACAGAAGCATCATCTTTGGCGCATCCGATGCCTGGCACGGAAGGCTTGTCCTGAATGCTGGCGGGTCACAAGCGCAGATGTATGATTTCTATGAACGCGAAATGCCAAACTTTGGCTGGAGCAAGGTGACTGTGGTCCGCGCCGATATTTCGGTTCTGGTCTATGACCGTGAAAACCGGGTTGCGACCATCAAGTTGACCGGTGGCTCCTTTAGCGGGTCGGTGGTCGATATCACGGTATCGCCAAAGGGCTGATTGCCTGACCTACCAATCAGACGAAAACTTCGAAAACAAAAGGGTGCCAAACGGCACCCTTTTTTAATGCGAAACGCAATGGCGAGCTAATGAACTAGCGCGTACCGAACAGTCGGTCACCGGCGTCGCCAAGCCCCGGAACGATATAGGCCTTTTCATTCAGCTTCTCATCAAGGCCAGCGGTATAGATCGGCACATCCGGATGGGCATCCTGGAAGACCTTGACCCCTTCGGGGGCGGCAACCAGCGCCATGAAGCGGATGTCCTTGTCGGCAACACCGTATTTATTGAGCGTATCGATCGCCGCCACGGCCGAGTTCCCGGTCGCCAGCATCGGATCGACCAGAATAAAGGTACGGCCTTCGACTTCGGGCAGCTTGACCAGATATTCGACCGGCATGTGGGTTTCCGGATCGCGATAGAGGCCGATATGACCAATGCGCGCGGACGGCATCAGTTCAATCAGGCCATCTGCCATGCCCGAACCGGCGCGCAGGATCGGAACCACCGCCAGTTTACGGCCCTGAATGACCGGCGCCTTCATCGCGCAGATCGGCGTTTCGATGTCTTCATAGCTGACAGGAAGCTCGCGGGTGATTTCATAGCCCATGAGAAGGGCGATTTCCTTGAGCAACTGACGGAAGGTCTTGGTCGACGTGCTGACCTTGCGCATGTGGCTCAGCTTATGCTGGATCAGCGGATGATCAAGAATATGAAGGTTCGGGAAATCCTTGTGCGTGCTCATGTGCTATCGGCCATCCTGTCTTGCTTTGCAGCCGTTCCAATCAAGCGGCTGCCGGTCTGGTGTTTGAGAACCTAGCGCGTAGCGCCTTTACCCAAAGATGGCAAGCAGAATGCCCCAATCAGAGGACAAAAACAAACCCGATGACATGAATTCGGCAATTGAAGGCGCCAAGCCCAATAGAAAAGCGGGGCAGCCCATATGACCACCCCGCTCTGCAGTATTACTGCTATATATATATAGTGTGCGCCTTAACCGTACCCGGGATGCGCCCCCGATCTGATCAGTCTACGACGCGGTCATTGGGCTCTGCACGAACCGGGAAACCGTCAATCGAATGATCCGTCTTGATTTTGGCGGCATCATCGCGTGCCGCTGCAAGGTTGGCATAGGACCCGATCCGGACATAATACCAAGCCCCCTCGTCCTCTGGCCCGCGCACGACAACGGCGACTTCAAGTCCCTTGCCGCGCAGTTCCTCGGCACGCTGGCTGGCATTTTCATGCACCTTGAAGGCACCAACCTGAACCGAGAAAGGCTTGCTGGCATCTGATGCCGGGGCTGCTGGCGCTGGTTCCGGCGTGGTTTCAGCGGTTTCGGCCGCTAGTTCGGACGCCTCTGGCGCAGGTGCCTGTTCAGTAGTTGGCGCCGTTTCGGTCGCAGCAGAGTCTTGTGCGCCTTCAACCGATGGCGCTTCCGGTGCGGCTGGCGCATCGGTGTCGCCGGTTACGTCGCGAATTTCCGGGGCCGCAATCGCCTGTTCTTCCGAACCTGCGGCTTCTGCGGTTTCTTCGGTTTCAGCCACATTCGATGCGGCCTCGCTGCCAGCCGTGGCATCATCCGAAAGTGCCTCGGTACGC
>NZ_DCAO01000020.1:0-10535 GCF_002311515.1 Thalassospira sp. UBA1131
CGGGTGCGATCAACGGTTTCGCTGGCCGGGCCATATTGTTCGACATTGCCATTCAGCGCGATAACGCCGCCGTTTTCGCCGATAAGTCCGTCAAACAGACCGGATGTCTGATTGATATGTTCCAGTTCGGCGAGTGTTTTTGAAGATACCGCGATCAGGGGGATGGAAAGCTGCTTCAGCCGATCCAGTGCGGGGCGGGCATCCGTCCAGCTATAGGTGTCATGATCAAGCAATGTGCCGTCAAGATCTGTGAAAATGGCGATGGCGCGGCTTTGAGGCATCTTCCCGTTCTGTCGCGGTTTTAAGGGATTTTTGGCCATTGTGCAGGGCCGAAAGAAACAACTTAGCATAGTGCTGACAAAGGATCGACAGTTCACAGGATGAATTTTTCATCACGACGACAAATGCGATGAATTTTCCGGCACTATTACGCTTGTTCCCAGACAAGGATCGGCTATTGGCGACAGGGCGTCCATCGGATGGTTAGAACCAGATCACGTACAAGGTATAACCAAAACCCAATACATGTTCGATTTGTCCAATCATTATCCCGGTTTGTCCATTCTGTCCCAACAGCAACAAGCGTATTCTTTCCGCAATGGAACGGTTCTTGTTCCAATTCAAAAACAGAACCAAAAACCGTGATCTTGTGAGGAAATCGTCATGCATGTCCCTGTCGTTATCGTTGGTTCGGGCCCGGCTGGTCTGCTGTTGTCACATCTGCTGCATGTGCAGGGGATTGAGTCCATCATTCTGGAACGCAAAAGCCGAGACTATGTCGAAGGTCGCATTCGTGCAGGCGTTCTTGAAATGGGAACGGTCGATCTGATGAAACGTGTGGGCGTCGATGCCCGCATGAACAAGGAAGGCATCATCCATGGCGGCATCTATATCAGCGTCAACGGCAAGCGCACGCATGTGAATATCGAAGAACTCACCGGTGGTTCGACCGTCATGGTGTATGGCCAGACAGAGGTCACCAAGGACCTGATTCAGGCGCGCCTTGATCACGGTGGTGAAATCATCTTCGAAGCCGAAGATGTCAGCCTGCATGACATCAATGGCGACAAGCCGAGTGTTCGATATGTCAAAGACGGCAACGCGCTTGAACTGACATGCGACTATATCGCGGCGTGTGACGGTTTCCACGGCGTCGGGCGCAAGACCCTGCCGGGCGTCAAGGAGTTCGAAAAGGTCTATCCGTTCGGTTGGCTGGGCGTTCTGGCCCATGCAAAGCCGGTTGCCGAAGAACTGATTTACGCCAAGCATGACCGCGGCTTTGCGCTGTGTTCGATGCGCTCGGACAAGGTCGTTCGCCACTATGTCCAGGTGCCGATGACGGACAAGATCGAAGACTGGTCAGATGATCGCTTCTGGAACGAGCTTCGCACCCGTCTTGGTGAAGAGGACGCCGAACTGGTCAATGAGGGCGAAGTGTTCGAAAAAAGCATCGCGCCGCTTCGAAGCTTTGTGGCGGAGCCGATGCAACACGGCCGTCTGTTCCTTGCCGGTGATGCCGCCCATATCGTGCCGCCGACCGGTGCCAAGGGCCTGAACCTTGCGGCGAGCGACGTTCACTACCTGTCCGAAGCATTGATCGCAAAGTACAAATCCAACCGCGAAGATCTGCTGGCAAGCTATTCCGACACGGCATTGGCCCGTGTCTGGAAGGCAGAGCGGTTCTCGTGGTGGATGACCTCCATGCTGCATACGTTTGATGACCAGAATGAATTTGATGGTCGCATTCGCAATGCAGAGCTTGAATATATCCTGTCGTCAAAAGCAGGTCTGAAAACCCTGTCGGAAAATTACGTCGGTCTGCCTTACTGATCAACGTAACGGGGATACCCACCCCCGACGGAGAAGTCCCGCTCTCCATTTCCGCCCAGAAGTCCGACAGGTAATGAAACGGTCCGCAACCCACGCGGACCGTTTCTTTTTGGCATCGCTTGCCGGGTTTTTATGTATGGTCAAACCGTTATGCCCCGAAATCATCACAATTGGTTGGGGAACCTTATGCAATGTCCGCACGTTTCCTGTGTGTTGCTGTTTTCAAGACAATAGGAGAAAACCATGGCGACCAAGACCGAGACGACTGCTGATAATGCAAAACTGCAGGCGGATGTCGATGCCCTGCGCAGCGATCTGGCCGAAATCACCAAAACCCTGAAGGCGATGGGTGGTCAGGCGGCAGAGACCAGAACGCAGGCAGCTGCGGAGCGCATTCGTGAAGTGACCGGTCAGGCGCGTGATCAGTTTGATCATGCACGCGGTGTGGCTGTGGATCAGGTTCGCGAGAACCCGCTGGCATCTGTAGCCGTGACCTTTGGTGTCGGCCTGCTTATCGGCCGTCTGCTGCAGAAATGATTGATCAGCTGACCGACATACTTGTCGATCAGGCAAAGGCCGCGGTCCGAAAGGGCGCGGCTTTTGCCGCGATCGCAATTGTGATGTTGATCGGGGCAGGCTTCTTGCTGGCGGCCATCTATATGGCGATTGCCGCATCCTTTGGCGCGATTGCGGCTGCCATGGCGATTGGCGGTACGCTGGTGACACTGGGGCTGGTTGCCCTTGCCATCATGTTACAGCGCGATCCCGGCGATGCGGTTGATCCCGCAGCAGTGCATGACGATGCTGCGCGCAGGCAAAAAACCGAAGATGACATGCTGTTTGATCTTTTGGTGCATTCGGCCATGACCGGCTATGCAACTGGCCAGGGCAACAAACCGCGCATGCAATCGGGGTTTGATAAAATGGTCACCGACCTTGCAGCCCTTGGTATTTTTGATCCCCCGAAGGGGCATATGGAAACCCAAGAAGCGCACCATGATCCGAATACAAAAAAGGCGGGATAGCTGATCAAGCTGCCCGCCCTTTTTTAATACTGTTTTCGCCCGGCTTATTCGCCGTGGAAATGGACCGTGCCGATAAAGGGCAGGTTGCGGTTGTTCTGGGCATAATCGATGCCATAACCGACCACAAATTCGTCAGGAATATCAAAGCCGCAGAAATCAATCGGGATTTCAACTTCGCGACGCGACGGCTTGTTCAGAAGCGTGCAGATTTCCAGACGGTTCGGATCGCGGGTTTTCAGAAGCCGAACCACTTCCGACAGGGTGTAGCCGGTATCAATGATGTCTTCGACCAGCACGACATCCTTGCCACGGATCTGACCATCAAGGTCCTTGACGATGCGCACGTTGCGCGAACTTTCCGTGGAATCGCCATAGCTGGATGCGACCATAAAGTCGACTTCGACCGGTACGGTCAGTTTGCGTACCAGATCGGCGATGAAAACAAAGGAGCCGCGCAGCAGGCCAACAACAATCAGCTTTTCGGTATCCTTGAAGCTTTCATTGATCTCGGCGGCAAGCGCATCGATCTTGGTGGCAATCTCGTCCGCCGTTATCAGCGGCTTGACATCATAATCGGCCATAAATTCCGGTCCTGAAGCGTTATGGTGTGATGCTTCGCTTGCTAGCACAAGCCGGTCACGATGACCAGCCTGTGAATGGTAACAGAAGTATAATCCTTCCAAGCTTGGAGATGTTATCGCGCATGGGGGGAATTAAGCTGTGGATTTGTCCGCAATGGGTGCGAAATCGCTTCTGTGCCGTCAGCTAAATGTCAAATGCATTCGAAGGCCGCTATGCCACTGTGTCTTCAGCTGTGCTTTCAGTGGCCAGATGTGCGACCAGTGATTTGAGGTTGCGGCTTCGGACCAGATGCAAAAATGCCTGTGCCGCCGGGGGCAAGGTACGACCCGATCGCCAGATCAGACCGATATGGCGCAGCAAAACCGGGCTTTCCAGTTGTCTGAAAACCAGCGGGGCACGACCCAGAACCGGAAGCGTCAAGGACGGCAGGGCGGTAATGCAGAGCCCCTGCGACACAAGCGCGCCTGCGGTTGCCAGATGGGCCACCTCAAAGCGGGGGTGAAAGGCAAAGCCGTGCTGGGTGCAGGCGGCATCGATGATCGAGCGCACACTTGTTTCACGCGACATTGCGACCATTGGCTGCGACAGGATTTCTTCCCATTTGTACGTCCGGTTTTCATCAAGAAATCCGCCCGGTGCCCCGACAGCGATGAAGCGGTCGCTCAGCAATCGTTGGAAGGACAGGTTATCGGTGTCCTCGACCACATCGGCGGTAAAGCCAATATCAGCACGCCCCATTTCGACTTCGCGCAAGACCCCCTCGGACAGCATGTCATTTAGCTGAACATCGACATTCGGGTGGGCCTGCATGAATTCGGCAATCAGCGGTGGCAGCAGTCCGGCCGTTACCGAAGGCAGTCCGGCGATGGTCAGTTTTCCGCGTTTGGTATTGAGGTAGGTGTCAAATTCGTCGAGGGCGGAATCAGTGGTATTCAGGATCCTTTCCGCCAATCTGAGAAACATCTTTCCCTGTTCGGTCAGTGCAACATTTCGTGTGTCACGGTCAAAAAGTCGCGCCTGCGTGCGGTCTTCGATCCGGCTGATTTGCCGACTGAGCGTTGATCCCGAGATGCCAAGTCGTTGAGCCGTCTTGCGAAAACTGCCCGTTTCGGCAAGAAGACAGAAGGATCTTATTTCTTCGGTATCAAGATTGATGCGTTTCATGCATCAATTATCTCATTATTTGATCTTCCTGCAACAAAGAAACTGGTCGACACTTTCGGTCCGTCCAAAAACAACCAAGCACAAGACTTGCCGACGGAACGTTAAACATGCCGATGACGGCATAGGGAGGAATACATTATGAAACTTTCAAAACTCGCCTTGGCGGGCGTGCTCGCCTTTGGTTTGTCGGTACCGGCTTTCGCACAGGAAAAGCTGCTGATCGGCTCGACGTCTGCATCATCTTCGCATTACGGCTATTTTGTTTCTGTGGCCAAGCTGATCAACGATGCCGACAACGGTATCGAGGCATCCGTTGTTGAAACCGGTGCGACGATGGACAACCTGCGCCGTATTGAACGCGATCAGATCGACCTTGGTCTGGTCACGACCAACGTCGCCCAACACGCCCATGCCGGGACCAAGGCGTTTGACGGTCGCGCGATGGACGGGCTTGGTCTGTTGTGGGTTTATACCGGTGCACCGCAGAACGTGATTGTGCGTGAAGATTCCGGTATCGCGACGCTTTCCGATCTTGCAGACAAGCGTTTCAATCCCGGTATCAAGGGATCGGCAACCGAAAGCACAACAGAGGCCGTGTTCGAGGCCCTTGGCCTTTCGGCTGAATATGTCCGTGGCTCGACCACCGATGTTGTGGACATGATCAAGGACAACCGTGTTACCGGTTATGTTAAATCCGGTGCCGGTCTTAAACTTGATAGCTCCACGCTTGATATCGCAACATTTACTCCGATCAAGGTCCTGAGCCTGACCGATGATCAGAAACAGGCCCTGATTGAAAAGATGCCTGATATCTCGGTCGTTGATATCCCCGAAGGTGCCGCAGACGGCGTTGATGCCTATTCCACCTGGAGCTTTGGTGTCGGTGTTGGCGCAGGTGCAAGCCTGTCCGAAGATGCCGCCTACAAGATTGTCGACGCAATCATGTCGGATACGGAAGTGCAGGGCACCGCAATGGCAAGTGTAAAAGGCGTCAATCTGGCTGAACTGACCTTGCAGTATGCGACAATCCCGCTGCATCCCGGGGCTGCGAAATGGTTCCGCGAGAACGGCTACGATATCCCGGCCAAACTCGATCCGTCCAAATAACAAGAAACCGGAACTCTTAGAGGAAAACCGTCATGTCTGTGCGCATCCGCGACGGGTTTGCGTTGCTCGTGGGTATATTCGTCTTCTATACCGCTGCAACCGGCCCATTTGAGAGCCTTATTCAAAGGGCGGTTTTCCTCGCACTTGTGACGTGCCTTGGACTAAGTCTTTATCCGCTGGGCAAGGGAACCGGTTGGCGAACAATCGGCTTGATCGTTGATCTGTTGCTGGCCGCGGTGACGATCAGCGCATGCAGCTATATCGTCGTGAACTACGATGAAATCATGACCACTTTGCCATGGGCAACGCAACTGGACATGGCCTTGACCGTTGGTCTGGTTGTGACGGTTCTTGAAATTGGCCGCCGTGCCGTGGGGGCGATTTTCCCGGTTCTTGTGATTGTCGGGCTGCTTTATGCGCTGCTTGGCGAATATCTTCCGGGCAGTCTGGGGCATCGCGGTTTTGATATCGAGTTTGTCACCGAAACCATTTTCCTTGGCGATCTTGGAATTTGGGGCATGCTGACCGGCGTTGCCGCCACGGTGATTGCGGCCTTCGTGCTGTTTGGTGCCTTGTTGCTTCATACTGGTGGCGGGCAAAGCTTTATGGATCTGGCGATGCGTCTTGGTGGTCGCCAAAAGGGCGGTGCCGCCAAGATCGCGATTATTTCCAGCGGTCTGTTCGGAATGATTTCCGGATCGGCGGTTGCCAATGTTGCCACCACCGGCAATTTCACCATCCCGATGATGCGGCGTCTTGGCTATCCCGGGCCACTGGCAGCGGCCGTTGAGGCCGTTGCCTCCACCGGTGGGCAAATTGCCCCGCCGATTATGGGGGCGGCCGCCTTTGTGATGGCCGAAATTCTTGGCATTGCCTATGTCGATGTCATGGTCGCGGCAATCATTCCAGCGGTTCTGTTTTATCTGTCGGTGTTTGTGACGGTCCACATCGTCGCAACCAGAAGAAACCTTAAACTGGTGCCCGAGGATGAGCTTCCGGCCTGGTCAGAAATTCTTGCCTTGCGCAAGGTGCTGCCGATCATCGCAGCCCTTGGGGGGCTTGCGGTTGGTATCTTTATGGGGCGCTCGGTTGCGACCTCGGCCTTTTATGGGATGATCGCACTTCTGATTGCGTTTGTGGCGACCTCTGCCGGGCGCCTGTCGGTTGGCGAAATGTTCAAGCGCGTTCTGGCCGGTGTGACCGATGCCGGCAAGGGCATGGTGATTATCGGGGTGTTGCTTGCCGGGGCGCAGATCCTTGTTTCCATGATCAACATGACTGGCATCGGCGTGACGCTAAGCTCCATGATTGTTGCCATTGCCGGGGACTCAACCGTTCTTGTGGCGATCATTGTCGGGCTGGTGTGCCTGATTATGGGTATGGGGCTGCCGACAACGGCGGCCTATGTGCTGGTCGCGGCTGTTCTTGCACCGGCGATGACCGCGGTCGGTGTCGAGCCGCTTACAGCCCATCTCTTTGTATTCTACTTTGCGACCATCTCGGTGATCACGCCGCCGGTTTGCGTTGCGGTGTTTGTCGCGGCCGGGATTGCGCAGACCAACTGGCTGCCTGCCGCGTTCGAGGCGGTGCGCCTTGGGGCGATGACCTATATTGTGCCGTTCATGTTGTTGCTGTATCCGGGCATGACAGCCGGGGGCGGCGGCTTGGCCATTATCAATGCGGTCCTGTCCGGTCTTGTTCTTGTGGTTGCCATCCCGGCATTGCTGGGCGGGCAGACATTCACCGGAAGGCTGTGGCTTGACCGCGCGATGCTTGTGATTGTCATTGGGGTCGCACTGTGGCCCGCGTTTCTGACGCCAATGATCGCGGCAATGTTGCTTGGCGGTGCCTTTTTCGTCGGCCGTAACATGCGCCGTGCGGCCATGGAGGGTGGCCAATGAAAACCATCCGTATTGGCACAGGTGCCGGTTTTTCCGGGGATCGGATTGAACCGGCTGTTGATCTGGCTGCGAAAGGCAATCTTGATTATCTGGTTTTCGAATGCCTTGCTGAACGCACCATAGCACTTGCCCAGCAGGCCAAAATGCATGATCCGAATGCCGGGTTTGACCCGTTGCTTGAACGTCGCATGCGCGCGGTTTTGCCGATCTGTCGCGAAAAAGGTGTTCGGGTGATTTCAAACATGGGGGCGGCAAATCCGGTGGCCGCAGCCAAACACACCATCAAGATCGCGCGTGAGTTGGGCCTTTCGGGCCTGCGGGTTGCCGCCGTGCAAGGCGACAATGTTCTTGATGTTCTCTCACCCGATGCATTTGTGATCGACGAGGCCAACTGCACGCTTGGCGAATTTAAGAAAGAAGTGATTTCGGCAAATGCCTATCTGGGGGCAGGTGGCATTGTTGATGCGCTTAAGGCTGGTGCGGATGTTGTCCTGACCGGGCGGGCCGCCGATCCTGCGATGTTTCTGGCACCCCAGATATTTGAATTTGGGTGGCAGATGGATGATTGGACGCGTTTGGGGCGCGGTACGCTTGTTGGGCATCTTCTGGAATGTGGCGGGCAGGTTACTGGTGGCTATTTTGCCGATCCGGGATTAAAGGATGTGCCCGATCTGGCCAATCTTGGCTTCCCGATTGCCGAGGTTGATGAAGATGGCAACGCCATCATTACAAAACTGCCGGGCACGGGGGGCTTTGTGAATGCCGCAACGTGCAAGGAACAGTTGCTATACGAAGTCCATGATCCGAAACGCTATATCCAGCCCGATGTGATCGCCGATTTTTCCGCAGTTCAAATCACCGAAGTGGGCCCGGATCGGGTGGCGGTATCGAACGGGGATGGTTTACCCAAAACCGGCAGTCTTAAGGTATCGATCGGCTATATCGATAGCTGTGTCGGGGAGGGGCAGATATCCTATGCCGGGCCCGGTGCCACGGCGCGCGGGCAACTCGCACTTGATATCCTTCATCAACGGATCGACCAGATCGGGATTGCCTGTGATGAAGTGCGCGGCGAACTGATTGGCGTCAATTCGATTTTCAAGGATGTTGCGGCATCCGACTGTGCGCCGTCAGAAGTTCGTGTGCGCTTTGTCGTCAGGACACGCGATCTGCAAACGGCGGCCCGAATTGGCGAGGAAGTTGAAAGCCTGTATCTGAACGGCCCTGCCGGGGGTGGTGGCGTAACCAAATCAACGCGTGAAATCGTTGCCATTGTTTCAGGGCTTCTGCCCGAAGACAGGCTGGTGACGCGGTTCGAGATGATGGAGGCGTGAAAATGCAGCTTCGCGATATTGCGCATTCGCGCACCGGCGACAAGGGGAATATCTCAAACGTTTCGGTGATTGCCTATCGCCCCGAAGATTGGCCTGTTTTGCTTGAACAGGTGACCGCAGAACGGGTTCGCGATCATTTCGGGTCTTTGATCGCGGGCGATGTCGTACGTTATGAGTTGCCGCAGATCGGGGCACTTAATTTTGTGATGTATGAGGCGCTGGGCGGCGGGGTTACGCGGACCCTTGCACTGGATCCGCATGGCAAATGCCTGAGTTCGCGGTTGCTGACCCTGCCGATTGACGGGCAACGCTAACAGGACAAGTAAGCGATTTAAGCCGCCTTGAAAATGATCGGCGTGTCGCCTTCGTGCCATTGGTCATATTTGGTCATGGCGCGTTCAAAAAGCTCGGAGGCCAGGAAATCATCAAGCCAGCGCTGCACATGGACGAACGGCATGGCGTCAAACGCCCCTTTGTCGGTATTGGCAAACTGGCGGATGAAGGGGGCAATGGCGAAATCAGCCAATGCCGGACGCGACCCGAACAGGTATTTGCCAACCGCCAACCGACCATCAAGGCGGTTAAGGATCTTTTCCGCATCCCGACGATGTTCGAGCGGGTCTACGTCTTCATAGCGGTTGGGATATTTGTAACGATCAAGGTGATGCTTGAACGGGCCGTCATTTTGCGAAATCAGGGCCAGCATGTCGTCAAGCGTGCCGCTTTCGGGTGTCAGCCATTCAAGCGGATCATTTTCCGCAAGTGCCCAGACCATGATTTCAAGGCTTTCATCGACCACCGTGCCATCGGGCAGGACCAGAACCGGGACGGTTGCCTTGGGCGATACATCGATCATGCTTTGCGGTTTGTCGCGCAGGACAACTTCACGCAGTTCGACATCAATTTCGGCGGCCAGCAAGGCAATACGTGCCCGCATGGCATAGGGGCAGCGACGGAAACTGTAAAGGATGGGCCGGGATTGCGCAGCAGCGTCTGCTATGGCCTTCGCAGGGGGAAGGTCGGCGGTCTCGGTTTTGGCAGATGCGGTGCTGGTGTCGGTGCCGCTGTCGGTCTTGGGCATAACTTCGATTTCGGTCATATATTTGGCTTAAACGGTGCCCGCGGGCAATGCAATAGACAATCGCGTGACAACCGGAATGCGCAAACATCCGGTTCCCTGACGCGTATGCTGCAAAAAATGGCCGGTTTTACGACTTTTTTGGCCCGATGGGCTTGATTTTACTGTCCGGTTTGTGAAAGGACAGTGCACCAGATTTAACAAAAGACTTTAGGATAGAGGGCAGACGCCAAAGTGCGTATGAGATATCCTGTAGTCTTACAGACAAAAGCCGTTGGAAAGAACAAGGGGCAAGTCCTATGACACCGACAGAGATCGCACGCGTCGAAGATTATCTGCGTCGCACGTTTGATAACCCGAAAATCGCCATTGATGCGCCCAAGAAAAAAGGCCATCCGATTGAAATGCGTGTTGGCGACGAGTTCGTCGGTGTTGTGCATCGTGACGAGGATGAAGGCGAAGTCAGCTACTCGCTGAACCTTGTCATCCTTGAAGAAGATCTGCCGCCGGCACC
>NZ_DCAO01000020.1:10691-30203 GCF_002311515.1 Thalassospira sp. UBA1131
GTGCGCATGATGCCGGCATCAATGATCTTGTTGGTGTCGGTGACCTTTTCGATCTCGTAATCAAGATCAAGCGCCCGTGCAGCCGCTTCGGCGTTTTTGGCCAGCGCCTGGCACTTTGCGCAACCACTGCCATAAATGCTGAGTTTCATCTTTGATCTCCTGTGATCAGAATGATTGAATATTGCCGTAAACAAAGCCCGAAATCGTCGCCATGACGACGACCAGCGCGCAGTAAACAAGCGTTTTCTGCGTGCCAATCACGGTGCGAATGACCAACATGTTGGGCAGCGACAAAGCAGGCCCGGCCAAAAGCAACGCCAAAGCCGGACCCTTGCCCATGCCCGCACCCATCAGGGCTTCGACAATCGGGATTTCTGTCAGGGTTGAGAAATACATGAACGCGCCCAGAACCGATGCCAACGCGGTCGAGGTCAGGGAATTATCGCCAACAGCGGCCTGCACCCACTCGTTGGGGATCAGGCCTTCATGGCCCGGTCGGCCCAGCAGCAGGCCGGCGATGAACACACCCATCACCAGAAGCGGCAAAATCTGTTTGGTGAAATCCCAGCTTTGATCGACCCACTCACGGTCCTGATCGCGCGTCAGCGCAATCATCATCAGGCCGATCACGCCAATGGCAAAGGCCAGTTGCGGATATTGCGGGAAAATCATGGCAGCAAGGATGACGATTGCCGCAAGACCCGCGACCTGTTTAACCGGCCAATTCCACTGCCAGATCAGAAGTCCGGCAAAGCCCGCCGCCAGAAGGGCGGTGGTGGTCCACTTAACATCATAAACCGCCATCCAGACGGGGCTGCCGGGGACAGAGGCCCAGTTGGCAAACACCAGAATGCCGACCATCAGACCAAAAAACGCAATGGTGATCGAAAGCGGTTTGCCGTCATCGTCGCCGCCAAAGCCGCGTTTGGATTTCTGGGCGCGATCATGTTCTTCGTGACGATAGATCAGATGCATGATCAGGCCGATGACGATGGCAAAGACAATCGCGCCAACCCCGCGCGCAAGGCCGATTTCAGCCCCCAATACCTTGGCCGTGACAACAATCGCCATGATATTGATCGCGGGCCCGGAATACAGAAACGCAATTGCCGGACCAAGCCCGGCACCGCGTTTGTAAATCCCGCCAAACAGTGGCAGTACCGTGCAGGAACAAACCGCCAGCAACGTGCCGGAGACGGATGCCACACCAAGTGCAACAGGGCGCGATGCATCCGGCCCGAGATAGCGCATTACAGATCCCTGACTGATGTAAACCGCCATCGCCCCGGCAATCACAAAGGCCGGAAGCAAACACAGGATGACATGTTCGCGGGCATACCAGTTGGTCAGATAGACGGCCTCAAGCACCGCATTGTCAAACCGCCCCGTGCCCGCAGGGATGAAATAGATCGTAAGGAAACCAAGCGAAATGGCGGCAAACAGCCGTCCTTCGCGGGGATTTTCACGATAAAGCGCGATCAGGCGATGAAGCATCGGACGGTCTCCATATGACCACGACGGGCGTTGTTGTTTTTAATCTATCCAGATTGGCCGACTATTACTTTGATACATCGCAACGTTGTGCACTGCCGCGACGCGGGGCAGGGCATCCCGCCATTTTCCGGATGTTCCCGATGATCACGGATCAGCCGGGGAAACATTCGAAGGCCGATTTCAACCAATCGTCGCAAATCTTCTGAGCACAAGAGGAAGTTTAGGGGACGCAGCCCAGTTCGTTTGACAGTGGCGGGAATGCGGACCTACCGTTTTGGTTGCACTGCGAATATCAAAAAACGCGCGGTGGGTTCGGTTCGGGCAGGGGTGCGGCGCAAGATCGCATGGACCCGGACATCAACAACAATCCTGACAAACCATATCAGGGAAGAGGAAACAGAATATGAGCAGTCCATCAAATCGTGGCGTTGTATTCAAGGGTCCGGGAAAAGTCGCAATTGAAAACATCGCGTTTCCGGAATTGGCGCTGGGCAATCGCAAATGCCACCATGGCGTCATCCTGAAAGTTATCACCACCAATATCTGTGGCAGTGACCAGCACATGGTGCGTGGCCGCACAACCGCGCCCGAGGGGCTCGTTCTTGGTCATGAAATCACCGGCGTGATTGTCGAAACCGGCCGGGATGTCGAGTTCCTTAAAGTCGGTGATGTGTGTTCCGTGCCGTTCAACATTGCCTGCGGGCGTTGCCGCAATTGCAAATCCGGCCTGACGGGCATTTGCCTGAATGTAAACCCGGCGCGTCCGGGGGCTGCTTATGGCTATGTCGATATGGGCGGCTGGGTCGGCGGGCAGGCCGAATATGTCATGGTGCCCTATGCCGACTTCAACCTTTTGAAATTCCCTGATGCCGATCAGGCGATGGAGAAAATCCGCGATCTGACGCTTCTGTCTGACATCTTCCCGACCGGCTTTCATGGCTGTGTCACGGCGGGCGTTGGTCCGGGCAGCACGGTTTATATCGCCGGCGCCGGTCCGGTTGGCCTTGCCGCCGCAGCATCCGCACACCTTTTGGGGGCGGCTTGTGTGATTGTCGGTGACATGATCGATGATCGCCTTGCACAGGCACGCAGCTTTGGCTGCGAAACCATCGATCTTAAAAAAGACATGCCGATGGAAGATCAGCTTGAGGCGATCCTGAATGATCGCGAAGTGGATTGCTTTGTCGATTGCGTTGGCTTTGAGGCCCATGGCTGTGGCTGCAACCACAATCACGAAGCCCCGGCAACCGTTCTGAACTCTGCCATGCAGGTCACCCGTGCCGGTGGTTCGATCGGCATTCCGGGACTTTATGTGACCGAGGATCCCGGTGCGGTCGATGATGCCGCCAAGGTGGGCGCACTTAGCATGCGGTTTGGTCTGGGCTGGGCAAAATCGCATTCCTTCCATACTGGTCAGTGCCCGGTAATGAAGTATCACCGCAACCTGATGCAGGCGATCCTGTTTGAAAAGATCGACATCGCCAAGGCGGTCAATGTGCAGATGATCAACCTTGATCAGGCACCAAAAGGCTATGCCGACTTTGACGGCGGGGCGGCGAAGAAATTCGTCATCGACCCGCATGGCAGTGTCGCTGCCTGACCCGGCATCCATCAAAACGCATCTCTGGCACCCCGGTCTTTGGCCGGGGTGTTTTGCATTCCCCTGAAACAAAATCGCTGGCAGCACGTTGCGTGGATGGTGCCGGATCAAAGTTGAATTCGGCCCGCCAAGTCGATTTTGATTTCAGGGGGACCCGATGGGTTCATGGATTGAACAACACGCGACCTTGCTTCAGGTCGGGGTTAGCATCGCAACATTGATGGTCTGGATTTTTTATGCGCAATTGCTGTTTCAAAGCTATCGCCGTGTCAGACGTCCGAAAATCGTCATCAACCAGATGCTTGGCAATTCGGACAAGGCGCGCTTTCTGATCAGCAATATGAGCCAGGAAGCCATTCATATCGACAAGGTGCTTGTCTGTATTGGCGATGAAACGCATCAGGTCTGTGAGCAGGTCACAGATAGCGACCCGGAAGTGGATTTCCAGACCGATCAGGGCAGCAAATCGGCCCATGCTGCGCGTCTTGACGAACTGACGGTGCAAGGCCCGCTTGAATCCGGCAGATGCATCGAACTGGGCGCGCTGCAAAACCTGATGCGGCGCATCACACATCAGGCCCGCGTCAGAGATAAGGAGACAAGCAATGATCCTGATAAAGCGGTGGGCGAAGGCAAGTGCCGCATCGAAATTATCGTCATTGCGGTCTATAGCTCGGAAAAGGGTGTGATTGGTGCCAGCCGGGCCTTTGTCTGTGATGAGGACGGGCAACTGCACCCGGAAATGGTTCAGACAACCCAGCATGCCGGCTTTTTCGCGCGCAGACGGATGGCGCGCCTGCATGCGCAATATGCCTGATCAGCTCAATCAATCGCCAAACGCAAACGGGCCCCACAAAGGGGCCCGAATTGTTTGTTCGATTGTGTGCCGATCAGGCCGCCGTCTTGGCATCCTCGGACTTGATGACCTTGTGGGTGTCCTCATTCATGCCAAGCTTCCAATAGCTTGAAATATAAAGATCATCCTTGCCAAGGCCGCGCTCCTCGCGGAAGTAGCTGCGCAGTTCCCGCATCGAGGTGAATTCGCACGCCGCCCAGACCGAAAGCCGACCGTCCGTATGCCAGGGGATGCGTTTGACCACATCGCTCAGCACCGTGTTCTGTTCACCCGGACGCGGATTGATCACCCATTCAATCGTGATGTTGTCGGGCTTTTTCAAATCCTGCATGTCGGCCTCGGACCGGACTTCGATCACGGCATAGCCGCGCGCGTTATCGGGCAGGGTTTCCAGATTGACCGATACGGCAGGCAGGGCCGTCATGTCACCGACAATCAGAAACCAGTCGGCGGTCGGATCAACAAGCTTCTTCGGGCCGGGCCCCCCGATGGTGATCACATCGCCGGGCTGGCAATTCACCGCCCAGTTTGACGCGGGGCCACCATGGTCATGACTGTCTGCGCCATTATCATCATCGCTATCATCACCGGCACCATGCATGACGAAATCGATATCGATCTCGCGGCCCTGATCGGTCATGCGGTCATGGCGCACGGTGTAGGTCCGGCGCAAAACGCGGCCTTTGTCGTCGCCTTCAATCGGAAACATCAGTTTGACATAGGCACTTTCCTGATCCTCGGGAAAGTCCTTCATGCCGTCACCGCCAAGGGTAACGCGCAGCATATTTGGGGTGACGTATCCCTTTCTGATCACGGTCAGATCGCGTGGGGAAGGTTTACTCATTTCTTCACTCCTTGGTCCTTTGGGCCATTGGCCGCAAAGTCCAGTTTCTTGCATTTGTGGGTTTCCAGATTGTCGGACATCAGATTGGCGATCTCGACAAAATCATGGATCTGCTGTGGCGTAAGGCCGCTGGTCATTCGGGATCTGACTTCTTTTTCGACAGCGCGGAAGTCTTCCATTTTTGCGCTGCCGGCGGCCGTCAAATGCAGGGTTTGGCTCCGTCGATCTTCGGGGTGTGGGCGGCGTTCAATCAGCCCGTCATTTTCAAGTTCTTTCAAAAGCCGCGTGATCCGGCCTTTGTCCTGACCGGATTTTTCGGCCATTTGCTGGGCGGTGATACCGGGGATTTTGACAATCCATTTCATCACCCGCTTGTGCGAAATCGGCATCGGCATGCTTGCAGCCTGCATCGCATGCATCAGTCTGCGTTTGTAGGCATGCACCAGCCGATGCAGGGTTTCACCCGGAACGTGGACCTGATCTTCTTCGGTCATGGCAATTGTTTCTTCCTCACAGGCCAGCCGGGCTGGCAATCAAGCCGGAACGAAGGGCATGGCGGCGTCCTTCGCAAATGATGGCGGAAATAACGGCCGAGCCACTGGCGACAAGCATGATGGTCGCAAGGTCAAAGCCGCCACCGGTGCCAATCAGAATGGCGGCAAGGGCCGCACCAACCGACTGGCCGGTCAGGCGCGCGGTCGACAAAAGCCCGCTTGCCCCGCCAGAACGTTCACGCGGCGCACTGGTCAGCATCAGGCGGTTATTGGGTGCCTGAAACAGACCAAATCCCGCCCCGCACAGGGCAAGGGCGGCAATGATCGGCGCCAAGCCACCGGCGTCGGCGGCAAGTGTTGTGCCATACAGCCCGATGGCAAACACCGCCATGCCAATCCCGGTCAGACGGATTGGCGAAAACCTGTCGGCCAACCGCCCGGCAATCGGGGCAATGATCGCGGTCGCCACGGGCCATGGCGTCATCAAAAGACCGGTCATGGTGGCACTTTGTCCCAACACATCGTGGAAATAGAACGGCAGGGTGACGAACGCAATCATCTGCGCACAAAAACCGGTGATCGATGACCCGATGGAGCAGGCAAAGACCGGTATTTTCAACAGATCAAGCGGCAGCATCGGGCGCGTGCGCGACAATTGGCGATGCACTAGAAAGACACCGGCAATAAACGATACGGCAAATTGTGCACCAATCAGGATCGGGTTGCTTTCAATGCCCATATTGCCAAGCGCCGCGACCAACCCGCCAAAGGTCAGAACATTTAAAAACGCACTGATGAAATCAAACCGTGCCCGGCTTGGCGTATTGAACGGCAGGCTGAAATAGCCAATCACAACCGCCAGAACCGACATCGGCAGATTGATCAAAAACAGCCAGTGCCAACTGGCAACCGCCATGATGGCGGATGCAATGCTGGGTCCGGCGGCGGCCGACACCGATACCGTCATCGCGATCCAGCCAATCGCCTGACCAAGTTTCGCATGCGGGAAGACATGGCGCATGATGGCGGCATTGATGCTCATGATCGCAGCCGCCCCAAGGCCCTGCAACACGCGCGCTGCGGTCAGAAGCTCGATCGTTGGGGCCATGGCACACAGGGCGGATGCCACCCCGAACAGGGCAACACCACTCAGATAAACCTTGCGAAACCCGATGGCTTCACCAAGGGCTGCAAACGGCAACAAGGCCACCACGATGGCCAACTGATACGCCGTAATCACCCAGATCGCGTGTGCGGGTGTTGCGCCCTGATCATGGGCGATGGCGGGCAGGGCGACATTCATGATCGTGCCATCAAGCACCGCCATCATGATCGTGATCAAAAGGGCGAGGGCCGCATAAATGCGCCGTGGCCCCGGCAACCCATCGGGATGCACTTCGGGGGATATCTTGAGACGTTGGATATGAGGGATCGGCATGGGGCAGTCTCTTTATCAAATGGTGTGCGCGAAGGGGGCTTGGTTTCAGGCACGGCATTTCGCCTTGGTATCGCGTCAGCAAAGCGTGGGGCGCTTGTGAGGTGCAGATGCGATCCGTAATTGGTTGACATTATCAACTATATAAAAATGGTTGATCATGTCAACTATCTTTTTGACCTGCCCTTAAAGCTAGTATGTCTCCCGCGTGAGGATGCTATGATTGCGTGAGGAACAGGGAGGATAAACGATGAAAACAGTTCTGATGATTGCCGCAGCCTTGCCGTTTGCACTCGGCCTGGCGGTTATGCCGGAACCGTCAAACGCGCAGCCGGTGATTGTGGATCAGGCGATTGCGCATGGCGGCGGATGTCGCAAAAGCTCCCCACCCGGTCAGTGCTGCCATATGGATCGCAAGGCGGGCACGGTTCATTGCCACTAGGTGGGCAGGCTTAGCGCCCGGATCGCTGGGTTATTTCACCCGGTACACGTCATAGAAAATGTGTTTCTTGTCGGCGAAATCTTCGTGGTTGGGCAGATAGGGCATCGGGTCTGAATGGGAAATCAGCTCCCATTTTTTGGCCTTGGTGGTGGCATGGATCGCCTTGATGAAGGCATCATCATAAAGATCGGTGCGCTGGGTAAAGCAGACAATCCCGCCGCGCTTCACAACCCGGCAGAATTCCGAAAACAGCTGCTTGATTTCGCGCACATAGGTCAGTGTGCCGATGCACTGAACGGCCGCAAAGCCGTTGTCGCCAAAGGCCAGTGTCTGGTTCATGTCGCGTTTCTTAAGGTGTCGATAAACGCCCTTGGCCTCGGCCGCCTGCAGGGATTCCAGCGACAAATCAATGCCGGTGATATCACGATATCCGGCCTTGGAAAGCTCCAAACCCGTCAATCCGGTGCCACACCCGGCATCCAGAACCGGTGCGTCGAACGGCACCCCGTGCTCAACCATGATGGCCGCCGCCCGCTTGGGCGCGTCATAACCCATCTTGGGCAAATCCGCGTCATAGCTTTCAGCCCACTTGTCGTAATAGGCGGCAAGGGCTTCTGGCCCGGCGTCTGTCATGCGCGTCAGATCAGATGCGCTATCGGAAATATCCGTACCTCTGGAATTGCCATTACTGGCACCCGTCATGGCTCACCTGGCTGTTTGTGCTTTGGAGAAATTGATCAATAACGGGATAATAAAACTATTTTGCGACCTTTTTCCAGTTATCGTTGAATTTTTGTTTCTCGAAAGTGCTCTTCAAATTCACTGATTATTCCACTGCAAGTGTTTAGTACTCGGCGTTCCACTCTCGATTCATACAGTCTGATCGCACGCGAAATACTTTCGAGATAACTTTGAGAGAAAAGATTCTTTTTGTCGTCATCGGGATACTCATCGCACTCGGAAACTACTCCAACAAATGTCAAAAACGCCTCTTGTTCCGAGGCGGGAAGTGAACGGCTTAACTGAACCAGTCGTCTGCAGCCGTAAATTAGTTCTATTCGATTTGACTGCATCATGCGGCAAACACGAACGATTTCAGATCTAACTGCTAAGTTTTGTATAAGGCTATCTGACGGGTTCGTTCCGAGAGAGTTTAAAAAGTCGGCGCACAGGCTTGGGCTTATGCTGTCATTCGTATCTGGTGTCGCTAGAAACTGAAAGATTTCCTCTAGCTGTCTAGAAAATATCGCTTCTAACTCGATACCTTTTTGGCAGTATATTAGGCTCGCCCAGTTCTTCAGTTCTGGTGCCGAAATATAACCTCTTAGGTGGCGCATCAAAACGGTTTGCACTGCGACCAATTCGACTACAACTGATTTGCCGCTGTAGTCCGAATTATATCCGGTTAGCCGTTCTGAAAGTTCCTCGAGCGGTTCAGTCAGCCAAATTAAACTGCTCAGATTGTGTTGATCCTTTTTTTGCACGTTTGTCTCCCGCGTTCGTTTCCTTGAATTTAGAGAAGAATACTTGGACCTGCACAATAAAAGCTATCTGTGAACCAAACATCCTGTCAGCAAATACCCGCCCGTCGGTGCTTCCCAGTCAACCATCTCGCCAAGGCAGTAAGTGCCGGGGCGTTTGATGAGTTGGAAATTTTCGTCGAGTTCTTCCCATGCGACACCGCCTGCGGTGCTGATGGCCTCGTCCAGTGGACGGGGCTTTTTGATATGAAGCGTGAGGTTCTTGATGGCGGTGGCGAGGGCTGTCAGGTCGTTCAGGGTTTCGCGCGGGGTGACTTCGAAAATCAGGGCTGTTTTGGTGGCATCAAGGCCGAGGGTTTTGCGCAAATGGTTGCCCAGCGAGTTTTTGCCGCGTGGCTTTGACAGGCGCGTGGTGACGTCAGCCAGCGTGCGGTCGGGGCAGAGGTCGAGTGCGAGGATGCCAACCCCGGTTTCAAGCCACTGATCGCGCAACGTTGCCGAGATGGCGTAAACCGCGCTGCCTTCGATCCCGGTTTTGGAAATGACGAACTCGCCGCGCACGGTTTGATCCCCACAGGTCAGTATCACGGCCTTGACCGGGGAGCCTGCGCATTTGTCGGTCAGATGGTCGGTCCAGTCGATTTCAAAGCCGCAATTGGCCGGTTTGAACGGGTTGCACTTGATCCCGGCGTTAAGCAGGATTTCCATCCATTTGCCATCTGATCCCAGTCGTTTCCAACTGCCGCCGCCAAGGGCCAGAATGGTGATGTCGGCGGTGGCGGTAACTTCGCCATCCGGCGTTCTGAACACCGCCTGATCGGCGTCGTTCCAGCCGGTCCAGTAATGGCGGTACTGGATGGTGCAGCCCAGACCATCAAGTCGCCTAAGCCAGGCGCGCAAAAGCGGGCTTGCCTTCATCGCGGTCGGGAACACCCGGCCTGAGGAGCCGACAAAGGTTTCAACACCCAAGCCCGCACACCATTGCCGGATTTGATTGGGCCCGAATTTGCGCAGATGTGGTTCAAGCCGTGCGCGCGATGTGCCATAGCGGGTCAGAAAGGTTTCAAGATCTTCGCTGTGCGTAATGTTCAGCCCCGATTTCCCGGCCATGAGCAACTTGCGCCCGGCACTTTGCATGCCCTCAAAAATCGTTACCGCATAGCCATCACCCGCCAACCGTTCGGCCGCCATCAGACCAGCCGGACCGGCACCGATCACCATGGCGGTTTTGCCATTCGGGGCAGGGCGGGTGTGCGGCGCATTGGGTGTTGAGCTTGGCATGTGCGGCCTTTGGTGAGGGTTGATATCGGCTGGTTTTAGCGGCTTTGGGCCTTATTGGCAATTTGTCAGGCGTCCGATGGTAGGATGCAGGCGGGTTCGTGGTACTTGACCGCACAGAGCTCGCTGTTTACCACTGCCATCTTGTAACGCCACCACCAGCCCATCAGGACCACACCCATGATTACCGGAACCTGGCACACGCCAACCGATGAAGAACTTCTGCGCATTCGCGAGATGATGGAAGATGCGCAGTTTTATGACGCGATTGCGCGTGTGCCCGATGATGCCCTGAGCGCGGCACTGGCGGGATCAAAGGACACGGCACTTTGGGTGTTTCGCGTTGATCAAAAAGCGGTTGCCTATGTCTATATGACCGAGATGGCGACACACCTGCCCAAGGTCGATGAGTTTGGCGTGTTTGAACGCGGGCAGGGCTTTGGCAAGGCAGCTTTATCAAGCCTTGCTGCCAAAATTGCGCAAACGCCCGACTATGAAAAGCTGTGGCTGAATGTTGTGGATGGCAATGACAATGCGCTTAATCTGTATCGCAAGGTCGGGTTTGGCGAGGAAAAGTTCATTGCCAAGGGCTGGCAAACGCGGTCCGGCCGGGTGGTCGATCAGGTGCGCATGTGGCTAACACTTGATACGTTGCGCGGCCAGGCTTCCTGACGCTTGGACCCTATCGATTATCAGTGCGAAACCGGGCCGGGGATACCCCGGCCTTTTTGGTGAAGAAGCGCGAAAAATATCCTGCATCGCGAAAGCCCAGTTCGTCGGCGATCTGTTGAATGGCGATGTCGGTATAGATCAGGGTCCGCTTGGCTTCCAGCATCAGGCGGTTTTGCACCACCTCGCTTGCGGTCATGCCATAGATGTCCTTGGCAATGCGGTTAAGCTGGGTGGTGGTGACGCCGATTTCACGGGCATAGAAATCAAGCGATTTGTGCTGCTTGTAAAACGTTTCGACCAGCGTTTGAAACTTGCGGAATTTTTCGGCCTTTTGTTCCTGGCGCGACAAGCGTGCCGAATGATCCTGCGGCACGGTGCGCCCGATGCCAAGCAACAGCAATCCCAGAATATGACGAAGCGCAAACAGCCGCCCGGTATTGTGGCTGTAATATTCGACGGCGAGTTGCGATATCAGGAAATCGGTCGGGCTGTTGGCATCGCCAGAGGATGACCGCGTATCAACGCAGATCGCCTGATCAAGCCGGGCGAGGAGTTTTGGCGCGGGGGCAAGGATTTCCTGCAGGTGATAGTCGGTCAGTGAAATCACCCAGCCATCAATATCATCACTGAATTTAAAGCCATGGACAGTGCCGGGCGGTACCGTAATCAGCTGGCCTGCCTGCATGGTCAGATTTTGGTCATCAAAGCTGATCTCGGCCGTGCCATGGGTAATGTAAAGCAGCTGAAACAGGTTAGTATGGCGGTGCGGTTTGATGTGCAGGTCATGCAGGCGCGATCGTTCCGGGATGCTTTCAAGGTGAAAGAATTCCGGTTCGGTGACCGGTTGCGGATCGGATGCGGGGATATTTTCCAGATCATAGCCATCACGTGCGCGGGGGCTGCTTGCCGCATCGCGTTCGCCGTAAAGCTTATAGATCGGGATGGTGTTGCGCATGGATGCCTTGATCTTGGGTCGCCGCATGGTGGGTTGTTGGTGGTAGTTTAGCGTGTTTTGGGACCGACCAAAAGAAAAGCCCGCCAAATTGACGGGCGGGCTTTTCCGAGTTCTGTGATCGTCGCTAATTGCCAAGCAGCGTTGGCACAAACAACGTTAATATCGGCGCAAAGATCAGAAGCAGAATACGGATGATCTCAGCCCCGAAGAACGGCATCACACCGCGGAAGGTCTGGCTCATCGGGACACCCTTGGCGAGTGCGTTGATGATAAACACATTCAGCCCCACCGGTGGCGTAATCAGCCCCAATTCCACGACAATGAGTGCGAGGATCCCGAACCAGATCTTCAGATCCTCGGTCCCCATGCCATAGGCCGCGGTTGCCGCCGTCGCCCAGTCGCCGCCATTGATATCAACAAGGGCTGGCCAGAAGAACGGGATGACCACGACAATCATCGACAGGCTTTCCATGAAGCAGCCCAGAAGGATCAGGGCAAGCAGCATGAGAACCATGACAAGCCACGGATCAAAGCCGCTGGTGGCAGCGGCTTCGGCCATATAGGCCGGAAGGTTGGCACGGCTAAAGAAGCCCTTGAGGATTTCCGCCCCCAGAAGGATGAAGAAAATCATCGAGGATGTGATGGCGGTGTCTTTAAGCGACTGGCGCAAACCCTTCCAGGTCAGACCGCCTTTGCCGCGAATGCGCATATAGACGCCGTAAACCAAGATCGCAAACACGCCCACGCCGGCCGCCGGTGTCGGGGTAAACAGACCCGCACCGAGCCCCAGAATGATCGAGCCAAAGATCACCATCACCGGGATCAGGCGCAGCAATGCTTCCTTGCGCTCGGCGGCCGGCATCGGTTCGGGTTTCGGGGCCAGTGACGGGTTGAGGCGCACCTGAATGGCAATCACCGCCATAAAGAACAGAACCGCAATCAAGCCCGGAATGATGGCGGCCTGAAACATCTGAATGATCGATGCCTCAACCGTGACGGCGTAAATCACCAGCGCCACCGATGGCGGGATCAGAATGCCAAGTGTCCCGCCCGCAGCCAGCGTACCGGTTGCCAGACGCGGCGAATATTTCAGGCGATCAAGTTCGGGCAGGGCGACCTTGCCCATGGTTGATGCGGTCGCAAGGGATGATCCGCATACCGCGCCAAAACCGGCACACGCGCCGATGGCCGCCATTGCAACGCCACCGCGGAAACGGCCGAGGATGGCATTTACGCCCTGAAACAGATCGCGCGACAGGTTGGCCTGACTTGCGAGGTATCCCATCAGAACAAACAGCGGCACGACCGACAGTTCGTAGTTCGACACAATCCCGTACAGCAGGGATTTGAACTGCTGCAAATAAGGATCAAAGCGCAGGAACGGGAAAAACAGGCTGAGCACATAGTTGCCGCCGATGCCGACCCCGACCATGGCGAGGCCGACGGGCACGCGCAGTGCCAGGATCACAAAGAGAAGGGCAAGGCCACCAAGGCCGATCAATTCACGTTCAGACATCGGCCTCTCTCTCGAAAATCTGGTTTCCGGCAATTGCCGCCCACAGGAACATCGCAATGATGCCCGGGACATAGAACGGCCAGATCGGCCAGCCCAGAATTGCCGAAAGGGTATTGTCACTGCGCACTTCGATCAGGCCATTGACCATCATGTACCCCAGGAACAGCGCAAGTGCGGTCATCAGAACGGACGACAGGGTATCGACCATCCGCGCAAACCAGTCGGGAAACATCTTGATGAAGACATCCACTGCGACATGGCCGCGATGTGCCTGACAATAGGGGAAAAACATCAACGCCGCCGAACTGACGATCATGCTGACAAAGTCCTCATAGCCGATAATGGCCGGGACATTGGCATCAAACAGCCGGGCGATCTTGTCGAGACCAAAGGCGGTCACGTTTACGATCGTAACAATCGAGATCAGCAGGGCAAGCATGCCACCGGCAACAGCAAGCCACGAAGCGGCCTTGTAGAGCACGTTTTTCATATCTCTAACATTCTTGCGGGAACAGAGGGTCACGTATCGTCATGATACGTGACCCCACAAGATTTACCAGCAACGTCGGGATGTTACTTGGTGTGGCTCTGAACAGCGGCCTTGGCATCTTCGACAAGTTTCGCGCCATCGATGCCGTTGGATTTGGCTTCTTCGATCCAGCGATCAACGACCGATGCGGATGCATCGTCAAAGGTTGCCTTTTCAGCAGCGGTGATCTGAACGACCTGGCCTTTGCCTTCGTTGACCATGCGCTTGCCGACTTCTTCAACGCCGTTAAACACGTCACCGATTTCAGCAGCAAAATCACGGCCGGAGTTACGGTCGATGATTTCTTTCAGGTCGTCAGGCAGGCTCTCATACCGGTCCTTGTTCATCGCAAACAGGAAGGTCGAGGTACCAAAGCGTGAATTTACGCCTTCGCCTTCAACAGAATAGGAAATCAGTTCAGCCAGTTTCAGCGGCGGAACAACTTCGAACGGCACCAGGCCGCCATCAACCACGCCAAGCGACATGGCCTGCGGCAGGGCCGGAACCGGCATGCCAACGGGTTCTGCACCCCAGGACTCAATTACCCAGGAACCGGTACGGGTCGGGGTGCGCAGCTTCAGGCCCTTGACGTCATCAACCGTGCGGACTTCCTTGCTGGTCAGGTGGATTGCCTGACCGGCGTGCACGTGAACGGCAAGCGGGTGAATGTCAGTAAGGTCTTCGGCATATTCATCACGAAGATCCCACATCGCAAGGTTGGTTGCGCGTGCATCGCCAAGGTGAACACCCGGAAGTTCAAACACTTCAAGGCGCGGGAATACGCCCGGGGTATAACCCGGAAGGGTCCAGACGATGTCGGCAACGCCGTCGCGGACCTGACGATACAGTTCCGGCGGATTACCACCCAGTGACATGGACGGGAAGATTTCAAACTTGATACGGCCGTTTGATTCTTCTTCGATTTTCTTGGCCCACGGTTCAATCATTTTCGACTGGGCCGGTGCTTTCGGACCCAGGAAATGGTGGACGGTCAGGGTGACTTCCTGTGCGTGTGCGCCGAACGACACCATCGTCGCGACAGCTGCACCGGCAAGCAATTTGGTGATCTGTTTCATTCTCTTCCTCCTTTGAACGTCTTGTCGCGTTCATTGCGCTGACAAACGTTCAGCCACGATGCGCATCTAGCGTGCGAAGTTTTCCAAGAGTTCTTTTTGTTATTGTTTTTGTTCTTCTTTTTATCACATGACTTGCGTTTGGCGCATTTCAGCCATGTCGAATTAAAGGCAATCTAATCGGTACGTGATGGTTATGTATAATGATATGTAAGCACATATCCATAACCAAATGATTATCCTTTCGCCCCTGCCTGGGCACTGTGATGACGTTGTGCTTCTTCGCGAACAGCATTGATCAGCATTTCAACCGGCGGCGAAATTGGCGAATCAATTCTGGTCGTCAGGCCAACGGGACCAAAGGTATCGCTGGTATCGATCGGCAGTTCGACCAGATGCCCTTCGGCAATGTCGGATGCCACAGCCCCGTTCGAAATGATCCAGATCGCATCGGTTTCGCGCGTAAAAGCGCGCCCGAAAGATGTCGAAACGGTTTCGATACGGTCGGGGATCGCACCAATGCCATGCGCAATCAGCATCTTGTCGACCGTGGGGTGAATAATCGCATGTTTGGGCGGCACCAGAACGGTGAATTCGCGAATGCGGGTAATGTCCGGGTTCTTGTCGGCCAGCAACGGATGGCCCGGCCGCGCAACCAGCGAGATATGCTCGGAATATAAATGTATGAACGACAATCCCGACATCTGATCGGGTTCGGCCAGTCGTCCGACCACCAGATCAAGTTCACCCACGCGTAATTGCCCCATCAACATCACGTTCGGACCGGCCACGACCTTGACCGTGGTATCGGGGCTAAGTGTTTTGAAATGGCGGATGGCATTGGGCATCACACTGGCAGCCACCGTTGGCAGAACCCCAAGATTGATCGACAGCCCGCCTTGCATGCGCACCTGACTGATGCTGTCGACACCTTGGCGAAGCGCCGTAACACTTGCCCCGGCATAGCGCAGGAAAACCTTGCCGAAATCGGTCAGGGTGACACCGCGCTTTGATCGGTCAAACAGCCGCGCATCAAGATGTTCTTCAAGCTCGCGAATGGTTTTGGAAACAGCGGGTTGGGTAATCGAAAGCGTATCGGCGGCCTTGACGACACTGCGTTGACGCGCGACCTCAAGAAAGCAGGTCAGATGGCGGAATTTAATGCGTTGATCAAGCATGGGTGCCCTATACATCAACAGTTTAGAATGTTCTTATAGCTGGTTCATGCATAATTATATAGTTATGCAAATTACGCAATTCCTCATTTTACATAACCAAAACCATCTGCGAATGTGAGGGCAAACAAGCAGGGTGGAAACGATAATGAGTCTGCAAGTCGCCCCGGTCAACGGGACACACATTCATTACAGCCAGTCAGGCCCGAAAAGCGGCCCGGCACTGGTCTTTGCAAATTCTCTGGGGACGGATCTTCGCATCTGGGATGATGTCGTTGATGCGCTTTCCTCAACGTTCAACATCGTTACCTATGACAAACGCGGGCATGGCCTGTCGGGTATTGGTGATGCGCCTTATGATGTCGCGCTGCATGCCAATGATCTGATCGGGTTGCTTGATTACCTTGGCATTGATCAGGTGATCATTTGCGGTTTGTCTGTTGGCGGTCTGATCGCCCAGAAAGTCACCGAACTGGTGCTAAACCGCGTGCGGGGTCTGATCCTGTGTGATACCGCCGCCAAGCTTGGCGATTATGACAGCTGGAACACCCGGATCGAGGCGATCAAGGCCGACGGGATTGCATCCATGGGCGATGCGATCATGGAACGCTGGCTGTCGCCGACCTTCCGCAAGGAACGGGTTCTCGAAACCGCGATGTATCGCGACATGCTGGTGCGCACCACGGTTGAGGGTTACGTCGGAACCTGTATTGCGCTGCGCGATGGTGATCTGCGCGATGCGTCGGGAAAAATTGCTGTGCCGACATTATGTATCTGTGGATCGGAAGATCTGGCAACGCCGCCCGATGTGGTGCGCGCCATGGCATCAATGATCCCCAATGCCGAATTCGAATTGATTGACGGGGTCGGGCATCTGCCATGCATCGAAACCCCGGAATTGCTGACCCGGTTGATCGACCGATTTACCAAGGAGAAGAACCTTGTCTGAGAGCCGGTATGACGTTGGCATGAAAACACGCCGTTCCGTCCTGGGCGATGCACATGTGGATCGCGCCACCCAAAAAATTACGGAAATCGACGAAGGTTTTCAGCGCTATATCACCGAGAATGTCTGGAATGGTGTCTGGACAAGCGACGCCTTCACCAAGCGTGAACGTTCCATCGTGACCATCGCGCTGCTTGCAGGGCTTGGTCACGAAGAAGAACTTGCCATGCATATTCGCGCCACACTCAATACCGGGGCAACACGCGACGATATCCGTGAAACCCTGATGCATGTTGCGGTATATGCCGGCGTTCCCGCCGCCAATACGGCCTTCCGCATTGCCAAACAAACCTATGCCGAGATCGACGCGGCATCTGACGCGTCACCCAAGGGAGAGTAAGCCTCATGTCCACCTTTAAACCGCGTGACTGGGGCTCCCACGCCCCCTATATCGCACCCGGTTACAAATCGACCCTGTTGCGTGGTCCGACCAAGGCACCACTTGCCATCAAATCGGGCCTGACCGAGGGCACCGGTCCTCGTTTTGCCCCGGCAAGCGTGCGTGAGCTTGATTTCGATCTGACCAAGAACGGCGTCGTCAATGGCGAGCCGCTTGGCGAACGCATTGTTGTGCATGGTCGGGTGATGGATACCGATGGTCGTCCGCAGCCCAATATCCTGGTCGAGGTCTGGCAGGCGAACGCAGCAGGCCGTTACGTGCACAAGGTCGATCAGCATGACGCGCCGCTGGACCCGAACTTCCGCGGGTCAGGTCGTTGCTTTACCGATGATCAGGGCAATTACAAATTCTATACCATCAAGCCGGGCGCCTATCCGTGGGGCAACCACTTCAATGCGTGGCGTCCGAACCATATTCACCTGTCGTTGTTTGGTCCGGGCTTTGCCACCCGTCTTGTGACCCAGATGTATTTCCCGGGTGATCCGCTGCTTGACCTTGACCCGATTTTCCTCGGGACTGAGGACGCAGCGGCCCGTGAACGGCTGATTGCCAAATTCTCGATCGATAGGACCGAGGAAGGCTTTGCCCTTGGTTATCAGTTCGACATTGTCCTGCGTGGACGCAACGGCACCCCGATGGAGAATTAAGTCATGGCTTATGGTGAAACCCCTTCACAGACGGTTGGTCCGTATTTCGCCTATGGCTTGACCGCAGGCCAGTACGCATACGACTTTACCGACATCGCCGATCCGACCGTTGCCGGTCCGGATGCCAAGGGCGAACATATCCGCATCACCGGTACTGTCTTTGATGGCGACGGCAACCCGGTCAACGATGCGATGATCGAAATCTGGCAGGCCGATGCCGACGGCAATTACAACGAAAAGCCGATTGATGTGTCCGAGACCGGTTTCCGCGGGCTTGGCCGTTGCGGTACCGGCACGGATGCCAAGCTGCGCTTTTGGTTTGATACGGTAAAGCCGGGTGTTGTTGCCGACGCCGAAGCACCGTTTGTCAACGTCATCGTCTTTATGCGCGGCATGCTGGTTCACGCCTTTACCCGTTTTTACTTCGACGATGAGGCGGATCTGAATGCCAAGGACCCTGTTTTGCAGTCGGTGCCAGCAGATCGTCGCGACACCCTGATTGCCAAACGTGTCGAAACCCCGACGGGGATTGAATACCGGATCGATATTCACATGCAGGGGGACGCGGAAACCGTGTTCTTCGACGTGTAAGTCGATCTGGCCCGATGGCTGCGTCGGCTGCTTTGGGGAAAGCCGGCGGTCGCAGCCATCGACCTCATTTCTCGCACTCGTAATTTTTTGGATTGATACCACAGGAGTTTTGCCGTGGTTGCACGTTTCATGTCGCTTAAAGAAGCAGTCGCATCCTGCGTTAAGGATGGCGACACCATCTCGATGGAAGGCTTTACCCATCTGATCCCGCACGCCGCAGGGCACGAGATTATCCGTCAGGGCATCAAGAACCTGACCTTGGTCCGCATGACGCCTGATGTGATCTATGATCAGTTGATCGGGGCCGGTTGTGCCAAGAAGCTGATCTTTTCCTGGGGCGGTAACCCGGGTGTTGGCTCGTTGCACCGTCTGCGCGATGCCTATGAAAAAAGCTGGCCGACCAAGCTTGAGATCGAAGAACACAGCCACGCGGCGATGGCCAATGCCTATGACGCGGGTGCAGCTGGCCTGCCTTGCGCAGTATTCAAGGGCTATCGCGGGGCGGAATTGCCGCGTGTGAACCCGAACATCAAGTTCATCGAATGCCCGTTCACTGGTGAAAGCCTGGCGGCTGTTCCAGCGATCCGCCCGGATGTCACCGTGGTGCATGCCCAGAAAGCCAACAAAAAGGGCGACGTCCTGTTTGAAGGCATTGTCGGTGTGCAGAAAGAAGCCGTTCTGGCCGCGAAAAAATCCATCATCACGGTTGAAGAGATCGTTGATGATTTCGGCGATATTTCGCCAAATGCCGTCATGCTGCCGAACTGGGCGGTGACCGCGATTGTTGAAGTGCCGGGTGGGGCGCACCCGTCCTACGCCCAAGGATATTATAAGCGCGACAACGCGTTCTATAAGGCATGGGATCCGATTGCACGTGATCGCGAAACGTTCCAGGCCTGGCTCGAAGAGCATGTCATTAATGGCGGTCCCGAAGATTTCGCGGCCAAGCGTGAAGCAAACAAAGGCTAAGCGGAGGAAAAATCATGGTTGAATATACCCCGACTGAAATGATGACGGTATCCGC
>NZ_DCAO01000020.1:30433-35101 GCF_002311515.1 Thalassospira sp. UBA1131
GTCGCCGTGCCGGAAATGTTCCGCTACTGGCTTCAGGGTGGCAAGATTTCGGTTGGCTTCCTTGGTGCGGCCCAGCTTGACAAGTATGGCAACATCAACACCACCGTGATCGGTGATTACGACAACCCCAAAGTCCGCCTGCCGGGTGGCGGTGGTGCGCCGGAAATCGCGACCAGCTGTGGCGAAGTGTTTTTGGTGATGAAGCAAAGCAAACGAGGCTTTGTCGAAAAGATCGATTTCGTGACATCGCTTGGTCACGGCAAGGGTGGCAATGATCGTGCATCTTACGGTGTTGATACCAAAGGCCCGTCGCGCCTGATCACGGATCTTTGCATCATGGAACCGCATCCGGTGGGCAAGCAATTCGTTGTGACCTCGATCCATCCGGGCGTAACCCGAGAAGAAATCATCGAAAATACCGGTTGGGATGTTGAGTTTGCCGACGAAGTCGCGGAAACTGCGATCCCGTCCGAGAAAGAATTGCAGGTTCTGCGTGAACTGCATGCTCGTACCGCCAAGGCCCACGGGGACCAGCAGTAAGAGCAATAATAAGGATCTTAGAAATGGCTGACGCATATATTTGCGATTATATCCGCACCCCGATTGGCCGCTTTGGCGGCAGCCTGTCGCAGGTGCGCGCCGATGATCTTGGCGCTGTTCCGCTTAAGGCGCTGATCGACCGCAATCCGGATCTGGATTTTGCCGCTGTTGACGATGTCATCTTTGGCTGTGCCAACCAGGCTGGCGAAGACAACCGCAACGTTGCGCGCATGTCTTCTCTTTTGGCAGGGCTGCCGGAAACAGTGACCGGAACCACGGTCAACCGTCTGTGCGGTTCGGGCATGGATGCGATCATTATGGCCGCCCGCGCCATCAAATCGGGCGAAGCCGATCTGATGATTGCCGGTGGCGTTGAAAGCATGTCACGTGCGCCGTTTGTCATGCCAAAGGCGACGTCGGCATTTTCGCGCAATGCAGAGATTTATGACACCACCATCGGCTGGCGGTTCGTCAACCCGGTGATGAAGAAACAGTACGGCGTGGATTCCATGCCCGAAACCGGCGAAAACGTTGCCGAGGATTTCAAGATTTCCCGAGAAGATCAGGATACCTTTGCCGCCCGGTCGCAGGACAAGGCGGTCGCCGCACAGGAAAATGGTAATCTGGGCGCGGAAATTACCCCGGTCACCATCCCGCAGCGCAAAGGCGATGCCATTGTCGTGGACAAGGATGAACATCCACGTCCGGGCACCACGGCCGAAAAGCTTGCCAAACTGCCGACCCCATTCCGCGAAGGCGGTTCGGTAACGGCCGGTAACGCATCGGGTGTTAATGACGGGGCTGCTGCCCTGATCATCGCATCCGAGGCAGCGGTCAAAAAATACGGCCTGACCCCGATTGCAAGGGTTGTTGGTGGTGCGACTGCGGGTGTTGCACCGCGCATCATGGGCTTTGGCCCGGCACCGGCATCGAAAAAACTTCTCGCACGTCTTGGCTGGTCGACAGAGCAGCTTGACGTGATCGAACTGAACGAAGCCTTTGCATCACAGGGGCTGGCAACACTTCGTGATCTTGGTATTGCCGATGACGATGTGCGTGTGAACCCGAATGGTGGTGCGATTGCCCTTGGTCATCCGCTCGGCATGTCGGGTGCACGTATCACCGGCACGGCTGCGCTTCAGATGAAACGTTCTGGTGGCAAGCGTGCATTGGCAACCATGTGCATTGGTGTCGGTCAGGGTATCGCGATTGCGCTTGAAGCTGTTTGAGGCTGATGGCTGATTGATCTTTGAAAAGGTGCCCCTGTGCCGGTTGTCGGGCAGGGGCTTCTTTTTGCGTTATTGACCAATATGGTCTGCTGGCGCGACACTGATCGACTTGATTTCACACCCGTTTGAACGGTGGATGAACCCTGATGAGCGTTTCGCCCTTTGACTCTGCCCTGCTTGGAAATCTGTTTTCCGATCCGGAGATCGCGGCCCTGTTTGATGACCGTGCACAGATTGCATCCATGCTGCTTTTTGAATCGGCCCTTGCCGCGGCCGAGGCGCGCGCAGGTGTGATCCCCGAAAAAAGTGCCACCCGTATCGCCGAAGTCTGCCGTGATTTTACCCCCGATCCGGCTAGCCTTGCGGCGGGAACGGCCAGTGCCGGGGTGCCGGTGCCAGCCCTTGTTAAGGCGCTCAAGGCGGAAATTGGCGGTGACGACGCACGCTATGTCCATTTCGGCGCCACCAGCCAGGATGTGGTTGATAGCGCACTTGTTCTTCAGCTGCGCGATGCGGTTGCAATCATTCGTCGCCGCATTCGCAAACTGGCCAAGGCGCTGTCTGCCCATGCCGATACCCATCGCACAACGGTGATGATCGGGCGGACGCGGTCCCAACAGGCTGTACCAACCACCTTCGGTCTCAAGGCTGCCGGATGGCTCGCACCGCTTGTGCGGATCGATCACCGGATTGATAGCCTGTCATCAGATTTGTTGCGGATTTCGTTTGGCGGCGCTGCGGGCACATTGGCCTCGATCGGGGTGAAGGCCGCAGACGTCGAAAGCAATCTTTCCGAAGAGCTTGATCTTCCGCTTGCTGATATGCCCTGGCATGCGCAGCGTGACGTTCTTGTTGATTTCGCAAGCCAGTTAACAGCGTTAACCGGCGCACTTGGCAAGATGGGGCAGGACTTGGTTCTGCTTGCACAGTCCGAAATTGCCGAGGTCCAACCGGGCAAGGGCGGCGGGTCATCGACCATGCCGCACAAATCCAATCCGGTGCAGGCTGAAATGCTGGTGACACTGGCACGCTTCAATGCCGGGCTGCTTGGTACCTTTGCCCAGGCGCAGCTCCATGATCATGAACGAAGCGGGGCAAGCTGGCTTCTGGAATGGTTGACCTTGCCGCAGATCATTACCGCAACCGGTGCGGCACTTGCGCAGGCGGTTGATATGGTGCCGGATCTTAAAATCAATGCGGGCCGCATGGCCGAAAACCTTGAACTGTCACGCGGGGCGATGTTGGCCGAGGCCGCAACATTTGCGCTGGCCGATCACCTTGGCCGCGATGCCGCGGATAAATTGGTCAAAGATGCCATCGCCAAGTCGGCAGAAAACGCATCGAACCTGTTTGATGAGTTGCCAAAACTGACCGACGCCCCGGTGGATTGGGCACATATCCGTAACCCGGCAAACTATATCGGGCAGTCGGACGTGTTTATCGATCGTGTTTTGGGGGCCGCCAAGCGTGGCTTGCGCGACTAGGAAAAAGGCTGCCGGATGGCAGCCTTTTTTGTGTGATGCGGTGATTTGGTTCAGCGTGGTGCCCGCAGGCGCTTTTCAACCGCGTAATTATGGATGGGGACGCCAGCGACTTCGAAATCGCGGCGTTCCACAACGCTAAAGCCCTGTTTAAGCAGGAAGGATTTGGCAAATTCACTGGCCTCGGAATAAAGCTTGCCGATATCCTGTTTGCGCGCGTGCGCTTCAAGCGCGTCGTAAAGCTTTGTCACAATACCTTTGCCAGCAAAATCGGGCAGGGCATACAGAAACCCGATATGGCCATCGGCCTCGACATCGCCAAATGCGACAACCCGATCATTGCCATCAACCGCGACAAGACTGAACCGACCATCTGTCATGATTTCGATAAACCGTTCCGGTGTCGGCAGAAGCTTTGCCCACACAGCAACCTGTTCGGGGTTATAGGCGTTGGGGCCAATCTCCGTTACGGAGTGGCGATAAATCTCGACCAAGGCCTTGGCATCACTGTTCGCAAACGGACGAATTGTGATCATTCTTGTAGCCCCCATGCCGTATCAAAGAACTGACATTCAAGATCGGTTGCACGTTTGAAATAGGACAGGCATTCGGCGCGTTCTTCATCTGGCAGTGACGGTCCGACCTGATCCAGTTGGGTATTCAGATAGGCAACCACACTTTCAAAATACACCCCGATATGCAGATCAATCCATTCGGCGTACCAGAAATCATCGGGGCGTTTGGCGATGGCCTTGTTGACCCGATCCGCCCAGCCAAGATAGGTGCCCTCGGCAACCGCCAGAACGGCCAGCATATTGGCGTAACTGTTGCTATCCGTGGCGTCTTTCATAAGCTGCTTGAACGCTGCTGTTGCTGGCCAGTCCGGCATGTTTTCACGTGCATCATCAGATACGCCAAGGGCGGCAAAGGATCGTTCGAAATAGGTGTTTTCTTCGCCCGTGACCAGTGCAAGGAACTGACACCCCGGAATGCGATCCTTCAGGCTTGGTGCACGCGATACGGCCGCGGCCAGCAGGGCAACAAACCGATCAATAAACCGGTGATCCTGAATAAGGTAGTTTTCAAGATTGGCCTTGGGAAGCGCGGCATCACCCCAGGCATCGGTAAAGACATGGTGGGTTACCGCACGCCATTGATCCGCACAGGATGCCTTCAGCCAGTCTGAAAACAAACCATTCGGATTGGTTTGACGCCATGACGGAAAATCCGAAACGGCCTTTGCGGTGTTACTCATATCTGCGCGTTTCCTGAGGAGCTTGATATCATTTGGGTTTTGAACTTTTGGCATGCTCGCAACCATTGGGCAAGCCACGAAATAGGGCATCCGCCAAAGTACCGATCCGCATGGAGGCGATTGATAAGTATCAAAGTAATCGATTGGATTATAATGTTATAAA
>NZ_DCAO01000020.1:35270-39819 GCF_002311515.1 Thalassospira sp. UBA1131
GGCTGGGTGATGATTGCTGCCGGTGTTGTCATGTTGGCGACTGCGGCACTGCGTTTCTGCCCGCTTTACATGCTGTTTGGTTTGCGGACCTGTCCGCTTTCCAAATAAGGTAATAAACGGCGTTTGAAACCGGAATATTCCGTTCGATCTGTTGTTGTTTGAACGTTATGCTGGCGTCCGTAGATCTCTGCGGTATGTTGGATAGACGTGCTGTTGATGCCCGACGTGTGGGCACGGCGACCAGCAACGACGAACGGAATATAAAAATGAAACGCCTGAGTGATGAACTGACTGTATCCCCGCAAATGCCGCTTGCCGCGATTGACGAAATCGCTGCGGCCGGTTTCAAGACCATCATTTGCAACCGCCCGGATGGCGAAGATCCCGGGCAGCCGTCATTTTCCGAAGTCGCCGCCAAGGCCGAAGCTGCCGGTATGAAGGCGATCTTCCAGCCCGTCGCAAGCGGCAATGTGTCGGACGCGGATGCGGATGCCTTTGCAGCCAATCTGGCCGCCGCCGAAAAGCCCATCTTTGCCTATTGCCGCAGTGGTACACGCTGCACCATCTTGTGGTCGCTGGCCAATGCCGGGCAGATGCAGGTTGGCGATATCGTCAAGGCCGCGGCTGAGGCCGGATATGATATGGCGCCGCTGGCACCACGGATTGCAGCACGCGGCTAAGCCGTTTGAATTTGCACGTTATGCGGTGCGTTGCTGTGCAAAAAACGCAGTGAGCATCGCATAAATTGCACTATTGCTTTTGTGCGTTTCATGACGATATGTCCGCGCATGCTGTATCTGGCATGGTTTTATCAAGTGATACCGGTATGACGTCAAACGCAGACCAACTTTCCAATATCAGATTTCGACTGGCCAAGAACGAAGATCTCGACGCCCTGTGCGAGATCGAAAACCGGTCCTTTGAAGTCGACCGACTGACCCGGCGTGCCTTCAAACGTTTCGTCGGCAGTGAAACCGCGCGTTTGACTGTGGCGGAAACCACCGAGGATGGGGGCGTTGTTGTTGGTTACGCGTTGGTGATTTTTCGCAGCAACGTAGCGCTTGCGCGCCTTTATTCGATGGCGGTGTCACCTGATCAGCGCGGGCAGGGGATTGGCCGTGCCCTGATTGAACGGGCCGAAGAACTCAGCCTTGATTTTGGCACACCGATCCTGCGTCTTGAAGTCAGCCAGAAAAACAAGGATGCGATCCGGCTTTTCAAGGCAGTCGGATATCGCGAATTTGCACTTTATCCGGATTATTATCCCGATCATTCCAATGCGCTTCGCATGGAAAAGGTATTGGTTCCCAATGCCATGCATTTGCCATCGCCCATCCATTTCTATCACCAGACCCTGCCATTTACCTGTGGTCCGGCGGCCCTGATGATGGCGATGAATGCGCTGGATCAGGATATCGAACTTGATCGTAATCTTGAGATCGCGCTGTGGCGCGAAGCCACCACGATCTTCATGACATCCGGCCATGGCGGCTGTGGCCCGCTGGGGCTGGCGTTGGCGGCGCACAAGCGCGGCTTTGATGTCGAGGTGCTCAGCAGCCGGGACGGGCCGTTATTCGTTGATACGGTGCGAAAGCCGAAAAACCGCGAAGTGGTCGAACTGGTCCATTACGACTTTGCCCGTCAGGCACTTGATGCCGGTATTTTGGTCACGACTGGCCCGTTCGGCATTGCCGAGATCGAAGAACGCACCAAACAGGGTAAAATGGCACTGGTCCTGATCAGTCAGTACCGCATTTACGGCGATAAAATCCCGCACTGGGTGGTGGTTTCGGGCTTTGATGACCGGTTTGTCTATGTCAGCGATCCCGATATTGGTGAAGACCATGAACCCTATACCGGCAGTGACTGTCTGTCTGTGCCGATCCTGCGCCATGAGTTTGATCTGATGGCGCGCTATGGCCGCGATAAACTGCAAGCCGCCGTCTTCATTGACAAAAAGGCCGGGTAAAAACCCGGCCTTTTGCTTTTAGGGGATGTTGCAGAGGCCCTTATGGGCGCGCAATCTTGCCAAGAAGATGTGCAATGATTCGGCGATACAAATCCATGCCCAGAACCACATCCTCAACCCCGGCATCGATATTCGGATTGTCATTCACCTCGATCACCATCGGGCCATAGGGCGTTTCCTTGACATCGACACCATAAAGGCCATCGCCCATCAAACGTGCAGAGGCAAGGGCAGTCGCAACGATGTCGGCAGGGGCATCTTCGACCGCAAGGGTTTCAAACCCGCCTTCCTCATAGCTTTTGCCATCATCTTCGTGTTTCACGATCTGCCAGTGGCCCGGTGCCATGAAATAGCGGCTGGCAAAGATGGCTTCACCACCCAGAACACCAATACGCCAGTCAAAGGTGGTTTCGACATATTCCTGGATGACGAGAAGTTCGGAGTTCTTGAACATCTCGGTCGCGACTTCGTTCAGGTGTTCTGGCGACTTGACCTTGCGTACCCCGCGCGAGAAACAGCCATCGGGCACCTTCAAAACCGACGGGAAGCTGAATTGCTTTGCGATGTCGGGAATGCGGCGCTTATCGAAAATCGCACTTTTTGGCGCCGGGATACGGTGTGTACGCAGCAATTCGGCCAAATAGACCTTGTTGGTACAACGCAGCATCGAGTCCGGATCATCAATCACCGGAATGCCTTCCTTTACCGCGCGCTTGGCAAAGCGATAGGTATGGTGATCAAGGGCGGTGGTTTCGCGGATCAAAAGGGCATCAAATTCCGAAAGATGATGGAAATCCTTGGCTGTAATCAGTTCGGCCTTGGCCCCCAGGTCGGATGCGGCCTGCACGAAATTGGCAAGGGCCTCCTTGTCTGACGGGGGCAGGACTTCATCCGGATCATGCAGGATGGCGACAAGGGCGGTCGGCGGGGTGACGTTGCCCTGTTTGCGCACGCGCCCACGCAAATAGGCGCGGAGTGCGGCCTCGAACTCGACAAGCTTGTCGTCATCAAGCTGGCTGATCGACGGGGCTTCGATTTCGCGCAAAATTCTGCGGTCCTGCTTGTTCAGATGCAGGCGCAGGATCGGGCAGCGGAACTGATCAAAGGCGCGTTCGCCAATCTGACGAAACTTCTTGTTGGCGGTCCGCCCGAAATAGACATCGATATGATCCGGGGCCTGATCAGGGGTCTGGCCGGATTTTTCCAGTGCCTCGATGATTTGCGGGCTGAGTTCCGCACGTGCGGTTTTCTGAAGCCGCTTCCAGTTCAAATCCAAAAGAACATCGGCCTCGGGAATGACGCGCTCTGCACGTGCGGCCGCCAGAAGGCTGCAATAATAACCCCGCGAAAGATATTCATAGGACTGGCAAAGGTTGATCACGCGCCGGTTGCGCACACCGTGATCAAGTGCGAGATAATCGCGCACCCGCATCACACGGGCCCCCGATACGGCAAAGCGTTGATCCGACAGACGGTCGACCAAAATCAGCGGGGCACCGGTGGCAACCGCTGGGCTGACAGCACTTTCACCGTCATAAAGCGCGTGTTCAAGGCGAATGCCATCACCGCCATCCTCGTAATATCCCGGAAGATCGGCAATCCGGACATAGCCATGGCGTTCATAAAGGTTGCGTGCGGTTTCGTTGGTCACACGCACTTCAAGGCGCATGCGCGTGCATCCAGCATCCATCGCCAGATTTTCAAGGCCGGCCAAAAGCTGTGTGCCCAAACCCTTGCCGCGCCAGTCTTTTGCAATCGCCAGCGAGTAAATCCGTGCCGTAACCGTATTGGCGCGCAGCAACAGCAAACCATACCCGACAATTTCAGGATGATCGGCATCGCCAGCGTCGGCGACAAGAAGGCGCGCGCTGGCCTGACGCAGGAACCGCGAAAAAGAAGCCCGCGAAATCAGGTCGCTTTCGAAATTGCCGCTTTCAAGCGCGCAAAGACCATCAAGGTCGTCGCGCACGGCTGCACGGATGATGACAGTATTGGTCTGGGGCAAAGTCACTGTGCAGCTCTCCTACGATGAGGGTAAATATGTTGCGCTCAACTTCCGGTACGCCCAAAGATCGTTCGTCGCAAGCGCATTTATTGTTCATAGCCATGCCTTTTTTTCATGGATCATGGCACAGGTCACACTCGACCAGCAGGTCCAATAAAAATAAGGTGTTTTCATTGGGCCTGCTGTGAAACATTTAATCATCCTGATCGTTTGCACTTACTATAAACAAGAGATCAGAAACAAACAGGTTGGCGTACGTTGCACTGCGTCCGCAAAGCTTTCAAGGGCAAGATGGTTTGAATAAACGCATCCTAGACACATCTCCGATCCACAGGCGCAGGTTTGCAATCGTTCCGCTTTTACTGGCAGGGTCGATGCTTTCGGCGTGCACCTCGGACGAGGACTTAAGTGGTGTGCTCGGCTTTGGCGACGGTGCTAACAGTGAGATTGCGCAAAATGATCTGCAAACAACCATCCCCTATGAAGTCGAAATTGCCGGCATCGATCCCCAGGAAGAAAATCTGATTGCGGCGTTGGATGGGGTAAGCACAGCGCGCCGTTTGCAGTCGCGCCCG
>NZ_DCAO01000020.1:40112-40869 GCF_002311515.1 Thalassospira sp. UBA1131
TCTGGGCGAACAATACGGTGTCGATATTCTGCGCGAACAGGGTTATCCGCTTGTCGAGGCTGGTAAACGAACCGTATTGGCCGACACCGCGCAAAAAACCATTACGATCAATTATGCCTTTGAAACCGGGCCGCAGGCCGATTTTGGCAAGATCACCGTTAATGGGGCAGAGGACGTTGATGCGGACTTCATCGCAGGATACCGCAGCTGGCGGTCAGGCGAGCAATATCATCCCGATCAGGTGCGCACCACACGCCGCGATCTGGCGCAAACCAACCTGTTTGACAGTGTGATTGTCAAGGTTGCCGGTCCGGTAAATGACAATGGCGAAATCCCGGTTGAGATCGAGGTGGTTGAACGCAAAATGCGTTCGATCGGTGGCGGGGTGAATTTCTCGACCGCTGATGGGCCGGGTGCCAACGCGTTCTGGGAACATCGCAATCTGTTTGGTGCGGGTGAACGACTGCGGTTGGGGATCGATGTTTCAAGCCTTGAGCAAGGTCTGTCGGCAGAATTCAAAAAGCCGCAGTTTCTGGAACGGCGTCAGTCCTTTGTGGCCGAGGCCAACGCCAAGAACAACGATACCGACGCTTATAAAGGCTCAACACTTGATAGCTTTGCCGGTATCGAACGTCCGCTTTGGGAAAACTGGACAACCACATTTGGTGTCACTGCGGAATATTCCGACCTGACTGGATCAGACTCCCCGAACGAGGAATTCTATCTTGCCGGCTTGCGGGGCATCTTGCGCCATGAC
>NZ_DCAO01000096.1:0-16017 GCF_002311515.1 Thalassospira sp. UBA1131
ATTCCCACTGCCCTGGCGCTGAACATGACGCCGGGCAATGACATGCTGTTTTGTCTGGGTCAGGGCATCAAATCCGGGCCGATGGCGGGCAATGCGGCAAGCTTCGGGATTGCCACCGGTGCGCTGATCCACACCATGCTTGCGGGACTTGGACTGGCAGCCCTTGTTGCCGCCCATCCGGTGGCACTTGATGTGCTGCGCTGGGCGGGGATTGCCTATCTGGTGTGGCTGGCGATTGGCGCGTTTCGAAGCACCGATCAGCGCCTGAAACCCGCACAAACCAAGCGTTCCGGCGCCTTTACTGCCTGGCGCGACGGGATTGTCGTTAACCTATTGAATCCCAAGATCATTGTCTTTGTGCTGGCGTTTATTCCGCAGTTTGTTGATGCGTCGCGCGGGTCGGTTTTGTTGCAGTTCCTGATTTTCGGGCTGATTTTGAATATCGGCGGGACGATTATCAATTGTCTGGTCGGCAGTTTTGCCGGGAAAATTGGTCAGGTTCTGTCGCGTTCGGCCAAGATTGCGCGCGCCTTTCAGATCGCCACGGGATGTATCTTTTTGGGCCTTGCAGCCAAGCTGGCCTTTGACCGGAAATAATGAATAATCAGAGTCATTATTCAAATTCAGTGAATAATAGGCCGATTCCGGCGTATCGCCCCAAACAGGGCCAAATCAAATCCTCATACAATACAGCCGCTGGCGCGCAAATTTGGCAATTCGGCGCGCAGAAAAGCCAGAAACCGTTTTTCCACCGCACTCAGTTCACGTGACGCGGTAAACAGTGCCACATCCCATTCGATGGTGGGCGTGAGCGTGCGGGCGACCACCTTGTTGGTGTCGACCAGAAGGGCTGCAAACGGATCACTGACCGAAATGCCGACATTGCGTTCGACAAGGCGCGAGATCGTCCGGATCGTGCGGGCCTCGACCGCGATCTTGCGCGGCCAGCCGGCAATCTGGAAAATATAGTCGATCTTGGTGCGAAGCGGTGAGCCAATGGAAAGTTCAACAAAGTCTTCGCCGCGCAGCAAATCGATATCGATGGTTTCAAACTTCGCCAGCCTGTGATCGACCGGCATCAGACAGACGGCACGCGATTGCGCCAGCGGGGTGATCACAACATCCGGGTCCTGCAGATCAAGGGTAATGCCGATGCCGAGGTCACATTGCCGGGTGGCAATCATGTCGAGCATCCCTTCGAGGCCCGTATCGGTAATACTGATCGAAACCTTGGGATGGGCCTGTTTGAACTTGGCAACAACATCAAGCAGATAGGTATCAACATAGATCGGCTGGGCGGCGATGCGGATGGCACCCAACTGATCATTGGCAATCGCACGCGCCTGGGTTTCGACCTCGCGGAAAGCATTGAGTGATCGCAACACGGTGGCATGAAACTGCTGGGCCTCGGACGTCGCGATCAACTGATTGCGTTTGCGGGTAAACAGTTCAAACCCGACCGATTTTTCAAAGTTGTTCAACAGTCGGCTGACCATCGGTTGGCTGATATTCATCGCCTGGGCCGCGCCCGTCACAGAACCGTGGGTCATAAAGGCATTGAAGCTTTCGAGTTCGCGCAGTTTCATCGTGCTTTCCCAAATCCGGATTTCGGCCGCAGAACGCTGTTCAGTATGTAAATTAGTTATACTGGAATTAATTTTTTGCGTCACCGGTTATAGTTTGTCTATGCAAGAAGGCACAAAAACAAAAGACAGAGTGAAAACCAGTCTGAGCTTCGGCAATTCTGCCACCACCACCCAGGGAGACATGAAAATGTTTCACAAGCTTAAGAAAGCAGCCGGGATCGCTGCCGCAATCCTTGCAACCACATCGATGATTTCGACCGCGCAGGCAGACGCCTATCCCGAAAAAGCCATTACGCTGGTCGCACCTTATGGTGCCGGCGGTGCATCTGACCTGGCCGCCCGTGCGCTGGCAGAAACCGCAAGCAACTATACCGGCGGGCAGCCGGTTGTTGTCGTCAACAAGACCGGCAATGGCGGCATGAACGGCGCGCGCTTCGTTTCCGAAGCCGACCCGGATGGCTATACCCTTCTTCTGTCGCGTGTTGGCATGGCGCTTTATCCGGCTGTCTATACCGACAGCCCGGTTGGCTGGGATGCCTACACCTTCCTTGGCATGCTTGAAGCGACCCCGATGATTTTGGCTGTGAACGCCAATTCCGAGATCCAGACCATCGACGAGCTGATTGCCAAAATCAAAGACAGCAACGGTGCCACCACCTATGCCGCATCCGGCCCCACCGCGATTGACGGCTTTACGGTTCAGGCATTGCTGTCTGACGTTGGTCTTGACCCGCTGACCGCCTCCACCCTCGTGCCATACAAAGGCGGCTCTGCACTGGCCGCTGCCCTGCTTGGCGGTCACGTTGATTTTCTCGCCATTGCTGCTGGTTCGCTGATGCCCCACATCGAAGCCGGTAAAATGCGTCCGCTGATGGTCTATTCGCCGAAACGTATGGCATCCCTGCCGGACGTTCCGACCGCGAAAGAACTGGGTTATGCCCAGGCCGGTCAGGTTGGCGGCTGGAGCGGTCTTTATGCGCCCAAAGGCCTTCCGGAAGACGTCGTAGCCAAATGGACCGAGATCCTTGGCCAGGTTGCGACCGATGAACAGTGGCTTGATCTTGCCGAGAAGCGTGGTTCGACCTCGATCATCGGCGATGAAGATCCGGCTGCCTACGTCAAAAGCCAGTTCGAGCTTTATAACGGCATGGCCAAGAAGTTCGGCTACATCCAGTAAGCAGACGTTTTTGTAACGTCGTTTAGTTCAGACTTTTGATGCGAGACGGAACCATGAACCAAAATCGTGATTTCTATGCCGGGCTGGTGGCAACGGTGTTCTTTGCCGTCATCCTGTTCGTTCTGATCCCGATCTATGTGAAGGTTCCGTCTTTCATTCCGGGCTTTGCCCCGCCGCCTGACATGTGGCCGCGCGTGGTCGCCGTGATCGGGTTGGTGATGGGTGTGCTTGCGCTGGTTCTGGCATTCCCGAAAATGCGCGAAGCCAGCCGTAACCAAGTCGAAGGATTTGGCAACCGCATCCTTGGCAACAAGACCCATCTGATGCGTTTTGCCGGTATCCTGATCGTGTTTGCCGCCTTTGTGTATGGCATGCCGCTGATCGGGTTTGTCCCGGCGACGGTGTTGTTGCTTGGCGTGCTGTTTGTCATGACGGGCAATTTCGAACGCAAGTTCTGGATGATCGGCCTTGCGATCATTTTCCCGGTTCTTTTGTATCTGCTGTTTACCGAAGTCACGCATACGCCCTTCCCCAAGGGCAAGCTGTTGTCGGCGAACATTTCCCACCTGACCACCCTGATCTGATTGAGAGTTCATCGTTATGTGGAATGAATTGCTTTACGCCTTTCAGGAGGTGGCAACGTTACCGAATTTTCTGGCGATGTTTGCCGGAATCTGGGGCGGTGTGATCATTGGCGCGATCCCGGGCATGACCGGGACCATGGCCGTCACCCTGGCCCTGCCGTTTACGTTCTATCTGTCCCCGGTGACCAGCATTTTGCTTTTGGTTGCGCTGTACAAGGGGTCAACTTACGGCGGATCAATCTCGGCCATCCTGATCAAGACGCCGGGTACGGCATCGGCCGCGTGCACGGTGCTTGACGGTTATCCGATGGCGCGGGCCGGCAAGGGTGGCAAGGCGCTGAACATGGCGTTGATTTCAAGCTGCATCGGCGATTTCATTTCCAACATTTCGCTGTTTTTCCTCGCCATCCCGCTGGCGACATTTGCGCTGCGTGTTGGTCCGCCGGAATTCTTTATGCTGATGGCGTTTTCGCTGACCATTGTGGCGAGTATTTCGGGCCGGTCGCTGGTTCTTGGCATCATTTCGGCCTGCCTGGGTCTGCTTCTGGCGACCGTTGGCGAAGACATGTACGGATCGTTCCGTTTTGCGCTTTCCGAAGACATGAAATCGGGTCTTGGCATGGTGCCGGTTCTGATCGGCCTGTTTGCCCTGCCGGAACTGATCAAGATGATTGTGTTCCGCCCGGAAGATAATGCGGCGGCGATGAAACTGGGCGATAACCGCCTGACCCTTGCGGAATTTCGCGGATCGATCAAATCGATCTGTCGCGGGTCGATCATTGGGGTGATCCTGGGCGCGATCCCGGGCATCGGCCCGTCGACCGCGGCGTTCTTTTCCTATAGCGAAGCGCGCCGGACCTCGAAAAACGGGGACAAGTTCGGCGAAGGCGAGCTTGAAGGCATTGCCGCGTCCGAATCTGCCAATAACGGTGCGTGTGGTGCGACCATGATCCCGCTTCTGGCCCTTGGTGTGCCAGGCGATGTGATTACCGGTGTGATGCTGGGTGCCTTCATGATCCATGGCCTGACCCCCGGCCCGCTTCTGTTCCAGAACAATCTGGGCGATGTCTATGCGCTGTTTATCGGCATCCTGTTTAGTTCTGTCTTCCTGTTTGTTGCCGGCAAGGCGACGGCCGGTGCCTTTACCAAGATTTCGCGCATTCCCCAGACGCTGCTTTTGCCCTGCATTCTGATCCTGTGCGTCTATGGCATCTATTCCATCGGGGCGAGCCCGTTTGATGTCACCGTCCTTCTGGTGATGGGTGTGGTTGGTTTTGCCATGATGTTGCTCAACATCCCGGCCGCCCCGTTCCTGATCGCCTTTATCCTTGGCCCGATGTTTGAAGACAATATGCGCCGGTCACTTGCGATTTCGCGCGGTGATCTGGGTGTCTTCTTCCAGTCATGGATTTCATGGGGCTTCTTTGCCCTGACCGTTCTGTTCGTCATTCTGACCATTCGCCGCGAATGGAAGAAATGGCGCGACAATCGCGATGCCACGAGTGCATCCGCGCATTAAACCGAGTAACAAGAAGATAAAAATGTCCAAACCAAACATGTCCCGCCTTCATCATGCCATCGATCTGCTTGGCAAGCTGGTGGCGTTCGACACGACGAGCAAAAACTCCAATCTCGGTCTGATCCATTTCGTCCGTGACTATCTGGCGGAATACGGCATTGAGTCCACGCTGTTCCACGATGAAACCGGGCAGAAGGCCAACCTTCTGGCGACCATCGGCCCCAAAGGCGTGCCGGGTATTGCGCTTTCGGGTCATACCGATGTGGTCCCCGCCCTTGAGACCACCTGGGTCAGCCCGGCATTTGAGCTGACCGAGCGCGATGGCAAGCTGTTTGGCCGCGGTTCAGCCGACATGAAAGGCTTTTCGGCCTGTGCGCTGGCGATGATCCCGGAACTGGTCAAACGCGACCTTGAAATCCCGTTTCATCTTTGCCTGTCCTATGACGAGGAAGTCGGCTGTATCGGTGTTGGATCGATGGTCGATCATCTGGCGAAAATGGACACGCCACCGCGTTTGGCGGTGATTGGCGAGCCGACCAACATGAAGGTGATTAACGGCCAGAAAGGCAAATATTCCATGCGTGTTGCCGTGACGGGCACGGCAGGACACAGCTCGTTTGCGCCTGATCACGTCAATGCCATTGAATATGCATCGCGTGCGATCAACCTGATTGCCGACAAGGCCCGTGAATTCGAACAAAACGGCCCGTTTGATGCCGATTTCACCGTGCCGCACAGCACGATGCTGACCACCACGATCAGTGGTGGCACTGCGACCAACGTGACGCCTGAATATTGCGAGTTTACCTTTGAAATTCGCCATCTGCCCGACCATGACGCCGAAGCGGTGATTGCCGATCTGCAAAAGACCATCATGGACACCCTTGATGCCGAGATGAAGGCCAAGGCAGACGATACCGGGTTCACGTTCGAGAAGATCTTTTCCTATCCGGGCATGGGTGATTGCACGGATGCGGAAGCGTTTTCTTATGTCAGCAACATCATCCCGGAGATTTCCGGCAAGGTGTCTTATGGCTCGGAAGGTGGGGTGTTTGAAAAAAAGGGCAACATCCCGTCGATCATTTGCGGCCCCGGCAGCATCGAGCAGGCCCATAAACCCAACGAGTTCATTGAAATTTCGCAGATCGAGGAATGCCTGGACTTCCTCGAAGCGCTCACAGATCAGGCTGCTGCAGCCTGATCTCACCATGACGACGCGCCACCCCGCACCGTCAGTTGGTACCCCGCAGTAGAATGTCTCCCAACCCGATGCTGCACCAACGGGGTTCTGACAGGTGAGAAACTCCCGGCCACATCTCCCCTGATGTGGTCATAGCAAGCCAACTTGAAGACCGGCTCGTTTATCGATGCCGGTCTTTTTTTTTGTGCTGTTCTGCAAGAGAAACCAAAATTGTTCCGCAACGTCATTCCGGGCGAAGCGGAGCGTAGACCCGGAATCCATGAAGCGTTGCAGCCGTCGTGGTTTCCCGCCCCCGCCTTCGCGGGGGCAGGCTTTGCGGGAATGACGAACAACCGGATTGGGTTTTTAACGAAAACAGGCGGCCCGAAGACCGCCTGTTGTTTCGCCAAAGACACTTGAGGTGCCTTACTGCTTGGTATTGCCGCGACCATCTTGTTCTGGCTCATTCAATGAGTCTTGAGCCTAGTCTTTTATGCGTTGGGCCGAACGTCATGCCAACGCAGCGAGCCTGTCACGCAGCCAGCTTTGTGCTGGGTGGTTGGTCGTGCGTTCGTGCCAGATACTGTTGATGACAAATCCGGGTATGTGGAGCGGCGGTTCCAGCACCTGCAACCGGTCCGACCAACCGTCTGCGATCCGGCGTGGGATCAGCGCAATCATATCGGATCGTGACACGATCTCCGGAACGATCAGGAAGCCCGATGTGGACAAAGCGACGGTACGACGGCGGCCGATTGCCTCAAGAGCCGCATCGGTGGGCCCAGCAAAGCCGCCGCCCTGAGGCGAAACGACGACGTGGTCCAACGCGCAGAACAAGTCCAGATCAAGAACACCACGTACGGCTGGATGCCCCTGTCGCGCGACAACCACATACTCCTCCTCGAAGAGTCGGCGCTGGCGCATCGCAGCCGGCGCGTGCTCGGGCGTTGCCAAGCCCAAGTCCACCTCACCACGCTCCAACTGTGTCGGGAGTGCCATCAGGTCGAGCGCCCGCCAGGCGATGCGGATCATCGGCGCCTCGGCCCGCAAGGCGACCGAGTAGCGTGCCAGCAGCGCATACTGGACGTAGTCGCTCGCCGCGATCACCACGGTCGCACGCAGGGTCTCCGGATTAATCGGCGTTCCTTGCTCGACGACGCGGCGAACACCCTCCAGTGCCTCGTGCAGTGGCTGCATCAACTCGAGTGCCCGCTGGGTCAGAACCATGCCGCGCTGGCCCGGGATCAGGAGCGGATCGCCGAGTACATCACGAAGTCTTGCCAGCCGCGCCGACAAGGCCGGCTGACTGAGGTTCAGCCGGCGCGCGGCGTGTGTAACGTTGCGCTCTGCAAGCAGGACCTCAAGCGTTGCAAGAAGTCCGAGATCAAGGTTCTTGGTATCCATTTCGTCGATAGCACCACATAAAACGTTCGATTTCAACACACAAAGTAGTCGCACTACATTGGCCGAAAGCGGGCTAAGTCCTGCGGCGTTTCAACCGACGGAACGGAGACCAGTTCGCCGAAGAAAGCTATCCAAGCCTATCCGCACCAAAGGCTCGACGACCTGACGTTGGTGGACCTCCCCGACCCCGGCGAACCCGGACCGACCGCTCCTTTCCGCTGGCCGAAATCGCGGACGCCTTCGGGCTCCAGGAATCTGGCGGCCATTTTGGCAAAATTGTCGTCGAATACTGACACCCTCCCCAAAAAAACTATCAAGGAGAGATCATCATGAAAATTCTCGTTGTTTACGCGCACCCCGAACCCACTTCGCTGACACGGCAGCTGGTTGATGTGACTACTGAGACGTTGTCGGCAGCGGGACACACCGTGGTCCATTCGGATCTCTATGGCATGAAGTGGAAGGCGGTATATGACGCCGATGACTTCCCAATGCGTGACAATCCCGAACGGCTGTCTTTCATTGCGGAGTCCGGCCATGCTTACGGAAGCGGAAATCAGACGCCCGACGTGATCGCCGAGCAGCAGAAGCTGCTCGAGGCCGATGCTGTGATCCTGCAATTCCCGCTGTGGTGGTACGGCGCGCCCGCCATCCTGAAGGGCTGGATAGAGCGGGTCTATGCCTTCGGCTTTGCCTACGGCTATCAGAATGGCACCAACCAGTTCCGCTTTGGCGAGGGCATCCTCAAGGGAAAGCGAGCGCTGGTCAACGTGCAGACGGGCGGCCCAGCGGCCGACTATGGCCCGCGGGGTATCAACGGGCCGATCGAGCAACTGCTGTTCCCGCTGACTCATGGCGCGCTGTTTTACCCCGGCATGGACGTGCTCCCGACGCACGCGGTCTATGGCGCGGCTCACGTTTCCACGGCGGAAGAAGTGGAAGCGATCAAGGCAGCATGGCGTGTGCGTCTCGCCGGGCTATTCACCGACACGCCAATTCCTTTCCGGTCGCAAAACGGCGGCGACTTCCCCGATCGCCACACCATGGCCGACCATGTTGCGCCGGGCCAAACCGGCCTCGACGCGCACGTTGCCGATCTGGTCGACGCATAAGAGCAACACCGATGTCGCCGGCATGGATCGCGCTTGTCCCGAATGTCGCGCGCAATCTTGCCGTAACGATACCCCGGCCGGTCTGCTTCTGACTGGCTATGCCCTCGCCGTAACCGTCGGCGCACCGACGGTTACGGCACTTACCGGTGGGCTTCCCCATCGGGGCCGACGGTGGTGAACAGGACTGGTCGGCGATTGGCCAATGATCTGACATATCGCAGGGTCTCCGGCATCACACGAACGTTCGGTTAAGAGACATCGGCAGGTGGCACCCCGCAGCAGAATGTCTCCTGAACCTATGCTGCATGAACGGGATTCTGACAGGTGAGAAACTCTCGGCCACATCCCCCTGACGTGGTCATAGCAAGCCAACTTGAAGACCGGCTCGTTTATCGATGCCGGTCTTTTTTGTGCTGTTCTGCAAGAGAAACCGGAACTGTTCCGCAACGTCATTCCGGGCGAAGCGGAGCGTAGACCCGGAATCGATACAGCATTGCAACCGTCGTGGATTCCCGCCTTCGCGGGAATGACGGATGGGATGCGGCGGGACGGAGCGGGCAAAGGGGTTGAACGAAAACAGGCGGCCCAAAGGCCGCCTGTAATTTCGTCAAAGACAGTTGAGGTGCCTTACTGCTTGGTATTCCCCGAACTGTAGCCGGCGGTGAAGTCGCGCCAGCTGTCGTCTTCGCCGATCTTTTTGGAGCGTGCGAGTGCGGCCTTGCCAAGCGATCGGACCGGGATGTTTTGGTGGGCGTGCAGCATGAAGTCACGCCAGAGTGCGGCCGGAAGGGCACCGCCGGTGACCTGTTCATCCATCGGGCTGCCATCGTCATTGCCCATCCAGATGCCTGCGACAAGATCGGAGCTGTAGCCGATGAACCAGGCATCGCGGTAATCCGATGTCGTACCGGTCTTGCCCGCCGACGGGCGGTCGATGATGGCGTTGCGCCCTGTCCCCTTGGACACCACGGCGGCCAGCATGTTGTTCATTTCCCCGGCATGCAGCGGGTTCATCAGACGGACCGGGAAGTCGTCAGAGCGTTCATACAGCACTTCGCCACCCTTGCCGGTGATCTTGCTGACCGCGTGCGGGAAGACGGCAAAGCCGCCATTGGCAACAATCGCATAGGCGCCGGTGAGCTCAAGCATCGAGACTTCGCTGGTGCCGAGGGCCAGGCTTGGTTCCGGTTTGAGTTCCGAAGACACACCCATGTCACGCGCCTTCTGAATAACCTTGTCGAGACCGACTTCAAGCGAGAGCTGGACCGCGATCGAGTTGTTCGAGGTTGCCACCGCATCGCGGATCGACATGGTGCCGTGGTGTTTGCGATCAAAGTTGCGCGGCTCCCAGCCATCAATGACAATCGGGCCGTCGCGCATCCAGTCATTCGAGCCAAAGCCGTTTTCAAGCCCGGCGAGATAGACAAACAGCTTGAACACCGAGCCCGGCTGGCGGCGGGCCTGTGTCACACGGTTATACTGGCTTTCGTAGTAGTCACGACCGCCAACCATGGCACGCACGGCCCCATCGGGGGTCATCGCCAGAAGGGCGGCCTGACCGACATGGTGTTCCTTGGCCCCGTTACTGGCGAGTGCACGCAGAAGGTTTTCTTCGGCGATGGCCTGAAGACGGGAATCAAGCGTGGTATAAACCAGAAGATCCTGATCGACATAGCCGACATAATCTTTCACACGATCAAGCACCCAATCAGTGAAATAGCGCACCCCCGGCCCTGCCTGTGCAGCACGTGCGGTGCGGACCCGGGTCTGTTTGGCCCGTTCGGCGCGTGCCTTGGTCAGCGCACCGGTCGATGCCATGGCTTCCAGCACGACATTGGCGCGTTCGGCCGCAAGTTTCGGATCGACCATCGGGTTATAGCGACTTGGTGCCTTGGGCAGGCCTGCCAGTACGGCGGCTTCATACAGGTTCAGGCGCCTAGGATCGGTGCCGAAATAATGGCGCGCAGCGGCATCGATGCCATAGACGCCCGATCCGAAATAGATGCGGTTGAGATAAAGCGAGAGGATTTGCTGCTTATCGAATTTGAATTCCAGCCAGATGGCCAGAAGCACTTCTTCGATCTTGCGGCCAAAGGAGCGTTCCGGTGACAGGAACAGGTTTTTGGCCAGCTGCTGGGTGATGGTGCTGCCGCCCTCGGCAATGCGGCCAGCGGTCAGGTTGGCCCATGCCGCGCGCATGATGCCGACGACATCAATCCCGAAATGGTCATAAAAACGGCGGTCTTCGATGGAAACAAACGCCTGACCGACATAGTCGGGAAGGTTGCGGACCTCGACCGGGTTGCCATAGCGGTTGCCATAGGCCGCGAGGTTTTGGCCATCGATACTAATCACGCGGATGGACGGTTTGCGTTCACTGGCGACATCAAAGCTGACCTTGTCGGGCAGACCATAGCCGTAATAGGCAACAACCCCGCCGCCCAGAACCATGACCCAGATCGAGCCCAGCACGATGAATTTGGCAATGGCTTCGGGCCCCGGAATCATATCGCCCAGACGGGCAAAAAGACTGCCGCCTTTCTTGCCCGAACTGCTGACGCGCTTTTTCGGCTTTTTGGAACCTGTTGCGCCTTTGCGGACGCTCTTTTTCCTTTTGAATTCTCTTTGGGCCACAAAAGCACCTATCGGTCTGGTCCGGGCCGTGCACACGCCAACCGGCCCGTCATATCCGCACAACCCCAAAGTGCGTCTGACAGGCGATAGCGCCGCATTTTCCGGCGAATTTCAATTTTTATGTCCCAACCGAGGAGGGAGTCCCCCGTCTCCCCGTTTTGCGACGGTTTTATCCGTTATTGTCCGTTTGCACTGTCAACTTGACCCATTTTCCACAGATCCTTGACGCCATCGGCTGCGCGACGGCGTTCAGACGATGCACGGACCATGGAACGGATGGGTAAACCATCATGCGCTTCCAGCATAAATAACCGCCACAAAGACGCAAGTTCTACCTCGCCGCGGACATCCATCTGTGACCGATTGTCATTCCCCGCCCAGACGGTTGTGATCAGATCGGACGAGAACCCGACATACCATGCATCGGTCCGGCCACCGGCCACCGTGCCGTATCCGGCAAACGGACGATCCAGACGCACTTGCGGGTCGGTGACACTGGCAAACAAAACGTAGGACGCCTGAATCCCCTCGTCGGTCAGGCGTTTTTCCTGCACTTCCTCGACCCGCTGATAAACAGGGGGGGTGCTATTATCGCCCGTATAGGACACCCGGTTAATCAGGGTCATCTGGGGTGGTTTGCCGGAATTTTGCGGCAAGGCATGAATGGCTGTGACGTCGCTGATTGTTACCGGATCAAGGCCGACGACGGTTCTGATATCACTCGATAGCGGGCTTTTGATGCCGATATTGTGGGCATATTGGCGGACATTCAACAGGCCAAAGTGATCGGCAAGGTTGGTTGGCACCGTGTTGACATCACGCACAAATGCCTCGCGCAGTGAAATCATGCCCATATAGTCGTGATCCGGGTTGATCGGACGCCAGCCGCCCACCGCCATGCGGTTATCGCGCACCCATTGGGCCGGATCACTGTTTTCATTGAGCGCATAGTAATAGGTCGCGATCTTGATCATCCGCCCGGGCGAATGGCGGACATCGGTGACCCGGTTGCGCTGGAAGGGTGAATATTTCAGCCCGCCGATCAGGGCGCGAATGCGGCCTTCGGGGCTGATGGACAGCAATCCCGTCTGTGACGCGCCGCGCGGTTTAAAGCGCAGTTCTGCGATTTCCGGCACAATTTCCTGTGCCAGATTTTGAATTTTCCAGTCGATGCTGGTGAGCACATCAATGTCGCGGCTGCTGTAGCCGACAATATCGGCGACTTCTTCAAGCACCATATCAACGACATAGCCCGACAGGACGTTTTCTTCGTACTGCACATCAAGTTTCGGTTCGAGCAAGGTCAGGGCCGACACGCGATCCGCCTCGATAAACTTGTATTGTGCGAGACGGGCCAAAATCTTGTTGGCTTCTTCGGCGGTTTCGCGCGGATAAAACAGCGGATTGAAGGTTTCAGGATCGCTGATGGCGGCGGCCAGAACAGCGGCCTGATGCAGGGTCATGCGTTCGGCAGGCCCGCCATACCAAAGACGCGATGCCGCCGAGATGCCAAAGATACCGCGCCCGACATAGGCGCGTTCAAGGTAGCTTCGCAAAATGGTCTTCTTGCTGAAGCTCCATTCCAGCCAGAGGGCGACAAGAAATTCCTGGATGTGGCGGCCCGGGCCGCTGTCCTTGGTTTTAAAAAAGCTGCGCGCGACCTTCATCGTGATGGTTGAGCCAGGCGCGTTTTCGGTGCTGAACATGCGCGCGACATCCGCACCCGAAACCCCCAGATGATCAAAAAACGTCGGATCGGTGGCAGCGACAAAAACGTTCTGAACCCGTTCGGGCAAGGTGGTCAGCGAGACATCCTGGCTATAGTGGCCCTTGATGGTTTCAAGCAGCGCACCGTCATACCCCAGAATACGGACTTCGGGGCTGCGCACCATATTGCGGCTGAGATCAAGGTTGGACTTGATCGTAAACAGGCTGCCGAAGATGGCAAGGAACAGCAAGGAGAAGCTCAGGCCGAACACGATCATGCGTTTGCGGCGCTGACGTTTACGGATCTCGCGCAGTTCCTTTTCGGCGATGCGTTTCATCGCTGCGTTGGCCGCTGTCCTGCCGCCTTGTTCGTTATCGTCGTTTTCTTCTGCCACGCCGAATATCCGTTATTGCTCGCGGTTTTTGCTTATTCTCTGACAGTAAAGCGCCAAGCCGTTAATAAAGTACTTTAAATCGCCAGATTTATCATACGAACGTATGGTAACGCCGCTGCTAAGAGATGTGATGGCCGCGACCATATCCGAACGTGCGGCGGGTGACTGTGATCAATGATATGGCGATGCAGATTTTGCTTGCCAACTTGCGCCCATCTCTCAATATGTCCGGGTGGGCAGGCGATGGCGTCGCCAGCGTTAGAACGATCAGAAGCACGCGCCCAATCCATCACCATACATATCCTGAACGCCGGGATCTTGCTTTGTCGTTGTCATGACAGGGGGAGGTCTTTGTCCCTTTGCATGCGCAACGCGTAAAAAAGGGAACGCGCTTATGGATCGCCCGGAATTTTACCGTTTTCACCAAGGTGACCGCGTGCTGCCGTTTGAGGCGGCCGAATATGACGCCCGTCTTGCGGGCTTGCGCAAGATCATGAATGACACCGGTGTTGAGGCCTGTGTTTTCACCTCCATGCATAACATCGCCTATTATTCAGGCTTCCTCTATTGCGCCTTTGGCCGGCCTTACGGGCTTGTCGTGACCGCATCTGAAAGTGTCACGATCAGTGCGGGGATTGATGCCGCCCAGCCGTGGCGGCGCTGTCATGGCGATAACATCACCTATACCGACTGGGCGCGAAATAATTACTGGCGGGCCATTCTTTCGGTGACCGGGCCGGGCAAAGTGATTGGTTATGAGGGCGATCATCTGAGCCTTGTGCAAAAGGCGCTTCTGGATGAGTTCCTTAAGCCTGCCAGCAGTCACGATATTGCGCCGGCCACCATGCGCCAGCGCATGCATAAATCACCGGCCGAGATTGCCCTGATCCGTCATGGCGCGCAGGTTGCCGATGTCGGTGGCTATGCCATCCGGGATGCGATCAAGGAAGGGGTGCGCGAGATTGATGTTGCCATGGCCGGGCGCGATGCGATGGAACTTGAAATCGCCAAGCGGTTCCCGCATGCGGAATATCGCGATACGTGGGTCTGGTTCCAGTCAGGCATCAATACCGACGGGGCGCATAACCCGGTAACCGCGCGCAAGCTTAGGCGTGGGGATATCCTGTCGCTTAACACGTTTCCGATGATTTCGGGTTATTACACAGCACTCGAACGCACGCTGTTTGTCGGCGAGGTCGATGTGGCCAGCCTGAAAATCTGGGAGGCCAATGTCGCGGCCCATGAATATGGCATGAGCTTGCTTAAACCCGGTGCGTCCTGCGCGCAGGTGACAGAGCAGATCAACACCTTCTTTGCCGAGCGGGATTTGCTGCAATATCGCACATTTGGTTACGGGCACAGCTTTGGCGTGCTGTCGCACTATTATGGCCGGGAAGCCGGGCTTGAGCTGCGTGAAGATATCGACACCAAACTTGAGCCCGGCATGGTGATCAGCATGGAGCCGATGCTAACCATTGCCGAGGGCAACCCGGGGGCCGGTGGATATCGCGAGCATGACATTCTGGTGATTACCGAAGACGGCAATGAAAACATCACCGGATACCCGTATGGCCCGGACTTCAATGTGGTTGGTTAGGATAGCGTGTTTCAAGAAATGGGCCCGATAACGGGCCCATTTCCCGATTGAGTGCGCATCGGACAGGGAGACTGGATGGGCAACCCGTGCGCACCCAATAATGTCACGGTGGGCCAATCACGATGGATTGGCACTTAAAACCGTGACATTCGCGCGGTTGAGATTAAGCGGTGTGAAATCGTGGTTTGGCGGCGTGCGCCCCATGGGTCCAAGGGCCTCAGGGTCCAGATCGGACAATAGAGGCTGTCTGCTGTCCTTTTCGGACACCACCGCCTGCTGGCCGTAAAGCTGCCAGTCGATACCAAGATCGGGATCGTTCCAGGCAATGCCGCGATCATGGTCGGGACTGTAATAGTTCGATGCCTTGTACATGACGTGGGTGTCGGGCTTGAGCGTTTTGAAGCCGTGGGCGAAGCCTTCGGGGATCCAGAGCTGGTACCAGTTTTCTGCACTGAGCTCGATCTTGATGTGTTTACCAAAGGTCGCGGAGAGCGGGCGGATATCGACCGCGACATCAAGGATGGCACCTTGTGTCACGCGGATCAGTTTGCCCTGGGCATAGGGGCAGGTCTGGAAATGCAGGCCGCGGATGGTGTTGATCGGAACGCTGATCGAATGGTTTTCCTGCACCAGATCAATATCGCCCACCACCTCGCAGAAATCGTCATAGCGAAAGGTTTCAGCAAAAACACCGCGTTTGTCCCGATGTCGGTTGGGCACAAACAAAACCGGACCTTCGATATCAAACGCGGTAAATTCGACAGGCATTGTTCATTACTCCTTGATCGAGATCGGAACACGGATCAGTTGGCGCGGTACACGCCAGCGATCCTTGTAGGGTTTCGGGACAAGACGGACGAAAACGAGGCTGGCCTCGTCATCAACCGTGCCAAACAGACGATCTGTGCTGTCTTCGTCGATGATCGACGGATAGGCCGAAAAGGTTTCGCCTTCTGCCGCGTCGCGTTGCAAGGGCTGGCGATAGAGCAGTTTGGGTTCCGACCAGTTTTTGAGATCCGTCGAGGACGAATAGAAAAAGCCGGCAATGTCGGGCTCGCCCTTTTTGCGGATGCGATGAAGGTAGACCGTGATGAAACTGTTTGATCCTTCGTGGCGGACCAG
>NZ_DCAO01000096.1:16112-16330 GCF_002311515.1 Thalassospira sp. UBA1131
CCCTGATCGGTCAGGGTTGCGGCCAGCTCGAAGCTTGAGCCGTTCCAGACATCCCATCGTTTGGGATCATCAATCGGGGCGCGTACCAGACAATTGCGCGACTCTTCCCAGTTATCGGCCCGACGCCAGACAATGGCGTAATAGTAGTTCTGCCAGGAGATGATGTTGGTCACCGTCACATAGCTTGGCGCGCGTTTGCGATCATCGCGATAGGGTTC
>NZ_DCAO01000096.1:16472-20091 GCF_002311515.1 Thalassospira sp. UBA1131
CCATTGATCCAGCAATCAGTGCGTTTTGTCCGGCCCTTGCACGGCATGTCATGGCGATAGGGCATGAAACTGGCACTGCCCAGGGCATAAACATCGCGCCCGTCACGGGTATAGATCGCCTGAAGCCAGGTGCGGTCATCAAGCAGTTCCGGGACCGCCTTGCCCGCGGCCTTGAAGCGGCTGTCGCAATCGGGTTTCAGGCTGTTAAAGCCATAACCAACAAAGGCCCGGTTCTGAAAGTTCGGGGCAAACAGAACCATTTGGCCCTGATTGTTGCGAAAGGCACGGGCTGGTGAATCGGGCAGATGATGGTTGTCACATCCGGTGACGTCGCTATCAAAGATGACGGTTTCGGTGCCTGAAACAGTTACCTCGGCGGCCAGCAAATCCGGGTTCCAGCCAAACATGCCACCGACCGACAAGCCGATCAGGAATGCCAAGAGACCTGTGATGCGTTTTGAGAAACGAAGTGTGCCCAAGGTTTTACCCGCCAGCTTTGCAAATCAAATGAGAAAGTGTGGTGCGTGGCGTTACTGGGGGTTACGCCACGCACCAGACAGCAAGGTCACGCCGCCTCTGCGACGTATGGGGCCGGGGTACTGCCCAGACGGTGTGCCATGCTGTTTTCTTCAAGGAAGTTTTTCAGATCGCCAAAACGCTTCTGATAGGTCTGCTCAAACAGATCGAAATCGGCGTTATCCCAGGCTTCCTCGAACGAGAATTTGTCCATGTAGCGACCATCCACGAACGGAATGCCAAGCGTTTTGACAAATTCGCGGGTGCGCGTGTCATAGGTGACATAAAGGGCCGGAACTTCGTTGGCCAAGGCCAGCAAATTGCCATGCAGGCGATAGCCGGTCACCGCATCAAGGTTCTGTTCGGCCCGTTCAAAATCAGCGACACTTTCAAACACCGAAAGCGATGATTTATAGAGGTCCAGCAACGGATCCCTGGGGCCGTAGAACCACTTTTCCGCAGTCAGCTTTTTGACCGCCTCGTCCATGACAGCCGCGTCATTTTCGACCTGTTTGGATCGCGCGTAATAGATTTGCTTTTCTTCAAGCTCGCCGGCACACAGGATTTCCGTGTCATAGCGTTCGGCCAATGTGCGCAGCATAAAGCGTTGCTGTGTCTGGAAACCGTGCGTCTTGCGGCGCAGGGTAAAGCCCAGCCTTTTGATCGATGCGGCATCAACCCGGCGTAATTTCAGTTCCGGTTTGCAATGGCGGAACACCGTCGGGCAGCCAAAGATGCGGACATTTTTGATCCCGATTGAATTCAGCGCCTTTTTCGACAGATTGCCGCGCACGCCAATCGATGCCGAGCGATCTGCAACCAGATTCAAGAACCGCCTGGTCGATTCATTGACATATTCGTCGGAATTGTCGGGAACCTGAACACCGATGCCAAAGGCAATCACGGGCACCTTGGTTTTTTCAAGAACCGCTGTGATCGGGTCCCATTGACCGTTGGTGTTGATATAGTTCGATCCGCGCAGAAAGATGTAATCCAGCCGATTGATCTGTTCGATCTGGGTTTCCGAAATATTGCCGTCTGAGGGCACATAGATCGGAAAAAGTTCGGAATAGTCGAGAATGCGCAGCGAGGAATCATAGACAAAGCAGTCACCGATATTGGTGAATAAGGTCTTTGCCTTTTCCGGCGCATTATAGGTGTGGGTGACAACACCAAGATTGCCCTCAAGACGGCCAGCGGGCATCAATACGCCAATACGGGGCTTGCGCCCCCCGGTGGGGAGTTCGGGTGCCATTTTATGCTCCTGCGTGTTTGGTTCGTGTCATTTTTGACGTTGTTTCGAACCGTTGCTCGTGTTTGGAAGTGCAGGTCTTGCGAGATGCGGTTAAGCCGCACTGACCTCGCGGGATTTAAGGCTTTGTTCCCAATCAAGGGCATGGCGCACGATGTCTTCTAGGTCATCATGAACCGGGGTCCAGCCGAGTTTTTGGCGAATACGATCGGCCGCAGCTATCAGGGCTGCCGGATCACCGGGGCGACGGTCGGCAAGTTCAACCTCGAAATCAACGCCAGAGACCTTTTTGACCGCACCGATCACTTCGCGCACCGAGAAACCGCGCCCATAACCACAGTTCATCACGTCGCTTTCGCCGCCGCGTTCAAGATATTCAAGGGCCAGAACATGGGCATTGGCGAGGTCGGAGACATGGATGTAATCGCGAATGCAGGTGCCATCGGGGGTTTCGTAATCTTCGCCGTAAATGGCCATTTGCGGACGCGTACCTGTTGCCGCCTGGCTTGCGATCTTGATCAGATGGGTTGCCTTGCGCGATGTCTGGCCGGAACGGCCTTTGGGGTCGGCGCCGGCAACATTGAAGTAACGCAGCGCGACATAGCGCAAATCATGGGCGATGGCGGCATCGGCCAACATCTTTTCGGTCATCATTTTTGATGTGCCATAGGGCGAGATCGGCTTAAGGGCGAAGTCCTCGTTAATCGGGGTGGCTTTTGGTTCGCCATAAACCCCCGCGGTCGAGGAAAAGATGAAATGCTTTACGCCGCTATCCACAGCAACTTGCAAAAGCGCACGCGAATTGACCGTATTGTTGCGGTAATATTCCAGCGGATAGATGACCGAGTCCGGTACAATGATCGACCCGGCAAAATGCATGATCGCCGTCACGTCATGTTCGGCGATGACACGACGCACCAGATCCTCGTCGCCACAATCACCTTCAACGAACGCCGCCCCGGTTGGCACTGCCCAGCGATGCCCCTGACTTAGATTGTCCAGCACGACGACATCGCGCCCGCCATCGAGAAGTGCAAGTGCCGCGTGACTGCCGATATACCCTGCGCCACCTGTTACAAGTACAGTCATTGCCGTGTCTCCTTGTTGATGTTGCCTGTTTTGGTTCAGGCTGCTTTGGAAGGCACGGCCGCCCGGCGATCCCGATCCGGGTCGCCAGAACGGCCATACCGGGTGGGATCACGCGACCTTTCGCTGAGGCTGCGTATCAGCTTTCATGACATCGACCATTTTGTGATCGATGTTGTTTTCGGTCAGGAACTGCGCCATTTCGCGATAGGTCTGGAACCAGGCGCGGTTGAACTTGTCGAACAGATCCTGATTCCAGTAATCCTCGAGCACGAATTCCTTTTCCGAGAACACGTCATAGGACGGGATCTGATAGGTTTCGGCGAATTCGACCGTGCGGCTGTCATAGGTGAAGTAAATCGACGGAACACCGTTCGACAGCGCCATCAGATTGCCGTGCAGGCGATAGCCCAGCACGCAATCCTTGGTCCGCACCAGATCCTCGTAATCGGATACGACATCGGAATAGAACAGTTTCTCGCGATAGAGGCGTTCCATCGTGTCATCGAGATACCAGTTCTTGACCCAGTCGTTGTTTTTGAGCGCCTGCATGGCTTCTTCGCGCTGGGCGTTGCTGCCAAAGACGAGCTTTTTCTCTTCGGGTTCGCCCTGGGCCATCAGGGTCATGTCATCGAACCGGTCGGCCAGATGTTTCACCAGATCACGATGGAAGGTGAGATACCGTTTGATGTCCTGGGCATAGGCCGGGGACACTTCACGGCGCAGCGTAATGCCGACATTTTTCACGCTATCAAGCGATGGCAG